>NZ_CAKZLP010000048.1 GCF_937127095.1 uncultured Amphritea sp.
GTTATTACTGTTAAATATGATGAAATTGGAGTGTTCAAAGAAGGATTGGCAAAAGTTGAACTAAATGGTAAATTCGGATTTATTGACAAAAATGGACAGGAGATTGTTGAATTAAAATATGATAATACTGAGGAATTTATAGAAGGACTGGCAGCTGTTTGCTTAAACAACATGTGGGGATTTATAGATAAAACTGGTAAGATGGTTATTCCAGCGGAATACGTTATTACTGCTGGTGGCTTATCATTGTTTAAAAAAGGTAATTTAAATAATGATAAATTGTGCTAAACATAATAAATTGATAAATTATTTATTTAAAGGCTTTCGCTTACGCGGAATTTAAACGAATAAAAAAAATCAAATAGCACAATTATTGAAAAATTCAATGTCTGTGTTAATTATTTTTAATGGACCCCAGCATTATATTTCATCTTCCTGGTATAAAGAAGAAGAAGTACCAACATGGAATTATATTGCAATACACTGCACAGGCAACTTTAGACAATTAGAAGGAAAAGAACTGCTGGACACCATAAAAAAAATGGTAGAGCATTACGAAACGAACCGACCACATCGATACCACATTTCTGATATGCCCGATGATATGTTAGAAGCTCATCTAGAAGGTCTTATTGGTTTTGAGATGAAAATAAAAAACATAGAAGCCAACTATAAACTCAGTCAAAATCGCAATGACAAAAATTATCAAAACATCATAACTGAGTTGTTACAATCTTCAGATCCATTAGAAGTTGAATTAGCACATGAAATGCAAAATCTCAGACCAAAATTATATGCCAAATAAAATTACATTTCTACTTATTATTTTGGGTTCGTTTTTGATGTCTCAAAATTCAGAAGCCCAATTATCAGAAGCTGGAGAAATTTCTGTTTTAACTTGCCGTCAAGGAGATGATGTTTATAATATGTTTGGACATACAACCATATGGATTAACGATCCTACTTTCCAAATCAACGAATTATATAACTATGGTAGTAATGAATTCAAACCTGGTTTTGCACAAAAATTTTTGAGAGGTAAGTTAAACTACAAATTGGGAAAGCAATCGTATAACAATTTTTTGAGAAATTACACCAATGAAAAGAGAAGTGTTATAGCTCAACAACTTAATCTGACACCAGAGCAAAAAATAATATTTATCGTGATTTAAGAGAAAACTATAAACCAGAAAACACTGAATATCCATTAATTAGCATTAGCAAAGTAGCTGGCGGGATTACATTATCTCAGTATATGAACGTGCCGCTTTAAACTGAAACTCAATAAGTTACGAATAATGCCAAACAATTACGGTGGTATAATTGTTTGGCATCAAAGAATTGACAATTATAGGTATTGTTCGATTAACAACTCTGCGATTTGTACACTATTTGTTGCCGCACCTTTACGAACATTATCGGCAACTACCCATAAATTAATTCCGCGAGGGTGTGAAATATCTTCTCGAATACGCCCAACATACACAACATCTGTTCCCGCCGCATCCGTTACCGCCGTCGGATAGCCACCGTCTTGATGGGAGTCAATCACAACAATACCATCAGTCTCTTCAAGCAATTGAGTCAGTGCTGCGCCCTTGTCCATTCGAATCTTACGGAACAGCAAGTCACTGCCTTGTACGCCCGTCGTCCCTTCGTAAATGGTTGTGATGCGAGCATCACGCATGTACTGTGCGACGCCCGTCTCTTCGACAAAGCCCATGCCACCAAATACCTGAATCGTTGTGCCGGCCATCAGGTTACCGCTCTCGGTAGAGAAGGCTTTAAAAATCGGTGTCATCAGCGCAACAAATCGCAGATGGGCTGCGCGATCTTCAGACTCAACTTCGGCCAGATCGAGACGGGCAGCGATCTGATAGCTCAGCGCACGTAACGCAGTCACCTGTGCGCGAAGCCCCATCAGCATCCGTTTAACATCAGGATGACGGGCGATCAGCACATTGGTTTCACCGGTTAGGGCATCGCGCCCCTGTGTACGCTCAAGGCTATATTCCAGCGCCCGCTGATAACCCATTTCGCCGATTGCCACACCCTGCTGACCGGTGCTCAGACGAGCTTCGTTCATCAAAATGAACATATACTCAAGACCCCGGTTCTCTTCGCCAACCAGTTCGCCGATAGCACCGCCATCATCACCGTAGCTGATGCTACAGGTGGGGCTGCCATGCAAGCCGGTTTTATGCTCAATCGAAACACAGTGAACATCGTTCAGCTCACCACACTGGCCAGCATCGTCCACTTTGTATTTTGGTACGATAAAGAGTGATACACCTTTACCGCCCGGGGGTGAGTCCGGCGTTTTCGCCAGTACCAGATGAACAATATTCTCGGTAAGATCATGCTCGCCATAGGTGATATAGATCTTCTGTCCGCTGATCAGATAGGTACCATCCGCCTGCCGTACAGCACGTGTGCGAATGTTGCCCAGATCAGACCCGGCACCCGGTTCCGTCAGGGACATGCAGGTTGCCCACTCACCGGTGACCAGCTTTTCCAGATAACGCTGCTTCAGACGATCATCTTTAGCCGCTAACAGAATCTCGGCTGCGCCCTGAGTCAGCGCCTGAAACATGACAAAACTCAGGTTAGCACTCAACCACATCTCATGCACAGCGGCCGCGATAAAGCGCGGTAGAGACTGCCCGCCGAACGCTTCCGGCAACGCCAGACCCAACCAGCCGTTGTCACAAAACTGCTGATACGCATCGATCCAGCCAGAAGGGGTGGTAACAACGCCGTCATTGAAATGACAGCCTTCAATATCACCGGACTGATTCAACGGGGAGAGAACCTGACCGGCGAACTTTGACGCTTCATCAAGCACGGCAGAAACCAGCTCAGGATCGAAATCGGCAAAATGTTCTATCTGACCAAACTGGCGACTGTCTGCTACATGGTTTAACAGAAAGCCCATATCTTTTAGAGGCGCTGAATAATGTGCCATGATCGTTACCTACTTCGCAGCCATCCGGATAGCACCATCCAAACGGATAACTTCACCGTTCAGCATGCAGTTTTCAATAATCTGTTGTACTAACTGTGCATATTCAGACGGCTCTCCCAGACGAGATGGGAATGGCACAGCCGCTCCCAGAGAGTCTTGCACCTCTTCCGGCAATACATCCATCATCGGCGTTTTGAAAATACCCGGCGCAATGGTCATGACACGAATACCAAAGCGAGCTAATTCACGTGCCAGCGGCAACGTCATCGCGCACATACCACCTTTAGATGCAGCATAGGCTGCCTGACCGATCTGACCATCAAATGCAGCGACTGACGCGGTATTGATAATCACACCACGCTCACCGGTTCCCTGAGCATCCTGTTCACTCATCACACTGGCTGCAAGACGGATCATATTGAACGTCCCCAGCAGGTTAACCTGCAGCGCACGGTTGAAGGTTTCCAGACGATGCACGCCATTTTTACCCAGCACCCGCTCAGCCCCCGGAATACCCGCGCAGTTAACCAAACCGTTGAGACAACCAAACTGAGTGACCGCCGTATCAATACAGTGTTGCGCTGATTGTTCATCGGTGATATCGGTTTTACAGAAAACCGCTTTCTCTGCCAGGGATGCAGCGACCACAGCGCCACGTTCTTCGTTGATATCAGCCAGTACAACCGATGCGCCCTGATCAACCAGACGACGTGCAACTGCTTCGCCAAGACCAGAACTAGCACCGGTAACGATAAAAACCTTTTGATTGATATCCATCTGAGTGTCCTCAATTTTTCTTTTATTCAGAAACGACTGATTATGTTCTTGTTGCTACGACCGGCTTTCTCTATTCAGAGATAAAAAGTGCACCTTACTTCAAGCCGGTAAACATCGGTTTACTTCTTTTTCCTGTTCAGGAACTGACCAATACGCTCCTGCACTTCAGGACTGGTCTGCGTCATACCGGCCAGCAGCGACTCAGTAAACAAGCCATCATCCATCGACATACTTTCTATGCGGGACAAACCACTGACCATGGCAAAGTTCGACAGTCGCGAATTTTGCGCAATCGACCTGGCCAGTTCAGTTGCTTTCTCAAGCGCACTACCCTTTTCAACACAATAATGGGCAAGACCCAGTCGCTCACCATCAACCGCATTGTAAGTTCGCCCGGTGAGCATCATATCCATCATCCGGCTGGCCCCAAGAATTCGGCCTACACGCACTGAAGCTCCGCCACCGACGAAGATACCGTGCCGCCCTTCAGGCAGACGGAAGTAGGTTGTTTCATCCGCAACACGCACATGGGCACTGGAGGCCAGCTCCAGACCACCACCAATCACCGCGCCATGCAATGCTGCAACCACCGGGATAGTCGAATTAGCGATACGACCAAATACCCGATGCCACATGCGGGAATGTTGAACAACACCGTATGGATCACGGGCAACATGCTCAGACAGATCGAGGCCTGAACAGAATTCAGGACCGTTGCCCGACAAAATAACGACGGCAACTTCCTCCGGCATGTTAGTAAAGACATCTTCTATCTCAAGCAGGAGCGCATCGTTAATCGCATTCTTTTTTTCAGGACGATTCAGTTGCAGATGGCCAATATCGGCCTCTACAGAAAATTTAATAAAATGGTATTCAGCCATTACACACCTCTGTTGCATACAGCGATAACTGCTGGTTTTCTTCCCAGCCTCAAAAATCATGCTTATGTTTATACGAAATATTGTTGTATTAATCAACAATATTGTTAATAAATAATTATCTTCGCCATCAAGGTCCGCGACTGACCTGGCTTAATCTATAATAAAAACAGATAGTTAAGTCTTACCCAACCGATATCAAACAAATCTATCAGCATAGAAAACTCTGGCTTACACAAATTCCTATAAGGCAGGCACTTATTTTATACCTACAATTGTTGCGAAACTAAACAGTTTATGCATAAATACAAATACCAGCTTGCTGGAATCCTACAACAATAAAGAATCCAAAGGATCTGAAAATGGGCATTAAATCCACCCTGAAGCACTCATTCGTTGCGTGTGCGCTGTTACTAGGCTCCGGTAGTGCTATCTCTGCCGAAGCGGAATATACGTTTAAGCTGCACCACTTCCTGCCACCACCTTCTATGGCGCATTCCAAGTTCCTGCAGCCCTGGGCAGACAAGGTAATGGCTGAATCAAACGGTCGCATCAAGATCGACCTCTATCCGGCGATGCAGCTAGGTGGAAAACCACCCGCTCTGTTTGATCAGGTACGCAAAGGGATCGTCGATATCTCCTGGACCGTTACCGGTTACACTCCGGGACGTTTTCCAAAATCAACCGTTTTTGAACTACCGTTCATTGCCACTGACGCTAAACCCATGAGCATGGCGATGCAGGAATATGCAGAAACAGAGATGTCTGATGAACTAAAAGATGTCCATCTGATAGCCATGCATGTACATGCACCGGGTTCACTGCACGCCCGTGAAAAACCGATTCATACCGCAGCAGACCTTGAGGGAATGAAACTGCGCGCCCCCAACAAAACCATGGCTGATGCGTTCACTAAACTGGGGGCTAACCCGGTATTCATGCCAGTACCACAGATGCCCAGCGCCCTGTCAAAAGGTGTACTGGACGTAGCGGTACTGCCTTACGAAGTAGTTAAGCCGTTGAAAATCCATCAACTGGTTAAACACCACACTGAAGTTCCGGGACTCTACGCTAATACCTTCATTTTCAGCATGAATAAAAAGGCCTACGACTCGCTACCGGCTGATCTGAAACAGGTCATCGATAACAACTCCGGTATTGAGCTGGCAGGTCATATCGGCACACTGTTCGATGAGTCAGAAGCGGTTGGCAGACAGGCGGCCGTTGAGCAGGGTAACGAGATCTATCAACTGCCGCCATCTGAAGTGGATATCTGGAAAGCTAAACTGTCCTTTGTGACTGAAGACTGGCTGAAAGATATGAAAGCAGACGGCTATGATTCACAGAAACTGCTGGATGAAGCCCACGCACTTATCGCCAAGTATCAAACGGCCAACAAGTAAAAGGCCCCGCTATGTATACTCTTCTTACTCAGACTAAGAGAGGAATCGAGTTTATCTCCCGTCAGCTGGCGCTGATGGGAGGTTTTATTATGATTCTGCTCGCCCTGATGACCGTCATCAGTATTATCGGAAGAAGCCTGTTTGGCATCACCGTTGAGGGTGATTATGAACTGGTTGAGATGGGACTGGCCATCTCGATCTTCCTGTTTCTCACAGAGTGTCAGATTAAAAAGGGACATGTGATTGTCGATTTCTTTACCATTAATCTGGCCAAGCGAAAAATCTACTTTCTCGATTCGCTGGGAAATCTGATTTTCACTATTATTGCTGCGACGTTAACCTGGCAGATGTATCTTGGCGGACTGGATTATCATGAGTATATGGAGCAATCGATGATTCTTGAGCTCCAGGTATGGGTAGCCTATATACCCGCCGTTTTTTGTCTGGCACTTCTCACCCTCTGCTGTTTCATTGATACCCTTCTGGGCTTCAGGGAGTACCTAAGATCATGAGCAATATCGAACTGGCCCTTTCTATGCTGGCGCTGCTGCTGGTTCTGATGTCCATCAGAATACCGATTGCAATTGCTATGCTGGGATGCGGTGCTCTGGGTTACACCCTTCTGGCGGGTTTTCCCACCACCCTTAATTATTTAAGTACCGTTCCCTACTCCAAATTCTCCACCTACGACCTGTCAGTGGTACCGCTGTTTCTACTAATGGGCGAACTGGCGACCCGCGCAGGGATAACCACCGAACTGTTCCGCACCTGTAACACTTGGGTCGGTCAGTTTAAAGGCGGGCTGGCTATGGCTGCGGTATCCGGTTGTGCAGCATTCGGGGCGATCTGCGGATCATCCCTGGCAACAGCGTCCACCATGGGCCAGGTTGCCCTGCCGGAGATGAAGAAAAATAATTATGCGGGCGGCCTTGCTGCGGGCTGTCTTGCCGCAGGCGGAACCCTGGGGATTTTGATTCCACCGTCAATGGTATTAATTATTTTTGCCGTACTGACTGAACAAAATATCTCCAAAATGTTCATCGCGGCCTTTGTACCGGGTATTCTCGCTGCCGGCGGCTACATTCTGGCCATTGCTATCTATGTACGGATCTTTCCTAAATCCGGTCCCAAGGGCGAAAAAACCACCTGGGGACAAAAGTTCAGATCCACCCGGGATGTCTGGCATATTACCCTGATCTTTCTGATTGTACTGGGTGGCATCTACCTCGGCTTCTTCACCCCAACAGAAGCGGCAGCGGTTGGTGTTATTCTCACCGGCATACTGGCACTGACCCATGTAAAGTTAACCTTTGGGCAGTTTAAAGACAGTATTATCAGAACCGCAGTCTCCAGTGCCATGATCTTTATGATCATTCTGGGTGCCGATCTTTTCAGCGTATTTATCGCTCTGACAAACCTGCCCAATCTCGGTGCTGAACTTTTATTGAATGCGGAGATGTCTCCCTATCTGATTCTTGCACTGATGCTGCTAAGCTACTTTATACTCGGTTGCTTTATGGACAGTCTGGCAATGATTCTGCTGACTATCCCGATCTACTTCCCGATCATTGTGGTGATGGATTTCGGTATGTCCGTAGAAGATACAGGCATCTGGTTTGGCATCCTTGCGCTGGTCGTTGTCGAAGTCGGGTTGATCACTCCGCCAGTAGGAATGAATGTATTTATCATTAACTCCTTTGATAAATCACTCTCGCTGAAAGAGAGTTTCAGAGGCGTTGTACCATTTATTATGTCGGATTTTGCGCGGGTTATTCTGCTGGTCTTGTTCCCGCCGATTACACTGGCGCTGGTACACCTGTTAAGTTAAACGAACTATAGGTAAAACCGGGATGCCGCCAGACGGCATAGATTTAAGCTAACCGCATCCCGGTTAAATTTTCACAAGAGATAGGGTGACACTATGAACATCGATGAGATCATCGCGATTGATTTCCACACACATGCTGAAGAGCCCTGCACCTGTGCGCGGGATGATGGTTATTATGAATTTCAGCAGGATTTTGCCAAATATTTTAAGAATCCTGCCGGCCATAACATGTTGCCGACGATTGAAGAAACCGCAGCCTACTATCGTGACCGGAAAATTGCCTGCGTGCTGTTTCCGGTAGATGCCGAACGCGAAACGGGATTTCGTCGTTATGAGAATGAAGAGGTGGCACAACTAGCCGCGGACAACAGCGACATTATTATCCCCTTTGCATCGATTGACCCGGCAAAAGGACGCATGGGCGCCCGCGAAGCGCGTCGCCTGGTGCGGAACTTCGGTGTTCGGGGCTTTAAGTTCCACCCCACCATGCAGGGTTTTTATCCCAATGACCGCTCGGCCTATGTACTCTATGAAGCGATCGCTGAAGAGGGTGCTATCGCATTGTTTCATACGGGTCAGACCGGCGTCGGCGCTGGCAGCCGCGGTGGTATGAATATGCGCCTGAAATATTCTAATCCGATGTATATTGATGATGTTGCCGCTGACTTTCCGGACATGCCCATTGTCATGGCCCACCCCTCCTTTCCCTGGCAGGAAGAAGCGCTCTCCGTGGCGACCCATAAACCGAACGTTTATATCGATATGTCAGGCTGGTCACCCAAATATTTTCCACAGATTCTGATTCAATATGCAAACTCAATCCTAAAGGACAAGATGCTGTTTGGTTCAGACTGGCCTGTGATCACACCAGACCGGTGGATGAAAGACTTTGAGGCGATCGGTATTAAAGATGAGGTAAGGCCAAAAATTCTTAAGGAAAATGCGGTCAAACTGTTAGGTCTGTAAACTGTGAATAGTGCTGCAAGCTCTACTAGTAAGCAATGCTAGTGAGCAGCACTAATCAATAAGCCCTGCACACGCTCCTGAGTTTCTGAGCGTTGTCAGGGCTATCTGCTGTAACTATGAAATGTTTTAAACATGACAGGCTTTAAGACTAAGTCACACGTCAGTGAGCCTAAGAATCAGCTCTCAATACTGAGTATCTAAGATTAAGCTTTAGCAGGCTTATGGGATGCAAAACGGTTCAGTATATCGATAATTAACTCCCGCTCGCCCTCTTTAAGCAGACTTAAGAAGCTTGTCTCATGACGCAGCACTTCTTCAACCAACTCTTTATAAAAAGTTTCCCCATGCTTTGTCAGAAACAGTGCATGTGAACGGCGGTCAGAAGCTGAGGGCTTGCGCTCAACAATATTCATACCCTCAAGGCGATCAACAACACTCACCATGGCAGAGCGGTCATTTCCCAGCGCGTTCGCAATCGCCGTCTGCGTTAAACCCGGATTTCGTTCAACGATAGATAGCACGCCGAATAAACCTGGCGTAATACCAAAGCGGGAGCAGTGTTCAGAAAAGTCACTGAATAGATTGACCTGCGCCCTCCTCAGTTTGTACCCCACAAGGGTATCCAGGATTCCGTAATCGATCTCTTCCGATGAATTTAGATTAGCCATTAAATTATTTACATTCTTAACAATTTTGATTACAGCAATTATATAGGATTATGCTGTTTAAACAAACCAATAGACTCTCTCAGAGAAACAGCCAGCTTGAGAAAGGTTAGAGTTAACCGAATTGACCGGATAATAAAAAGGCATGGCCAGCCATGCCCTTCTATTTAGTGCAGATTTCACACACGCAGCAGTGCTTTAGCCAGCCGCTCTGATAACTGATCCTCGGTAAACTGAGGTTCATTAGGTGGGTAAAGAGAGTCCTCATCAAACTCAAATCCATTGTCCCGCGCAAGAGAAAACATCTCTTTCATTTTGATACAGGCTTTCAATTGTTCCGCAAGTTGTGCGTCGGCTTTAGCTTTGGCTGAGAAGCCAGCGATTTGTTCAACAGACATAGTGCTTATCTCTCCGATAAATTTGTATGATGTTCAACAGTGTAATAGCAAGAATCGAGCCTGACCTATCCCTGGGCACTTTCAAGTAACCATATGAAATAAAATGACTTTATCTGAGAAATTATTTGTCAGAAAGATAACAACTCTGCTTGCTTTAGCAGATAACTGACATAACGCTGTAACACGGGTTGATAGCGAACCTGTTGCTTGCAATCTGGACAGCTGAATACTTTTTACGCGCTGCTGCCCTGACATATAGCGGCAAGGCAGCAGGCCTGATCAAATTATCGCGATGCTTTGTGCACATTGTACGAGATCATTCATCCACCTGGGTAAACCGATCTATCCATAGCGTTTGTTGATAAAATCCTTTACGCCGCAAGCGGATGATCGTGAAAAACATGGTGGTTCTCAATCAGTGCTTTGGGGCAATGTTTCCGTACCCGTTTATACACCTCAGGCAGTAATTCAACAGCGACATCCACCATCATCAGAATCTGTCCTGCGTTGATTGCATGCTGGTATTTTTCAAGATCAGAATTCGGTGTACTTTCGCCAATGACTTTACCGAGCAGCCCACCACACGTCGCACCTATGATGGTGATAACTAACAGGGAGAGCATGCCGAACTCAAAGCCAAAAAACAGTGACCCTTTGAGAGAAACCCCGAGTATCAACCCTATGACACCACCGGCAACAATACCCCAGTTAAAATCACTCTCCAACTCCGAGGTTTCCATATCAGTGGCTTCGTGCAGATGGGCTTTCTGCAGTAATTTGTGGTCTCTGGCTATAAGATGCATCACAGCATCGTCGATACCCAGTTGCCTTAACTCATCTACCACCGTTTTTGCATGCGCCAGATCCGGCGCCAGAAATATTAAACGTTTCACTTTATACCTCCTGACCGTAAAGGCCCTATTGATATATAAAGTATAGTTCAGCTATAAAATTATGAGATATTTCATGAATAGCATCCATTTTAAAAAATTAAGATTTAAGTAGAACCATCACCTAAATAAAAAACCCCGGAATATTTTCCGGGATTTTAATATCTGATTAGAGAACATATTATTTATAATTAACATCATCCCATTGCCAAAGAACATCTTTAGTCTTTGTTCTATTCTGAGCATTAATAGCCACCGGAGCGCGAGACCCTGCGACCTGCAAAGCAGATTCACTCCCCTGATGAGTCATAGCTACCGGAGAGTCAGACCCTGCGCCCTGCTCAGTAGATTCATGTATCAACTCACCACTCCCAACAGCACTGCGGGAATAATCATATATGCCTGCCTGAACCGACATTGAAAGCGTTAAAGCTGACATTAAAACGGCACTGGCTATTACTAATTTTTTCATTTTCTTGCCCTCATTAAATTCGAATACAGGACTAGAATATTTCAGCAACCTGAAATAACTCTGAAAATAATAAAATAGTTAAGAATATAATTATAATCAGTTGGAATTAAGGAATAACAAATTAAAACCCTGACATAAACAGGTATTTATCCGACTATTTATAATTGATAGCCGTGACATCAACCATCATCAAAATCTGCTATGCATCGATTGCATGCGAGTATTTTAAAGATCAGAGCTCGATCTACTCTCGGATGGTTTTACCGAGCCAACCGCCACCAGTCGCACTCATAGCGGTCATGACTAACAACGTCAGCGCGCCCAACCTAAAGCCAGTAAACAGTGACCCTTTAACAGTAATCCTTTGACAGTAATCCCGAGTATCAACCCTATTACGCCGCCAGAAACAATACCCCGGTTAAAATCCCTTTCTGCCTTCGAGGCTTCCAGATCCGTAGCTTCGTACAGATGCGCTTTGTGCAATAGTTTGTAGTCTCTGGCGATAGAAACAATCGGAATACTGACGCTAAGGTCTGTCTGCTAGCTGAAACTGTCGAGCAAACTAACTCTTAGCCGCTACCCTTTTACTTAGCCAGAGGCAGACCAGCAATCCAAGACTAATTAATACAAGAAAACCAACCACCAAAGGATAAACAGTCTGGTTATACAGGTGCCCGATAGACAGACTGGAGAATACACCCAACAGCATCGCAAGAGAACTGACCATGCCTGCGCCAATACCCGCTAAATGCCCCAGAGGCTCCATCGACAAAGCACTCAGGTTACCGAAAAGCACCCCCACAGCAAAAAATACTAAAAACAGGTAGCCAATTAAAGACCAGAGCGCAGGCTGGCCTGCATAAAAAACCGCCACGGGCAGATAGACCAGTGAAAGGATGAAAATACTTAAGAGTGCAGCGACTACAAGTTTCCAGGTGCCCATCAACCCGATTAACCGAACATTCAGAAGTGACGCCAAACCTATACTTCCTGCCAGAGCTCCATAATAGATAGGAAACATCTCACCCAAACCATAAAGGTTCTGCAACATCGGCTGTGATAGATTGAGGTAAACTAAAAAGGCCCCCTGTACCAATCCTGTTATCACCGTAAAACCCATCGCTATCGGATGAGATATTACCTCTTTAAACCCCTGCCACAGTTTGCTCAGTTTCAATGATCGTTTATTTTCCTCTGTCAGAGTCTCCTCTAGCCGTAATACGACCCAGCAACTCAGCATGAGCCCAACCGCCAATAGAGTAATAAATATCCAGCGCCATCCCGAAAAACTTAAAACCATTTGCCCCAGTGCAGGAGCCAGCATGGGTACCAGGATAAAAACGGTCATCACAAAAGACATTACCCGGGCCATCGCTTTACCAGAATAAAGGTCTCTTACAAGGGCCACAGCGACCACCCTGGGCCCAGCCAGTCCAAGCCCCTGAAGTAAGCGTCCCAGTAACATTTGGTCAAAGCTCTCAGCAACAATGGAGAGGATCGCTCCGATAGCAAAAATGAGAAGCCCAAATAAGATAGCGGGCTTTCGCCCAATAGAGTCTGACAGTGGGCCATAAAACAGCTGCCCTGATGCCATGCCAATAAAAAAAACCGAAACAATCAACTGGTTATCATTGGGATTGAGCACCTGAAGGTCACGACCGATCAACCCCAGAGCAGGCAACATCATATCGATAGACATCGCCGTTAGTGAGATCATCATCGCCACTAAGGCAACAAACTCGGTAAATGTGATCGCTTTTCCCTGAGACGCCCTGAGCTTTAGCAAACGGTCTTTCCTTCTTTTAAGAGAGCCTTACTGCCCGGCCAGACAGTGGCCAATATGATAACAGATCAACTGATTAACAACGGTGCGGATGAAACAAAAGCAGGCCGACGATGCCAAAGATGATGGGGTATATTCACCTAGCTTCGGGACGTTAATAGCCTGCCCCCCCGACAGCAAATAGGGTACAACGACTACTCAATAGAAAATGAATCAGCATCCATCCAGGCAGGGAATTTTTCTTTAAATTCGTTTAGATCCTCAGCAGAGAGTCTGAAACTTTCGCAGAAAGCCACCCCAGGCTCCTGATCGATCAGCAGATCGCCCTTGAAATCTACCAGCATACTATCGCCACTATAGGTATGGCCGTTAGCATCGCTGCCCACCCGGTTTACACCGGCGACGTAACACAGGTTTTCTATCGCCCGGGCCTGTAACAGCTTGCGCCACGGCTGGCGTCTGGGTGAGGGCCAGTTAGCCACATACAGTGCCAGATCATAATCATTACGGTTGCGGGAGAACACCGGAAAACGCAGGTCATAACAGACCTGTAGCAAAATCCGCCAGCCTTTGTAATCAACAATCACTCGCTTTTCACCCGGCTGGTAACGTTCATGCTCACCAGCCATGCGAAACAGGTGGCGTTTGTCATAGAATGTCTGGCTGCCATCCGCAAAGGTAAATATCATCCGGTTGACATAACCGTTACCCGCTTCGATAGCCAGACTGCCGGCAATCGCAATATCGCGCTGTACCGCCTGTTGCTGCAGCCACTGGCAGGTTTCGCCCCCCATCGGCTCGGCAGCAGTGCGGCTGTCCATGGTAAAACCAGTAGAAAACATCTCCGGTAGCAGCACCAGATCGGTGCCTGCGGAGTGCTCATCCATCAACTGTTCATACATCGCCCGGTTTTCAGCCGGACTCTGCCACTGCATATCCGGCTGAATCAGCGTTATTGTCAGATCCTGCATAATCTCTCCGCCGCCTCTCTCAACGTGTCATCACCTTTCGCAAAACAGAAACGCACTAAGCGTTGCTCCGGCGGCGATTCGTAAAACACCGATACCGGAATCGCAGCCACACCGACCTCGGTGGTCAACCAGCGGGCAAAGGTCAGGTCATCCATATCCGGCTGAATAGCCGAATAATCCATTAACTGAAAATAGGTGCCATTCGCCGGGGTAAAACGAAATCGGCTAGACGCCATCAACTGGCAGAAAAAATCCCGCTTCTGCCGGTAGAAATCGGGCAGCCCGAGATAGTGCTCAGGAAAATCATTAATAAAATCAGCCAGCGCGAGCTGTATCGGATGCACCGTACAGAAAGTCAGATACTGGTGCAGTTTGCGAAACTCGGTGGTCAGCGCCGCAGGGGCAACACAGTAGCCGACCTTCCAGCCGGTGGTATGGTAGGTCTTGCCAAACGAGGATACGACAAACGCCCGTTCCGCCAGAGCCGGTCTGCACAGCAAACTCTGATGTGGACCATTAAAGCAGATGTGCTCGTATACCTCATCGCTGAGCAGCAGAATGCCACTGTCTTTGACCAGTACTTCAAGTTGATCCAGATCCGCAGCCGTTAGCACCGATCCGGTTGGATTATGCGGGCTGTTCAATATAATCATGCGGGTCTTTGAATTGATCGCCGCCTTAACCTGAGACCAGTCAATGGCGAAATCCGGCGCATGCAGCGCCAGATGCACAGCCCGCCCACCATTCAGCTCAATGGCGGGTTCATAGCTGTCATAGGCCGGATCAAAAATAATCACTTCATCCCCCGGACACACCACGGCACCGATAGCTGCAAACAGAGCCTCGGTAGCACCGGAGGTGACTGTCACCTCAGTATCCGCACTCACCTGGCAGCCGTAGAGTTTTTCTACTTTTACGGCGATTGCATTACGCAACGCCAACACCCCGGCCATCGGGGCATACTGATTAAGCCCGTTTTCAAGGTAATAGGTTACCCGATCTAACAATGCCAGCGGTCCGTCGAAATCGGGAAAACCCTGGGACAGATTAATCGCCCCATGTTCTGCCGCCAGCTGCGACATCTCAGTAAAAATTGTGGTGCCAACTTTAGGTAATTTAGTCGGTGGGTATTGCATGAATATACTTGTCCTTTCCCGGATTGCTGCCAATTACAGCATAATGGGTCAACTCTATGTCCGCTCAGGCAAAGGGTCAAGCTGAACCCTCCACCGCGTCAGAATATAATCAGGTGCAGTATGCCGCGAACCACTGTACCGACGATAGCGCCCAACACAGCAGCCCTGGCAACTGAAGAAACTCGCCTGCCCGCGGCCATTAAGATAGCCACCCCGGCGACATCAAAAGGATTAATGATGAAGCCTGCAATCCTGTTCAGATCGGTCGAGGTCATCGCTCCCTGATTCAACAGATCAATGGTGACCCCCATCATCGCCGTTCCACCGGCAATAAACTTGGTCACAATCGGCAAAACAGTCGATTCAGGCAGATCAACCAGAGCCAACACCGGAGCGAGCACAGTGGTCAGCAGCTCAATCGAGCCGGTCAGTTTCAGTAAATTAACAAAGCAGAGCGCCAGAATTAACAGCGGTATTGAGGCAAAGACAATTTTAACCCCTTCCTGACCACCATCCGACAGAATCTGAATCACATTTTTCTTTTCATGCAGCTCGGGTGCCCGATGCTCAGTGTGGCTGTAGTCGTCATCCAGGGCCGGGTCACGAGCAAACAGATAGTAGGTTGCCGCCGCCGCGATCAGACCACCAATCAATGAGGTAATCATAATCACCGGCACATCCAGCCCAACCACCGCCATCGGAAAGACGACATTCGCCTGCGACATGGTTAGCACTACGGCCAGGGTCGATGCAATTGCCCGCCGGGCGGTGCCATCACGGTCCATAATCGCCAGGGTCGCAACCGGTGCATTAAAGCTGACAAACATAATCTGTAACATCGCAAAAATACCCAGCCCTGGCACCCCAAACAGCTTCACCAGCGGCGAAAGTTTGTTTGATATCCAGCCAAGCACGCCCTTACTTTCCAGTAGTTTCATCAGCGCCAGCATCACCACCATCACCGGCAGCAACACATACAACGCCATATCCATAGCCGTTCGGCCAGAATCAAGAATCAGTGTAATGATCTGTTCCATTAAAGTGTTACTCGCTCCACAGATAGCGCTGTCAAAATTAAAGTGTTGGAACTTTATGCTAAAGTCATTGCTCTATAGTGCATCTTTTTCCAACAGGCCCAACCGGATGATGCTCGTCATAAAAACATAAAATGAGTAGCTAAACCAACGATTAAAACTACTGTTTATGTTAAGGTTCCCACTTATACGGCTATGTTTACAGGGACTTCATGCCAATCAACTGTTTAGTAGCATTATAATATTACGGCTCTGTTGTGAAAAAAATCTCAGCAATACATCTGTGCATCCATCAAAACGTTAGATTAAAAATAGCGAAACAGTTGGTTGATCGCCTGAAAAAGACATTCTGTTTCCTGATCGTTATTGCTTTCTCATCGCTCCACTCTCTATCGGCCTCGGCCCAACCTACTTTGGCCATTAATAATGCCGGAGCCGTTTCCAGTGCGACCCAACGATTACTCAGCCTTGACCCGAAAAAAATAGAATTAGCCTCTGTGAGTGCCGCCGTTGTCGATAGCAGAACCGGTGCTCCTCTGTATAAAAAACATGCAGAACTGGTGATGCCAATCGCGTCTATTACCAAGCTGATGACCGCGATGGTGACACTGGATGCAAAACTCCCTCTGTCAGAGAAGATAGGTTTCACCGAAGCGCAAAAAGAAGCAAATCATAATTACTACACTCGCATCCGGATCGGCTCTGAACTGCCCCGCAAAGATGTTATCCGCATCGCGCTGATGTCTTCTGAAAACATGGCTGCTTCGGCACTGGGAGATACCTACCCTGGCGGCATTAAGGCATTTGTTAAAGCGATGAATCGCAAAGCCCGTCAGCTGGGCATGGTGCACAGCCACTTTGTCGACCCCAGTGGTCTGTCAGAAAAGAACGTCTCTACCGCTTCCGATCTGGCAATCATGGTGCGTGCTGCGGCGTCCTACCCGGAAATATCTGAATACAGTAAAACCCGAAGTTACACCGCCCGCTTCAGTAATCCGGGTTATTCACTTCGATATGGCAACACTAATGTGCTGGTTCACCGGGATAGCTGGGAGATCGATCTGACAAAAACCGGCTACCTCAACGAAGCGGGTCGTTGTCTGGTCATGATGACTAATATTAAGGGTCGGGACACCGTCATGGTGATGCTCAACTCATATGGCAAACGCACACCTATTGGTGACGCGGGTCGGATTAAACGCTGGCTCACGACCGGCAAAAGCGGCAAAATCAGTAGCTCTGCCAAACATTATCAGCGTCAGGTATTGCAACAGCTCATGCCGGAACAACTGGCACTGCATTGATATCTGCCCGGTGAATAACGCTGCTAAGCAGGGCCCGTTAATATTGAGCAACAGAATACTGCATGAGCGGACCGGAGATTAACCTAGTGATCGAAAATCTACTTGAAAGCTTACATCATGATGATTTCGAAGTGCTTGCTGCCGACATCAAGCAGTCACTGGAAGCGCACCGGGACTGGATGCAAAGAATCACTACCGCTCTGGTTACCCGACAACCCATGAGTGAAGAGCAGTTTATCGCTGCGGATGCCCACCTGCACTGCAAGTTTGGCCGCTGGCTGACAAAAATCTTTGAGGATGAACTGTTTCAACAGGGCTCTTTCCTGAAAATTGAGCAATATCATAAGCAGTTACATGACTCTGCACGTGCTGTTATCCATCAGCTGAATCACAACGGTGACCTCAACATAGAAGCATTTGAGAACTTTATGCGACTGCAAAAAGAGTTCTTCGATATGGTGATGATGCTGTTTGAGTTTTCCGTATTAAATAAACAGCAGTTTGATCCCACTACCCGACTGATCAACCGACGCTCGGTTGATTCTGTGCTGGCCAATGAATATAGCCGGATGCAGCGAGCCGAGGATTACCACTGCTGCGTCGCCATGGCCGATATCGATCATTTTAAAGAGGTGAATGATCGCTGGGGGCATGATGTGGGGGATCTTCTCCTGAGTCACACCGCCAAAATATTCAACGACGCCATTCGCCGTCATGACACGGTCTCACGTTATGGTGGGGAAGAGTTTCTGTTTATCTTTCCGGATATGTCATTACAGCAGGCAGGACCGGTTGTTGACCGTATCCGCAAACAGCTGGCAGACGCCAGTATTACCCACCAGGGCAACCAGCACCGTGTCAGCGCTTCTTTTGGCGTTACCCAGCTGTGTCGTTACTGTGACATAAAAGGCTCGATTAAACGTGCTGATATCGCCATGTACGCCGCGAAAGAAAACGGCAGAAACTGTACGGTTAGCGTCGATAGCCAGTCAGTGATCGGGCAGACCTCTTATGAACATCTCAATAACGAGATCACCGAGCTGATGCGCCAACACTGTAAGCTGGTGTCACAAATAACCGCCTAACGCTTTGCTGCCGGTTAATACTTTCACCGAGAACAGTGCTAATCAGAGCAGTTCTAATCAGGACAGAGCTCATTATATCAGTGCTAAGTTTACCGCTGCCGCCGCATGAATAGCCGTCGTATCATACACAGGCACTGAGGTGTCTGACTGACTTACCAGCAGCGAAATCTCTGTACAACCAAGAATCACCGCCTGTGCCCCCTGTGATGACAATTGGGTGATGATCTTCAAATACTCCTGGCGTGAATCGTCATTGACCCGGCCCTGACAGAGTTCATCATAAATGATTCGATGCACGATCGACTGATCAGTCTCATCCGGCACTAAAACCCGGATACCATGATGCGCTGCCAAGCGCCCTTTATAAAAATCCTGCTCCATCGTAAAACGGGTGCCTAACAGGCCAACCGTGTCTATACCATCCGCCTTTAACCGCTCAGCCGTGGCATCGGCGATGTGCAGCAGCGGAATAGACACCGCCGCGGCTACCTGATCCGCGACTTTATGCATAGTATTGGTGCCAATCATAAAGAAATCAGCGCCTGCAGCTTCTACCGCCCGCGCCGCATGTTCAAGTATCACACCTGCCTGGTGCCAGTCACCCTGTTGCTGCAGAGTCTCAATCTCAGCAAAATCAACGCTGAACAGCGCTATTTTAGCGGAGTGTAAGCCACCTAACTGCGCCTTGATGCCGCTGTTGATTGCCCTGTAATAACTGACGGTTGACTCCCAGCTCATGCCGCCCAACAGACCGATTGTTTTCACTGTGACTCTCCTTAAATGCTGTTTTACAGAGGATATATAAATAGTGCAGTACTTCACCAGATACAGTTTTAGTCAGGTGCAGCAGTACAGATTAATGATATTGATCTACCCTTAATCCAGATGCGTAACAGATTCACACCCCCACAAACCAGCAGGTGATTATCATGACAATAAAATCGATGTCTGAAATTTTCTACCACCCCAGTCTGGCGATGAAGCACTTACGGGATGAGAAACTCAGAGGCACGTCGGAGGTACTCTTCATTCTGGCGGTGCTGGCATTAATACCGGCAGTATCACTGTTTATCGGCACCACGCAGATTGGCTGGAGCCTCACCCCCGGCGGTGATGTCGTCAAGCTGAGCCTGATCAGCGCACTGAACTCCTCCATCGCATTCTATCTGGCGACCTGTTTCGCACTGCTTGTGATGGGGTTCGCGATGCACTGGATGGAAAAAACCTATGGTGGCCATGCATCACTGGAACGCTGCATGAATCTGACACTCTATACCGCCACGCCCCTGCTGTTGGCAGGATTTGCCGGACTCTATCCGATGCTGTGGTTCTGTGTTGCAGTGGGTATGGTTGCTCTGACCTATAGCACCTGGCTGCTATTTACCGGTGTACCGATCATTATGAAGATACCTGAAGAACGCGGCTTTCTGTTCTGTATCTCCATTCTGACAGCAGGAGTGGTGATACTGGTGGGCCTTAGATCCGCCACCGTATTTCTCTGGAGCACCACAACACCGCTGATCTATCTGCCTTGATAACCAGAGCTAGCCGATACAAATCCTTTAATAAAAAAGCCTGCATACCTGAAGATCAGGGCAGGCTTTATATTCATCACAGATAGCCGTTAACGGCAGTACAATTCGCCGAGTACCCTGTCGATAACCTGATCAATACTGTCCAACGCGGCACGCTCTTTGATCAGTATCTGTCCCAGCTTAAGGGCCAGACGTTCAGAGTCGGCACGACGTTCAGCATCCTCAATCGACTCAATATCCATTACGTGGGCCAGACCAATCGTGCGTCGGATAACTTCCGTGCCCGCATACCCCAGACTGTCCGCCAGCAACTCTGCGATATACCAGTCTGCATACTCGCTCAGCTGCAGGCTCGGATCCCGGGTTTCCGCCAGCATATGCTCACGGAAACGCTGTTCAAAGGTATGCCACAAGGTTTTGATACCCACCAGCAACCATTGCTGATAGTCACTGCGTTCAGCTTTATCCCCTGACAGGTTTGCCTGGCCGGCAATATTAAGCAGATAGTTACCGATAATCGAGCCGATATCGAAACCTGCCGGGCCAACATAGGCAAACTCAGGGTCGATAATTTTAGTGCCGCTGACATTGGCAAATACCGATCCGGAGTGAAGATCACCATGTAACAACGCCTCAGACTGATTAAGGAACTTCACCTTCAAGCGCGCCACTTCCAGCTTCAGAGCACTATCCTGCCAGAGTTGTTCAGCATCGGAACGAATCAACGTATTAATACTGTTACGTTCATGATCACAATACGGGTCCCAGAAGAACAACTCTTCGGAAATTTTGCACAGATCCGGATTGATAAAACCTTTAACCAGCTCTTTTTTCTCATAGGTATTCAGATAGAGATCCGACGTATAAAACAGCGTATCCGCCAGAAAACGGCCCAGATGCTCCGCCAGCAATGGCAGCTTTATACGTTGCACCATAGCGATACGCAGATTTTCAAAGGCTCCAATATCTTCCATCACAATGGCACATTGCTCAGCATCGTAACGGTACACTTCAGGTACCAGATCGGGGCAATGTTTCGCCTCCAGCTGCAACGCTTCAGCCTCTATCCGCACCCGGTCCTGAGACAGCGGCCAGCCCTCTCCGATAATCCGTACATAGGGCAACGCCTGCTTGATAATCAGGCTGTTGGTCGCACCCGACACCCGGTAGACAAAATTAATATTACCGTCGCCGATCTCCTCCACCTGTAGTGGCTCATCAGCGGCAAACAGGTCGCTGTGGTGGCGGGCAAAATCGATCACATCGGTATCTGAAGAAAATTTTCTGAAGCTCATTGTTATTCTAAGTTCCAAAGCAGATAAAAAGAGTGAAACCAAAGAGAGTCGTTAAATAATACGTCACTCTGAGTCAATTGGCTGCATTGTGGCAAATCAGCCCGCCCCTGCCTACCCCTTTTCTGACTGCGCAGTTCCTGATAACTTAGGCGACCTTAAAAAGTCTTCCTATTGGAGCCACCATGAAAGATCTGATCGCAACCAGTATTAAATATCAACAGGGGGCTCTCTACATACTGGATCAGCATCAGCTGCCTCACCAGGAGCAGTGGCTACTCTGTGACAGCGGAGATACGATGATCGCGATGATTAAAAAGTTGCAGATTCGTGGTGCGCCCCTGATAGGAATTGGTGCCAGTCTGCTGCTGGCCCATCTGGCAGAACAGGGACTGGATGCGGCTGAGCTTAAAATTCAGGCAGAGCGTCTGCGAGCAGCCCGGCCAACCGCGGTCAACCTGATGAACTGCATCGACCGGATGCTGGCGACACTAACCAGCACCGGTCCGACAGGATTAAGCCGCTGTGCTGAACAACTGTTCGAAGAGGATGTGGACCTATGCAACCGCATGGCGGCCTATGGGGCTGCATTGATCCCCGACGGTGCCAATATTCTCACACATTGCAACACCGGAAGCCTGGCGACAGCCGGTGTGGGAACGGCTATCGGCGTTATCGGCGCGGTTAAGCAGCAGGGCAAGCAACTGCATGTGTGGGTGGACGAAACCCGTCCTCTGCTTCAGGGAGGCCGTCTGACCGCCTGGGAGATGAACCGTCTGGGCGTTCCCCACACACTGATTTGCGATAATATGGCGGCCACGCTGATGGCTCAGGGCAAAGTTGATGTGGTGCTGGTCGGATCTGACCGGATCGCGGCTAACGGTGATTTTGCCAATAAAGTCGGCACCTACTCACTGGCCGTCATCGCCCACTATCATCAGGTCCCCTTCTACGTGGTTGCCCCCTACACTACGGTTGATCCGGAATGTCCTGATGGCAAAGCGATACCGATAGAACAGCGCAGTCCGGCTGAAGTACAGGGCGTCAGTGGCAGCTTTGGTGAGGTTAACTGGGCTCCGGATAATACCCAGGTTTATAACCCTGCATTTGATGTGACACCAGCCGAACTGGTCACCGGCTGGATTCTCGATACCGGCGTTTATAGTCCTGAGCAGATCGCCGCTGGCGCATTGACGTCCCTTTGATCAGCGAATGTCTGAACAGGGCTTAGCCTGAATAGCTGAGCCCTTGCAGATATTAGCCTTCAAACCTCACCCTTCAAAAGTAGGAAACTGGTCCGCAATCGGATTACCGGTATAGTTGGCTACCCAGCCTTCCGGGTTATTAAACAGGCGGATCGCGGTGAAGTCCGGCTCCGGCCCCATATCAAACCAGTGGGTGGTGTTTGCGGGCACAGAGATTAGATCATCTTTGCAGCAAAGAACCTTATATACTTTGCCCGCCACATGCAGATAGAACATCCCCGCACCACGAACAAAAAAGCGGACTTCGTCTTCACTGTGGGTGTGTTCACTAAGGAACTTCTGTCGCAGCTCATCTTTAGCCGGGTTATCACTGGCCAGGCTGATCGTATCAACGGTGACATAACCCTGCTCATCTTTCAGACGCTGAATTTCATCGGCGTAAGCAGCGAGGATATCCGCAGCACTGCTGCTGGCATCGATCGCCTGTCCCGCTTCCCAGCGTTCAAACTGAACACCGATTTCAGCCAGCTTAGCACCGATCTCAGCACCTTCTGTGCTGGAAAAAATCGGCTGGGCATTAGCATCAGGGTATATTGTTAATTCACTCACAGCTCAGTCCTCTGTTAAATATTCGTCAGCGCTATCTGCTGAAAACTCTGCACCACCGGGTGGGTACTCTCCGTGGGGGTTTGATCCCGCGCTAAAAGAGTCGTCGCCATCCCCGCCTCCCGAGCCGCATCCAGTTCCTCTTCGATATCCGACAGAAACAGAATTTCAGCAACGGGCAGACCGATCTCGGCGGTAATTTTACGGTAAGCAGTTGCCTCACGCTTATGGCCCACATTGGTGTCATAGTAACCGCTGAACAACGGCGTCAGATCGCCAAAATCACTATAGCCAAACAGCAGTTTCTGCGCTTTTACCGAACCGGATGAAAATACATACAGTTTCAGTCCCTGCTGTTGCCACCTTTGCAGATATTCATAGGCATCGTTATACAAGTGACCGGTAAAATCCTGCTGTTCATAACCGTCAACCCAGATCAGTCCCTGTAGGCTTTTCAATGCAGTCACTTTTTTATCCTGCTCTATCCAGCCAAGAAATGCATTGATGAGCGTTTCCAGATCTGCCTCAGGCTGACCCAGTTCAACCCGGGCATCGGCCAGCACAGACTGTACAGCGGCATCATCTGAATGGCTGCGCAAAAAGCCGGGCAGATGATCATAGGCATAGGGAAACAACACCTTATGGACAAAGTTGATATCCGTGGTGGTGCCTTCAATATCGGTCAGAATCGCTTTAATCGTCATGAGTTACCCTTCATATACTTTTATTAAGTACTTTTATTAAGCACTTTTATTAGGCACGCAGACGGCGCATCTCCAGCTCGCAGGCAAACAGAAACTCCAGTCCCTCCAGGTGGCGACGGGCTTCATTCACATCGTGGCCCCAGGCGTACAGACCATGACCGCGTACCAGAAACCCCCAGTTCAGGGATGTTTTTTGCCAGCGTAACGCCAACTGCTCGGCCAGCGCCGGCATATCCTGTGTATTATCAAACACAGCCAGCTGTATGGCAGGCTCATGGCTCTGATTTCCAGCCAGCGATTTTTGCATCTCATAACCGGAAAGCCTCAGCCAGTCGCTCGTCTCCAGCCGTGATAACACGGTAGAGGCAACAGAATGAGTATGCAGCACCGCACCGACACCTGAATCAAGCTGATATAACCGGGTGTGCAGCAGCGTTTCGGCAGACGGTTTAAGTTTGCTTTCAAGCGGATTCCCATCAAGATCCACAGTTAACAGATCATCATCTGTCAACCGCCCTTTGTGCCGCCCTGAAGCGGTCACCAGGGCCTGGTCGTCGGACAACCTGGCAGAAAAATTGCCACCGGTCGCCGGACACCAGCCCTGAGCGTCGATCCAACGGCCAGCATCGATGAGTGCTGCAGAGAGAACAGCTGAAGGAATAGGTGTTCGCATGAATCAATATCCACTCTTAAAATTGCAGGCTAGTGTACTCGATTTTCCGCCCCTGACGAAACCTGTTCGCTCTCAGATGTTAAACTGATAGCAATCAGGATTGGGCACGTGCAACGCGACCCATAGTTACTATTTCGGGTATTAAACTCCCGGGGAGCCGGATACCTATACACCTGAAACTGCCACAATTAAAAGTGCCATAATGAATAACCTTGGTATACACCTCCAGCGCCGTTAAAACGACGTGAATAGACGACTCAATCAAGATTAAGAGTTTCACAGAGACAGATCGAAATACCTGATGAAAGACGCTTACGCACACCTTGTCCATATACAAAGCCATGACGAACTGGGGCTTTATGAACTGATTCCCGATGTGGTCTGGATCTTCGATCTGGATAAGCACGGGTGGTGGTGGGGCAACCAACCCGCGCTGAAATTCTGGGGGCTTAGCCAACTGGATGAGCTGATCAATAAAGATCTCTCCGGTGATACCCAGGGTGCGCGGGAGCGGACAGCCCAGACCTTTGAACTGGCGGCTAAGAATGGTCTGACTATTGACCCCTGGACCACTTACCCCGATGGCAAGCCAAAAACACTGTATATGAAGCACCGGGCCGTACTGGTCGGGCCTGAACGCCACCGGGCGATCATCGCCTATATCAACGAGGAGGTAAATCTGGGAGAAACGCCGGAAAACCTGCTACTGGTAGAAGCGATGCGCTATACCACCGTTATGGTCACCAGTTTCAGCTTCGAGGGTGATATCGTTATTGAAAACCCGGCGGCAACCGAAGCTTATAAGCATATTGACACAAAACAACTGCCGGATAATCAGTCAGCATTCAGCGCCCGTTTCGCCGTCCCGGCAGAGGGTGAATCGCGATTGCAGCAGGCGATCAGTGATAAAGGGGGACGCTGGACGCACCTGATGCGCACCAGCGCAGGCTTACGCAAGCATACCCTCGACATTCGCATAACCCGCCATCCTCTGAGCGGAGACTTTCTGATTTTACTGGCTGAATATGATGTAACACCCCTGTATGAAGCGCTGGATGAAGCCCACCAGGCCCAGGAAGAGCTGCGGAAAATGGCTCATTATGATGCGGTGACCGGCCTCCCCTCACTTAACTTTTTGCTGCAGCATGCTCCCAGCTATCTGGCCAGAGCAGAACGCCGCAGACAACAGCTGGCGGTGATGTTTATCGATCTCGACGGTTTTAAAACGATCAATGATAGCTGGGGTCACGATACCGGCGACCGGGTATTGCGGGAGGTCGCCCAGCGCTTATCCGGTTTATTACGAGAAGCAGATCAGATCGCCCGTATCGGTGGCGATGAGTTTATTATTCTGGTGGATAATATTCGCGATGAAAACAGCGTGACAATAGTCGCGGAAAAGATCATCCATCGTCTGGAGGACAAGATAATCCTTAAAGATTCGACCGTCATCCCGACTCAGATGAGCGTCAGCGCCAGCATCGGTATCGCTCTCTTTCCTGATCACGGCAACACTCTGGAGCAACTGATCAAAGTTGCCGATAACGCAATGTACCGTGTCAAAAAGCACGGCAAAGCAAATTACTCGATTGAAAACAGCCCGGGTCGTGATCTCCCTGCACGCTAGTCTTCAGTACTAACGCAGGGAGAGAAACAACCGGCGTCATACTCAGTATGACGGGGAAAAAGTGATCTTATTCGGCCATCTCTCCACATAAGCTCCGACCCATAGTCTCTTTGACCTGTGCGGCGGGTTGAGTCGCAATCAGATAATGGAGTTTAGTAAAGGCGGCTTCTAGGGTCAGGTCACTACCTGGTATCACGCCGATCCGGTTAAGTGTGGCCCCGGTGGCATAAGCGCCCTGGCTGACCTGCCCCTGCAGGCATTGAGTGACGTTGACGATATTGACGCCGCGTTTCACCGCCCTCTCCAGTTCAGCCATTAGTTCAGGGTTGGCATCCGGAGGGTTACCCGCCCCATAGGTATGCAGGACAACTCCTTTCACCGCATGATGGTTTAAGAGGTCGCGGGGGATGCGGGAGGAAAGGCCCGGGTAAATAGGTAACACCACCACCGCATCAGGATTAAAGTCCGGAATATTGAAATCAGCACTCCCGACCGGGAGCAGGCGTTCAGCATGCAGTTCGATATGAATACCCGCCCGCCCCAACCAACCGTAATTGGGCGAATCAAACGCATCTAACGCACTGCTTTTGAGTTTACTAGCACGATTGCCGCGTAACAAACGCCCATTAAAGCAGACACAGACCTCGGGGATATCGTACCCGGCAGCAAACATCAGCGATGTCAGCAGGTTATCCAGAGCGTCATTGCGCAGCTGCGCCAGGGGGATCTGCGAACCGGTGACAATCACCGGTTTATCCATCCCCTGTAACATAAATGACAACATTGAAGCGGTATATGCCATGGTATCGGTGCCGTGCAACAGAATAAAACCGTCGTACTGCGACCAGTGCGCCTTAATTATCCCGCCCAGCTCTGTCCAGTGATGGGGTTGCAGGTTGGAACTGTCAATCAGTTGCTCCAGCTCCAACACCTCAAGCGCCGGTAACTGATCGGCATTGGCACTGCTAAGCAGTGCACGCAGCCGCTGTTCAAAACCGGAAACCGGCACATAACCATTTTCCGAACCCTGCATACCGATGGTGCCACCGGCATAGATAACCAATATTTTTCGTTTCATAACTTTCATTAAACACTGCCGCGAGGAGATAAAAAAGCCCGGATAACACCGGGCCTCAATTCATTACGCCTGCAACTTCCAGCTAACCTTCTCGCCAGCAAAGAATGGCACGATTGGGCGACCGTCTGGCAGAGTAATCTCTGCTGGCAAGGTCCACTCTTCACGTACCAGAGTAATACTGCCTTCATTACGCGGTAAACCATAGAAATCGGCGCCAAAGTTACTGGCAAACCCTTCCAGTTTATCCAGCGCACCCAACTCTTCAAACACATGAGCATACAGCTCAATGGCACTCCAGGCACTGTAACAACCGGCACAACCACAAGCATTCTCTTTAGCTTCTTTAGCATGGGGTGCTGAATCGGTACCGAGGAAAAACTTGGGTGAACCCGCCTGCACCATCTGTCGCAGAACCGCCTGATGGGTATTACGCTTCAACACCGGCAGACAGAAATTATGTGGCCGCACGCCCCCCACTAACAGATCATTACGGTTTAACAACAGATGCTGAGGGGTAATGGTGGCGGCAACATTATCAGAGGCAGCCTGTACAAAGTGCGCAGCATCGGCAGTCGTAATATGTTCAAAAACGATTTTCAGATGGGGAAAACGCTCCACAATCTTACTCATCTTCTGATCGATAAACTCTTTTTCCCGATCGAAGATATCGATATGGTGATCGGTAACCTCACCGTGCACCAGCAACAGCATCCCCTGTTCAGCCATCACCTCGAATACCGGATACATCGCTTCAAGGTCGGTCACAGCAGCCGCGGAATTGGTTGTAGCACCCGCAGGATAAAGCTTGGCAGCAACCACCCCTGAAGCTTTTGCATCAATAATATCCTGCCCGGTGGTGGCATTGGTCAGATACAGCGTCATCAGCGGCTCAAAGGATGAACCCGCAGGGCGCGCGTCCAGAATACGCGTTTTATAAGCCATCGCCATCTCAGCATTGACCACCGGCGGCGCCAGATTTGGCATTACAATCGCCCGCTGAAAACAACGTGCAGTCGCCGCAACAGTTTCTGTCAGCATATCGCCGTCACGGAAGTGCAGATGCCAGTCATCGGGAGTACGGATGGTCAGGGTTGTCATAGAGCGGAAATCCTAAGCGCTGAAATAAAGAGGTATGGTTAGTCGGATCATTATACCGTTGCGCGACCAGACCGGAAAGGAAGCAACAGATATTCATGAAAATTTGCCCTTGAATTTTTTTTGCCCCGTCCCTATCTAAAAAATCACAGGAAGGTTGCTTCAGTTGAAGGGCCTTTTGACTTCACAATTGGTCTGTTTAATATCGCTTCTTATGGAGGATATCTTATGAACACTATTGATCTGACACCACTCTATCGCAACAGCATCGGCTTTGACCGGCTGGCCTCACTTCTGGATAGTTCTCTGAGTAGCAACTCAACTTCATCCGGCTATCCACCCTACAACATAGAGACTCTGGACGATAACAGATACACCATCACCCTTGCGGTGGCTGGCTTTGAACGATCAGATATTGAAATCACCGTCGATAAAGATGTTCTGATTGTAAAAGGCTCAAAACAGGAAGACGACAACCGGAAATATCTCTACAAAGGGATAGCTCACCGCACCTTTGAACGGAAGTTTGACCTTGCTGAACATATAGAGGTCTCCGGAGCTGAGCTGAAAAACGGCCTGTTGAACATCAATCTTGTTAAGGAAGTACCGGAGGAGATGAAGCCAAAAGAGATCCCAATAAAGGATGTGGCGGAGCTGAAACCAAAATCGCTGGATCATCAGTCTGAGGTGACCCCTCAGGCACATTAAGATTCAGATTTAACTGTCGAAAAAGCAACTCAGTCGCCTCTGAGGCACTGAGTTGCTGCCGATTAAGATCAGGATTATTCACGATGGGACACCGTTTTACAGCAACGCTGTTAGTTATCCTCAGTCTGATGTTTACCCAGACAGTATCCGCGAATCTGCCGATTAGCTTACCCAATCAGGGGCCGTTGCCATCACTCGCACCGATGCTGGAAAAGGTTAACCCTGCGGTGGTGAATATCGCGACCTACTCCACCGAAGTAAACCGCTACAACCCCCTTCTCAATGACCCCTTCTTCCGTCGCTTTTTTAATATTCCCGAAGATCAGTTTCAACAATATCGACAGCCTGAAAGAAAACAGCAAAGTGCAGGCTCGGGCGTTATTGTTAATGCCGCAGAGGGTGTTGTTATCACCAACTATCATGTGATCAAGGGCGCCGATGAGGTTCAGGTCAGCCTGATAGATGGACGCAGTTTTGCCGCGCAGGTCGTAGGTATCGACCCGGAGCTTGATATCGCCACTCTTAAAATTGAAGCAGAACAGCTATCTGAGGTTAAAATTGCAGACTCTTCGGTCACCAGGGTCGGCGACTTTGTGGTCGCTATCGGTAACCCATTTGGCCTGGGACAAACGGTGACAACGGGTATTGTCAGCGCCATCGGTCGCAGTGGCCTGGGTATTGAAGGCTATGAGAACTTTATCCAGACAGATGCCTCAATCAATCCGGGCAATTCTGGTGGAGCGTTGGTCAATCTTCGGGGCGAGCTGGTGGGTATCAATACCGCCATCATCTCCCCGGCAGGCGGCAATGTCGGTATAGGTTTTGCGATTCCGAGTAATATGGTGACCGCCAGCATGCATCAGTTATTGCTCTATGGTGAGGTGAAACGCGGTGATATCGGTGTTGGCGTGCAGGATATCACCCCGGAGCTTTCTGAAGCCTTCGGCCTCAAAAACGGCCAGAAAGGCGTTTTAATTACTCAGGTTGAAGAGAACTCTCCGGCGGCAGGAGCGGGTATTGAACCGGGGGATATCATTACCCATGTCGATGAAGCGATCACTTCATCCGCGGCCCGGTTACGTAGCCAGATCTCAATGGCTACCATCGGAGAGATGTTACGTCTTCAGATTCTACGGCAGAACAGATCCCTTGAAGTTGGTGTTAAAGTGATCGCCAGAGACGACCTGTCCTATAGCGGTAAGAGTTTACATCCGCTGCTGGAAGGTGCTCAGTTTGAGAATAACGCTGATGGTGGGGTTGTGGTAACGGCGTTGACCCCCAATTCCAAGGCCGCATACAACGGCATACGTCCGGATGACATTATCGTCAGTGCAAATCGTATTGCAGTACATGATGTCGAAACGCTTCGCAGCGCGCTTAAGAGGGATCGTTCCTCGGTACTGCTAAAGATTATCCGGGACAACATCTCGCTGTTTCTGGTGATCCGATAGAGATGAAGGAAGCCTGAAGATTAACTGCTACTGATCGGCGGTTGCCTGCAGTAGCTTCAGTTTCGCAGCTCGGGACAGCGCTTTAATTTGCGCTTCCCGCTTGCAGGCTTCTGAACGACTGTTACAGGACTCACGATAAACCAAGCTGACCGGGCGACGCACACGGGTATATTTAGCGCCAAGACGGTCATTCTGATTATGCTCTTTTACTCTTCGCCCGGTATCGGTGGTCACACCGGTATAAAGCGAGTCGTCTGCGCAGCGCAGGATGTAAACATACCAGCAGGATAACAACTCCGGCATCAGATAAAGACCAGTTTGCTCACATCCACGTTTGCCTCGTCAATTGAGGCCAGAAACCGAGCGAGTAACAGGTTCACCTGATCGGGTTGTTCCAGTGTCAGCATATGACCGGCATTTTCAATCACGGAAAACTGGCTCTCAGGCATCAACTGGGCCATCTCTTCAGCCTGTGCCCGCCGATGAGACCGGTCATGCTGGCCCGCAACCAGCAAAGTCGGACAGCGAATAGCCGCAATCTCATCCAACACCGACTGACGCTGAAACAGAATCCTGCACAGAGCAACAATACCGCGAATCTGTTCAGGCGACAGAAACATCAGATCAAACCGCAACGTTTCCACCAGTGCCGGATGAAGCGCCTGCGTCTCTTCCGTGAAAAAAAGTTCAACGATGGCATCCAGCACTTCAGAAGGAATCTCGTCCATCGGCTCAACCATATTGATCAGTTGCAGTAAATCGCCGTGATTTTCCGGGGTTTCAATGCCCAGATAACAGGAAATCAGTGTCAGGCTGGCAACTTCATCCGGGTATTTCATCGCCAGCCTGGCGCCCCAGAGTCCACCGGTCGACATGCCCAGCACACTATAGCGTTCAATTCCCAGCTGTTGCATCAGCAGATGATACTCCTCCGCCAGAGCCTCGATGCTCAGACCGCTCTCATCCACGGATTGAGACCGACCATGAGACCATAGATCAGGGACAATACAACGGAAATGCTCGGAGAGTAGCTGAAGCTGAGGAGCCCAGGCTCTGCTATCCCAGAGAATACTGTGCCCCAGAAGTAACGGAAACCCCTCCCCTTGATCCAGATAGTGCATCTCCCGGTCATTGATTATGCAGCTGGGCATAGCGCTTCCTTTTGCGGTATTAAATGAGTCTTAGGTTTTACTAACTCAGGCCAATATAGTGATAATTCAGCCAGAGCAACAGTGATGGCATCATTAAAAAGGCAGTACAGTACCCAATACAGGTACCATAAATCGTCCTGGGCAACATCTGACAAACAGCACCGATGCAGGCATCAGAAACAGCCCCGTTTCGCCCCCATTAAAATCAATCTCCACCAAACCGAAACGCAGAAATTATTTGCCTTGAGTATCTGGCCCGATAAACTGTCATGAACAGAGCATAACACTTATTAAGCAGTTTAATTCCGGATCCCTATGATAAGAACGATCAGCGCATGCATCTGTATATCAACCCTGCTACTGTCGGGTTGTAGCAACTCAGTCAAACCGGAGCAGACCGAATACAACGGCTCAGGCGGCATGACCCAATGGAATATAGCGCCTGAGGTTTACCTCTATCACTATGAGAATGGTTTCAGCGCTAGCGATGCTCTGGGTTACGATGAACAGCTGCAGACGGTCTGGTCCCGCCTGGGTGGCGCGATCACCTGTAATATCAACTATGACAAACAGGCTATGATCGAGCGGCTAATGCAACGGTTTGGAGAGAAAGCAGTCACCCATGAATTGAACGGTATCGGTTTCCATAGCGTACAAAGCAGGAAAGTCCCGGACTTCTGTCATGACGCTCGAATAAAAGAGATAAACAAAGCGATTAACCGATACCGTAAAGGCAAATTTGACTAAGCGCAGAGACAGGCTGATATATAGGGATAGTTTATGTTTACTGTTTATCTGCACTACTCATCTGCGTACTCGCGTTAAAGGCTAACGGAAGTATCACAGAGTGAAGCGCTGCAGATCACCCTGTTTACGCTATTAATATTAGCCAAACAGGATGTCTCAGGCCGTCCCGGCTCTAATCAGTACCCGTTGACACTGCTCTGAGATTTTCGGCAACTGTGCCACCAGCTTATTGATGGGGAAGTCGATCGGCGGCCAGCTCTTGTGGATACAAAATTCAACAATAGCTCCCTTGAGCTGGGTCTTTGACCAGGCCGGCCACTCAGGGTTTTTGATCATCAGCACACTGAGAAAATCGGCAAACTGAACAATCGTCAGCAGCTGTTTAAAAGGGACAGAGACCGTTTCAAACGCCCAAAGGTCATAGTGGTGATGAAAACGTAGCATATTGGTAATGGTGCGCGGCAAGTTCCAGTGCTGAGCCGCCAGATAGCCGACTTCAGCATGTGTAAAACCATAGACCTGCTGTTCAACATCAGAGAGCTCCTCGGGGGAGTTCCAGCCCTTCGTATCTACCGCCTCGACCGCTTTAACTGCGATTTGTAACAGTACAAAACGCCCGATATCGTGGAGTAAGCCGGACATATACGCCAGGTCAGGATTGACATTAAATCCAACCACATTCTCTGCCAGAAAACGACTGAGTCTGGCGGTCTCAACCGAATGTCGCCAACCTATTTTATGGCCGGGACTGGTCGGTTCAAACACGCTGGTTGATGTTAGCTGGTCCATCAGATCCAGGGTATTAAAAACACCGATCCGTTCGAGCGCTTTTTCGATGACATAGACGGGTCTGATCGGACCGCAGGGCACCGTATGAGCAGCAGAGAGAACCTTAGCCGCGAGTGGCGGGTCCTGCTCGGCCAGCTCTGCTACCTTAGAATAGAAGTCGACGGCGTCATTACTCAGCAACTTAAGTTGCTCAACAACCGTGGGCAAAAGCGGCAGATTATCAATTCTGTCCTTTACAAAATCGAGCGTAAAAATCCTTTTACCCTGTTCATCCATCGTCACCACCTTACGTGCGGGTCATTATGCAGATCAGTTGCTCTTACCTGAACATGACCTGCACATTATTATTATATTCATAGTCATGTTATCGGCTGTTCCTCTTGATAGAACAGCCCTGACTTAACGCTTTAACGCTTCGATAGACTCTATCGCTAATGAGCATCCGGCAGAATCAGACCATGGTTGTGCAACACCTCTTCGCCAAACCAGGCCAGATTTTCATGCAACTGCACGACCTCGCCAACAATAATCAGTGCAGGCGCAGGAAGCTGAGCCTGACGCTGAAGCTCCGGCAGGCTGCTTAAGGTACCAGTTAATACTTGCTGATCCGCCCGGGTACCGTTTGAGACAATGGCGGCGGGTGTATCGGCAGACTTGCCGTGGGCGATCAGCTGTTCACAGAGTGAGTTCAACGTGTGCAGACCCATATAGAAAACGATGGTCTGGTTCGGATGCACCAATTCATCAAAATCGAGATCAGAGGTTCGGTTTTTCAACTGCCCGGTCACCAGCCTGACCGACTGAGCATAATCCCGATGGGTGAGCGGAATGCCGGCATAGGTTGAACAGGCACTGGCCGCGGTGATGCCCGGCACCACCTGAAACGGGATATTGTGCTGTTTCAGGGTTTGTAGCTCTTCGCCGCCACGCCCAAAGATAAACGGATCGCCCCCCTTCAAACGCAACACCCGACGCCCCTGCAACGCATGTTTGACCAACAGTTCATTAATATCCTGCTGCGGCACCGCGTGATTATCACGCCGTTTACCGACAAAGATACGATCTGCATCACGTCGACACAGATCAACGATCTCCGGTGATACCAACTGATCGTAAAGAACAACATCGGCCTGCTGCATCAGTCTGAGCGCCTTAAAGGTCAGCAGTTCCGGGTCACCGGGTCCGCCACCCACCAGATACACTTCTCCGACCTGATGATCGGGGTCCGCGCTTTCCAGGGCTGACTCCAGTAGAGCTCGGGCTTCTTTATCCCGCCCGGCAAACACCTTCTCCGCCACCTGGCCCTGCATAATTTTTTCCCAGAAAATCCGGCGCCGTTCGACGTTACTGAAAGTCTCTTTCACCTGCTGGCGGAACTGCCCGACAAGCCTGCCCAGACGGCTGTACCCCTGAGGAATCCAGGTTTCCAGTTTAGCTCTCAGCAAACGGGCCAGCACCGGCGACTCACCACCCGAGGAGATACCGATCACAATGGGCGAGCGATCCACAATCGCAGGAAAAATAAAGGTACACAGAGGCTGGTTATCGACGACATTAACCGGTATATGCCGTTCAACGGCATCAAAGTGTACCCGTTCATTAAGCTGATCATCATCGGTCGCAGCGATCACCAGATAAGCATCATTCAGCAGGCCACTGTGATATTCACCAATAATCACCTGTCCACTGTGCTGCTCAACCAGTTCAACCAACTCAGTCTCAACCCGATGGGCGACCACGATGACTCTCGCACCCGCACGGGTTAGCAGGGTCGCTTTACGCAGCGCAACCTGGCCGCCACCAACCAGTAGCGCGGTCCGATCATTGAGCTTAAAAAATAACGGCAGATAATCCAAAGAGGCTTCCTCAGAAAGTGCAGAGCTGATAACCCTATGAAAAACAGATGTTTAATTCACCTGAATTTAACAGCTAGTGTATCAAAAGATAGCAGAAAAGAGCCCGCAAGTAGCGGGCTTTGTAGGTTATCGGTGATAAATTTACTTCGGCAGAAAGTCCATTACATTGATCGGTTTGGCCTCCGCCTGCCCGGTTGGCGGCGTTCCAGGATGCAATCCACACTCACGGGTTTCAGGGTTTTCCCACCACCAGCGTCCGGCCCTGACATCTTCACCCGCAGCCACAGCCCGGGTACAGGGTGCACAACCAATACTTGGATAGTGCTGATCATGCAATGCGTTGTAAGGCAGTTTATTGGCGTGGATATAAGCCCACACCTCTTTTTCAGTCCAGTCCGCCAGCGGATTAAACTTATCGATGCCATTACCTTCGTCAAACTCTTTAAAGCCAATCTCATCGCGGGTAACCGACTGTTCACGACGCAGCCCGGTAATCCAGGCATCACGGTTCGTTAAAGCCCGTTTCAGCGGTTTGATCTTGCGCACAAAACAGCAACCTTTACGCATCTCCTGGCTTTCATAGAAGGCATTAACACCGTTCGTGCGGACGTAATCTTCAACATCGGTCGCTTCCGGGTAGTACACCTCAACCTGCAGATTGCGATAGAGTGCCTGCACGTCGGTCAGCAGCTTCAGTGTTTCTTCCGGCAAACGACCGGTATCCAGCACAAACATGCCGATCTTCGGGGTATGCTTGCTGATCAGATCGGTAATCACCACATCTTCCGCACCCAGACTGTTGGCAAACACAACCTTACCTTCTGCATACTCCGCAGCGGCCTGCTGCAAAACAGATATGGTATGGGTTATCTTCGCTTCTAGTGCGGCGGATATTTGTTCACTCATCGCTCTGGCCCTGATCAGTTCTGGCGGAAAATAGGTCGTTCATCATCAGCACTGCCCTGATAGTGCACCGGCACTTCACCAAAGGCGCTAACGATATCATCGCTGTAACGATCTGCCGGGATCGCAAAAGCATCAAAACCACAGCGTTCCATATACTCCAGACGGTCACGGGTGACATCACCCTCGGCACGAATCTGCCCGGAAAAACCAGAACGGCGCAGGATTCTGGCGAAACTGAAGCCCCGTCCATCGGTGAACGCCGGGAACTCAATGGCAACCAGTGACACCTTATCGAGATGCTGCAGAATCAGATTCAGATCCTGATCACCATTGATACGCACACCCAGTTTGCCCGCAGCATTGATCAGAGAGTCGGTATGTGCAGAAAACAACTCGTAGGGCACAACAATGTCTTCATCGATGTGCGCAGAAAGATTGTCTTCATCAACCAGCAACCAACTGTCGTCAGCGACCACACGATTAATTAACAGCGGCATAAACTCTCTCCTTAAACGGCTCGAGACCGATACGGCGAACGGTTTCGATAAAACGCTCATCTTCACTACGGTTTGCAACATAAACCTGCAGGATCTTTTCAATGGTGTCGGCAACCTCAGCCTGAGGCACCGCTTTACCAATTATTTTACCCAGTGACGCATCCTCCCGTGAGGAGCCACCCAGGGTAATCTGGTAATAATCTTCCCCCCCCTTATCCACACCCAGAATACCGATATGGGCAACATGGTGATGGGCACAGGCGTTGATACAACCCGACATATTCAGTTTGATATCACCGATACCGTAGAGGTAATCAAGATCATCAAACTTTTCGTTGATCTGCTCAGCGACACCCAGTGTATGAGCATTCGCCAGGGAGCAGAAATCAAATCCGGGGCAGACAATCATATCGGTCAGGGTGCCAATGTTGGCCCGTGCCAGATTGAGATCACGCAGAGACTGCCACAGGGTATACAGATCACCGGCTGCTACGTGAGCGAATACCAGATTCTGGTCGTGAGTACTGCGGATCTCACCAAAGTTGAAGGTATCCGCCAGATCAGCAACCGCATCCAGCTGCACATCGGTGATATCACCCGGTGGCTTAAGATGAGGTTTCAGGGAGATCACCACCGCGCGGTATCCGGCAATTTTGTGCTCACGGGTATTGCGTTCATACCAGGCGCGGAACTCAGCGTTATCTTCCAGCTGGTTTTCCAGTACAGAGATACCGTCGACCGCATCAGACGCGTAGGGGTGCGGCGCAAAATAACCCTTAATTTTGGCGATATAGTCATCGGTCAGCGCCAACTCGGTGTTACGGATCACGTCCCACTCGGCATCAACCCGATTTCTGAACTCGTCAATTCCCAGCGCATTCACCAGAATTTTGATGCGCGCTTTGTACTTGTTATCCCGACGTCCATTCAGGTTATACACCCGCAGGATCGCTTCAAGGTAGGTCAGCAGATCCTGTTTTGGCAGGAACTCACGGATCACTTTGCCAATCACCGGGGTACGGCCCAGGCCACCGCCGACCAGTACTTCAAAACCGATCTCTCCTGCTGCATTTTTCACCATGTGCAGACCGATATCATGCACCTGTGACGCAGCCCGGTCCTCAGGGCCACCGGTGACGGCGATCTTGAACTTACGTGGCAGATAGGCAAATTCCGGGTGCAGTGTCGTCCACTGACGAATCATCTCACACCAGGGGCGCGGGTCTTCGATCTCATCCGCAATAACACCGGCGAAATGATCGGTGGTGGTATTGCGCAGACAGTTACCACTGGTCTGGATCGCATGCATCTGCACCTCTGCCAGTTCAGCCAGAATATCCGGCACCTCTTCCAGTTTCGGCCAGTTCAGCTGAACATTGGTCCGGGTGGTGAAGTGCGCATAGTTCTTATCATATTTACGGGTGATATCTGCCAGCTTACGCACCTGAACAGAGTTCATCAGACCGTAAGGTACCGCAATACGCAGCATCGGAGCCTGACGCTGAATGTAAAGACCATTCATCAGACGCAGGCCACGGAACTCCTCATCGGGAATTTCACCTGCCAGAAAACGGCGGGTCTGATCGCGATATTGCTCAACCCGCGCATTGATCAGATTCTGATCCTGTTCATTATATTGATACATTGTCTATTACCGCCGGTTAACCGGCCCTCACCCTTAAAAATTACAATTCAAAAATGCAGTCTTGCACTTGCAACCCGTTGCTTAGCCTGCCAGTACAAAGCGCATGCCAATCGCCAGCAACAGTGTTCCCATAATGGGCTGTATCACTCTCGGTGACAGCTTGCTGCCAAAATGACTACCCAGGAAAACGCCCGGCAGCGAACCGATCACCAGACATAGCAGCAACCAGAGATCCACATTCCCCATCCCATAGTGCCCGGCCCCGGCAACACTGGTCAGCACCACAGCATGCACCAGATCAGTACCCACCAGCGTCTGCATCGTCATCCGCGGATAGAGAAGAATAAGTAATGCTGTGCCCAGCGCACCAGCCCCCACAGAAGAGAGAGTCACTAAGGCTCCGAGTACGATCCCCATGATAAGCGTCACATAGGGACGATAGCGACGACCCTGCTTTTCAAACCGGGTGCCTTCAAGCTTAATAACGGACTCTCTTATCCGGGTTCTGAAAAACACCGCCACAGAGGTGAGAACCAACGACACCCCCAGCGTTATGTTCATCAGATATTCAACTTTCTCAAGCCCGCCCAGACCGTCGAGATAATTCAGCGTCAGCAGCGATCCGGGGATACTACCACCGAGCAGCAAAAACACCACCCGCCACTCAACCAGTTTTTTGCGGGCGTAGGAGATACTGCCGCCAAATTTAGTAATCGCTGCATACAACAAATCAGTACTGACTGCTGTCACTGGCGGAATACCGAAGACAACAATGAGTATGGGCGTCATTAAAGCGCCACCACCTATCCCTGTCAGGCCGACTATAAAACCAACCACCAGGCCGGCAAAGCTGTATGCTATTTCCATCAACGTTCTCAGCTGCACTACAAAAAGTTGCCCGTCATATTTCAGACGGATTACCGCAAAATCAGAATGCGCTATAATAGCCAGCGCTCTTTATAACTCAAAATAATAATTATTAATTTATTAATTCCTTTTTGATATAAGAGACTTTGACGGCGAGATCTACTCAAATGTAAAGCACTCATTCGTATAGAGCAGCACCTTCTTATTCCTAAAAGTTACTAAAACATTCCAACATATTCTTTTTGATTTTAAAAATAGATCTGCCATAATAGCCGCCATTATAAGGTAGCGTATCGCTTATGCTGGCTAATCCATCAGGATCTGCAGCGCTGGGCGCTACCGTGACATTTATCAGGTATGCGGAAAGAGTTAATCACTATGAGTCAATTGCCGGAACACAGACTGACCCACCTGCGTCAGCTGGAAGCAGAAAGCATTCACATTATTCGCGAAGTTGCATCGGAGTTTGAAAATCCGGTCATGCTTTACTCCGTCGGTAAAGATTCGGCGGTCATGCTGCATCTGGCCCGTAAAGCTTTCTATCCAGGTAAACCGCCCTTTCCCCTGATGCATGTTGATACCACCTGGAAGTTCAAAGAGATGATCAGCTTCCGCGATAAGATGGCGGAAGAAGCAGGTATGGATCTGATAGTACATATCAACCAGGAAGGCGTTGATATGGGTATTGGCCCCTTTACCCATGGGTCAAAAAAACACACTGATGTGATGAAGACCCAGGGCCTGAAACAGGCATTGAATAAATATAAGTTTGATGCTGCCTTTGGTGGCGCGCGTCGTGACGAGGAGAAATCCCGGGCGAAAGAGCGGGTATTCTCATTCCGCGACAAGAACCATCGCTGGGACCCGAAGAACCAGCGCCCCGAGCTGTGGAACACTTTTAATACCCGTATTGATAAAGGCGAAAGCATCCGTGTTTTCCCTCTGTCTAACTGGACCGAGCTGGATATCTGGCAGTATATCTATCTGGAAAGCATCCCGATTGTACCGCTCTACTTTGCGGCTGAACGCCCGATTGTGGTTCGTGATGGGGTTGAGATCATGGTGGATGATGAGCGCCTACCGCTGGACGAGGGTGAAGTGCCAGAGATGAAGATGGTTCGCTTCCGCACCCTGGGTTGCTACCCCTTAACCGGTGCCGTTGAATCTTCCGCGCAAACCCTGCCTGAGATTATTCAGGAGATGCTGCTGACCACAACCTCCGAGCGTCAGGGCCGGGTAATCGATAACGACGGCGCTGGATCGATGGAACAGAAGAAGATGGAAGGTTACTTCTAACGCTTTTGTTGCCACCAACAGAACCTCAGTGACAGCACTGTACAGAATTTAAGAATACGGAACACAATCATGAGTCATCAGTCCGATCTGATCGCCAGCGATATCGAAGCTTATCTGGCACAGCATGAAAACAAAGAACTACTGCGCTTTCTTACCTGCGGCAGCGTAGATGATGGTAAATCGACCCTGATCGGTCGTCTGTTACACGATTCCAAAATGATCTATGAAGATCAACTAGCTGCACTGCACGCAGACAACGCCAAAGTCGGTAATGCCGGTGCGGAACTGGATCTGGCACTGCTGGTTGATGGTCTGCAAGCCGAGCGTGAACAGGGTATCACCATCGATGTGGCTTACCGTTACTTCTCAACCGAGAAGCGTAAGTTTATCATCGCTGACACCCCCGGACATGAGCAGTACACCCGCAACATGGCCACCGGCGCATCTACCTGTGATCTGGCGATTATTCTTATCGATGCCCGCCACGGTGTTCAGGTTCAGACCAAGCGTCACAGCTTTATTGTGTCCCTGCTGGGTATCAAACACACCATCGTCGCCATCAACAAGATGGACCTGGTGGACTACAGTGAAGCCCGTTACGAAGAGATTAAGCAGGATTACCTCAGTTTCGCCGCCGATCTGGATCTGAAGGATATCCATTTTGTCGCATTATCGGCCCTCAAAGGCGATAACGTCGTCAACCTGAGCGAGAATATGCCGTGGTATAGAGAAGCGCCACTGATGCAGTATCTGGAAACGATTGAGATCGCCAATGACCAGAACTTCGAGCAGCTGCGCTTCCCGGTGCAGTATGTTAACCGCCCTAACCTGGATTTCCGTGGCTATTGCGGCACACTGGGCTCCGGTGTGGTACGCCCGGGTGATGCGATCACCGTACTGCCATCTGGCAAGAGCAGCCGGGTGAAATCGATTGTCTCGTTTGATGGTGAACTGCAGGAAGCGTTTCCACCGATGGCGGTGACTCTGACACTGGAAGATGAGATCGACATCAGCCGTGGCGATATGATCGTGCACAGCAGTGATAACACTCAGGTCAGCAACCGCTTTGATGCGATGGTTGTGTGGATGGCCGAACAGCAACTGATCCCCGGCCGTCAATATGATATCAAAATGGCGACTCAAACCGTTGCTGGCGGCATCAGCAGTATTCGTTACTGCGTAGACGTCAACACTCAGCAAGCACACCCGGCGGCAACTCTGAAACTGAATGAGATTGGCCGCTGTGAAATCACCCTCGAGCGCCCGGTTGTGACGGACGATTACCGTTCTCACCACACCACCGGCTCATTTATCATCATTGACCGACTCACTAACATCACCGTGGCGGCCGGTATGATCGCTGCGGATGACGGTGAAAACAATATTGTCAGCGACAATCTGGTGACCACCACCAGCGCTATCAGCAAACAGGACCGGGAGCGTCGTTTTGGTCAGCAAGCACTGACTCTGGCGATCCGTGGCGGCTCTCAGGAGCAGCGCGATACCCTGCTGTATACTACTGAGCGCCAGTTGTTCAATCAGGGCCGCGCAGTGGCGGTGCTGAACAACAGCACAGTGACAGCGGAGATCGGCCAGGTGATCAGCCTGTTCAATGAGAATGGCCTGCTGGTGCTCACCGATGCCGCTACAACAGCGTTGCCTGATGCTGCTCTGATGGTTGATCTGGATGGCGGCAGTGCCGACCTGAGCCTAAACGCTTCAGCACAGCCTGTCGCGGCTCAGGCCAATGCGATTCTGGAACTGTTACGCGAAAACGGCGCAATCTGATTCTGCGCGATACTAACGACATACTATCCGGGTCTGATTCAGTTCAGACCCGGATAATCGTTAAAGGCCGGAATTAACCTGTACAGCGGCAAATACAGCTGCTTTTCATGACGCAGGTGCAGAAAAATTGAGACACATCAACCATAAAGCTATACCGGAAAGTCGCTAAAATCGGTAAACTTTAGAACTTTCTAATTTTAAGGCCGTACCGGTAGCCCGATACCGGTGATGATGTAACGAATCTTATGACTGATTATCTGCTAATAATTATCAGCACCGTTCTGGTGAACAACTTCGTACTGGTTCAGTTTTTGGGTCTGTGCCCCTTTATGGGCGTGTCCAATAAGCTTGAAACGGCGATGGGGATGTCACTGGCCACCACGTTTGTGCTCACACTATCGTCAATTTGCAGTTATCTCGTCTACACCTATCTGCTGGAACCACTGGACCTGACCTACCTGAAAACCATCTCCTTTATTCTGGTGATTGCGGTCGTTGTGCAGTTCACCGAAATGGTGGTGCGTAAAACCAGCCCGCTGCTCTACAAGTTACTGGGTATCTTCCTGCCGCTGATTACAACCAACTGTGCCGTTCTTGGTGTGGCACTGCTGAACATTAAAAAGATGAACGGCTTTGTTGAGTCAATCGCCTATGGTTTTGGCGCTGCGGTGGGTTTTTCCCTGGCGCTGATTTTGTTTTCCGCCATGCGGGAACGTATCGCCGTTGCTGACGTACCGGTTCCGTTTCAGGGAACCGCGATCGGCATGGTGACTGCGGGCCTGATGTCACTCGCCTTCCTCGGTTTTACCGGTCTGGTTCAGTTTTAAGGAGTTACCGTGAGCGCTGTATTAATTGCCGTGCTGGTATTGTTGGGACTGGGCCTGGTATTCGGTATCCTGCTGGGCTATTCCTCAATCCGCTTTAAAGTCGAAGGCAACCCTCTGGTTGACCAGGTCGACTCGCTGCTGCCCCAAACCCAGTGCGGTCAGTGCGGCCATCCGGGCTGTCGTCCCTATGCCGAAGCGATTGTTAACAACGAAGAGGCGATTAACAAGTGCCCTCCCGGCGGCCAAAGCACCATCGAAGCTCTGGCAGACCTGTTGGATGTCGAAGCAACTCCACTGGATTCCGAGCACGGCGAAGAGCAGATTAAGAAAGTCGCCTACATCCGCGAAGATGAATGTATCGGCTGCACCAAGTGCATCCAGGCCTGCCCTGTAGACGCGATTCTCGGTGCAGCAAAACAGATGCACACCGTTATTGTGTCCGAATGTACCGGCTGTGATCTGTGCGTTGAACCCTGCCCTGTTGACTGTATTGATATGTTACCCATCGAACCCACGCTGAACAGCTGGCAGTGGCCAGTGCCGAAATCGGGCGTAGAACTAATTGCCACCGACCGCCATCCGGGGATCGCTCAGGAGGCAGACGCATGAAAAATACGGTCAGAGTGCATGGTTTTCATGGCGGCATTCACCCTCCGGAAAACAAAAAGCAGTCCACCGGAGCGCCTATTTCTCTGGCGCCGGTTCCTACGCGCATCGTCCTGCCACTGCAACAGCATATCGGTTTACCTGCTGACCCTGTCGTCAATGTCGGCGACCGGGTGTTAAAAGGTCAGAAAGTCGCTGAAGCGGTCGGGCGGATAAGCGCGAATATTCACTCATCTATCTCCGGGACCGTTGTCGCCATCGAATCGCACCCGGTGCCGCATATGTCCGGTATGGAAGCCGGCTGTCTGATCATCGAATCAGACGGTAAAGATGAGTGGATCGAACATCAGGGGCTTGAAGACTACACCCGGCTGCCGAAGCCGGCGCTGATCGAGTATATCCGTCAGGCAGGCGTCGCCGGCATGGGTGGCGCAGGCTTTCCCACCGATGTGAAACTGCATCTGGGTGATGATCATATCGTCAATACACTGATCATCAACGCTGCGGAGTGCGAGCCCTATATCACCGCCGATGATATGCTGATGCGCGAACGTGCTGATGAGATTCTTGGCGGTATCGAGATCATCGCACATCTGCTGCAACCACTGCATATCATGGTCGGTATCGAAGATAACAAACCACAGGCAATCCGCGCCCTGCATGCAGCGCTGGATAACAGCCCGCTCAACCTGGATATTGTCATCACACCGACGAAGTATCCTTCCGGTGGTGAAAAACAGCTGATCAAACTGCTCACCGATGTTGAAGTGCCCAGCGGTAAAATTCCGGCGGATGTCGGTATTGTTTGCCAGAACGTCGGCACGACGACTGCAATTTACCGCGCGGTTGCCTATGGAGAACCACTGATTTCAAGAGTTGTAACCGTCACCGGGCAGGCTGCTGGCCACAAACAGAATTATGAAGTGCGCATCGGCACCCGCTTCTGCGATCTGCTGGATCATGCTGACGTCCGACGCGAACAGATGCACCGACTGATTGTCGGCGGCCCGATGATGGGCATCACGGTTATCAACGAGCAGATTCCGGTTATCAAGACGACCAACTGTCTGATTGCCGGTTCTATTGAGGAGATGCCACCGCAACCACCGGCACAGGCCTGTATTCGTTGCGGCATGTGTGAACAGGTATGTCCGGTCGAACTGCTGCCACAACAGCTACACTGGTTTGCTAAAGGCAAAGAGTTTGAAAAAGCCCGGCACCACAATCTGTTCGACTGTATCGAATGCGGTGCCTGCTCCTATGTCTGTCCGAGTAACATCCCACTGGTGCAGTATTATCGCTTTGCCAAAGCGGAGATTCGTAAAGAGGATGCTGAGCAGCGCAAAGCTGACCATGCACGAATCCGTTTCGAAGCCCGCTTAGAGCGCCTCGAACGGGACAAGATTGAAAAAGAAGAACGCCGCAAGCAGCGCGCCATCGAAGCGGCGGCAGCGCAGGCGGCGAAGAAAGATGCGGCCCTGAAAACCAGCGCTGCCCCCACCGCAGCTAGTGCGGCGGATGCCGCCACAGCGGATCTGAAACAGCTGAAGAGCAATGCTGCAATCGCCCGGACTAAGCTAAAGAAAGCGGAAAAAGCCCTGGCAAATGCGCAAGACAAAGGACTCGACGGTATCGAGCCACTGCAGGCTACGCTGCAACAGCTGCAGGTAAAAGCAGATCAGGCTGAACAAGCTTATGCCGAAGCTCAGAACACTCCGGTACAGAGCCAGACAGCACCTGAAACCGATCTGAAACAACTAAAAAACAATGCGGCAATCGCCCGCACCAAGCTGAAAAAAGCTGAAAAACTATTAGCAGCAGCGGAAGCGAGTGGTGACGGTGATATCAGCTCACTAAGAGCCCAGGTCACAGAGCTGCAGGAAAAAGCCGTCAACGCAGAAAAAGCTTACAAAGACGCGGACAGTGGTGCAGTCACAGCCGCTGCCGCAGTTGATACGTCTGAACTGGAAGCCGACATCGCGGCGATGCAGGCTAAAGTCGATAAAGCGGAAGGTGCCTGGAAAGCAGCCGTTGAGTCCGGCAGTCCGGCTGCGGATAAAATGGCCGCCGGTGTAGAAAAACTGAAAGAGAAACTGACCACCCTGCAGGATGAACTGGCTAATGTGCAGTCCCTGCCTGCAACGACAATCACAACTACAGTCACAACAGCAACCATCAACACCGCTGAACTGGAAGCCGATATCTCTGCGATGCAGGCTAAAGTTAATAAAGCAGAAAACGCCTGGAAAGCAGCCGTTGAGTCCGACAGTCCGGCTGCGGATAAAATGGCCGCAGGGGTTGATAAGCTGAAAGATAAACTGCAAACCCTGCAGGACGAACTGGCACAAGCGAGCGGCGGCCCAGTGACGAAACCGGTAACTGAAACAGATACACCACCCGTTACCGACCTTAAAACGCTGAAACAGCAGGTGTCCATTATGCGCACCAAGCTGAAGAAGGCTGAAAAGCTGTTGGCAGAGCTACCCGAAGGCGAGGAAGATCCAGCGTTAGTTGCGGATATAGAGGCGTTAATGCTTCGCCATGATGCGGCCAAAGCCACTCTGGATGCCGCTGAAGCAGAAAAAGCCGCTGCCGCAGCAGCACAGGGTATCGACCTGAAACAGTTGAAGATAGATGCGGCGATGGCTCGGGCAGCGGTCACCAAAGCGGAGCGGGCGCTCAGTAAAGCTGAAGATGGCAATATACAATCGCTGGAAGAGGAGCTTCTGGCGGCCCAGGCGCAGGCAGATAAGCTCAACTCGACCCTGGAACGTTTTTCCGAATAGTCGATTAATTATTTTATATAGTCGTTTTTAATAATCCGTTTACGTAAAAACGGCAGACCAGAGTAAACAGAATGGCACTGATTAGAATCACATCTCCTCACGCACACCGGGCAGGCAGTACCGGCAGCGTGATGCTTACTGTGCTGATCGCCACCCTTCCCGGACTGGCGGCAATGACCTTCTTTTTTGGCTGGGGCACGCTGATTCAGGTAATGTGGGGAACCCTACTGGCACTTGGTCTGGAAGCCGCTATTGTTAAGTTGCGTAAGCGTCCCGTGAGCTTCTATCTGACCGATTACAGTGCAGTAGTTACTGCGGTATTGCTGGGCCTGGCACTACCGCCTTTTGCCCCCTGGTGGGTGATGACGGTGGGTATCATCGTCGCTATCGCGATTGCCAAGCAACTCTATGGCGGGATGGGTAACAACCCCTTTAATCCGGCCATGGTTGCCTACGCCCTGCTGCTGGTCTCATTTCCGGTGCAGATGACCAGTTGGGCTGCCCCTTTTGTGATGACTGGCGAAGGCTGGTCAGTGCTCTCTATGGGGGATACCCTGAGTGCGATTTTTGGCACTGCCGGGGCCGCTGTTGATGCGCATACTATGGCGACACCGCTGGATGTCATGCGTCACCGGGGAGGCTTCACCACTGAAGAGATGTGGGTAGAAAATGCCCTGCTGGCCAACGGTATCGGAGCCTGGCATGCGGTGAGTGCGGCCTATTTCATGGGCGGCGTATTCCTGTTATACAAGAAGATATTCACCTGGCATACCCCAGTTGCGATGCTGGTAAGCCTGACGGTTTTTTCGACGCTATTTTTTCTGTTGATGCCAGACCAGTATCCCGATCCGTTCTTTCATCTGACCACCGGGGCAACCATGCTGGGCGCGTTCTTTATCGCCACCGACCCGGTTACCTCGGCCACCAGTAACAAGGGCAAACTCTGGTTCGGCGCGGGCATCGGTCTACTTGTCTTTGTCATCCGCAGCTGGGGTAACTACCCTGATGCGGTTGCCTTTGCTGTATTATTAATGAACCTCTGCGCTCCGTTTATTGATCAGTACACTCAACCCCGCAGCTACGGCCACGCTAAACCGAACCGGGGGATGAAGTAATGGAGATGTTTACTGCTATCCGTAACAGCGCTCTGGGGCTAAGTATCTTTGCAGTGATTACCTCCGGTGCCATCGCACTGACGCAGGTATCAACCAAGGCACAGATTGAGGTTAATGAGCGTGAGGCGCGGGCAAAAGCTCTGTATCAGATTGTGCCTAAAGAGAGCATCGACAATAACCTGCTGGAAGATACCGTCGAGATTAATGCGCAGGCGCTGACCGCCAGCAATCTGCCGGTTGAAGCGTTTCTGGCCCGCCGTAATGGTCAGGTAGCTACCGTGATCATTCCGGTTACCGCACCCGATGGCTATACCGGCAATATCAATATGATCGTCGGCATCAATGCGGATGAGTCGGTTGCCGGTGTCAGAGTTCTGGCCCATAAAGAGACTCCGGGGCTGGGAGATAAAGTCGAGCTGAAAAAGTCCGACTGGCTACATAACTTTGACGGCCAGCACTATGAAGGGGATGATGATCCCAGCTGGGCAGTGAAAAAGGATGGTGGTCGGTTTGACCAGTTTACCGGGGCAACCATCACACCACGTGCTGTGGTTAACGCAACTGCCCGGGCTATCCATTATTTCCGGGAACACAAAACCGAGCTACTGGAAAACAGGTCTGACCTGAACGCCAAACCGGCGGGAGCTAAATACGATGGCGAATGATTACAGAAAAATCACCCTCGATGGTCTCTGGGACAACAACCCGGCACTGGTGCAGTTACTTGGCCTCTGCCCGCTGCTGGCGGTAACCGGTACCGTCGTCAACGCCATGGGACTGGGACTTGCCAGCACCATCGTACTGATGGGCTCAAACCTGAGCATTTCGATGTTCCGAAAATTTATCCCGGAGTCCGTTCGGCTGCCCATCTTTGTGATGATTATCGCCTCATTTGTAACCTGTATTGAACTGCTGATGCAGGCATTCACCTATGAGCTATACACTATCCTCGGTATTTTTATCCCCCTGATTGTGACCAACTGCGCCATCATGGGCCGGGCCGATGCCTTCGCGATTAAAAACCCGGTCGGTGCATCCCTGCTGGATGGCGCCATGATGGGGCTCGGCTTCACCCTGGTACTAATGGTGCTGGGCGGCATGCGCGAAATACTTGGCCTCGGCACCCTGTTCAGCGATATGCAGCTGCTTTTCGGCCCCAGCGCAGAAAGCTGGAAGATCATTATTTTAGATGATTATGTCGGCTTCCTCTTTGCGATCCTGCCGCCGGGTGCATTTGTCGGCATGGGATTACTAATTGCTGTCAAAAACATCATCGACAAACGACTGGAACAACGGCGCAAAGCTCCGGCAGCACCGAGCGAACCAACCGGCGAGTCTCGGCGCGTGCGGGTAACTGGGAATATTTCCTAACCCGTACGACTCTCAGGGCTCTCCAGGTTTTGCTGATAGCGAGAACCAATTATAGATGTCACCAGATAAAACAGATTAAGCGACTTTCCGATCGCTTTTTCTCTTATTACGTGCAGAGATCCAAAATTAACACCCAAACGCCAGGCATATCTCTTTTGATTTCAAATAACGCCCTGCTATACCTACAAAACTAAGACATAATTGTACATTTTTTCTGCCGCGAACCCTGTTTAACAACGAATACTGAGCGTATCTCCGCCGGGCCTTCCCGTGCTATGATGAAGCGTCCTTCCTGCACATCATCTCTAATCTCTCCTGTGTAGCCTCGGCTAAGTTCGAAAGCTCCATTATCATTCTCTATCCGTTTTTCAGGCACAGTCGCAATTATAAACAGCACTCTGATCTGCCTGTTGAAAAGGAGTGGTTGTGGTTGTTCTGTAAATATTCAATATTTCCTGGAGCACTAAAATGAGCAAAGATAAGAACAGTAAGAAAGAGTCTAAGAAAAAGCCTCTCCTGACACAGAAAGAGAAAAAGGCAGCGAAGCGGGATAAGGTAGAATCTGTGGGTTTACTGGGTGAGCATCGAAGCCATTAAAACAGCTAACGATCTATCTTAGTCGCCTGGCCATTAACGCAGTTTACAACCTGCCTATGTGATCCAGACAGCCTGATAGATATGGTGAACCTTCTCAAAAAAGAAAAGCGACGTTGCGTCGCTTTTCTTGTCTTAGAGCACCAAAAACTCTGGTCTAAACCGGTTTATTGCCCGGCTTTGCCAGAATCTCCAGATAAAAGGATTCCAGCTGCTGCGCTTCGATCTCAGAGATCTTTTTATTAATCTCAGACAGATGGATCATTTCACTGGTTGCCTCATCAACCCCGAAACGGCAGTCGAAGTCCCAGAAATCTGCATTTTCCGGCAATGCCTTGTTACGCTCTCTTCTAATATATTTCTTAACTTCATGTTTGATAGCGTCAACATGCCGGGGAACAGTGAGCTTTGGGTGCGTTAAGTGAAACGTCTTTTTCATTGTGATTCCATTAAGGGTGACAGGTGCTGGCCAGTGATGACCATATAGCTATAGGTGTCAGGTGAGGATAACGAGACCACCGCGATAAGAGCCGCTAGCGGTTCATAAAATCCTCTATATAGTGCGCTATTCTCTCACTCAAATGGGCTTCGAAACCATCGAAAGTTCGGCCGAAAAGCTCTATATATCGTGTAGCCTGAGCGTAGCTTATTCTCTTACCGACAACATTATATTCTATTTCCGGATCTGTTTTACTGTTTCTGGGAATGATATTCCAGCTTATCAGGTCGCTATCCAGCGATTGGATGCTTTGCTGTGCAAAATCACAAAACGCCACAACCAGCGATCCACCCTCAGGCCCCAGGCAACCCGCTTCAACCCGATAGATTACCAGCAGTTTTTTTTCCTCTGAAAGAGGCACACTACTCACCATATAAAACAGCCATATCATAAAACCCTATAAAAGAGATCCACGTGCTAACGACAGCACGAGCTTTACCTCTGCACGACATCCTCGAACTATAGCCTCGTTACCCTGCTGATTACTATAACACCAAAGCGCTATCCGGCAGATTCAACCGGGTTGATTTTATTCTGTTAGCAATCTACTGAAAAGCACATTGCTACTGTGCTGATAAGTTGCCCCGATCAACTGTCCCCGCTAACATAGCTCCCCTTAACAGAAATGCTCATCCGGGAAGTTATGAACGCCGCTAAACGTCACCAGATATTCTCCCGCCTGCGGGAAGCGAACCCCAAACCCGTCACCGAGTTGGAATACAATAATCCGTTTGAACTCCTGGTAGCGGTGACGCTGTCAGCCCAGGCAACCGATGTTGGGGTGAATAAAGCAACCCGCAAACTGTTCCCGGTAGCGAATACCCCGGAAGCGATCTATGCACTGGGGGTCGATGGCTTAAAGGCGTATATAAAAACCATCGGCCTCTACAACGCTAAAGCCGAGAATATTATCAAAGCCTGCAGGATGCTGATTGATCTGCATGATTCAGTAGTGCCTGATAACCGGGAAGCGCTCGAAGCACTGCCAGGGGTGGGCCGTAAAACCGCAAATGTGGTGTTGAATACCGCCTTTGGCCAGCCAGCCATGGCCGTCGACACGCACATATTCAGAGTGTCAAACCGAACTAAGATCGCACCCGGGAAGAATGTTCTTGAGGTGGAGAAAAAGCTGATGCGCTTCGTGCCCAGGGAGTTTCTCATTGATGCCCACCACTGGCTAATACTTCATGGCCGTTACACCTGCGTTGCCCGTAAGCCCAGATGCGGCTCCTGCCTGATAGAGGACCTGTGTGAGTTTAAAGATAAAGCAGAATAGATCAGCCTTATTAAGTCCCGGCTGACTCATAGACATTATGACCTGTTTATTTTATAGATTACCGTTTTATCAGCGTTCTATGAAAAATCAGTGATTGTGATTTTTTGCAACGCCCCCGTAACTGATCAATCTCTTCAGAACTGAGCCAACTACTCACCCAGCTATCTATGGCATCGCTGGTTGAAGGGGTTTTACTCCAATCCTTATAGGCTTTCACGTGCTGGAGAGTTATCCCATAGTTTGTGCATTCATTCAGCGTACAACGTGAAGGGAAACGTCCGTCGCGATCAAACTTTTCATTGATCCAGCGAACAGCTTCCAGGGTATCTTCATTGGTAAACTTCATAACCCCTCCGATAGTTTTTACAGACACTTCAAACGCAGCTGCAACGGACGCACTTTAATAGGTTTATGGAGTTTAGGAATTGACCAGAGTCATCGCAAGTAAACTCAATATTTACTTTTCATATAACTGTCATTTTCCAGCGTCAGCAAAGCAGAATCTCACTCCTCAAAACGTCGTTATCAACCGCAGTAGTTGTACACATTTTCTGTGGATAAAACTGTGCATAGTATTGGGGTAGATTGCTAAAACACCCGTGGTTATTGGTTCGGAAACAAATCGTTCACATAAACGACAAACATTTTTTAATTCTTAAATTTCAATAAGTTAGCTAATTCAACAGGTATTTATAAAACTTATGTTTTATTTCAGATCCCTATCTGAAAAAGAATCAATTCTGCTGTGAATTAAATATTGCAATCTGATGAAACCCATAGTTTCAATGGCTAAAATGAAAGTAGTTACTAACACATCTTTTTGTATCACTTTACTGACAGTCTGAAATAAAAAAACCTCAAATATTACTGGACAGAGCACTCTGAAATGTTGATACGTCAGCCCCTTCTCAACAGACAACAACCCGGTGATTAAAACCGGGTTATAAGCTTAAGGAGCTCACGATAAACCACTTTATTTCAGGACAAGACAATGGCTGTAATCTTTCATCGGCAGCAACACTCAGAATCGTAAACATAGATTGGATGAGCTGCAGACAACCAATCTTTGATCCTGAATCGACAATGAAGGAGGAACGACTCTGCTCTCAACGAGGGCTTGTGTAAAAAGGCTCGTGCAAAGAGGCCCTGGTCTCGATAGCATTTGCTAGGAGCCTTCACTTGACCAAGAGAGAGTCACACGAATACTGCGGTAATGAATGAGGAGTTACCAGCGGGAAAAAATAGCTCCGTTGAGCAGGCGTGAGAGCACTGAGACTGGATGCGAAAATCAGGATTGCGGACGATTCCAGATAGTCTTGCGCTCCTGCATGAGGACCCACAACTGTTCTACCTTTTCTCTCGCCCAGGGAGTTTTACGTAAAAACTTCAAGCTGGATTTAATACTGGGGTCACTCTGAAAGCAGCGAATACTGATCCGCCGCCCCAACTCCTCCCAGCCGAACTCCGCTTCCAGATCGGTCACGATCTGCTGAAGGGTTACACCATGCAGAGGGTTATTTTTCTGCTCGCCCGTCATGCCTCAGCGTCCCCGAGATCCATTTTGGCACGCTCATCCTTGGAAATATAACGGGGTTTTGCCGATACGTGCAACTTAGCATTCGCCTTCTTCGCGCGCTTTTTCAATATACTGTTAAGCTTCTTCTTTCTGTTCATCAATGTTGAGCCTGGGGGTGTTGATCTGGTCTTTGAGAAAAGCACATTCTATCTGAGTTTGGCGCAGAGTTCAGAAGATAGTTTATCTGTGCATTGTTATTACACAAATAGGCTACTGTTTTTAGCGTATTGTGTAATACACATATTCTGTGGATAACTCAGTGAATTACTTTTTAGTAAGTGCCTGCAAGGGCGATGATACGGGGCCTGAGATAAATTGCCTACAAAAGCACCGCAGCACAACTGCAACCTTTAAATTCAAACACTTATAATAATCAACAGTTATGTTTCGTATCTTTTGCGGCGCACAATCCACAGGCAAGTTGAGTAATTTTTAAGCTGTTAAGAACTTTTTTGAAAAACACCTTTAGGTTACCGGATAACTGATTATTACCCACTGAACAAAGCAATCAAAAAAAACAGCTAGCCTGACTAAGTCAGTCTTCAGGCAGTTCTATCTCTACATGAGAGACAGGCTTAGTACAGCAGGCGAGAATCTCGTCTCCAACCGTGTCATACAATGGGTCCTGAACCTCCTCTACTTCGCCATCGAGTAAACGAACCCGACAGCAACCACAATAGCCGCCCCGGCAGTTATAGGGCACAGGAATCTCCTGCGCCTCCATAGCATCAAGCAGCGAATATTCATACTGATAATAGAAGGTACTGAAATTGTTGACCTTTATTCTTGGTATTCCTGACATGACCCGTTCCTTAGAGGTCGAAACCGTCGAAGTCGTCTTCACCCATTTCATTATCGATTGCTCCTACCAGATACGAGCTGATCTCTGCTTCCTGTGGTGCAACCTGCACATTGTCGCTGACCAGCCACGCATTCATCCATGGCAACGGATTTTGCTTAGCCGGGAAGAGTTCATCCAGATTCAGCGCTTTCATCCGCACGTTAGTAATATATTCCACATAGTCCGACAGGATGCGGGCGTTCAGACCAATCATGGAGCCATCTTTAAACAGATACTCAGCCCACTCTTTTTCCTGCTCGGCCGCTTCGCGGAAGATCTCATACACCTGAGGCTGACACTCTTTGGCAATCTGTTTGAACTCAGGGTCATCAGAACCGGACGCCAGTACGTTGAGCATAAACTGAGTGCCGGTGAGATGAAGCGCTTCGTCACGGGCGATCAGTTTAATAATCTTGGCGTTACCTTCCATGATGGCCCGCTCAGCAAAGGCGAATGAGCAGGCAAAACTGACGTAGAAACGAATCGCTTCCAGCACGTTAACCGATACCAGCGTCAGATACAGCTTAGTCTTCAGGTTATACATACTGACATCATAGGTTTCGCCATTGATGGTATGAACACCCGGGCCCTGAATCATATACACATTGGTTAATTCGATCAGCTCATCATACAGCCGGGTAACACTGCGCGCGCGCTTAACGATCTCCTCATTGGTGACAATCGTATCGAAGACTTCAGAGGGCTCTGAGAGAATATTACGAATAATATGAGTGTAAGAACGGCTGTGAATCGTCTCACTGAAAGACCAGGTCTCAAGCCAGGTTTCCAGCTCGGGCAGCGACACTATCGGCAGAAACGCAATATTGGGTGAGCGTCCCTGTACCGAGTCCAGCAGTGTCTGATATTTCAGGTTACTGAGAAAGATATGCTTCTCATGTTCCGGCATCACCATAAAATCTTTACGGTCGGTTGACAGATCAACCTCTTCCGGACGCCAGAAGAACGACAGTTGCTTCTCAATCAGCTTTTCAATAATCGGGTATTTCTGTTTGTCGTAACGGGCGACGTTGACATTGTGGCCGAAAAACATCGGCTCTTTAGTAGCATCGTTGAAAGTCGGATCAAACGTTGAATATAGCATGTTGCATCAATACTCTTACCCTGTTGGCAGGGAGGTCAAAACTGATTGCCGGAGGCTTTGCCACCGGCCTGAAATCCTTTACGCAGTCTACGCTGCGATCAATCAGAGCTTGCAGGCACCGCTCTCACAACCGCTCATATCTTCATGCTGGTCGGTCGCACCATCACGGGTATTATGGTAGTAGAGGGTTTTAACACCATACTTGTAGGCGGTCAGCAAATCTTTTAACAACTGCTTCATCGGCACCTTATCGCCAGGGAACTTAGTAGGGTCATAGTTGGTGTTGGCCGAGATAGACTGATCAACAAACTTCTGCATGATACCCACCAGCTGCAGATAGCCCTCGTTGGTTGGGATCTGCCATAGCAGCTCGTAATCATCTTTCAGCTCAGCGTACTCCGGCACCACCTGTTTCATGACACCATCTTTACTGGCTTTAACGCTGACATAGCCCCGTGGTGGCTCAATACCATTGGTCGAGTTAGTGATCTGCGAAGAGGTTTCACAGGGCATCAGTGCCGTCAGGGTGCTGTTGCGCAGGCCAAACTCGCGGATATCTTCACGCAATGTTTCCCAGAAATAGTGCAGCGGCTCATCACAGAACTCATCCACGTCACGCTTGTAAGTATCGGTCGGCAGAATACCTTTGGCGTAATTAGTTTCCTTGAACAACTTACAAGGCCCCTGCTCTTTCGCCAGCTGATTAGACGCTTTCAGCAGGTAATACTGAATCGCCTCAAAGGTTTTGTGCACCAGACCATTCGCCGAACCATCTGAATAACGTACACCATTTTTCGCCAGATAATACGCAAAGTTGGTAACACCAACCCCCAACGTACGACGGTTCATCGATGCGGTACGGGCGGCTTCTATCGGATAATCCTGATAATCCAGCAGACTATCCAGTGCCCGTACAATCAGATCCGCCAGATTTTCCAACTCGTCGAGATTTTCCAGTGCACCCAGGTTAAAGGCAGACAGCGTACACAACGCGATCTCACCTTCAGGATCATTAACATCGTTCATCGGTTTAGTGGGCAGAGCGATCTCCAGACAGAGGTTCGACTGTTTAACCGGTGCAACCTTAGGATCAAACGGACTGTGGGTATTACAGTGGTCCACGTTCTGAATATAGATACGTCCGGTAGAAGCACGTTCAGATGCCAGAATACCAAATAGTTCAACCGCCTTAATGGTCCGCTTACGAATCGACGCATCCTGCTCATACTGAACATAAAGACGCTCGAACTCTTCCTGATCCGCAAAAAATGCATCGTATAACCCAGGCACTTCATGGGGACTAAACAGAGTGATGTCGCCACCTTTGATCAGTCGGGTGTACATCAGCTTGTTCAGCTGCACACCGTAATCAAGGTGACGCACGCGGTTCTCTTCCACACCGCGGTTATTTTTCAGTACCAGCAGTGATTCAACCTCGAGGTGCCACAGCGGATAGAACAGTGTTGCGGCCCCACCACGCACGCCGCCCTGAGAGCAGGATTTTACTGCAGTCTGGAAGTATTTATAGAACGGGATACAACCGGTATGGAACGCTTCACCGCCACGGATAGGGCTGCCCAGCGCACGGATACGACCGGCATTGATACCGATACCGGCACGCTGACTGACATATTTTACAATCGCGCTGGCGGTGGCGTTGATGGAATCCAACGAATCACCGGATTCGATCAGAACACAGGAGCTGAACTGACGGGTAGGTGTCCGCACGCCTGCCATGATCGGTGTTGGCAACGACAACTTAAACAGTGAACAGGCGTCATAGAAACGTCTGACATACTCCAGTCGGGTATCTCTCGGGTAGTTAGCAAACAGACAGGCTGATACCAGCATATACAGAATCTGAGGGCTCTCGTAGATCTCATGGGTGACCCGGTTTTGCACCAGATACTTACCTTCCAGCTGCTTCACTGCCACATAGCTGAAATTCATATCCCGACCGTGGTCGATGTACTCATTCAACTGATTAAATTCGGCTTCGCTGTAGTCTTCTATCAGATGCTTATCATAGCGGCCAGCATCAACCATCTTCGCCACATGGGTCAGAAGATGAGGCGGCTCAAAGCTATCAAAAGCACGTTTACGCAGGTGGAAAATCGCCAGACGGGCAGACAGATACTGATAATCGGGTGCATCTTCAGAGATAAGATCCGCTGCAGACTTGATCAGAGTTTCATGGATATCGGCGGTTTTAATGCCATCGTAAAACTGAATATGGGCTTTCAGCTCTACTTGTGAGACAGAGACATTCTGAAGACCGTGGGCGGCCCAGATAACGACTCGGTGAATTTTTTCAAGGTCCAGCTTTTCCTGACGACCATCCCGTTTCGTTACCAATATGTCCTGCATTTCGCTTTCCCAAGTATGAAAAAATCAGATTTACCAAGGTTTCTTAACTGAACCTTTTCAGTGCCGGATTCGGGTTATTAGACGTCAAAGCCCCGAATTCCCTGATGCTCACTCAGCTCGTCCAGCCACTTGTGCTGACACTGCCTCAGGCACACCATATGTTGTGCACACCTAAATATTAGGCACTAAATATAGTGATAAACAACTTAATTACAATACTTGATTTTGGCCTTTTATGGGTGTAGTCAAACGGTAAAAAATGCTCAGACGCCCGTGCCATCAGCGCTGCAGAAAATTCATCAAAAATAAGAATAATTTTAATTAAAAATGAAATAGCAATAAATTTTGATAATGGTCAAAAAGACCACTCATGCTGTAAAAAAAGATTCGTTATTCCGCTTTACACTGGGATCACAAATCAATAGTATACGCGCTCCTTGTGGTGGGGTTCCCGAGTGGCCAAAGGGATCAGACTGTAAATCTGACGCGCGAGCTTCGGTGGTTCGAATCCACCCCCCACCACCATCGAATTCAAAACAAAACAGCCTCGCTTAACCACGAGGATTTTTTGTGTCTGAAATTTATGAATAGGGGTGGGTGAGAACCACCGACGTAGTTCGAGCCGAAGTGAGCCTGCGAACGGAGACAACGTTGCGTGCTTTTTCGCAACGGCCCGAAGGGGAATAATCCACCCCAGCACCATAAAATTCAAAACAAAGCAGCCTCGCTTAATCACGAGGTTTTTTTTGTTTTAATCGTTTGTCAGGGCGGTGTGTTCGGGCCACCGAAGGTGATTCGAGTCGCAGTGAGCTTGCGAACGGAAACAACGTTGCGCACTCTTTGCGCAACGGTAATCCAATCAGACGCTTGGCTAAGACCGCAGCAAAAAACACTGTTTGCCAGACGCGACTTCGTCGTTTGCTCATTGTTAGAGAAAGCTCACTTCCCAACCTAACCCACTCCCTTCCTGACATCAGACAAGTCACACTCTTTGTGACGCCCGGACATCGGACTTCGATAAAAACCGCCCTAAATCAATAACCCGCACATTTATTCACTCCCCCCTCTGTACCTTGCCGTTATCCTGTGCCAATGTGTGGGAAATATGAAAAGCACCTGGAGAATAACAATATGCCTTTAACAAACGACATTCAGGAAGAGATCAATATGCTCATTCGCTTTAGCCAAAGCAGTGATCATCAGGGACTCAAGGTACATCAGGACATCGCCGCACAAGAACTGGTTGATGCCACACAACGCTTGTTTGATAAAAAGCTCATTACATTATTTGACGGTGGCTATCTGACACCTCTCGGGCATGAAGCTGCAGATCAGGCTCACGCCCTGCTGAATATACTCAGCGCACCGAAATAGAAACCGATATAAGAACTAACATAAGAACTTAATCCATGGATCAGCAAGATATCCTCATAGAAGACCTCAGCGTCTGGGAAACCCAGATGTTCACCGTGCAGAACCCTCTGCACAATACCATCCGGGAACCCTTGTTAGAGCTGATCTATGGATTACGGGACAAGCAGCAACTTGCCATAGAAAGCGAGGTTGCACCAACCGCCAAACACGCACTCTATGAAAGCACCCTCGATCTGTTGCAACGATCTGAACCGATCATTACCGAACTTCGGGGGTTTATTGAAGATATGCTGGTCACCGTCGCCAGTGCGGTTAATGAACCATTCTGGCCAGAAGGTGCGCAGGCCCGCGCTGATATAATTGAATCCTGGTTTCATGTCACGGAGAACGGCGGTTACCATGACACCCACGCGCATCCAAACTGCTCCTGGTGTGGTATCTACTATATTGATGCCGGAGAGTGCGATATCCAGAGTCGAAACGGCATAAACCGCTTCTATGACCCTCGCCACGGAGCTGACCAGTATCTTGATGCGGGCACAGCCTATCTCAACGGCACCGGTAGTTGGGATTTCGCCGCAGTCGAAGGCCAGGTGGTTATTTTCCCCTCCTACCTGAAACATGCAGCGATGCCCTATTTTGGGCAGCAAGACCGGGTTATTATCGCGTTCAACAGCCAAATCCACTTTCAGGAGTAATGCGCTGTTTGGCGTAGCCTTTTTTCTTAACGCTATGCCAAAATAGAGTTTTCCAACCAACGCTTTTTCTGACAAGAGCGTTGCCCCGGATAACGCAGAGGAGGCCCCATGAAACAGGTCCTGGTTTACGCAGACTCACTCAGCTGGGGCATCATTCCCGATACACGTAAACGCTTTGAATCTGATCAACGCTGGCCTGGCAAGCTGGAACAACTGCTCTGTCAAAATGGCTCACAGGTGCGAGTGATTGAGGATTGTCTCAATGGTCGCAGAACGGTGCTTAATGATCCGTTTAAACCGGGACGAAACGGTGCGCAAGGCTTACAGCAAACTATCGAAATTAACTCTCCGCTTGAACTGGTTATCATTATGCTGGGTAATAATGATTTTCAAAGCCCACATACTTTTACAGCAACTGAAGCCGCTCAGGGTGTTGCCACACTCGTTCAGACCATTCGCAGCGCTCCCATAGAACCCGGCATGCCGGTACCGCCTGTTTTATTAATATGCCCGCCCCCCATCATCGAACCAAAAGGTTCTATCGCAGCTAAATTCAAAGGGGCTGAAGAGAAATGCAAAGGATTTGACCTGGCCCTGCAAAAAATAGCCGCAGATACCCAGTGTAATTTCTTTGATGCAGGCACCGTCATCAGCGCCAGCAAGATCGACGGTATCCATCTGGATCTGGACCAACATCAACAACTGGCACTCTCGATTCTACCGTTAGTGCAGGGTATATTAAGCCGCTAGCTGAACTTCTCCGGTCCGCGCGGATCAGACCAGCCATGATTCATCTTAATTAGTACAGGATTTTCAATGTTCAACGCTCTCAGCTGTTTTTTCCGCAGTCAGTGGTACTGGCTGGCTATGATTGTTTCCGGTATCGCTATGGAAAGCATCGCCCTCTATTATCAATATGGGCTGGACTATGGCCCTTGCGTACTCTGTATTCACGTGCGCATCTGGGTAATGGCCTTTATTCTGCTGGGAGTGTTTGGGCTCCTGTGCCGCAACAGCCGCCCACTGAGTATTCTCATCAGCCTTCTGACCGTGGTTGCTGCACTGGGCTTCAGTGAGCGCTCCTGGATGACTTTCGCAATTGAACGCAACCTGATTGAGAGTAGCTGCACCATGGGGGCCGGTCTGCCCGATTGGTTTGCACTGGACAGATGGTTTCCCGTGGTATTCGAACCCTGGGAGCTGTGTGGCTGGACGCCCGAACTGCTGTTCGGCATTACCATGGCTGAAGCACTGATGGTAGCAGCACCGCTGGCAATTATAACCACGCTATTAGCGACATACGCACTGTATAAAAAAGCTTAATAAAGCTTTGATTACTAACGCAACAGCTTATACTCTAATGATCAATTTTTATACTGACAAACTGTTCAGACAAAAAAGGATTCTCCAGTAACAACCCATTAGAAGAGAAATGAGGCCGAGGAGTCAGACAAAACATCTGACCTCCTAACACGATGAAAGACTCTAAAATTGTCTTCTTTGGCCCGGTTGGTGCAGGAAAAACCACCGCCATTGCCACCATCACAAATAACTGTGTTGCAACCACTGAGGCTCGCATCTCGGATACAAGCCTGAGACGAAAAAGCAGAACGACGGTAGCGATGGATTACGCACTGCTGGAAAGCGGTGGCAGGCGCATTCACCTGTATGGCACGCCGGGACAGGAGCGGTTCAGGTTTATGTGGGAGATGGTCTCTACTGAACTGGCCCATAACTGCAGCGGTCATATCATGTTGTTAGACAATGCCCGCAACCACCCCCTTAAAGACCTTGTTTTCTATCTGCGCAACTTCAAAATTTACAATCCCGATACCCCTTTAGTGATTGGCGTCACCGGCAGCGATCTGGTGCCGACACCAACCCAGGCGAAGTATGTGTCCTGGCTGAAACAACTAAAAATAAAAGCCTCTGTATTTTTTATCGATGCCCGCCGGAAAGAGGATGTCCAACGACTGATTGACGAAGTTATGCGCTTAGAGGAGTCAGACATATCCTCTAGCGCCAACCCGCCCTCACTGCAGGGTGAAGAGAAGACAAGCCTGGATGAGCTTTTTTCGACAAGCTCACATAATCCCCCTTTTACCGCTGAACTGATTGAGGATATCGAACGTATCAGTTCTGTTACAGGTACAGCGGTACTGCTTAACAACAGAGAGGTAAAACACTCCTCTCTGGATCAGCAACTACTGAAAGAATTACAAACGTTTGCGGCAGATATCCCAGCAATACGACGCCGGATAGACGATCTGGGATCACTGAACAACTTCAGGTTAAATACTCAACCAAAGGGGTTCTTTATGATCATGCTTACTGATAGCCAGTTACTGGGGGTTCACTGCAACGGAGAGATCTCTCTGCTGACACTCAGGCAGGAGGTGGACAACCGGATGCAGTGGAACAAAGATATAATGAAAGATGGGTCTGCATGACACATAAGCTTATAGCGAAAACATCCTGCAAAAAACCGATTTTGACTACCTCTGCGATTGCACATTAACGTTTCGAATCTGTACAATCCCTGACCATTTACGATTTATAACATTCAAATTTATAACAAAAGGAATGAGCCTGTGCGTCTTGCAGAAATTGAAGCGATAGCTCTCAACGTCGGCATCACTGTTTTCGCCGCGTATATATTCTTTATCATCTACGATCTGGCGAAAAAATCGAATGCCGGCAAATTTGGCACCGCCGTACTGTTCTTCGCACTGGGGCTTGGTCTGGCTGCGTTTCTGGTGAAAACGGTGGTTGTTTATATGATAGAGGGCTGATCGGGCCAGCGGTTTATTTTAGCCTGACGCTCACCCCGCCTCAGTGGCTGCAGTAATGGGCTGTAATTTAAAACCCGGCATCTCTAATGTAAATGCCCGGCCAAAACCCAGCACTAACCGCCCCTGCCGCGGGATCAGCCGGAAGAGCCTGAAATCCGGCAGGGTACGCAACAGATCCACCGTAGGGCCATGCCGCTCCCGGTAGAGACGCATTACCGGTTCATACTCTTTATCATCACCCGCAATCTCACTGGCATGACACTGCAGAGTAATACGGTTGCGGGCAAAGATATTCCGACTGCTGGCTTCATCCTCAATCAGCATCACCCCGGCGGCAGGCGAGCGCATCAGATTACGCGTATGGCTGGCCAGCTGGCTGACAAAGATATACAGATTACCTCCGCTAAAAACAAACGGGGAATAGCTTGCTTCAGGCCCCGTCTCCCCCTGGGTTGCCAACTGCAACGTGTTGCTGAGTTGAAGCAAACGATCTAACTGCTGAAAAGCCTGGCTATCGTCCTGCTGCACTGAGATGACCTCTTCCAACGACGTTATTAGTTATCCTGCCTGAGTATAAATATACTCCATCGCACAACAGATTAACGTATAATCAGCAGCGTATTAAAATTGACAGGATTTGTGAATATGCAACAGAAAGTGGTGAAAGCCGGCAATATCTCCATCTCAAACGAAATGCCCATGGTTCTGTTTGGTGGCATGAACGTTTTGGAATCACGAGATCTGGCGATGCAGATCGCAGAACACTATGTGGAAGTCACCACCCGGTTGAATATCCCCTATGTGTTTAAAGCCTCTTTCGATAAGGCCAACCGCTCCTCTCTGACCTCCTTTCGCGGGCCGGGTCTGGATGAAGGTCTGAAAATCCTGCAGGAGATTAAGCAAACCTTCAATGTTCCCCTGATCACCGATGTTCACGAACCCTATCAGGCAGCTCCGGTCGCCGAAGTCTGCGATATCATTCAACTGCCGGCATTTCTCTCTCGCCAGACCGATCTGGTAAAAGCGATGGCTGAGACCGGTGCCGTCATTAACATCAAAAAAGCTCAGTTCCTTGCACCGCAGGAGATGCGACACATCCTCAACAAGTGTGAGGAAGCGGGAAACAGCAACCTGATTCTGTGCGAGCGCGGCAGCAGTTTTGGCTATAACAACCTGGTTGTTGATATGTTGGGCTTCTCCATCATGAAAGAGATGGGCTATCCGGTTATGTTCGATGCAACCCATGCCCTGCAGATGCCCGGCGGCAGGAGTGATTCAGCCGATGGACGGCGCGCGCTGGTTGCTCAGCTATCAAGAGCTGGCCTGGCCCAGGGTATCGCCGGACTCTTCCTCGAGGCTCATCCGGACCCAACCCAGGCTAAATGCGACGGCCCCTGCGCCCTGCCGCTGGATAAGCTGGAGCCCTACCTGGCCCAGATGAAGGCGGTCGATGAGCTGGTAAAAAGTTTCGCTCCACTGATTACTGAATAGCCTGTTCGGCGACCCTATAGGGTCGCCCTGAACACTCCCCCGGCAAATCAATCAATATTCCTGCCGTTTTGACAGCAATGAGACTTAACTCTTTGTTAGTCATACTCTATCATCAAACAGACTTATCAGGATTTGCGATCAAGGGTGCATAGGAATGGCTTCACCAAGCGACCTAATCTACGACGGACTGGAAGCCGGCCAGATCATCGGACCGGATCATCATCAGTTCAGACTGACAAACCAATTTCAAACCAACCGGTTTGGCCAGCTATGGTATGCAGAAGACCTCTCTACCAGCCGCTCGGTACCGGTCACGCTGCAGATTTTTGACCCCGCACTGCTAAAGCATGAAGGTTTTATCGACTCAGCTCAAAAACATATTGTCCTGAGCAAAAAGTTCAAACATCCCCACCTTGTAGAATATTACGGTATGTTCCGGCAAAAGGCCGTACTGCTGTTTTTTGCCATTGAGGTGATGGACGGTCTGACACTGGAAAAGCTACTCAGCAGCGGACAGGCTAACAAACTCAAAGATAACCAGAAAAAAGGGCTGTTGCAGCAACTGGCGACGGCGATAGATACCGCCCATGCAGGGGCAGGACAAGCGCATAAAGCGATCTGCCCCGAATCGGTCTTTATCAACAAACAGGGCGGCGTAAAGCTGGCAAACTTTGCCTTTAATGAAGCGATGACAATTGCCGATGAGATGAGTAATACTCCCTCATCTCATCTGGCCTATCAGGCCCCTGAAGCCTTTCATCCCAACCCGGTCACGGTGGAAGCAGACATCTACTCTTTCGCCTGCATTATCTACCACCTGCTGAGTGGAAAAGCGCCATTTCTGGTCTCTGAAGATGAACCAACCCGGGTACGCAAAGAACTTAAAAAACCCTCATCACTGAACCCGGAACAGTGGGCTATTCTACAGGCGGCGTTTGCAACCGACCCGGAAGAACGACCCCGTCAGGCCTCCCTGCTGTTTAAGCAGATTATTGAAGCCGGAGAAAAAAAAGAGTTGCCGCCGGACGACGATATTCCGGAACCACTGCAGGAAGACGAGAGCAAACGCCGCAGACTATGGCGATTAACGATGCCCGACTGGGCCGTGCCGGTACTCATTTTCAGCTTTGGATTTATGCTCGGTTTTACCATCGCCTTTTTTATCGGACTACAGAACACCAACGACGCTGAGTTGGCCCTGAACCAAACGCGGGAAGAGTTGCAAACGGTTCAGGAAGATATCGCAGACCTGCAGCAAACGTTGCGCACTGAACGTGAACAGCGGTCCGCTGAAACCGATGCATTGCAGGCTGAACTTAAAGGCAAGATTGAAGAGACCAGGTCGCTGCATAAAGAGCTGATGGATGTGAAGTTTGCCGACCCGGATAAATTAACCGTTTTCACCGATCAGCTGGATGATGGTTTTAAAGGTCCACAGATGATTATCATTCCCCGGGGCAGCTTCACCATGGGCGATCAGAAGCTGGTCGGTGATGACAACGAGCTACCCAGTCATCTGGTGACGATCAGTCACCGTTTTGCACTGGCACGTAACGAAGTCACCTTCAATGACTATGATTATTACGCCCGATCCATGGGCCGCCCTCTGCCGGACGACGAGGGCTGGGGGCGTGGCAACCGCCCGGTGATCAATGTCACCTGGAAAGAAGCTAAAGCCTACGTGCAATGGCTGGCACTGCTGACAGGTCAGCCCTACCGCCTGCCAACAGAAGCCGAATGGGAATATGTTGCCCGGGCCGGCACCGATAGCAACTACTGGTGGGGTGATGAGCTGGAACCTGATCGCGCAGTCTGTAGTGAATGCGGCACTGAATGGGATGGCAAGAAAACCGCACCAGTAGCATCTTTCCCGCCAAATTCATGGGGCATTCATGATATGAGTGGTAATGTCGATGAATGGGTTGAGGACTGCTATCAGGACTCGTATTTCAATGCTCCGGCGGATGGCTCTGCCATGATTGATGGAGACTGCGAATTTCGCGTTATGCGCGGCGGCTCCTGGTTCGATATCGGCCGGGTGATCCGTTCATCCAGCCGCTATCGCTATCTGCCAGACAGCAGTAAAAACAGCTGGGGATTCCGTATAGCACTCGACCTGACCGATAAAACCAACTGAGGAATAGTTGATGCTTAAGCCCCTGTCACCAGCACGTATCCCGGCACTGATACCAACCACCCTGTTATTAAGTGTACTTGCCACCAATGGAGCGCTACAGGCAGCCCCACTGAACGTCGATTCTGAAAAGCAGCAAGACCTGAGCATCACCCTCTATAATCAGGATCTCGGTTTAGTAAGAGATGTCCGCAGCCTGCCCCGTATTGACCAGGGCCAGACCCTCTATATACGCGATGTCAGCCACCAGATTATGAGCCAGACCCTGCAGGTGGAAAATGCCGGTAAAATCCTTGAGCAGAATCTTAACAACAATCTGATATCCGTTTACGCACTGCTCAACGCCTATACCGGAAAGATGGTTCAACTGGCCCGCTTTAACAGTGTCAGTGGTAGTGAAACAATATCCGATGCCCTGCTACTAAGCTCCGATGGCAACCAGGCGCTGGTTGAATATCAGGGACGCATCGAGACAGTCCCGGTTAATCAGCAGGGCTGGCGCTTTATCTTCCCGTCTGTGCCAGAGGGGATGCAATCCAGGCCAAGCCTTGAGATCCGTTCGGACGGCACCACAAACGCCGGAGAGGCGGTACTGACCTATCTGACCCAGGGTCTCAGCTGGCAGATGGATTACTCTCTGGTTGTTAACAACGCAGGCGATCAGCTTAAACTCGATGGTCTGGCAACACTGAACAACAACACCGGCGTGGACTTTCACAACAGTAAAATCCTGCTGATGGCCGGCCAGGTAAATCAGGCTTCAGCACCAATGCTACGCCAGAAAGCGGTGATGCTGAGGGCGGAATCAATGGCAGATAGCGGTGCGCCGCAATCATTTCAGGATTATCAGTTATACAAACTTCCGCAGCGGGCCAGCCTGCTGAATGGACAGACGAAACAGGTCAGCCTGATCAGCGCAGATAAGGTGACGGCAGAGAAAAGTTATCACTATCAGTTTGAGGTATACCCCTCTCTGGATCGTCAGACCTATGATCAGAAACCGGATATAAATATCAGCTTCATCAACGGCGAAAAAGAGGGGCTGGGATTCCCGCTTCCGGCAGGCACCGCCAGAGTGTTCAGCCCCGATGCTGAGGGTTTACGCCATTTTATCGGCAGCGCCATGATTGAAAACAGCAGCAAGGGACAAACGGTTAACCTGCCAATCGGCAAAGCGTTTGACCTGACCATCAAACAGCAACAAAGCCTGTTTGAGAAAACCTATGACAGCTTTCTGAACGGTTATGAGCTTCAGCTTAGCAATAGCAGCGAACAGGCCAAAGAGATAGAGATCACCGCTAATTTCCACCAGGACTGGAAGGTGACTGAAAGCAATCAACCCTACAAGCGGGTTAACGCCAGTCAGTTGCGCTGGACAATCAGCGTTCCAGCAGAGGGTAACGCACGCCTGGAATTTAAAACCGAACTAAAAAATCTGCAGAAGTAATATAAAAGGTTATCTGAGCGAAAAGCATCATCGACTGTCACTGCCCCGGATAACAAACCGGGGCAGCATTACGGGAGTATCAGCCCCATGGTAATCGCTGTGTTTTAGAGTGATTCAATAATGCCCTGCCTCTAACTGATTTAGCCAGTGCGCCGAATCGATACCGGACGCCTCCTGTTCAAGCTCACCATTGGTGGTGATATCTACCATCCGCCGGATAGCCAGTATATGGCCTGCCTCAGCAGCCTGGCGGTAATAGTTAACCGCCTTAACGGCATCTGCTTTATATGTCTCATAGCCTTCTTCATAGGTTTTACCCATCTGATACGCAGCTTTACTATCGCCTTTATCCGCAGCCCTCTCCAGATAGATTAATCCCTGTATCCGGTTGGTCACCCCCTCTCCCCGGAAATGCAACAGATGACCATACACAGACAACGCACGTACGCTGCCATAATCCGCAGCATAACGAAACAGCTTCATAACAAAACTATGCTTCGCCTTAGACCCCTTCAATATTGGCAGATGAAACAGCCTAAAAGCGATCCAGCCGAGCAGTGGAGCGATCAATTTCATAAACAAACGCATCTGAATACCTTAGGTGATAGATGATCAAAGCCAACACAATATCAGAATTACCTAATATTAAAACCGATAAACACTAAGGATTAACGTCCAGCATCATCTATAAGCGCGTATATCAGTCAGACCTCCGAAAAGCATAGCTGATTTAACCATGGTTGCTAACATCTCAGAATACCAGGCCGTAAAGACGGAAAAAACGATCTGTATGAATGTGTCATAGACTTGCTATAAAGCGTTTATTGCGCTTAAATCATTACCAACCTGGATATAAGAATATTTTTTTTATACCCCAAAGGAATATAGCTAAGTCCATACAATTAACCTTTGAGTACGGCCGGATAGGAACTGCTTCCTAATAAAGAGCTTCTACGGCCGATTTTTAAGTCGTTACAGGTACCCCTATGAAAATATTTGAAGATAATTCCCTGACGATCGGCCAAACGCCTCTGGTCCACCTGAACAGAATTGCGCCTGGAAAGAAAATCTACGCCAAGCTGGAAAGCCGAAATCCGGCAGGCTCGGTTAAATGCCGTATCGGCGCCAACATGATCTGGGCGGCTGAAGAAAACGGCACCCTTAAACCCGGCATGACTCTGGTTGAACCCACCTCAGGCAACACCGGTGTCGCGCTGGCGTTTGTCGCCGCGTCCCGGGGCTATAATCTGACACTGACGATGCCCTCTTCGATGAGCCTGGAGCGTCGCAAACTAATGAAAGCACTGGGGGCTGAGATCGTACTGACTGAACCTGCCAAGGGGATGAAAGGCGCTATTGAAAAAGCTCAGGAGCTTGTCCATAGTAACCCCGAAACGCACCTGATGTTGCAACAATTTGAAAACCCGGCCAACCCGGAAATACACGAAAAAACCACCGGCCCCGAGATCTGGAACGATACCGATGGCCAGATCGACATCCTGGTTGCGGGCGTCGGTACCGGTGGAACCATCAGTGGTATCTCACGCTATATTAAGCATCAGCAGGGCAAAGCGATTACCTCTGTCGCGGTAGAACCAACCGTCTCTCCGGTCATTACCCAGACATTGAATGGAGATGAGGTAAAACCCTCACCACATAAAATTCAGGGTATCGGTGCCGGCTTCGTGCCTAAAAATCTCGACCTGTCCGTTGTTGATCAGGTTGAGCAGGTTTCTAATGAAGATGCCATCGAGATGGCCCGACAGCTGATGCTGAAAGAGGGTATCCTGGCAGGTATCTCCTGCGGTGCAGCCCTGAGTGCTGCGGTTCAGGTTGCCGCGCAACCCGGCAATGAAGACAAGATGATTGTGGTGGTTCTACCCGACTCGGGCGAACGTTATCTCTCCACGCCACTGTTTGAAGGAATCTTCAGCGACAACGAGTTAGTACAGTAAATATTAACGGAAAGTGGCTTTTGCGTTAAAACGACAGCATAAAAAACCGGGCATGGCCCGGTTTTTTCTTATCTGCATGATGCTCTTCAGGACACCATTTTCCGAATCTCTTCATGACTGGGAAACGTTGGCAGATGGTCAACAAATGTCCGGCCATCACTTAGCTTCTTGACGGTGTACCAACGAGCCTTGCGCTCATCGCCATTAAAGTGTCCATCCACTTCAAAGTTTTCACCATCAACGCCCAAAACAGCAATTGTTCGTGTTATCGCCTCATTTTGCATAGTCGGCTCCGCTTTTCTTATATTTGCACTTTACTTTTTCAGTCCCTGAATTGTGCTCATCTGCGTGAGCTACAAAAATATGGAACTGGCGCTTATACCTCTGGAATTTTCCAATCCCTAAAGTGTAGTCTATTGTGTCCGTTTGACAAACTCATGACATTTTTCAGTCGATGCTGTGACAGTGAAAACTAACCCCATTGCGTTAGCCAATCGGTTGATGGCGCAAAGAACGCCTGACCTGTTACCGCCGAGGTAAAATTCATCAGATGATCATGATTACCCTGATCATCACCCAGAATCATGCTCTCAAGCATCTGTGTAAACGGCTCTGGGGAACGTCCATAGGAGGCGAACATCAGCCCCCTTTTAGTCAGATCCCCATACGGCATACTGTGCCGCAGAATCTCGATGGAGTTACCCTCAGCATCTTTCAGCGAGGTGCGCTTAGTATGCGCAAACGCGGCTTTAGCTTCGCTGGCGTATTCTTCATTATCCGCTTTGGTCCGGCCAAAAATATCTTCCTGCTGTTTAACTGTAATCCGATTCCAGGCTTTAAGGTCGTGCTCATAGCGCTGCAGATGAATATAACTACCGCCGCTAAATGTCGGGTCTTCATCGCCCACCACGGCAACCGCAATCCGGTCATCGCCCTCCGGGTTTTCCGTGCCGTCTACAAAGCCGGTCAGGTCACGGCTGTCGAGATAACGAAAACCATGATTCTCCTCCACCAGGGTTGCGTCATCTCCCAGTCGCTCGGTTAACAGAACACTGGCTTCGTAGTTAAGATCATGACGTTCCGAGCGAATATGCAGCAACAGATCAACCGGTGTATGCGGTGTAGTGATCTCTTTATTGGTAAAGACGGGAAAGCTGGTTAACTTAGCAGGACGTTCATCCGGACTGAGCAGACCCCAGTACTCACCGCCGATAGCAACGGTAATGTGCAGGTCTGCTTCAGGGTAACGTTGTCGGAACTGAGACTCGGTAGAGGGGATCTGCGCTAAAAACGTACGTAGATTATCGGCAGCCTCAGCTGAGCGGGAGATATTCAGGGTGATAAACAGGGCATCGGTGTTAGCCTGAGCAATAACACCTGACTGAAAACGGGTCATAGCGAACTCCATATCATGTAAAACTCAATTCAGTATATAAATCTGGCCACTGAAAGAAAGCCCAATCCGGAAAGTATGTCCCTTTGATCACCAAAGGCTTATCAAATGGTTTGATGGAATCAACCTATTCCTGTCGGTACGAAGCTGACTGTACGAAGCTAACGGTATAACACCTCACAGCCATATTGAAGCTCCAACGGCAGACGCTCTTTACGGCCCATCCCTTTAACTACCAGAGCATAAGAACGATCGATCATTCGCTCTAACTCACCGTTGGGGATACTGCCATCCAACAGGATGGTGTTCCAGTGCAGTTTGTTCATATGGTAGCCTGGCAACACTGCGCTAAAGATATCCCGCAACATCTGCGCTTCTACCGGATCACACTTGAGATTCATCCGTGCTATACCGGCGTCGACAGACAGCGTCGCAAACATCTTGCTGCGCACTTTCATCACCGCAATATGGGGATAAAAGGGAAAGTCCTCCCAAGCCTCCGGTCGACTAAGCATATAACTTCGGGTTGCCTGATAGTCCATAGCATTCTATCTATTAAAGTGCGAATTAAGAGTTTATTCTTAAGAGCTTATTCGCCAGTAGCCACAGGCCGCTGCGGATCGCGAATCCACTCGCTCCACGACCCCGGGTAGACTTTCGCTCCGTGCAGCCCGGCATGTTCCATCGCCAGCAGATTATGGCAGGCAGTCACCCCGGAACCACAATAATGGGCGACCTGTTGTGGCTGATAGTCTGCGATAAAGTCGAGCCACTCCTGGCGCAACAGCTCAGCAGACTTAAACGTGCCATCTGCTGTCAGGTTGAGTTGTAAGGGTCGGTTAACGGCACCGGGAATATGCCCGGCAACCGGATCGATCGGCTCCTGCTCTCCGCGAAAACGCTCTGGGGTTCGGGCATCGATCAACATCCCTCCGGATACAGACCCGGTAACCTGCTCAAGAAGGAGAATCATCGACATCTCCGGCTCAGCAACAAAATTACCGGGCAGCGGAGAGGGCAGCTGATCGGTCACCGACAAACCCGCGGCAAGCCAGGCGGGATAACCGCCATCCAGCACCGCCACCTGCGTATGCCCTAGCAAGCGAAACAACCACCAGGCACGTGCAGCCATGGCAGCACCACAATCATCATAGACCACCACCTGAGTCTCTTTGCTCACCCCACGAGAACGAAAAGTCTGAGCGAGTTTTGTTAAATCAGGCAGTGGATGCCGACCAGTCTGAGGCGTTAGCGGCGCCGAGAGATCCTCTTCAAGGTGCAGATAACCCGCCCCGGAAATATGCCCTTCGCGATACACCGCCTCACCCTTTTCAGGGGCCGTCAGATAGGAACGGCAGTCGAGTACAACCGTTAAGGAAGAATCGCCCTGAAGCAGACTATCCAGCTCAGCAACTGATATCAGTGTGGTAAACATCCGTTCCTCTCCTTCATCCATTAAACCCGACATCTCTTATAGCAAGAGATAAGTCTTAGCAAGATATCAGCCTTAGCAATAGATAAATCTTAGCAATGTATAACGCCGGGGCGGTTTATGATCTTAAACCAGCAGTTCGGCAAGCTCTTCACGCAGAAAGTCCAGCTCATTCTGCGCTTTCTGCCTGGCTTTTTTCTTCAGTAACTCAACTTCGCTCTCTTTCTCAGCGATCAGCAGTTTTGCCTCTGCAGACTGATCTTCGGCACTGTTAACCCGGTCAAGCAGCGGTTTCAGTTGCATCAGAATGGCACGGCGACGTCCCTCTTCTGCCCGGGCGACCTGCTCAGCGGATTGCTCTTTCTCTTTTTTCTCTTCCACCTGAGCAGTACTAACGCCCTGCCAGGTCAGTGGTCGAATACCTACCGCGACACGGACATCTTCAAGGAAAGGAACGGCATGATTACGGGCTTTTTCAGCACCTTTCAGCAACTGCTGCTCAACAAACCCCAGATCATTCATCAGCCGGTTGTACTCTTCGCGGGGCTGACTCAGATAGCTGTCGAGAAACTCAAATAGTTCTTTCTTCGCATCACCCCAGCCAATCCCATTGTCAAACTTAGCGCGCATCTGTGCTTGCTCAGCGGCCGTGGCAAAATTGGCGTAGAGCTGGAAGATGGTACTACTGTCCGCATCTTTTGGCTCACCCGGCTCGCGGGTATCGGTCTTGATCTGTTTGATCAGCTTGTACAGGTCATCACTGTTGCTGAACAACGGAATCGTATTGTCATAACTCTTCGACATCTTCCGGCCATCCAGACCGGGAATCAGCTGAGTCTGCTCATCCACCTGCGCTTCCGGCAGGTTAAACAGGGTGCCGTAGGTGTGATTAAACCGACCAGCAATATCACGCGCCATCTCAATATGCTGAATCTGGTCTTTACCCACGGGGATAATATCTGCATTAAACATCAGAATATCAGCGGCCATCAGTATCGGATAACTGAACAATCCCATGGTGACGTCATCATCATCCTGGCGGCCCGCTTCACGGTTCGCATCGACAGAAGCTTTATAGGCGTGAGAACGGTTCATCAGACCTTTAGAGGTCATGCAGGTGAGAATCCAGGTCAGTTCAGTGATCTCAGGAATATCGGTCTGGCGGTAGAAGGTTGCCTTATCGGTATCCAGCCCCAGTGCCAGCCAGGTTGCGGCAATTTCACGGGTTGAGCGGGCCACGCGGTCAGGGTCATGACACTTAATCAGGGCGTGAAAATCAGCAAGAAAGAAGTAACTGTTATTATTACTGTTGAGACTTGCTTCAATCGCGGGCTTAATAGCGCCCAGATAGTTACCAATATGTGGGGTACCGGTGGTCGTAATACCGGTCAGAACGGTCTGCTTGGTCATCTGATTATCTTTTTACTGAAAGCTAACGAAAATTGCGCTCTATAATACAAGAAAATTGGCTCGCTGGCCTGCGTAATCACAGCTGAAATGACCGTGAGGGTTTTTTCAGACAGTGATCGGTGGTACAAATAGCCATCTCTTATGTAAGGAATCACTATGTCATCGCTTATCCCTTCATTTATTGTTCTGGGCTCACTGCTGATAACACTGGTTATCATGCTACGCCGCGCACCTGATCTTAAGGCGGGTACCATCGTCACCAACCTGATTATGACAGCACTCTGCTTTGTTGGCGGTATGCTGATCTCGGCAATGTATACCCGCGCGGTAGGCAACGAAAGCTCAAACCCTTTCATCATCTCGGTTCTGGTGGCTATGGGTACCTTCGGCGCACTGGCGATCTATATCAAGCTGGACGAAAAACAGAAACGCATAATCCAACAGAGAAAACAGCAGAACCTGCAACAGGATATTCAACAGGACAGTTCGCCAGGCAGTCAACCGGGCATTAACGAGTAAACAAGATCGATTCAGACTTTATCTGAGTCTTCGATTCGCTGTCACCTCTTTGACAAAGCGGTCATTCTGACCAAGACTGAATGCACAGATTATTTTATATGGAGGCAGCGATGGACAGATCAACACACACGATGAACACTCTGTTTGAGCAGCTGGGCATGCCCGGCGATGATTCATATATCGATCAGTTTATCCGCACCCACACCCTCTTCAGCCAGCAAGTTAAGCTGTCTGATGCAACCTTCTGGAACGATAGCCAGGCAAACTTTATCAAGGAGTGTCTTGAGGCCGATTCAGACTGGAGTGACGTGGTGGATGAGCTGAATACTCGTCTTCACTCCTGACTATCACGGTTATTGAGATAACTAATCAGGCCAGCCCTTTCCAGAGCTGGCCTTTTTAGTTTAGGATCAGAGCATTATCATAATACGACACGCAAACACTATGCTATTGGTTATCTCCCCCGCGAAAAACCTCGATTACGATACGCCGGCCACCACCGAGCGTTATACACAGCCGCAGCATCTGGATCATGCCGAACAGCTGATTCAACAGCTACGGGATTACTCGGTTCAGGATATTGCTGAACTGATGAAGCTCAGCGACAAGCTCTCTGCCCTCAATGTCGCCCGCTATGAGAGCTGGTCTCAGCCGTTCACCGCTGACAATGCCAAGCAGGCAGTCCTGGCCTTTAATGGTGATGTGTACAGTGGGCTCAACGCAGGCGATTTCAATGAGGCGGAACTTGAGTTCACTCAACAACATCTGCGTATTCTGTCCGGCCTGTATGGTGTTCTGAAACCTCTCGACCTGATGCAACCCTACCGACTGGAGATGGGCACCAAGCTGCCTAATGGCCAGGGTAAGGATCTTTATGCATTCTGGGGTAGTCTGGTCACTAATGATCTTAATACAACCCTGGCAGAGGCAGATGAGCCGGTGCTGGTTAACCTGGCATCCAATGAGTATTTCAAATCCGTTAAGCCAAAAGAGCTGAACGCCCGCATTATCACCCCGGTGTTCAAAGACTGGAAAAATGGTCAGTATAAGATCATCAGCTTCTTTGCCAAAAAGGCGCGCGGCCTGATGTGCCGCTACGCGATCAAAAACCAGATCACCGATGCTGAACAGCTAAAGAGTTTTGATCTGGCCGGTTATCAGTATGATGACAGCCTGTCAAAAGGTGATACCTGGGTGTTTACCCGCAAGGAAGGCTGATTTTTCCCCAATCGAAGCGCGCCTTTTAGCCATAAAAAAACGCTGCCATATTTGCAGCGTTTTTTATGTCTGTAGAACGAAGATAATCGAAGACTAAATCAGGGTTGCTGAATACCCACAATAACCCAGTTAGCGTCAGAGCCGTTCATCTCCCGACGCAGATGCCAGATCTCACTGAACTCGGTGGTCTGATCACTATCCTCTTTCAGCCAGCCGTAGAAATTGATTGAGGCGATAACATGATCATCGTTGTCGATAAAATTAGCCAACTCTGCCATCACTGAAACGACTTCAGTTGTCTGATCAGCCGGCTGCTTTGCCCGTTCCTGTTTCAGAGCGTCGAGCACCTCTGCAGATGTGTAGGTTGCAATATCATCCCAGTCACTCTTGTCCCAGGCATTCTGCAGGTGGCTGAAATGCCCCTTTGCGCCCTCAACAAATGCCTGCTCATTAAACCACTCAGGCAACTGCAAAGACTCTGAGCCAAAGTTAAAACCGGCTCCGGTTGCCGGTGAAATATCCTGATAATCCGATGTTTCTGCCTGCTGACGGTTCTGATTTTGAGCCGTTTCAGGTTGCGACCGCTGATGTCCGGCATATTGAGGCTGAGCGCTTCCTTTCATCGCGGAGAAAATTTTCACTGCGGCGAAGATCAACAGACCAATTAACAGGATGTCCATAAACTGGATGCCATCGAAGGCACCGCCAAAGAACAATGCGCCCAGCAATCCGCCCGCCAGAAGACCACCCATTAAACCGCCAAAGCCACTACGACGGGGCTGACCTGCAGCGTTAGTGTTGCTACCTGTCGGTGTTGCTTTTTGTTGAGTCGGTGCGGCTGGCTGAACTTTCTTGGGTGTTGAATAGGATTTACCAAAACTGAAGCCACCGCCTAAACGTTTGGCTTCGGCATCAGGCACTACCAGACCGAAACCGATAATCAGTGTAAACAATGAGACCAACAGGGTACGCATAGAAACTCCTTTACTGTAATAAGACATTCGGGGTTAAAAATAATTAAGCTGATGCCTTTTTATCGTTATGGTTGCGACCAGCAATGATCGCCAGATAGATGCCGCTGAATATTAGCCCCATCCCAATAAAATGGAAAGGTTCCACGGTCTCATTGAGGAAGATAACCGCGAGAATCAAGCCGAACAGTGGCATCAGATAGATAAACAATCCCGCCTTAGCCGGCCCCAGCTCTGCAACTCCCCGGTTCCAGAATATATAGGAGAGAATCGACGGACAGATCGCCATATAAATAATCGCTGACAACGTCTGCGGGCTCCATTGAGGACGTGCTCCGGCAAGATACTCCCATAGCATAAATGGAAACAACACCACCACTCCGATCACCACCGTCACTCCGAAAAAAGTAAATCCATCCAGCTCAGCAGGTTTCAGTCGCAGCATTACCGAATAGGCAGACCAGCTAAGCACTGCGGCTAGAATCCACAGATCACCAGTGTTAAATGACAGAGTCATTAATATTTCAGGGTCACCTTTTGCCACCAGCATCAACACACCCGCGAGCGAAACAAACACCCCAAGCCACTGCCGACGAACCACGGTTTCTCCGAGAAAAAGTGAGGTAAACACCAGAATAATAATCGGTACCGCGGATTGCATCAGCGTAGCATTAGTTGCCTGGGTCGTTTGCACACCGAGATAAATAAAGGAGTTAAAACAGACCACGCTCAACACTGACAACAGTGTTAACACCGGCAGATGCTGTCGAATCAGCGGCCACTTGCGCAAAATACGTGGCAATATAAATGGCAGGATAATCAGTAGCGCCAGGCCCCAGCGCATAAACGACATAGTCAGCGGAGGAAAGTCAGCATGGATACCCCGGGCAGTAACAAAGTTACCCGCCCAGAACAGTACAGTCAGGGTTAGCAGGAAATATGGCATCTAGATTCGCTTCAACAGTTTAGCCAACAGATTATGGCTTGGTTCTTCGCCGGTCTGAAGGTAGTAAAGAATATTGTAATTATTGATACTCCAGCTCATCTGATTACTGGCTTCCGCCAGACCGCAAAAGAGTATCTCATCGCCCTCTTGCAGCACCGTCAGCTCACCCGGTAACAGTTTAAGATCGCCGTTACGCCGGAACATCAGTGGAAAACAGGGTAACTGGTCCTTACGATAACGCGGGTCTTTCATCAGGTTACTCAGTTTAACTTCAACCCCTTTCGCCGATATCGCGATGATCGCAGGCGTTGTGGCCGGACTCACGGTAATCGACCAGCTATCCAACTCTTTATCAGAGACGATACTACTCATCCGGTTAAGCAGGGTATGAGACCAGACATCATCCTGCAACTGCATCTGTTCAATAAATACCGGCAGTAATGGGGTTTTAAGTTTCGCCAGAATCCGGTTAGCGATAATCTTGCCTGGCTCCATAATGAAGTCAGCCTTAGAATTCTTATACACCAGCATATTGGTGCTGAGATTCTGACGCACCACAGTCACCAGTTTTGGATTTAACTCTTTAGCCGTCATAATAATCGACAGGTTATCTGCATCGTTATCCGTGCCTGCAACAATACCCACCGCTTCCCGAACACCGGCGATCTCGAGCGTCTCCGCTTCTGTGCCCAGACCAATCACAGTGTTGCTATAACCTTTCAGCTGCCCGGGATCATCATCCAACAGGATCATTTCCACATCATGTTTGGCAAATTCCCGATAAAGCGCCTTGCCAAACCGCCCCAGGCCGCAAATAACCCAGCGGCCGCTGGTTTTTTTATAAGCACTTGAAAGGGGCCGGTGGAAGGGGTTGACCAGCCAGTCATATACCAGATGGGTATAGGGCGCATGCGCCGCCAGAGATAGATATTCAGCGTAATCTTTAAACGGATCAACAATATAGTCGGTACCAAAAGAGGCCAGATTACGGGCATTAACCTCTGACTCAGTCCGGCTCACCACAAGCCTGTTCGGAGCCAGCAGCTTACTGGCAATAGAGATAGACAGATTAACGTTATCGTCGTTGGTCAGTGCCAAAACGCCGATACAGTTGGGGTGTTGCAACCCTGCATCATCGAGCATCTCGGGCAATGCGGCATCGGCACACAGTCCGGGCACCCGCAGTACTAAATCATCAACTTCCAGCTCATCGATGCGTTCCTGATTGATATCGATCACCACCGAACGGATACCCCGGTCGCAGAGCTTTTTGATAATGACACTACCGGTGATGCCGTACCCACAGATCAGATAGAACGGCTCGTTGAAGTTCTTTACCTCTTTAATAAATGCCCGACGCCGTAACATTCGCCCGAATATGGGTTCCTGAAACAGTGCCAGCAACGAACCAATACTGTACAACCAGGCAATCACCGTGGCGTATATCGAGACCAGCGTCCAGGCTCGCTGAGCTGAGGTAAAGGCATAGGGAATTTCACCAAACCCAATCGTCGAGCCCATAAAACTGACGAAGTAGATCGCATGGAAAAAGTCCATATGCCAGACATTGCCCTGATCATCCTGCCCCGGGATCATGACAAACCCCAGAGTCGCCAGCGAATAGATAGTGATCAGCGTTATCAACGGATGCCGCAGACGCCGCAGCATCACATAAAATATATCGTTCATAGCGAAGCGCTCTTAGCGACGCACGACAATCGTCTCGACCATCAGCAATATCACCGAGACTATATTGGCCAGCAGAGCACCACCGGACATCGATATAACACTACTGAACATCTCGGGGGTTACACCGTTCGGTGATATCTGCGTTCCATAGCCCCATATCATTGCAGCAATAACCAGCTGCAGATCTGCCACCAGACTGGTTGCCATCATTAGCGCACCCAGGTGGGTCCGGTCGCCAAACTTGAGCACTGTACAGATCATGCTGACGACAACTGCGCCAAAGAACTCATACACATTATGGTGTGCAGGATCATCAATATCGCCAATGAAAAAACCAAAATTCATGGTTAGGGCAAGCACAATAAAAAAAGCGTAAATCACCTTTTCTCGATTCATAGAATCCATCTCAGAGGGTAAAAAATAGTTATAACTACAAAAGCTTACTGCAACTGATTGTAAAGCATCCGGCGATAATATAGAAACAATCGAACCTACGGAGAAACTCTCGGTCAAAGACCTGGATTGCTCTGAAAAAGCAAAAAAAACGTATGCAGAAGAGATAGCAGCTGCATTAATGTGTCAAGCGTTTAGCAGAATCCGATTATCCGTTACCCAACAGCATTTATCATGAGTGCAAGAGATTAGCTAACGGTAGATACAGCGTTAGATTTCATATTTTAAAAAGAGTTTTAACATCCTGAGGCCCGAGTGAATGCGCTACCCCCTGAATACCAAGACCCGCTTTCTGTCACTTTTTTTGCTACTTCTGTTCATCAGCAGCGGGCTTTCTGCCGCGGTTGAGAAAAGCCCGACAGACAATCGTGATTACCTTGCATTCACCCTCCCAAACCAGCTGAAAGTGCTTGTTATTTCAGATCCTACAGCAGATAAAGCCGCTGCCTCCATGGATATTAATGTGGGTTCAAATGCTAACCCCAAAGCGCGTTTAGGATTGGCCCACTTTCTTGAACACATGCTGTTTCTCGGAACCGAAAAGTACCCTGAAGCGGGTGCTTATCAGGAGTTCATCAGTAACAACGGTGGTAATCACAACGCCTTTACTGCGTTCGAAAACACTAACTACTTCTTCGATATCAAAGCGGATCAGCTGGAGCCAGCGCTGGATCGTTTTTCACGGTTCTTTATAGACCCGCTGTTTACCGAAAAGTATGTTGATCGCGAGCGCCATGCTGTCAACTCAGAATACCAGTCAAAACTGCGCGATGACGGTCGCCGGGGATATTCGGCGGGTAAACATGTGATAAATCCTGATCACAGTATGAGTCAGTTTGCGGTAGGCAACCTGGCAACACTGTCCAACAAGGATGGCAAACTAAGAGAAGATCTGATCGCCTTTTATAAACGCTATTATTCTGCCAACCTTATGTCTCTGGTCGTGCTGGGCAGAGAGCCACTGCCTGAGCTGAAACGCCTTGTAGAAGAAAAATTCTCAGCTGTAAAAAACCGTCAGTCGACTCCTTTTTTGACCGCAGTCCCACTATATAAAAATCTGCCAGTACAGCAAAACATAAAGACCCTGAAAGATCTGCAACAACTCACTCTGACCTTTCCAATTCAGTCTACCCGGGAATACTATCGGGAAAAACCGGCCCACTTTATTGCCTCAATGTTAGGGTATGAAGGCAAAGGCAGTCTGTTTTCGGTTTTGAAAGCAAAAGGCTGGGCTAACGGTCTCGCCGCCTACAAGGGCACTGACCTCCCCGATCAGTCCTCGATTGAGTTATCCATATCGCTGACCGATGAGGGGCTGAAACATTACGACCGGGTAATCGAAACAACTTTTGCGGCGATTCAGTTATTAAAACAGAAAGGGATCTCCGCAGCGCTGTATCAGGAAGAACAGAAGATCAGCGATATAAGCTTCCGTTTCAAAGAGCAGTCCGAGCCGATTCATGAAGTGGCGCGTCTGTCTCACAACCTTCAACTTTATCCTGCAGAATCAGTGGTCAACGCTGACTATCTGCTGGAAAAGTTCGAGCCACAACTGATTGAAAACATCCTCTCGCAGATGACACCTGAAAACCTGCTGGTTACCCTGCAGGCCAAAACAGTTGCAACCGACCAGCAAGATCCCTGGTTTAACGCTGAATACAGTATTACGCCGATTAGCAGCTCCCGTCTGGAACAATGGGCCCGCCCTGCCGCCGACGGGGATCTCAAAGTGCGTCAGCTTAACCCCTATGTTGCAGATCAACTTGAGATAAAACCTGCCGGCGATGAACAACAGCGGCCTGAACCTATTCTGCAACAGGGAGCCTATACTCTCTGGCATAAACAGGACCAATCCTTCAAATTGCCCAAAGCGGACTTCTTCTTCTCGGTTATCTCTGAACAGGCAAATCTGACCGCCGAAAATGCAGTCATGACAGCACTGTTCACAAAACTGGTGGCCGATCAGCTGAATGAGACACTCTACGACGCTTCTCTTGCAGGCCTTAGCACCCGTATCTATCCACATATGCGAGGTCTGAGTGTGCGCATTTCCGGTTATGATGATAAACAGCTAAGCCTGCTTAATCAGATTATCAGCAGCATGACAAAGGCTCAGTTCAGTGACAGCAGTTTCTCCAGAATTAAAGAGAAATATAGTCAGGAGCTGGAAAACAGTCGTCAAGATAAACCCTTTAATCAGACCATCGGTGAAGTTTACAACCTGTTACTGCAAAGCTGGAGTGATGATAAAAAACTCGCTGCGTTAGACGCAATCACGCTCGATAAGCTGCAAAACTTTATTCCACAAATGCTGGAGAAGATCGAAGTGCGGATGCTGGCCCACGGAAATCTGACCCGAGATGATGCATTAATGATGGCACAAACGGTCCAGTCAGGTCTGCCTTCACAACTACAAACTGCCAACAATAATGTCATGCCAGTGATCAGGTTACCCAAAGGAGCGGGACTGACCCAGACCCTGAATATAGATCACAATGACTCCGCGATCAGTGTCTACTTTCAGGGCGACAGCAGCAACACCATCAACCGGGCTGAATACGCTTTGCTGAGTGAGATCATCTCTGCACCATTTTATAGTAGCCTGCGCACCGAGCAGCAGCTGGGTTACGTGGTCTTCGCAACCTCACTATCGATGCGCAATGCACCGGGGCTTGCGTTTGTGGTTCAATCCCCGAATACCAATCCGATCGGACTAGAACAACAGATTGATATCTTCATCGACAAAATGAAGAGTTCACTGAATGAGATGGATGAGACAGAACTGGAAGCGTTCAAGAGTAGCGTCATTTCAAGAATCAATCAGAAAGAAAATCGCATGGGAGAGCTTACCGAACGTTACTGGCAGGAGATCGATCGCGGCGACCTTAACTTTGATAGCCGTGAGCAACTGACAGAGTCCATTAGAAACCTGACACTTGACGATCTGCGTCAAGGTTTTAATCTGTTGCCTCAGCGGCGCCTGACCGTTCGTTCCTTCGGCGAACAACACCGGTCAGGGGTTGATAAGAAAGAGCTGGAACGGATGAGTGATACTGAGATTGCCAGACTGAAAAAAGCGGATCAATTTGTCCCTGAGGTCTGAATCTGTCGATCGATAACCCTGCGCGAGCGGGGTTTATTCTCGGCAGGCTTCGGTGCCTGAATCTCAACTCCTTCACACTTATCTAGCGTGTTGTCCAGGGTACACTCAATCTCCAGCTGATCCCGGGCGATCTGGGCAAAGACTTTATCTTCCCCTTGTAGTGGCGGCGCTTTTTTCTCTGCGCTTACGACCTGTTCTACCGGTTCAGGGTCACTGTAAGGCACGACTGTCGGCGGCGGCAATTGCCTTTCAGGAATAATATAGGGCTCAATCACTGGCATCGGCTCGCTATCAACAAAGCCACGGCGTTTATTGTCATAAATCGTTTCCGGGTCAACCGGAGAGTCAATATAGCCGTCAGGTTTCACCACTCTATAGGAGATCGGATTGACCAGATCTTCTTTTCTGTCAGCCATAACAGAAAGACTGACAGCCAGCGCTATCAGTCCTAAAGTCATCGTGCTAACAGACATTCTCATTAATAAACCTCATCCATTGGATAGATCGCTTCAGCATAGAGAGCCAGCTCTTCAAGAATCCCCTTATGAGACGCGGTAAGATCCGGCTGCTGATATAACTCGTTTAACTTACTAAACAGTTCTGTCATCGTCAGATGGCCGCTGTTGTCCGGCCCCAGCAGACGTCGGTGGCGAAACTCTTCCCACTGCCCCCGCTCCTCCTCATTCAGACTGAACGGATAGTTCCTCGCCCGATAGCGCAGAAACATCTCCTCCAGACGGCCATCCTGAAACGCCAGATCAAGACCTCCCAGCTCCTCTGGCGGAGTTGCTCTGATCAGCTCCATACTCTTCTTATCGGCATCACCGAAAAAACCGCCACTATAAAGCATGTGATCAGGGTCAAAATCATCTTCAAAACCTGAATCCGCAAATACGTCAGCAAGTTTACGCTTAAGGTCAGGGTTGTTACGCAACATTGCCAGATGGGTGCGGCAAATGTCACCGGATATGTTAAGACGCTCAGCTTCCACCGCGGTTAGCATACCTGCAGGGGCGATCACTGGTGATTTATTAATATGGATCTGCTTCAACGGCATGCGCTGCTCGCCCTCAGCCAGATCTTCAGACCGGGTATAGATCAACCGGCGCACCTCATCCGCGGGCAGCTCCAGCAGCGCTGTGGGATCACAGCGCAGATCAAATGCAATCACCGCGTTTTTATTGACCGGGTGAATCGCCAGGGGTGCAACTACCGCCGCATTGCCCCACTCTGACGGATACATAGAGGAGATATGCAAAACGGGTTTCATCGTCATTACATCCAGCATTCCCTGAATCGTGCGTTTATCACGGTTATTCAGGGCATACTGATACAGTTTTGGCTGGCGCTCTTTAACCAGCTTCGCCATAGCAATAGTGGCATAGACATCAGCGAGTGCATCATGGGCATTCCCGTGGTCGATCCCATTGGCTTTGGTCAGATCTTCCAGACGCATGCTCGGCCGACCATCTTCATACACCGGCCATTCAATACCCTCAGGCCGCAGCGCCCGGGTAAGCCGCAGCATATCGATGATATCCCAGCGTGAACAACCATTTTGATACTCCCGGCCATAAGGATCATAAAAGTTCCGATACAGACTATAACGGGTAATCTCATCATCAAAACGGATACTGTTGTAACCCACACCACAGGTGCCGGGTCTGGCGAGCTGCTCATGCACCAGCGCGATAAACTCAGCCTCACAATAGCCCTCATTCAGTGCCTTCTGCGGCGTAATACCGGTAATCAGACAGGCTTCAGGGTGCGGCAGGAGATCTTCAGCAGGCTTGCAATAAAACATCACCGGCTCTTCAATGATATTCAGTTCACTATCGGTTCTGATACCGGCAAACTGCAATGGCCTGTCACGTTTGGTATCCGCACCGGAGGTTTCGTAGTCATGCCAGAAAAAAGTAGAGTTCGAGGATGCAGCCATTCTATTCGCCTTAAAACCATTAGCCCTGTAAATCATTAAGCTTATAAACCATTAACCGTAAAAACCAATGAGATCTGTAGGGTTATGCTTTTGATCAATATGCTTAATTTCTCAGCCCCCTATAATAGCCTATCAATATCTGAATTCTATCTAAGTCGGGGTCCTTATGCTTCATGATCACAAAGATACCACGCTTACCTGCCCTTGTGGCTCAAATAAGCCATTTTCATTCTGCTGTGAACCGGCTATCGAAGGACATAAACCAGCCCCCACTGCCGAAGCGCTGATGCGCTCACGCTACACCGCATTTGTGTTGGGAGCGATTGATTATCTTATCGAGACCACTGCGAAAGAACACCGTAATCCGGATGATGCCGCACTGATTGCAGAACAGATAAAAGTCACCACCTGGACCGGCCTGAAGATTCTCAGTACAGAGGCGGGTCTCGCGGATGATGAGGAAGGCGTCGTAGAGTTTATCGCCCGCTTTGAAACCGATGAACAAATTTCAGACCTGCACGAGCGTTCTTCCTTCCGCAAAGACGATAACCATTGGGTTTATGTCGACGGTGACGTAGAGGTTCTGCCAAAAGCATAAATAAATTTTCCATCGATAAATCACTGTAAAGCCCGGCAGACAGGCCAACGGCATCATTTGTCTTCCATAGGTGACTCTTTTCTTTTCTGTCAAGGCTTTTCCTGCCATACCAAAGGCCGGTAGAATAACCCCACTTGGCCATAAGTTACCGTTGTATATATAGTGGCCCTTGCAGGATCGATGTAATGTTTGCGAAGTTATTCAAACCCCGTTGGAAACACAATAAAGCCACCGTGCGAATCCGCGCAGTTCACCGGCTCAGCCCCGGCAAAACCGAGCATCTTGAAGTTCTCGCCCGGCTTGCCCGTCAGGACCAGAGCGTAGAGGTCCGCCTCGCGGCAGTTGAAAAAATTGCAGCGCCGGAGCTATTGTCAGATATTCTGACCCATGACCTTGATCCGGATATCCGTCGCAGCGCGGCCAAACGAATCTGTCAAATCATACTTGATCCAACCTATACCAATAGCCAGCAAAGCGAATATCTCACCTATCTGCATGATGAAAATATGCTCGCGCATATTGCACTCAACAGCACTAACGCTGAGATTCAGCAAAAATCGATACAACGCATCACAGATCAACACTGTCTTAGCTCGATTGCGGTAAACGCTAACAGTACCCAACTGCGTCAGGCAGCCGCCGAAAAGCTGCACTTACCTGAGTTACTGGAGCAGACAGGTAAAGCGATTAAAGGCCGGGATAAAACGGTCTTCAGAATTATTCGCACCAAACAGCAGCAACTGCAGGAAAAGGCCCGGCAACAGGAACAGATTCTGCTGCGCAAAGAGGAACTGCTCTGCAGTCTTGAGCAGCTGAGCAGGACTGATCACTTCCCTCTATACGGCGCTAAGCTCGAAGCGCTGAGCCAACAGTGGAGCGCTCTCGAAGAGATAAATGATACTGTTTTGGATGACCGCTATCACAGCCTGGTTAACTGCTGTCAACAAACGCTGTCTGTGGAACAATTAAGATGTGATCAGATTGAGGAAAAACAGCAACAGGCTCACGTCGAGGAGCAACAACATTTAGCTCTGCTGCATACACTCGAAGAAACCCTGCATCGCTGCGCTACGCTGATCGCCGGTGAACACTTTTGCAAAGCAGACCTGGATGCAGAACAAGCGTGCTGGAATAACAATTCACAGCCACTGGAAAATAGTACAGAAAGTGACATTAACGCCTCGTTAAAACCGTTATTAAAGCGCTTTAATCGCTATCAACAGGCTGGCCGTCAATGGTTAGAACTTAACCATAAAGCTACAACTCTAGTGGATATCGAGTTACTTCAGGAAGCAACCCAATCTACGCTACAGCACCACCTGAAGCAGATCGACCAGTTTAGCGAACAACTCAACTGGCCCGCAGAGATCAAAAACCCGTCCCTGTATCAGTCCGTTCTGCAACAGCGTGAAACCATCATTAGCCGACTCAATCAGCTTAAACGCGAGCAACAGCATTGCAGTAATGATCTGTCCGAACTGTTTGATCAGCTTGAACAACAGATAGAGGCCGGCCAGGTCAAACTCGCCTGTCAGCTGGAGCAGCAGGCAGAGTCCCAGTTAAACGAGATGAATGGGAGCACGCCTAAACATCTTCAGCAGCGTCATAAAGTCTTACTGGCGAGACTGGCTGAGTTACAAAACTGGCAGGGGTTTGCTCTTGCTGCCAAGAAAGAGGAACTGTGTGAGGCGATGGAAGCACTGACGGGCAGTGACAGTGAGATCCCCGCTCTGGCAAAACGGATCAATGCCCTGCAACTGCAGTGGAAAGAGCTCGACAGCGATGATCCGCATCACTCACATAAAACCTGGCAGCGTTTCAAAACCGCATCAGATCGAGCCTATGAGCCTTGTGAACGATACTTCCGCGAACAAAAACAGCAACGTACCGATAACTTAAAGAAACGTATCAACCTGGTGGCAGAGCTAAACGGCTTTCTTGAACAAGTCGACTGGCAGCAACCGGACTGGGCTCTCGCAGAGCAGATCAGCCGCACTGCAAAACGGGAATGGAAAGAGTATGCCCCGGTAGACCGCACCCCGGGTCGCCAGGTACAAACCGACTTTAACGCCCTGCTGAAACAGCTGGATAGCAAAATATCTGCCCATCGCGAACAGGTTGCAAACGACAAGCGGGCACTTCTGCAACAGGCACTGGCACTGGCTGACGGCGAAAACTCACCGACGACCGCCAGTGAGATCAAAGAGCTGCAGCGACGCTGGAAAGAGGCTGGCAATACCTTCCACGGTATCGAGCGGGAGTTGTGGCCAGAATTTCGTAAGGCCTGCAATCAGGTATTTGAAAACCTGAATCGTAATAAACAGGCAGTAAAGCAGCAATCCGCGGCTATTGAGCAACAACAGTCCAGCACTGAAAGCAAAGCCTCTGAAGCACTATTACGTCGCATCAGCCTCTGTGACCAGCTTGAAGGTCTGATTGATGACGGCACTCTGGATCAGCTGGCGCTGGATGAAATTCAGTCGGTCTGGGAGCAGTGTGATCCGGCCGATGAGTACTTTGATCCGCTGATAAACTCACGATTTGAACTACTGCTGGAGCTAATCTCAGGAAGAATAGAGATTGAGGATCTGCTGGCTCAGACAGAAAAAGGACTGCGACAACTCTGCATCCGACTGGAGATACTGCTGGGGCAGGACTCTCCTGAACAGGATCAGACTCTACGGATGGAATACCAGATGGACCGTTTACAGAAAGCGCTGGAGCAGCGTCAGACATCCACCAGTAGCAGCGACCTTAAACTGCTGGAACTGGAGTGGCAATGCCAACCGTTCACCCTGCAACATGAGGCGTTGCAGATACGCTTCTACAGCAATCTGCAGCAGGTAAGTTAACCTGTTGTCGGTTTACCCCCCTATACCAAAAAATACATATACCAAAAAATACAAAAACAAAAAAACCCGCAAATGCGGGTTTTTTTACACGCTGTCATCCAGCTTAAGACATATGCTGACCACCATTGATGGAGAAGTCAGAACCGGTCACGTAACCACAGTCATCACTGGCCAGGTAGGAAACCGCTTTACCAATCTCTGAAGGCTCACCAAGACGACCGACTGGCACCTGACGAATAATCTTTTCCAGAACCTCTTGAGGAATCTTAGCAACCATCGGAGTCATTACATAACCCGGTGAAACGGTGTTAACCGTCACGCCTTTCGCCGCAACTTCCTGTGCCAGAGCCTTAGTAAAGCCGTGAATACCCGCTTTAGCAGCAGAGTAGTTACACTGACCAAACTGACCTTTCTGAGCATTAACAGAAGAGATGTTGATAACCCGTCCCCAACCTTTGTCCAGCATCGGATTGATTACCAGACGGGTCATATGGAACATTGAGTCAAGGTTTGCAGACAACACTTCGTTCCACTGCTCCCAGCTCATCTTGCGGAACGTACCATCACGGGTGATACCCGCATTGTTGACCAGAATGTCTACGCTACCGCCAGCAACCTCTTCTACCGTCTTAATACAGGCAGCACATGATTCTTCATTGGTAACATCACCGTAGGCTACCAGAATATCGTACCCATCCGCTTTCTGCTCTTCCTGCCAGGCTTTTGCTTTTTCGTGATTACCACCCGAATTATAACCCGCTACAACCTTCAGACCTGCGTCGGCTAATGCTCGACAGATAGCCGTACCAATACCACCAGTACCACCTGTTACCAGAGCAATTTTTTGTGTCATGCTCGCGTCCCCTTTGCTTCTTGAGATTTGTTGTTTTGAATTGTAGTTATTATTTAGTAATTTTTTAATTATTAAGCAGATGATATATGCAATAAACGGAAGTAGTAATATGACTTTCGTTTAGTCAGTCTTACACCGATCGAAAGACTATATACAAACTGTTACAACGTTAAGACAAGATACAACTTATTTCTGTGTTGTCAAAGGTTTAAAGGCGCTTCAAATGCTGCTGCATCCACCTGAACGACATTGCTGCAGTGCACATATTTGCCAGCACAAATGCACTAAACATCCCCTCTAAGCCAGCGATATAATTACCACAATAACCTAAAGGAACATAAAGGATAAACAGGCGAAAAATGCTGATTTTCATCGCTCTCATCGGTTGATGCAGCGCATTAAAACTGGAAGCAGTAAGAAAGGTTACTGCCTGAAAACCAAACCCCAGAGGTACGATCAGCACCCATAAACTGATCAGGTTAACAACCCTCTCCTGATCACTGAAAAGTGCACCGATCCCCCCGGCAAAGAAGAATAAAAGAATATAAATCAATGCCTGCCAAAGCAAAGCAAACTTTATAGCACTCAGATAGGCACCCCGTACCCGTGCTATCTGACGACGACCAAAGTTCTGGCTTATAAAAGGGGGCAAGGTCATAGAGAGCGCAAGATTTGCCAACAAAGAGAGCGACTCAAGCCGGCTTCCGACGCCAAAAGCGGCCACTGCTTCAGGGCCATGACCTGCAACGACGGCCGTCATAATTGCTGCCGCTATCGGAGTCATCATATTGGAAAGCGCGGCAGGAAAGCCGATTTTCATCACCATTAGCCAATGCTGCAACGCAACAGAGAAAGATACAATTTTGAGTACCAACAGGCCCTTTCTCAAATATAAATTAAGCAGCGCTGCAACCGCAGCGATCCCCCAGGCAATCACACTGGCAATTGCGGCCCCCTGAATACCCATCGCAGGTATCGGACCCCAACCGAAAATAAGTAGCGGATCGAGCAGCAGATTCATAATAGAGGAGAACCCCATCAGCAATGCTGGCGTCCGGGTATCGCCACTGGCACGCAAAGAGCTGTTTGAAACCATGATCAGCACATAGAAAATCGATCCAAAAAACCACACCGACATATAACTATGTATATAGGGCATCAACTGGTCCCCTGCGCCCAGTAGCCGAAACAGTGGATCGATAATCATCACAGCAAGTGACGCGATACAGACCATCAACAGGGTTGTCAGTAACAGGTTATCCGTGGTCAACTGCCTTGCACCATCACTATCCCCAGAGCCAATCAACCTGGCAATGGTGGCTGAGGTTCCGATGCTCAGTCCGATAGACAAACTGATAACAGTAAAAGATACCGGAAAGGTAAATCCCAGCGCAGCCAGCTGCTCAGTACCCAGTTGACTGACAAAATAGCTATCCGCCACGTTAAACAGCATCAGACTAACAATGCCAAGCATCATCGGCAGGGTCATCTTTATCAGAGTCGGTCGAATTTCACTATTAAGGAGATCAGGCTTCACGATTTAACGGGGCTCAAAGTTTTCAAAGAGGGTGGTCATGATAGCATCGCTTCCGCGCTTTATTGCCCTTCCTGCCGAAGATAAACCGCTAAGCATAAAAAAACCTCCAGCAGGAGGTTTTATATAAAACGTCGGGCTACTTACCCAGCTTCTTAGCCGACTGTCCACCAATACCGAAGTGCTGCTTGGGCATTTCGTAAATCAATACCCGCACGCTTTCTTTCGGCGCATCTAATGTTCGGGCAATGGCTTCACTGACTTCATCTATCATCAACTCTTTCATTTCGTCAGAGCGACCTTCCATCATACTGATTGTTACGATTGGCATTAGTACATCCTCACTTAAATAACCAGCTATGCAACAGGCGAGTCACCCGGGGCATAACCAGATAGGTCATTAACAGCACCTGCAGAATAACGATGACAGCGCTTTTCAGCCACAGGTTAGCGTCAACCAGCACTGGGGCAAGTATCAGATTCAGCATGATGACCAATACATAAACAACCGTTATCAGCACCAGCGCCATCTTATGGGGCGATGGGTGCTTATTGACGGGTAATTCTGGCAGATCAAACCAAAACTCCAACCCGGTTCCGCGTTGAACCTCCGCTTCACCCTCAATCAAAGGCTCAAGTTTATCCAGCCACTCTTTGCGCAGTTCAGAGCTCTCCCAGGTTTGACAGTTTTCATAGGTGTCAAAGCGGTAGATCAGTACATAGCGATTGCCTGTCGCAGCGCTTGGACGCAGAACATTACTTCCCTGATGGCCCGGGTATTCAGATGCCGCATCAATGACACCTGAGATCCAGGCTTCATATTCTGCTTCCCGACCGGGTTTCGCTTTTCGGGAAATACTAACGGTAACCGGTCCTTCCTGACCCGGTTCTGTCAGTTGCTTCTGAATACAGCTATCTGCCATGGTAAACCTCTTAACTCGTGACTCTCAACTATCAGCGCTAAACATAAAGCAGCCCCAGTGATGGGGCTGTAATACTACCAAACCAGCCGGGTATCCGTTTACACGAATTTACCACTAATGGTGCCCAGATCCTGATAGCGAACGCTGAAACTATCGCCTTTATTCACCTGTACCGCCGCTGTGATCGCGCCGATCATGATGAAGGTGCCCGCCGGAATCTCTTCGCCGCGCTCGCCCAGCATATTCGCCAGCATCGCCACGGAAGACGCCGGATGACCCAGCACCGCAGCACCCGCGCCGGTCTGTACCACTTCACCATTGATCTCCATCACCACCCCCAGAGTCTTCAGATCAAGATCCGCCGGAGGTGCCATACGGCCTCCGGTGATAAAACGACTGGATGAGGAGTTATCCGCAATCACCGATTTCAGATCGAACTTAAAATCTTTGTAACGGGAGTCGATCACTTCCACCGCAGGCATGACAAAATCGGTCGCCCGCAGGACATCACCGATATGGATGCCCGGCCCTTTCAGCGGGGCTTTAGTGACAAACGCCAATTCTGCTTCGATCTTCGGATGGATCAGTTCATCATGCTTAATCTCGCCACCGTCCGGGATGGAAAAGTAATCCGCGAGGAAGCCGTAGCAGGGATGTTCAACCCCCATCTGCGCCATCTTCGCCCAGGAGGTGAGGCCCATCTTCATGCCAACAATCTTAGTGCCCCGTTCCTCTTTACGACGACGGATCTCCCACTGAATATCGAAGGCATCCTTGTAGGTCATCTCCGGGAAGTCATCGGTGATCTTGGTGACTTCGTACGCTTCCAGTTCAGCGTTTTCCAGATGGATCGCCAGCTCTTCGATCTGTGATTGTGTTAGCTTATTTTCCTGAACGTCAGCCATCAGATTAACCCCTTTTCTTTCGCCATGGTCAGTGCCAGGTCTTCTATCATATCTTCCTGTCCGCCGACGGTGCCGCGACGGCCCAGCTCGACTAACAGGTCACGTGCCTGAATGCCGTACTTCGCTTCTGCCCGTTTGGCAAACAGCAGGAACGAGGAGTACACCCCGGCAAAGCCCAGTGTCAGCGCATCACGGTCGACCCGGATCGGCTGATCCATCATCGGTACCACAAGATCTTCCGCCACATCCATAATCTTATACAGATCGATACCATGATCCGCTTCCATCCTTACCAGGGTGGCGACCAGTACTTCAAGTGGTGTATTCCCGGCACCGGCACCTAAGCCCGCCACCGAACCATCGATACGGATCGCACCGGCATCAATCGCGGCCAGGGAGTTAGCCACCGCCATGCCCATGTTGTGGTGACCGTGGAAACCCACTTCGATAGAGGAATCCAGTTCTGCCCGCAACAGACCAATTTTTTCGGTCACTTCATCCGGCAACATATAACCGGCAGAGTCGGTGCAGTAGATGCAGTTAGCGCCGTAGGAGACCATCAGCCGCGCCTGCTCGAGAATCTTTTCCGGGCTGGCCATATGCGCCATCATCAGGAAGCCCACGGTATCCATCTCCAGCTTCGCAGCCAGGCCGATATGCTGTTCGGTGACATCGGCTTCGGTACAGTGACTGGCGACCCGGATGGTGTTCACGCCCAGATCTTTCGCCATCCGCAGGTGATCGACCGTGCCGATCCCAGGCAACAGCAGCGCGGACACCTTGGCGTTTTTCAGTTTCGGAATCACCGCGCCGAGATACTCTTCATCGCTGTGGGCCGGAAAACCATAGTTCACCGAGGTGCCCCCCAGTCCATCACCGTGGGTCACTTCGATCAACGGCATACCGGCATCATCGAGGGCCGTCGCCACATTAACCATCTGCTCCAGGGAGATCTGGTGACGTTTAGCGTGCATACCGTCCCGCAGACTCATGTCGTGGAGGATTACTTTTTTACCTTTCAGATTCATCGCTCTTTTCTCCACTTAGCCGCGTGCTGGCAGGGTAATATTGCCGTTGTTGGCTTCTTCCGCAAACATCTCGGCGGTGCGCAAACCGGCTGCGGTCATGATGTCCAGGTTGCCAGCATACTTTGGCAGATAATCCCCCAGACCTTCGACTTCCATAAACATCGAGACACGGTTGCCATCAAATACCGGACCATTCACCAGATGATAACCGGGTACATATTTCTGCACCTCTTTCACCATTGCATGCACGGAGGCAATAATGGCGGCCTGATCCGGCTCGCCTTCGGTCAGGCAGTGCACAGTGTCACGCATCATCAACGGGGGTTCAGCCGGGTTGATAATGATGATCGCTTTACCCTTTTTAGCCCCGCCAACTTTCTCGACGGCACCGGCAGTGGTGCGGGTAAACTCATCGATATTTTTACGGGTGCCGGGACCGGCAGATTTAGACGACACCGTGGCGATAATCTCGCCATACTCAACTGGCTGTACGCTGGATACAGCGGCGACCATCGGGATCGTTGCCTGGCCACCACAGGTGACCATATTGACGTTCATCTCCAAGTTTTGTGCATGGGCCCGCAGGTTCACCGGCGGTACACAGAAGGGGCCGATCGCCGCAGGTGTCAGGTCGATCATGATCACGCCCAGTTCGTTCAGCTTGCGGCTGTTCTCCGCATGTACATACGCAGAGGTGGCATCAAAAGCGATACGAATATCATCTTCGATCACGTGCGGCAGCAGGCCATCAACGCCTTCGGCGGTAGTTTTAATGCCCATCTCACGGGCCCGTTTCAGACCATCGGATTCGGGGTCGATACCCACCATCCACACCGGTTCGATCCACTCGGACCGTTGCATCTTCATCAGCAAATCGGTACCGATATTGCCCGGCCCGATTATGACTGCTTTTAGTTTTTTACTCATAAAATCTCACCCAATAAGCTTTTAAGATAAAGCTCGTAATCAAAAGCGCTTAATAGAAAACGGTTAACACCAGCGGTTATACAAAGCGCACGGAAGCAGAACCGATACCACCGATACTGACGCTCATAAAGTCCCCAGCCTGCACCGGTTCAAGCGGTACTAAGGAACCGGACAAAATAACCTCACCCGCTTTAAGCGGAATACCGAACGCACCCAGCGTATTCGCCAGCCAGGTGACACAGTTCACCGGGCTGCCCAACGCCGCTGCGCCTGCGCCGGTAGAGATAATCTGGCCGTTCTTCTCGACCACCATGCCGCAGGTTGTGAGATCTACTTTGCGTGGATCGACCGTTTTATCCCCGAGAATAAACAAGCCACAGGACGCATTATCCGCCACGGTATCCTGAATCTTGATCTGCCAGTTTTCGATACGGGAGTCGACCACTTCAAAACAGGGGATAACACAATCGGTCGCTGCCAACACATCGGCGTTGGTGATGCCCGGCCCCAGCAGGTCTTTCTTCAGAATGAAGGCGATCTCCCCTTCCGCTTTTGGCTGGATCAACTTTTCACTGATCGGCATCTCCTGACCTTCAGAATAGGCCATTGAATCGGTCAGAAAACCAAAATCTGGCTGGTGTACGTTGAGCATGTTCTGCACAGCTTTTGAAGTGACACCGATCTTTTTACCAATAATCCGTTCACCCGCAGCAACGCGGCGCTCGATCATACGTAGTGAGATGTTATAAGCATCTTCAATGGTGATGTCGTTAAAGCGTTCAGTAAAAGGACGCAGCGTATGACGCTGTACCATCGCCTCATACAGTTCATCGCCACACTGTAATATCTGTTCTTTATTCATATCTATTCTCTATATCTCTTTCACAAAGCTCTTTGTTTAAGAGCCCTGGCTGTTAAAGCTTGATGCAGACATTTTTCAGTTCGGTATAAAACTCCAGGCCATGTACCCCGCCCTCGCGGCCGATACCTGACTCTTTCGCACCCCCGAAGGCGGTCCGCAGATCCCGCAGGAACCAACTGTTAACCCAGCAGATCCCCACCTCCATCGCTTCCGCCACGCGGGATGCCCGGGCAGAGTTTTCGGTCCAGATCGCTGCGGACAGTCCATACTTGGTATCGTTAGCCAGTTCGATCACTTCCTCTTCGGTATCGAAGGGACGAATATGACAACAGGGGCCGAACACCTCTTCCCGCACAACGCGAGCATCATCGGCTAAGCCGGTCCAGATGGTCGGTTCAACCCAGGCACCGGCATTCAGCTCTGCTCCCATCTCAGGTACACCACCACCGATCACCACGGTAGCACCCTCCTCGACCGCCAGACGGTAGTAGGACAAAACTTTTTCTTTATGCTCCTGGCTAACCAGTGGGCCAAAATCCACCTCCGGATCTTCCGGCACACCCAGTTTGAGTTTCTCAACACCCTCTTTGAGGCGCTGAACAAACTCTTCAAAAATTGGCCGTTCAACATAGACTCGTTCAGTGCCCAGACAGACCTGGCCACAGTTCACAAACGCCGAACGCATAGTACCTTCGATCGCTTTGTCCATATCGCAGTCAGCAAACACGATACCGGGGTTCTTACCGCCACACTCCAGAGAGATGTTGCGCAAGCCAACGGACGCGGCACGCATGATGATCTCGCCGGTGCGGGTTTCACCGGTAAAGGTGATCGCATTAACATCGGGATGCTCGGTCAGATAAGCACCAGCCGAATCGGGGCCAAAACCGTGAACAACGTTATACACACCTTTGGGTACACCACACTCGTTCATCACTTCGCCCAATAGGGTTGCGGTAGCCGGAGTTTCCTCTGAAGGCTTAACCACCACGGTATTACCGCAGGCCAGCGCCGGACCCACTTTCCAGGTCATCAGCAGCAGTGGCAGGTTCCAGGGGCTGATCACGGCGATCACCCCTTTAGGGGTACGGTGGCCGTAGTTCAGTGCACCACGGCCATCCGGGGTATCCAGTTTAAAGGCTTCCGTCGGATGGTTCGCCAGAGTTTCAGAGAACGCTTTAAAGTTGGCCGCGCCCCGGGGAATATCGATATGGGAGGCGATCTTGTGAGGCTTACCGGTGTCTTTACACTCGGCATCGAGAAATTCATCGAAGCGTTCATTGATGCGGTTGGCGACCTTATCCAGCAGAGCAATTCGCTGCGCCTGAGTCATCGTCCCCCAGGGGCCTTTCATCGCCGCCTTGGCGGCTTTTACCGCAGCATCTACTTCAGGCTGACCCGCTTCATGAACCAGCCCCAGCAGACTGTTATCTACCGGATTGCGGTTTTCAAATGTTTTACCGCTGACGGTGGTGACAAATTCACCATTTATAAAGTTCTTAAATTCGTGCATTAGAGTACTCGCTAATCTCGGGGTAAATCTGTCAGGCCGTTGCAGCTTTCAATCACCACAGCCAATAGAACTATACTTATGTGACAAGAGAGCAACCCTGCCACAATGGGCCGTTTCGTCATATGTCACAGAACGAAACGGCCTGTTTATAATTATCCTGTCTGACCGCTCAGGTCAGAGCTCGTCAGTCGAGCTCTTTCAATCAAGCTCTTAAGTCAGAACAGTCAGGAAGCGTTCATTCAGAACGCGGTCATGGTAGAAAATAGCCTTGCCAAGATCTTCCGCTTTCCAGGTTACCGGCTCATGATCCGGATAGTGATAATCACCACCACAGAATACTTCGGATCGGTTACCCGATGGATCAAAGAAGTAGATCGTCTTACCATGGGTCAGGCCGTGACGGGTTGGACCGATATCCAGCGAGACATCTTCCATTGAGATCAGATCGGCAGCACGCAGTACATCTTCCCAGCTATCCAGGAAGAACGATACGTGATGCAATTTGCCTGGCTCGGGACATTCAATAAAGGCAACATCATGGGCTTTCATACTGACGGTCAGGAACTGCGCAATACAGGTTCCCTCAGGATCCAGCACCTGCTCGGCCAGCTCAAAACCGAGTACATTCTGGAACAGATCAAGAGTACCCGCGATATTAGGACCATACAGCAAACAGTGGTCAAAACGGGTCGCTTTCATCCCTTTCAAACCACGTGGCCAGGCTTCAGGATTTACTGCTGACAAGCCCCATTTGCCGGTCTGCTCTTTCTCAGCAAAGATTTCAAACATATGGCCCGTTGGTGAGTCAAAACGTACCCGGCGACCGCAGCCATTCAGCTCTCCGGCAGGAATCTCTTCAACATTACAGCCATACGCGACCAGCTCACCCTGAAGTTTTTCCAACGTCTGGTTATCCAGCACTTTATAACCAACAAAATCCAGACCTGGCTCGTCTGCTTCGCGCAGTACAACCGAGAACTTATCAACTTCAGTCCAGCCTTTCAGGTAAGCCCGGCCCTGGCTATCACGCTCAACTTCAATCAGGCCCAGCAGATCCCGGTAATGTTTCAGGGCTTCTTCAACATCCAAAACCCGAATCTGTATATGACCGGGACGCATTACACCTTTTCTCATCTCGTTTTCCTCTGCACTTTGCTTTTATTGTTCAACCAGCCGCCATCCTGGCGCCCGCTTTTTGATAGGAAGACTCAGGAGCCTGGTAATGATCTGATTCGATTTCCAGATCTGTTCGGGGAAACACCCGACAGGCGAGCACAAAACCCTGTTGCATTTCCGCTTCGGAAATATGGGCTTTGCTCATCCGTTTGCATTCATAATCCCCTTGAAGGATACGAATTTTGCAAACACCGCAACCACCACCGCGACATCCCACGCTGATTGCATCGGTACTCATTCGCTCCATTGCAACCAACAACACCTGATCTTCTGCACATTTAAAACTTTGATCACGGTTAACAACCCTGATCAAATGTGTCTCCCGATCCGGCATAGGAATCTCCACTGACGTTCATTCGATTTGTGACGCATAGATATTAGAGCAACCTCTGTGCCAGCCTGTAAAAGAATCAACAGGTTCAGCCCCAACCTACTGTTTTAAAATATGTTTCATGTTCAGAGTAGACCAAAAATCAAAAAAAAGCCCTGCTCACAAGCAAGGCTTTTTAATCATATAATCAATCATTTCAGAACTGAGTTAATGATTTCATCAGTTCCATCCATACGACTCCATCGACAGCGCCTGATATAAGATCGAGCTTTGCAAGACAGACAGTTGATCTGAGTCATGGCTGGCCCCCATCGCTATCAGAAGTGGCAGATAGTGTTCCGCACTGGGGTGCGCAGTCGCAAAATCATCAGACTCAATATGAGGCTGACTCAGCGCTGAGATATTTCGCGCAACAACCTGCTCTCTGGCCCAGTTTTGAAACCGCACAACATAGTCCAAAGGTTCAGCACGCTCTTCGCCCATATGGTAGAGGTTATGGGTCAGGCTACCGGAAGCGATGATTGCTACGCCCTCGTCTCTGAGCTGACCTAACTGCGCACCTAATTTCACCAGAGAATCCGGCGTTGAACCTGCATCAAGGGAAAGCTGCAATACAGGGATGCGATGATCTGGCAGCATGTGCAATAGCGGCACCCAGACTCCATGATCCAGCCCTCTCTCTTCATCCAACTCAACAGCTAAACCACTATCCTGCAAAACTGACTGAATATGGCAGGCCAGCTCAGGATCTCCGGCAACCGGATATTGCAGCTGATAAAGCGCCTTTTCAAAGCCTCCAAAATCATGAATCGTTTCAGGCCTTGAAGAGGCCGTCAGCCGCATTCCACGGGTGATCCAGTGGGGAGATATCACCAACAACGCTTTGACATTACTGAACAGTGCGCTGTATTCCACTAACCGCGCAGCAGCTGCGCCAGGCGACAGAGCCCACCTAGGCGAGCCGTGTCCGATAAACATAACTGGAGCTGATATTTCAGACATGACAATCTCCTAATCCAGATATTTAAACCAGTCTAATTCGGGTCCCTCGGGTACTATACCCATCGGGTTCAGGGCTTTAATAGAGTAATAACCCGCTTTTATATGATCAATATTGGTGTTTTTACTGAATGCAGGGATCTTTAATAGCCGATCCATATAGGCTGAAAGGTTTGTGTAGTCAGTGATCCGGGCTTTATTGGTTTTGAACAAACCATAATAAGCCACATCAAAACGAGCCAGCGTGACAAACAGACGGATATCACTTTCCGTCAGCTGATCTCCCACCGCATAGACCTGTGTCTCGAAATGTTTTTCCAACCACGCCAAAGCAGCAAACAGATCGTTGTAAGCTTCTTGGTAAGCTGCCTGCGATGAGGCAAAACCGGCACGATAGACACCATTATTCAAAGTATCGTAGATTTGCTCATTAAACCTGTCTATCTCTTGCAACAGAGCCTCAGGCGCCAGATCGATCTCTGAGTTGTGTATTGGCCGCAGATCATTGTTAAAAATCCGGAGAATCTCTGCCGATTCGTTGTTAATAATAGTGCGCTCTTCAGCATCCCATAAAACGGGCACCGTGGCGCGACCGGTGTAACCGGCATCCGCCTGTGTATAAAGCTCATGAATATAGGTGATCGATTCCCGCAGGCTATGGGTGCCACCGGGATAATCACTGAACATCCAGCCGTCGTCACTCAGTTTCGGGTCAACAATACTCACGGGAATATACTCTTCCAACCCCAGCAAAGACCGGGCAATCAACGTACGGGTTGCCCAGGGACAGATGTAAGCGACATAGAGCCTCACCCCAAGAGAATCCGAGTCTCCATGCTTTACTGCTGAGATACGGTCTGGGCTGATGATGTCGCGAAAGGCACTGCTCTGACGGATAAATCGCCCCTGCTCATCTTTTTTCTGCACCGGGTCCCACTTACTTTGCCACACCCCATTAACCAGCATATCAATCTCCAAAAATTTGTCAGGATATAGGGGCCCGGTAGTTGAATCTCCATTGAATACCGAAACCCTTATTCAAAATCAGCAATCTGATTTAAGCAGCTACCGGCTGCGCTGCTCTGGATTTAAGTGCATAGACGCCATCACCCAGCAGAAACTGAACAATAGAAGCGGCAATCAGGAAGACGGGGTATTCCCAACCACCACCCTGATTACCAAAACTCCAGCCATTGGCGCCGTGAACCAGAACAACAGCTCCCAAAAGAACGGGGATCAGTGCAACCGCGACGAAGCGCGCATACACTCCGAGAATAAGTGCTATCCCCCCTGAGATCTCAATCCCCATTGTTAACGGCCCCAGAAAACCTGGCAGGCCAAGTGAGCTGAAAAAGCCTGCCGTGCCTTCCGGTGTAAATACTATGAGTTTCAATAAGCCGTGGGCCAGATACATAACTCCCAGAGAAATACGAAGCAGTGTTGCAGCAAAAGCGGGGGAAGTGTTCATTGAGTTATCCTCATCAATTGATTCGTTGTCGATGCGGATATTTTGACCCATCAAAGAATATAAACAATAATCCATTTAATATACACATAGTTAAATATTATTTAACAATCAACCGACCAATAAGGCTTTCCTCTTATGGATAAACTCAACCTGATGTCTTCTTTTGTTGCTGTTGCCGAGGAGGGCAGCTTCACAGCAGCAGCAAACCGACTGGGCAAGACAAAAGCGTTAGTAAGCACCCATATTTCACAGTTAGAAGCTTTACTGAAAGTCAGGTTGATTATCCGCTCGACACGCAGTATGCAGATCACCAGCGAAGGTCAGAGCTACTATGAACAGGCGAAAAAGATACTCGACGACATTGTCAATTTAGAAGCTCAATTACTGAATGAAAGCCAAAGCCTGGTAGGGCGATTACGTATATCAGCACCCACGACATTTGGTGAACTGGTGTTGATGCCGTTTATCGCAGAGCTGACATCCGCTAACCCTGATCTGAAAGTCGAACTGCAACTGAATGATCGCTTTGTAGACCTGATCAGCGAAGGGTTTGATGTCGCTTTGAGAATTGGCAAACTGGCTGATTCATCACTGATCGCAAGGCCCGCAGGCTTCACCCGGATGATCCTCTGCGCATCGCCTGCATTTATAGAACACTATGGGCGGCCAGATTCTATCTGGCAATTAGAAAACCTGCCCTGCGTATTTGATAGCAACTATCGACAGGCAGGAAGCTGGAGCTTTATACGTGACCAGTTAAAAACTGACGTAAAACCGCGAATTATAGCCCGGGTGAACAGCGCTCTGGCGGCAGCGCATATGGCCCGCACAGGCAGAGTGATCGCTTTTTGTCCGGAGTTTGCGGTTCATTCAATGTTAAAAAAAGGGGAGCTCGTCACACTTATGCCGCAAATGTGTAATACGCAGATACCGGTCAATGTGATCTACCCCCATCGTCAACACCTGTCCAGCAAAGTCACGACTTTTACGCGACACTTTATTGAGTACTGGAACAGGCAAACCGCAGCATAGCGCTGCGGTTTTGTCTGTCTCAAAGCTATCGGTATGTATGTCGGTTAATGATCAGAACAATCAGATCCGTTTGAACAACGCCGACCGGTTCTGCTCTTCCGCGCCATCGGCGGCGGTGACAAAGCGTTCCATATGAATATCCCGCTCAAACAGCCGCCCCTGCATCAGGGTGGTGATCGCCGCGTCGATCATCGGCGGTGGGCCACAGAGATAAGCCTTATTACCATCAAACCGACCGTTGAAGTGTGCTTGTGCCGCTTCATGGACAAAGCCGGTAAAGCCCTGCCAGTCATCCTCCGGTTCCGGTGCATTCAGCGCGGGCACGTAGGTGAAGTTAGCAAACTCCCGGTCGAGGTTTTCAAACAGCGCCCGGTTATACAGTTCAGCCACATTACGTGCCCCCTGCAACAGGGTGATCGGACGGCTATCGCCCGCTTCCAGCAGGTCCAGAATCATCGATTGCGGGCTGGAAAGTCCCGAACCACCGGCGATAAAGATCGCCCCCTGCGGGTCCGATTTACGCACAAAAAACTGACCGTATGGCCCGCTGATATCCAGGGTATCACCCACCTCTAGCTGCTGATGCAGGTAGGTAGTACCCGCACCACCCGGCACTAAACGCACATGCAGTTCCAGCGTAGAGGCCTCAGAGGGTTTATTGGCGACGGAGAACGCTCGACTGCCCTCCACACCGGGTAACTTCAAGTTGATATACTGCCCGGCCTGAAACGCCATCGGCCTGTCCAGTGCAAAAACGATCCCTTTAATCGTCGGTGACAGGTCGTTGATCTCAGTGACCGTGCCGATAAAGTCTTCCACCGGATAGCCGGCAAAATCATCATCCACATCGATATCCGCTTCGATCACCATATCCGATTCCGGCGTGCAGCAGCAGGCCAGCACTTTGCCCTCCTCCCGCTCCATATCCATCAGCGCGAAGGGAGAGGCATTACCCAGATCGCTTTCACCTTCCAGCACCTGCACTTTGCAGGTGGCACAGGTGCCATGACCACAGGCAAATGGCAGCCAGACCCCCTGACGCAGGGCAGCATCCAGAATCGTCTGCCCCTCTTCAACCTCGATCACATCGCCGGTTGGTTCTACTGTAATTTGATAACTCATACTTTCACCCTGCAACAGACCGGTCTCTCACTCAGACTATCTATCAGAGACCGATCCGCCTCACTCAGCTAAGGCACTGCGACATTAAACGCCGGCACCCTGATACCCCGTTAACTCAGGCGTTTTAAAGCGGATCAATGATTTATGACCCACCCCCTGATCCGCCAGACTGACATCCGCTTGCGGCTTGAACGGTTCGCCATCCAGCAGCCACTCAGCGCTGTCCCAGTTGATCTGCTTAAACTCAGGGTGCTGACCAAAGGCTTCCGGCATGATGTTTTCGATCAGCGCCGCAAACGGCATGGAAGGGGGCAACGGAAACGCTTTAGCCGCGCAGAACATGCGGTGCTCATCCCATCCGAGATAAACAATCTGATTACCGTGGAAGTTCTCCACCCGGTCCATCCGCTCGCCCTGGTAACCCGGATTCAGTGCATATACAGGCATTTTTATATCCTCTTGTTATTCTTATCAGGGTGCCGCTGTCGCCACACCCATTGACATTGATCGTGTAATACAGATTCAGGCGACGCCTTTCCACTTATTCCAGCGCACCTCATCCGGCGAGCCTTTGATATCCATATTGTCGACCCCCACATTCATGCGGTAGTAATCACTAAGGACCTCACCCACGCCTGGCCCCCCGCAGTTACCCTGGAATATCTGATGTACCGGCAACCAGGACTGTACATATTTTTCCGGCTCCTCCTTGAAAATGTCACAGCAGCCATCTGAGCAGAAGTGATAACGCTCGCCCTGATACAGGTAGTCACGCATGGAGTTCTGATTCGGATTATCCATCTCGGTAAACAGCATCGGGATCTGACAGGTCTGACACAACTGCGGCAGGCCTGAGGTGTAAAAGCGTTCGCCCTTAGCTTCCTGCTCTTTAGCCAGTTCCCACATCGGACGATAGTACTTATCGAAGGTGTCCGGGTATTGCGCCGACAACCAGTCCAGCTCCTCATCACTTGGAATCCAGGTATGGAAACCCGCGGCATGACCATGGGTATAGAAGGTCCACCAGGCCTGATGGGAGATATGCTCTTTCTCTTTCTCGATGGTTTCGGCGTATTTCGGCATGCGAATACCATAACGGGCCAGATCTTTAAACAGCGCACCACCGGCCTCTTCGAAATAGACCTCCCAGGCCTCTTTCCAGGACATCACTTTATTCGGCAGCATGTAATCCATCATCATCGCCACAATGGTCAGCAGGCGGGTGCCACGCCAGAACCACTTATCGATCCACTTCTGCACAATCGGCACGTTGTCTTCATGCTGTTCCAGCAGGAATTTGATCACCTCCAGCCCCAGGGTCATGTGGCGGGCTTCGTCAGACTGCGCGGAGAAGCCAAAGGTCACCGTGGCCATATCACCGTTATGCGCGGCTCCCGACATAAAGGGCACAAACAGCAGGTTAGTCAGCACATACTCGAAGGAGAAACCGATGGCGATCATAAACTCGAACGGGCCGGCACTGCGTGCATCACAGAAGAACGAACGGGGTACCGACAGATACCAGACCCGGTCATGCATGTGACTGAATTCCTGGAAGCCATCGAAGAACTTGTTGTAGTGGCTCATCGCATGGATCTGGGTCTGCACATGGCGCAACTCATCCAGCGACTGCATCTGACACGCCACCCGGGCACCGACGCCACTAAACTGACGGCCTACATGAGCAAACCCCTGATAGGCCTGATATTCCAGCGGAGAGACTCCGGTGAGAAACAGCTTCACCGCATTCACGTAACGAGAATCCGTCACATTCAGGTGGCCATTGTTCTGTGAAAAGGCATCGAAGATGGCATAGAGTTTTTTCTCTTTCTCTGCCTGATATTTCCAATAGGAGTCCATGGTCAGACGAAACGGGTCTTCCCACTTGCTCCAGTCGGTAATCTTAATGCCTTCAAACTCTTCATAGGGAAATGCCTGTTTAGGATCTTCGTAGGAAAATTCCCAGTCCAGATCACGGGTGAGCAGGCGATACTTATCTTTTATATTTAATTTTTTAGCAGCCATGATATTTCCCCTTACTGTTTCCACTCAAGGACGAACTGGTCGTCATCTTCATCCACGTTACCGCCGAGGGTAATCAGGTTGATGTGCAGTTCCTGCACATCCCACTCCCGGCCCATCTTCTCTTCCACGACCGCCCGCTCGATCACCAGACGGTTTTCCCGCTCGATGCGGATCATGGCAGGCTGATGGATAACCGTGGCATCCGGATTACTCTCTTCAATGGCTTCGACGATATAGCGGGACTCATCATTGTCCTGCAGGGCGATATAGACTTTTGACATGGTTGTTAACCTTATTGTTGTTATTCGCGGTGTTATTTCAGCAGTCCGGCTTTTGCCAGACGTTTACCCCAGGCATCTTCGGCTATCGCCAGGGCATCTGAGCCGATCATCTGCTCGGCCAGCGGTGCAAGGGCGTCCACAGCTTTAGCTTTCCAGTTTTCAACCCACTTCGTCAGCAGCTGTTTGTTCGCAGCAGATTCATCCGCCGCGATTTTGACCACCGCATCAACCCAGCGATTGGTGTCTCTGTTCCAGTTCTGAATGAATTCGGTGAGCATGCTGAAGTCCTGACCGCCGTTATCCGC
>NZ_CAKZLP010000049.1 GCF_937127095.1 uncultured Amphritea sp.
GTAGATCCGTCTGCATTCAGCGAAATCGTTATGCAGACGGTAAGATAAGAGAATTGCTTGGCTGAATTTTGATCATTCCTGCTGAAATCAGCGAATTAAGCAAAACATTGGCACTTAATCGCACCTTCCCTAGTCCATCTAAATGAAGTTTCAGATTTCACCGGATAACTGAAAGATAAATTTGAAATAGCTTCGCGAAGCAGTGGTTGCCTACTGTATACAAAAACAACACTTTAAAGCCGCTAAACGTCACCTTTTTCTGAAGCATATAGTAAGCATGTAACTTCCGTTTAGCGCAGAAGAAAACAAAGGCGCATGCACTGCTTGGGCCCCTAAAAACCAACAGTGACTTAGCGTCATTGTTACAATTAATTTACGCAATAATGGAGAAACACACGTTAAGCACCATCAACGTGTTTTTCTGATGCGCCTTTTGAAGAACAAATAAGCCAGTAAACATTATAAATAAAGTAAAATTTCTTAGCGCTGAAGCAGTTTAGATATAACAGGCTCTCTGAGCTTTTAAGAAATTAATCCTGTTGTCTGATAGGTGCTAGAAGTAAGCGCTCAATACTGCATTAAACTTTCTGTACAGTTTTCCTGTACCTATCCTGTACCCAGCCCTGAAACGAAAAAAGACCCTACAAGGGTCTTTCTTATAAAGCATTAATTTTAAACAAAAATAATTGGTCGGGATAGCGGGATTGACTCGTCGTTTCACTCCTCACCCTTCGGGCCATCGCCAAAGGCAGGCGATGTTGTCTCGCTCCGCTCGGCTGTACCAAATCCCGCTTCAGCAAGACATATAACAGACACAAAAAAACCGGCAATAAGCCGGTTTCTTTTATATCTAATTGGTCGGGATAGCGGGATTTGAACCCACGACCCCTTGCACCCCATGCAAGTGCGCTACCAGGCTGCGCTACATCCCGACACTGTGAGACCGAGGTCTCGATAAGAGGTGGCTATATTACGCCAACCCTCGGCTTCTGAAAAGGGCTATTGTGAAGTTTCTTACAACTTTATTTCACTGATTTCAGCAGCTTACGAATATCTTCAAGCTCGGTAATCGTCTGACGAATCAACTGCTTGTAACGGGCCGTGTCATCGACCGCCTGATCGCCACTCAGCCATTGCCGGGCACCACTGATGGTATAGCCCTGGTCATGGAGAAGCCCCTGGATCTGGCGAATAATCAGCACATCCTGGCGCTGATAGTAACGACGACCGCTACGTTTTACCGGTTTGATCTGCTCAAACTCCTGCTCCCAATACCTCAGTACATGCGGCTTGAGCTCACACAAACGCGCTACTTCACCGATGGTGAAGTAGCGCTTTGTGGGAATAGCTGGCAGATCATCCGAGACCAGATCAGTCTCCTTCATAGGCCTCAACGCGTTCTTTCAGTTTTTGCCCCGGACGGAAAGTCACGACTCGGCGTGCAGAGATCGGTACCTCTTCACCGGTTTTCGGGTTGCGCCCCGGACGCTCGCGTTTATCACGCAGGTCAAAGTTGCCAAACCCGGATAGCTTTACCTGTTCATTTTCAGCCAGGCTCATACGGATCTCATCAAAGAAGGCTTCCACCATCTCTTTTGCTTCCCGTTTATTAAGTCCCAGATCTTCGTACAGGCGCTCAGCCATATCTGCTTTAGTCAAAGAGCCCATCAGAATCACCCCTGTCGATTAAACTCTTAATGTAGCACCAAACTGATTTTTCAGTGCAGACACAACAAAATCAATGACTTCGTTGATCTCTTCATCGTTAAGAGTGCGCGAAGGATGCTGCCAGGTCAAGCCCAGAGCGATGCTTTTTTGACCAGGTTCGACACCTTTACCCTGATAAACGTCAAACAGCGTCACCGCGGTGAGGAATTCTCCCCCCTGCTGCTGTGCTATTGCACGAATATCGGCGAAGGCAACGGACTCGTCCACCAGCAGCGCCAGGTCACGACGGCTCTCAGGGAACTTAGACAGACTGGTGAAGCGCGGCATGCCACCGTCCAGCAATACCGCCTGAATGATCTCAAACAGGAACACAGGACCGCTCAGGCCTAAACTCTTGACCAGTTCAGGATGCAACGCCCCCATATAACCAACGGTTTCGCCATTGCGTTTAATCGCTGCGGACTGACCGGGGTGCAGTGCCACGTGACGCTCAGCCACAAAGCTGAACTGGTCGGCACAGCCACCCAGCGCTAACAGTGACTCAACATCACCTTTCAGATCGTAGAAATCGACAGAGGCGGAATCAGCACTCCAGCCTTCAGACTGACGCGGACCACAGATCAGACCGGCAACCACGTTTTCCTGAATCAGTTGATCGCCTTCCGGCAAAAAGCGCTGACCACTCTCAAACAGACGCACACGGGGCTGCTGACGGTTCTGGTTGTATTGCAGCGCCTTAACCAGCCCTGGCCAGATCGTCGTACGCATTACCGCCATCTCCGCAGAGATCGGGTTCGCCAGCGCCTTCGCTTCATGTTTATCATCAAACTGAGCCGCCAGGCCTTTCTCAATAAAGCTGTAAGTTACCGCTTCCTGATAGCCCCGGCCAACCAGCTGTGAACGAACGCTCTTGATGGTCACTTTGGACTCATCATTGGCGATCATATTCAGTTCGGCAGTGGGCACTTTAACCGGCAGGTTGTTGTACCCATAAACCCGTGCCAGCTCTTCGATCAGATCGATTTCGATACTGATATCAAAACGGTAAGAGGGAACCTTAACGCTCCACTCATCGTCGCCACTGCGCTCCAGTGTCATCCCCAGACGGGTCAGAATCTCTTCGATCTCCGCTGCCGGCATGGCAAATGCCAGCACCTGATTCACTTTACTCTGACGCAGAGTCACGGTTGCAGCAGTGGGCAGACTCTCTTGCGCCACGGCTTCAACCACCGGACCCGCTTCACCACCGACGATATCTAACAGCAACCGGGTTGCACGCTCAGTGGCTTTGCTCTGTAACTGCCAGTCTACGCCACGCTCGTAACGGTGAGACGCATCGGTATGCAGACCATAGGAACGTGCCCGGCCCGCAATCGTAATCGGGTTAAAATAGGCGCACTCAAGGAAGATATCTTTCGTTGCAGCGGTGACACCAGTCGCTTCACCACCGAAAATACCGGCCATCGCGACCGCTTTCTCGTGATCGGCAATCACCAGAGTGTTGTCGTTCAGCTGAACTTCACTGCCATCCAGCAGCGTCAGTTTTTCACCGGCCGTTGCCTTACGCACCACAATACCGCCACTGAGGGTATTCAGATCAAAGGCATGCATCGGCTGACCCAGTTCCAGCAACACGTAGTTGGTGACATCAACCACCGGATCAATCGAGCGGATACCACAGCGGCGCAGTTTTTCAACCATCCACAGCGGTGTGGCAGCGGTCATATCAACGTTACGGATAACCCGTCCCTGATAACGGGGACAGCCTTGCGCATCTTCCAGTGTAATCGGGAAACTATCATCGATGGTCGCCGCCACCGGCTCTGCTTCAACGTAACAGACCGGCGCTTTGTTCAGCACACCCACTTCACGGGCCAGGCCGGTAATCGACAGACAGTCACCACGGTTAGGGGTCAGATCAACATCGATAACCGCATCATCAAGGCCCAGATAGTCACGCAGACAACTACCCACCGGGGCATCGGCCGCCAGCTCCATAATGCCTGCATGATCATCAGAGATACCCAGCTCATCATCCGCACAGAGCATGCCGTGGGATTCAACCTGACGCAGTTTGGCTTTCTTAATCTTAAACTCACTGCCATCCGGCGCACTCAGCACCGCACCGACTTTAGCAAAGGCCGTTTTCAGACCACCACGGGCATTGGGTGCACCGCAAACCACCTGAAAGGTTTCGCTGCCATCGGTGACCTGACATACCTGCAGTTTATCCGCATTGGGATGGAGTTCAGCAGAGAGAATCTCGCCCACCACCACGCCACTGAACTGACCGGCAACCGGCACAATCTCATCGACCTCAAGACCGGCCATGGTGATCTGATCCGCGATGCCCTGAGTATCTGTGGCAGGGTCTACCAGTTCACGTAACCACTTTTCACTGAATTTCATAATTCTGTTTTCCGAAAATTCTTAACTACTTTTAAACGACGTTATCCGTTTCTGATCAGTCAAACTGGCTTATTAGTTAAACTGACCCAGGAAACGCAGGTCGTTTTCAAAGAACAGGCGCAGGTCATTAACGCCATACCGTAGCATCGCCAGACGCTCTACCCCCATACCGAAGGCAAAACCGGTGTACTGCTCGGGATCGATACCGGAATACTCAAATACTTTCGGATGTACGATGCCGCACCCCAGCACTTCCAGCCACTTACCATCACCACGATCGATATCCACTTCAATCGAGGGTTCAGTAAACGGGAAGTAAGAGGGACGGAAACGTACTTTGACATCTTCCTCAAAGAACTCACGCAGGAACTGTTCCAGCGTACCCTTGAGGTCAGCAAAGCTGATATCTTTATCAACGATCAGCCCTTCCACCTGATGGAACATCGGTGAGTGGGTCTGGTCATAGTCGCAACGATACACACGGCCCGGACAGATAATCCGGATCGGTGGTTGCTGGCTCTCCATGGTACGTACCTGAACACCGGAGGTGTGGGTGCGCAACAGGGTGTTGGCATTGAAATAGAAGGTATCATGCATCGCCCGTGCCGGGTGATGCGAGGGAATATTCAGCGCTTCGAAGTTATGGTAATCATCTTCGATCTCTGGGCCTTCCGCCACGGAATAACCGATCCGGGCAAAGAACTCCTCAATCCGCTGCAGGGTTTTTGTCACCGGATGCAGTCCACCAAGTGACTGGCCGCGACCCGGCAGTGAGACATCAATGGTCTCTTCCGCCAGCTTCGCTTCCAGTGCCGCAGATTCCAGGTTTGCTTTACGTGCATTCAGCACATCCTGCAACGCCTGTTTCGCTTCGTTAATCTTCGCCCCTGCCTGAGGGCGTTCTTCCGCACTCAGTGAACCCAGACTTTTCAATAGCTGGGTAAGATGACCTTTCTTACCCAGATACTGAACCCGCACCTGATCGAGATCCTGCGCGCTTGTTGCCTGTTCTGCAGCCTGCTTACCTTGCTCAAGCAGGATTCCAATGTTTTCCATTTACCGCTCCAGATAAAAATAGGGGAAGAGTTTGCACCCTTCCCCTATTAAACGATCAGTTATTACCCTGTTATAGGTAAAGGTGTCTTACAGTGCAGCTTTAGCTTTTTCAACGATAGCAGCAAAAACATTTGCTTCGTGAACAGCCAGATCAGCCAGCACCTTACGATCGATCTCGATAGATGCTTTCTTCAGGCCAGCAATAAAGCGGCTGTAGGACAGACCATTGATGCGGGCAGCAGCGTTGATACGAGCAATCCACAGCGCGCGGAACTGACGCTTACGCTGACGACGGTCGCGGTATGCATACTGACCCGCTTTAATTACAGCCTGTTTAGCTACACGGAACACACGGCTACGAGCGCCGTAGTAACCTTTAGCTTTCTTCAGGATCTTCTTGTGACGACGGTGTGCAATGACACCACGTTTTACACGTGCCATATTTCTTTCTTCCTAACTTAGAATTTGTGGTTACTACGACTTAGATGTAAGGCAGCATGCGGCGGATCAGTTTCTGATCAGCTGCTGCAACTTGCAGCATTGGACGCAATTGACGCTTACGCTTGGTCGTTTTCTTAGTCAGGATGTGGCTTGTGTAAGACTGTTTGTGCTTAAAGCCTTTAGCAGTCTTTTTAAAACGTTTCGCAGCACCGCTGCAAGATTTCATTTTAGGCATTACTAAATCCCCACGCATTCGTTAATTATCTTTCGTCCGGATAAACAACAAAACCCGTACTTAACTCGCAGTGAGTCAGCACGGGCTTTACGCTTACGTCAGACTACTTTTTCTTTTTCGGAGCTATGACCATGATCAATTGGCGGCCTTCCATTTTCGGACGCTGCTCAACGACACCCAGCTCTTCCAGATCCTTTTCAATCCGGTTTAATAGCTGCATGCCTAACTCCTGGTGTGCCATTTCACGGCCGCGGTAACGTAGTGTTACCTTGACCTTATCGCCACCTTCAAGGAAACGTATCAGGTTGCGTAGTTTTACCTGATAATCCCCTATTTCCGTATTAGGACGGAATTTTATTTCCTTAACCTGCATCTGCGTTTGCTTCTTCTTCGCAGCATTCGTTTCTTTCTTCTTCTCGTAAAGGAACTTACCGTAATCCATCACCTTACAGACGATAGGATCAGAATCAGAAATCTGGACCAGGTCAAGGCCAACTTCTTGTGCCGCCTCTAGGGCGTCTTTAATAGGTACTACACCTATCTGTGTTCCATCTGGACCAATCAACCGACACTCGCGGGCGCTGATATTCTCATTTATAGGCGGCTTATTCCGCTCATTACGCCCTCTTCTGTTATCTCGCTTGATAGCTGTATCTCCAATCTATTAATTATTCTTTGCGGCCTTTCTGAGCAACATCCTGCTTCAGATGCTCGCAAAACTCTTCAATCGACAATGTGCCGAGATCTTCACCGGTGCGGGTACGTACTGCCACAGCGCCGGTTTCTACTTCCTTATCGCCGACGACCAGCAGATAAGGAACTTTCTGAATTGTGTGCTCGCGGATTTTAAAGCCGATCTTCTCATTTCTCAAGTCCGCAGAGGCAAAGAATCCAAGTTCTGTGAGTTTTTCTTCAAGTTCGCGACAATATTCCGCCTGTTTATCGGTAATATTCAGAATTGCCACCTGTTTAGGGGCCAACCAGGTCGGCAATGCGCCGGCAAAGTTTTCAATCAGAATACCGATAAAGCGCTCAAACGAGCCCAGAATTGCCCGGTGCAACATCACCGGCGTTTCACGATCACCGGATTCGTTAACAAACTGCGCACCCAGGCGTCCCGGCATGGAGAAGTCCACCTGAATGGTACCGCACTGCCAGACACGTCCCAGGCAGTCTTTCAGAGAGAATTCCACTTTAGGGCCGTAGAACGCACCTTCACCTGGCAGCTCATCCCAGTCCAGACCGGCAGCATCCAGCGCATCACCCAGAGCTTTCTCCGCTTTATCCCAGACTTCATCAGACCCTACCCGCTTTTCAGGCCGGGTTGACAGCTTGTAGATCACATCGGTGAAACCAAAGTCAGCATAGACTTCATGCAGGAAGTCGATAAAACGCGCAACCTCGTTCTGAATATCATTTTCTGCACAGAAAATATGCGCATCATCCTGAACGAAACCGCGCACCCGCATAATTCCATGCAGAGCACCGGACGGTTCATTCCGGTGACAACAGCCAAACTCTGCCAGACGCAGCGGCAGATCACGATAGGAACGCAACCCCTGGTTAAACACCTGCACATGACCTGGACAGTTCATCGGCTTAATGGCGAAATCGCGGTTTTCAGAATGAGTGGTAAACATCTCTTCTGAAAACTTATCCCAGTGACCGGACTTCTCCCACAGAGTGCGTTCAACCACCTGAGGGGTTTTAATCTCATTATAGCCATGCTTGCGCAGCTTCTGGCGCATGTACTGCTCGATCCCCTGATACAGGGTCCAGCCATCGGGGTGCCAGAACACCATACCCGGCGCTTCTTCCTGCAGGTGAAACAGGTTCAGTTGCTTGCCCAGTTTGCGGTGATCGCGTTTTTCCGCTTCTTCCAGACGGTGCAGATACTCTTTAAGATCTTTCTTATCGCCCCAGGCAGTACCGTAAATACGCTGCAACATCTCGTTATCAGAGTTACCGCGCCAGTATGCACCCGCCAGTTTCATCAGCTTGAAGACTTTAATATGGCCGGTCGAAGGCACATGAGGTCCGCGACAGAGATCGATAAAATCACC
>NZ_CAKZLP010000050.1 GCF_937127095.1 uncultured Amphritea sp.
GTAAGCGTTGTGAGGCGTTGAGCTAACCAGTACTAATTGCTCGTGAGGCTTGACCATATAACGCCAAAAGCGTTTGGTTAGCTGATAGAAAAGATACATTGTGCTCGAAAGAGCGGCACTGAATAAAACAGTGCACGGATTAGAGTTTGTGCATACTCTTCTCGACTAAGAAGTTACAGGATTCGAATGACGCTTTGAACCACAAGCTAAAGCTTGAGTTCAAATCGTTAGAGCAACCAGTTTTGCTTGGCGACAATAGCGAGATGGAACCACCCGATCCCTTACCGAACTCGGAAGTGAAACGTCTTAGCGCCGATGGTAGTGTGGAGCTTCTCCATGCGAGAGTAGGTCATCGCCAAGCACCTAATTACGAAACAGCCCCGATCATTAACATGATCGGGGCTTTTTTCGTTTAGACGCCGCTACGTGGACTGAAACAAAGACGTGGCGAGACGCGACTGCGTCGCTTGCTAGAACGACGCTGCGCGCCTGCTAGTGGTTAGAACAAGCGGAAGAGCAAAAGCCTTCTTAGCGGGGCGGGGGTCATCTCATCCTGTAGCGAGCGACGCTAGCATGCCCTTTGGGTACCTCGTCGCGATAGTCTTGCAGTGGCCGACCCGGCTTTTATAGCAGGAGCCGCAGGCTCCGTTCTAGCGAGCTGCGAAGCAGCGATCTACTGCTCTTTACCGCTAGCAGCTGCGTTTAAGACTTATTTTCGTAACCCTAAGGTCACCGGTTTGTCATTCTCTGGCTATAGGCTCTTCGGGTCATAAAATTAACCCTGGAGATCTGCTATGCCTGCCAGCTGTTTTAAGAAATCGTTATTAACGATCTCAATTGCTGCCTTAGCCACTGTTACACACGCTGATTCATTTAATCGTATTGCAAGTTTTGGTGCTATCCATAACCTGCCGCAAGGTTCTGATCAGAGCCAGGAGACTTCGCCGGAGATTATCGCCGCCAGTGCAGATGGAAATACTCTTGTCTACTCTGATAGCCCATTTGAAGCGCTTGGTTTTGTTGATATTACTGATGCAAAAAATCCGCTTGCTGGCGGTATTGTTAAGCTGGACGGCGAGCCAACGTCTGTGGCTATCGGTGGTCAGACCGTTTTTGCCGGTGTTAATACTTCTGAAAGTTACGTTAAGCCTTCTGGCTATCTGCTTGCGCTGGGACTGGGGAAGCGAAACGAACTGGCACGTTGTGATCTGGGAGGCCAGCCAGACTCAGTCGCTGTATCTAAGGATGGCGGCTACGTTGCAGTTGCTATCGAGAACGAGCGTGATGAAGATCTTAATGATGGTGAGTTACCGCAACTGCCAGCAGGTTGGGTGACTGTTGTTCCTGTTAAAAACGGTCTGCCACAATGCGATAAGATGACTAAGGTTGATATGACCGGCCTGGCTGAGATCGGTGCTACTGACCCAGAGCCTGAATTTGTTGATTTTAACGGTAAAAATGAGATTGTTGTTACACTGCAGGAAAACAATCACCTGGCCATTATTGATGCGGCCAGTGGTAAAGTTATAAATCACTTCTCTGCAGGCAGTGTTGAGCTGGAAGGGATTGATATCAAGAAAGATAAGAAACTTGATTTTACTGGTAGCCAGACTCGCCTGCGTGAGCCTGACTCTGTTAAATGGATTGATGACAATCGTTTCGTGATAGCCAACGAAGGTGATATGAATGGTGGTGCCCGTGGTTTCACTATCTTTCATAAAGACGGACGTATGCTGTTTGAATCCGGTAGCTCTTTTGAACAGCAGGTAATTCTTGCAGGCCACTATCCTGAAAAGCGTTCTGGTAAAAAAGGCAGTGAGCCTGAAGGTGTGGCTATCGGTAAGTTCGGTGGTGAAACTTACATCTTTATTCTTTCCGAACGCGCTTCTGTGATTGGTGTTTACCGTGACACTGGAGCGGCGCCTGCGTTTGTTCAGTTGTTGCCATCGGGTATTGCACCTGAATCAGCGGTTGTGATTCCGCAACGAAATCTATTGGTCAGTGCCAATGAGAAAGATCTGATTGAGGATAAAGGGCCTCGTGCGCATGTCATGCTGTATAGCTTTTCAGGTGCCCCTGTTGCTTATCCACAGATTGTCTCTACCCGTACCCGTGAAGGGATGCCGATCGGTTGGGGGGCGTTGTCAGGCCTGACAGCAGATTCATCAAAGCCGGGTATGCTGTATGCCGTTAACGATAGTTTTTATTCTAATCAGCCTACCATTTTCAGTATTGATGCCAATCAGACGCCTGCTCAGATTACTGCTGCTATGCCTGTTTTACGTGATGGTAAAGCAGCTAAGAAACTTGACCTTGAAGGGATTGCTGTCGATGCTAAAGGCGGTTTCTGGCTAGCCTCTGAAGGTAAAACTGAGAAAGAGATTCCTCATGCTATTCATCATGTAAATAGTCAGGGAGAGATTGATCGCACAATCGATTTCCCTGCTGAGTTGCTGAAGCATGAAATGAAATATGGTGCTGAAGGGATAACACTGATCGGTGATACTTTGTGGGTTGCAATTCAGCGTCCCTGGAAGGATGACCCTGCTGATCAGGTTAAGCTGTTAGCTTATAACCTGAAGACAAACAGCTGGGGGGCTGTGCGTTATCCATTAGAACATGCTGACAAAGGCTGGGTGGGTCTGTCTGAGATCGTTAGCCATGGTGGTCAGGTATATATCATCGAGCGGGACAATCAGCTGGGAGAGTCTGCTGTTGTGAAGCGCTTATACAGTGTGTCAGCAGATCAGTTGAAGCCAGCTGCTATCGGCTCTGAACTGCCCGTTGTTAAGAAAACACTGGTTCATGATTTTCTCCCTGATCTGAAGTCTCTGAATGGTTATGTGCAGGATAAAATTGAAGGCTTTACCGTTGATGCTGCTGGAAATGGCTATGCCATTACAGATAATGATGGTGTAGACGATAGTTCTGGTGAAACGCTGTTTTTCGGTATCGGTAAGATGTAAATTTTAAATAAATTTATTAAAGGGCGGTCATTGATCGCCTTTTTTTGTTTTTAAGTCTGCTTTGTTTTAAAACATACGTTGTAAATCTTCATATTTTTTATGATAAATAATAAAAATATAATAAATATTTAATATGTCTTTATTGATCTTGTTTTTTTAGGATATTTTGTTCTATTAATTATTACTTTAACCGCGAGGTAACTTTTCTGTAATAGTTGATAATTATTATCGCTGCCAAAGATTTTTTGTTCAAATATATAAGGCACCAGTAATGCGATTTAGTTCGAATTTGTTTCTTACGACTTTATTATTAATATCTACATCGGCACTTGCTGAAGTCAGATTATCAGCGGGCAGCGGTATCTCTATCATTGCTGTAAATGGCGTTGAAGTAAAAAGTGACTCTCTCATTGGAAATAATGTATCCGCTACACTGCCCAACGGCATTAGCCAGATTCTGGTTAACTACTCGGCAGAAATAGAATCATCCGGTGACCTGGAAATAGAGACTGCAAATCCTCATATTATTGTTTTACAAGCAAAAGATAGCCAAATTCAACTCTCTGCTCCTGATATTACACGGTTGGCAGATTTCAATGAGTTTGATAAAGGCCAGCAGTGGAAGCTTACTGATAGCACTGGCCATACCATCCGTTATAAGGCTAAACCTCTTATTAAAGAGGGGTTTCAACTTAGCCGTGACTATGCAGCTGAGCTTCAACGTTTTAACCAGTCGGGTGATGCACTTTCGATCAATAACTTTGCATCAATTAACCGCTCCTCCGTCAGATCATCAATAAATAATTCAGCCTCGGGTGTCGAGATAAATTCATTATCAAGTGGATCTGCTGATAGTGATAGTTCTATGAATCTTCCTGAGAGACTGCTTCAGTATTGGTATTTGAAGGCTGACGCTGAAACCCGTGAAAGGTTTAAAACCTGGATTGGCAATAAATAATTAAATTCTGGATCTTTACCTTATGTCGATGAGGTGGCAGGGATCGCCTTTTTAATATTTTAACTTAACTAACTTTTATCTTTTCTTAACTGGAGAAAGAAATGAAAAAGCTTATCCTGGCCGCTGTTATTGCAGCGACTACTGCTGGTTCTGCAAGCGCTGCGACTATTTACGAAGGTAAAGGTCTGACTTACAAATTGAAAGGTGACTTTCAGATTCAGCTTCGTAAAGATGTGGGTAAAGATCAGAACCTGAATGTCGATTTCGATGATCTGGAACTGAAAAACTCAGTTATCTATGATCTGGGTAACGACATGAAGGCCTTTGGCCAGCTGGATTTTGGTTATAAGAACGCAGCAAACGGTAAAGATAAAGAAAAAAGCAGCCAGTTGGAAGAAGCTTATGTTGGCATGCAGTTTGGTAACGTATCGGTGTCTGTAGGTCAGCAAAACTTTGCTGTAGATAGCTTCGGTGTTGATGAACAGCTTGAAGATGAACTTAAAGAAGATCGTTTTGATGCGACCGCAACTGATGGCAACGATGTGGTTCGTGTTGACGTGAATATGGACAACTTCACTCTGATCCTGTCTACCGAGCTTGAAGCAGACAGCGAGAAAAGTGCTGATGGCAAAGGCTTTGATATTTTCATGTCTACCGCTGTAGCAGGTGTTGAGCTGGGTGCTGCATATCAGACTTTCAATGACAAGAAAACAGCCACTAGCCCTGATGTTGATGTTTGGGGTGTAAGCGCCATCTACGATGCAGGTTTTGCTGAGTTTGGCGTTGATTACAGTAAGTCTGATGACGGTACTGTCGAAGCTAGTCAGTATAACGTTATTACTATTATCCCGGTTGCAGCGACAACTGATCTGGGCCTTGGTCTGACTAAGGTTGAAGAAGATGGTAAGGACGATGTGTCTGAGTGGTACGTAAACGTTGTTTACAAGTTCCCAACTCAGAAAAACGTATCTGTCTTTGCTGAGATTGCTGATACCGATGAGGATGACGTTAAGATGGGTTACCTGGCAGGTATGCGTCTTAAGTTCTGATCCTGAGCTTTGCAGAAAAACAGCGTTTATTCTTAGGTCACCCCTTCGAGCTTTGAATGACTATTTTTTCAGGCCGGTTTTTTAACCGGCCTTTTTTTGTTAAAAAATCGTGATCCGAAGTCCGAAGGCTGTGCTTGTCCGAGTTTGGGGAGTAGAGGGCAAATTTTACTAAAGTACTCAAAGGCATGCTAAGGACACAGAGCTCACTGAGAAGAGTTTTTATTTTCCTCTGTGCTCTCTGTCTCCTCTGTGGTGAATCAGATCTTTGACTTTGTTTTTGTGCGGACAAGTTGTCAGCGACAACGCACGGACAAATGCAATGATCGGACAAGCGCAGCGCTCGGACCCACGGACTAAGGCTATTAGCTTGCTGACTGGTGCTTCAGATAGTCATGGCATTCCTGCCAGTTACCCCGGTAGATAATCCGGTCTGCTTTCAGGCTTAACTGATATTCATACATCGGGTCGTAATACCACTCAAGCAGCGGTGTCAGCCAGTCCAGGTGGGCGTCATATCCTGCGCCTGCCTGATGTAGCTTAATTGCTTTTTCCATCGTTTCCCGCAGGATCTGCCAACGCTCATTACCCAGCCTTCTGCGGATTTTATCCAGTCCGGACAGCAGATACTCTTCACAGAGTATGTGGCCCTGTTCTTCGCCATGAACGCGGGTGTAGTCCGCGACCATATCGATGACGTATTCCTTTAGTAGTCGCTGCAGCCGAATATCAAACGGGTCTTCGATAACCGCAACCGGTGCTGCCAGCATCTTTTGGTAGAGCGGGGCCGGTAGATCAACACTGCCGATATGCCGGCCTTCATCTTCAAACACCAGTTGCTGAAATCCGGCATGCTGTTTTTTCAGCATCTGGATAGCGGTGATATTTTCAAAGTTGATCTGGGTGCTTTGTGGGTTAACAAAACTGCCAAAGCTGGAACCACGATGATGCGCTGCGCCTTCCAGATCGATGGCATTCGCCAGGGTATTAACCATCAGCGTCTTTGCCGATCCGGTTTTACCGCCGACAATATAGAAGGGCAGGCTCTCAGACACCTCACTCAGTACCGTCAGCAGAGCGTTTCGCAGGGCTTTATAGCCACCCAATACCAGTGGATAGTCCACTCCTGCATCTTTAAGCCATTGTTGGGTGGTGCGCGAGCGAAGACCACCCCGGAAGCAGTAAATGTAACCTTCAGGATTGTTACGGCAGAACGACAGCCAGCGCTCCATCCTTTGTTCTTTAATCTGGCCGCTGACTAACTGGTGACCTAATTTAATTGCTGCTTCCTGGCCCTGCTGTTTATAACAGGTGCCCACCTGTGCCCGTTCATCATCGCTCATCAGCGGAAGGCTAATTGCCGTTGGAAAGGCTCCCTGGCTAAACTCAACCGGTGCCCGAAGATCAACCATAGGGATATCATTAAGAAATAGCTTACGGTAATTGTCGGTATCTTCGCGCATAGGGCTCTTAGGTTAGTTGTCGATCTGATTTGTCTGAGATTATTTAAATGTGCAGGTTCATCTGTTGTAACTGTCGGTCATGCCAGCGGCTCAGTAACAGAACGGCCAGACAGGCGCCGATCAGCGCAAGCAACATATCTGACTGGGTGTCCCAGATGTAACCCTGGGTGCCCAGAAAGGCCTCGGCTGATTCACCGGTCAGCGCAGCCACCCACCACTCAATCAGCTCATAGAGTGCGCTGAATGCCAGGCAGAAGCTAATCGTGAACAGATTAAGCCATGCTCGGCCATTCACCGCATCTGCGCGAATCATTATCTCTCGGGCGATCATCGCGGGGATAAACCCCTGTGCCAGGTGGCCTACTTTATCGTAGTTATTGCGCTGCCAGCCGAACAGCTCAGAAATCTGATCAAATAGAGGCACTTCAGCATAGGTATAGTGTCCACCGACCATCAGTATGATGCAGTGGGTAAGAATCAGTACATACAGCATCGGAGTCAGTGGATATTTTTTCGAAGTCATCGCTAACACAGCAACACCGACTAACGCCGGAACAACTTCAAGAAACCAGGTGAACTGATCCTTGGGGTTGATTGCCGACCATAGCAGCGCCGCGGTAAATGTGATGATCCAGAGTATTCGCATCAGTGCAGTATAAATTATTTAGCAAGTCTGCAATAGCGTTGCCCGCGAGGTTTGCCGGTTTTGTTCTATCCAGGCTGACAGGTTGCAAGGGTGTTAGCTTATGACGAATCAGCGCTGCCAATTGTCATTGTTGACAGAGTAATCGGCTGCCCCGTCAATGCCTTTTCACTCTCTGGTAATACATCAAGACTGGGCCAAAGGCCGGTTGACAGAGCCTTCATATAGCCGTTGTTCAGGCCGGATGAGATCATCTGTGCCGCTGTAGCGCTATGGTCATAGGTTAGCCGGTGCCAGCTGCAAACGAGTTGCTGCTCAATTAAGGTGATCAGCATATACCAGGTGTCAGGGGTGCCATCGTTGGCGGGCATGCCGATAACACCGGCATTTAACCAATAACCGTTGTCGATCTCCTGACCAAAAGGAATGCCACAGTGTCCAGCCAGAATAATATCGCTTTCAGTGAGCGCCAGTTGCCGTGACTTTTCGTTTGCCGTACCGGATGCAAAGATAAACTGATTATTGCTGTGAAATCCCCCGTGTAACGCTGTAAACCTATAGTGACCGTAGTTGAAGCGTATCTGCTCGGGTAATTGGCGCATCCATGCCTTATTCGTTTCGCTGACCCGGGGGAGGGTGAAGTTATACCACTGTGCAGATAGCAGGTCACAGGAGCTGCCTTCACTAAAGCCACAGCCACAGTCAGCAGAGCCGTTGCCGACTGATTCTTCACAGTTTCCGGCAACCACCGCTATACCCCAATCGCGAATCAGCTCAACGGTCTCATCCGGTTCGGCACAGTAGGCAACCAGGTCTCCGGTGCAGAGTACATTGCCAGGCTGAATGCCCAGAGAGTCTGCCACCTGTCTGATCGCGTGAGTGGCTTGCAGGTTGCTATATGGCCCGCCAAAGATTAACAGCGGGCTCGAATGATCAGGTGTGAATGATGTCATACCGCAGTTTCAGTCAGTGATGGTTGTTTCTGGTTAACGATGCCTGCCCAGAATAGCAGGCAGCCCCCGACAAGAACGCTAATAGAGATAAACAGCAGCTTGGTGTATTTATGACTCTCGCCGAGTAGCTGGGTATAGCCGGATGACTCGGTGAAATAAAGAGCTGCACCTGTTAGTGCCATAATAAAACAGCTGAGGTAGCTCCATAATGGGACATCCGTCCGCTTGCCCCAAAGGGAGAAAAAGATGACCGGCGCGAGATACATCGATGCCGTGCCGCTGACGGCGACCGCACTGAACAGATCTTTATTGCCCGAGAACACCAGCAGTAAGCCCAGTAAGACAAACACCGCCATCGTGATCCGCCCGTTAGCCACGGAGGGTTCTATCCAGTTCATATCCACGGCAACCAGCTTGGATGCACTGGACAGGGTGCTATCGAGAGTCGACATTGCTGAGATGACCAGGGTGATATTGAACAGCAGCATCGGGCCTTCTCCGAGCAGACGCATCAGCGCATCATTCATCGCTTCACCGCTGACTGCATGTGCACCGGCCATTATACCGAAGCAACCGAACAGTGTTATACAGATAAAACTGATCCAGGCGGCATGGTAGAAACTTTTACGGGTGGTTTCCCGATCCGCCAGAAAGCCCCGGTCCATCATCACCGGATCATGCATTGGATAGCTCCAGATCTGTAGCAGCGCTACCAGAATCAACACCGGGCCAGGATCGGTGATAATAAAGCTTTTAAACAGCAGGGTTGCGGTGGTGAGCTGTCCGGTAGCGACAACTAAAATAGTCAGAGCCCCCAGTAAAATAAGAAACAGCATCATCTGAAACAGGTCGGTACGCAGGGATGCATGCAACCCACCCAGCATTGAATAGATCAGTGTGACCACCGCAAACAGCGCGACGGCAGTGGTGTAGGAGGTACTGCCAGCGACGCCGAAGAGGATACCGATAACCAGTATGTTGGCAAATACTTCGCTAATCAGGCGCACGCCGATAACAAAGTTATAACAGCGGGTGCCCCAGCGGCCAAAGCGGTCGGTGAGGAATGCCTGGATACTGTTAAACCCGTGCTGAAACCTGACGGAGTCGATAATCTTGGCGCCGGTCAGAAAAGAGAGATAGTAGGCCGCATAAGCCAGAGTCCCCCAGATGCCGTAGTAAAAGCCCAAAATCGCTGCATTCAACAGAGAGCGGGCAAAGATCCAGGTCGTCACCTGTGAAAAGGTCAGCATCAGCAGGCCTGGGGGCTTTCCTTCAGGCGAGAGGCCCTTAAAAAAAGCACTGCCATCTTTTACTTTGGGGCTGATAAAGATAGAGACGGTTGCAACAGCGGCTACCGCAATGACAAGAGATATTTCCATTTACAACCCTGAGTGCTGCTAGATATTTTGAGTATTATTGCCCAGTAAACTGAAATGGCGATGAAAAATAGTTATATAAATTCTGGGAAAAGGTATTTCGAGCCTCACCGGGAAAGGACATACATCGTGGTAGTTACTAGTTGAGCTATATTACGCAGACCCATACGGAATTTAAAGGGGTCATGCAGGGTAGGTTTTTTGTAGCAGCGACGCTAGCATGCCCTCTGGGTACCCGTCGCGATAAAACCGTCAGTAGGCACGGGTTCAAATAATTGCCATGAGGGCATGGCTCGCTACGAAATCGGTTTTTCGCTTTATGTGGGAGGGACGCTAGCATGCCCTCTGGGTACTCGTCGCGATAAAACTGTCAGTAGGCACTGATTCAAATAATCGCCATCAGAGCATGGCTCGCTACAAAATCGGTTTTTCGCTTTATGTGGGAGGGACGCTAGCATGCCCTCTGGGTACCTCGTCGCGATAAAACCGTCACTAGGCACGGGTTCAAAAAATCGCCATGAGGGCATGGCTCGCTACAAAATCCGTTTTTCGCTTTATGTGGGAATGTTGAAGCGACGCTAGCATGCCCTCTGTGCTTTCTGAGGTGAAAAATGAATATGTCCTTTTGCGTTACATGCGATGGACAAAAAAAAGCCTGTCGTTTGACAGGCTTTTCAGAAGGAAATCATCACACGAATTTTTTACCCGTCGGGACGGCAACTACAGGTACTTTAGCGCCTTTAATTACCTGACGGGTTGTCTGGCTGTGGTGACCAAAGGTGTTTTCAGAACCCATTACGATCATATCCACGTTCCGCTTAGCGGCGACTTTCAGGATGGAGTCGGTATAGTTACCTTCAACGATCAGGTGCTCGATATCCAGATCAACTATCTTTTCGAGAGACCCCAGCTCCTCTTCACAGAACTTTTCAACCCGGGTTTTCATCTGCTGCATTACCTGGTCGATACCCTCGTCGTGCATCTTCTTGACCACATCTTCGGGCAGGTAGTTCTGGATCAGTGCATGTCCCAGTTCGCCAATAGGCTCGATCACATGCAGCATAATAATGTGTGCTTTCATGGTCTGAGCAAGGTTCACCGCCTGTCTGAAAACCGGGCGGGTGTGTTTGCCCAAAGAGGTGGAGTATAAAATTGTCTTAATTTCAGGAAGTGGCATGCTCAATATCCTCAATAAGTTACTGATCAGCAGAGCTGTGCTGAATCAGTCTGTTTTCTGGTGTCGGATTAGCCGCGTCCGCTTTTGACTGGCTGACACGATCCAGAAGGTAGATGATCGATTTGTAATCTATACCGCTATGATGTGACAGTCCAATTTCACAGGTGCGGCTGGTCGAATATCCGCTCGTACAGCCCTCTACGTCCTGTTTGAGTGTGCGCAGTGCAGACTCATTCAGTTCTGGTGTAGAGAATCCCTTATCACCGGCAAATCCACAACAGGTTATCTGCTCCGGAATAACCAGATTGGTTACACAGGCGGCAACAATTTTTTTCAGCTTTTCCGTCATCCCCATTCGTGTGGTACTGCAGGTTATATGCAGTGCGACGGTTTCCTCAGCCGGTGTAATCACCAGCCGGTCGAGCAAAAATTCATGGATAAACTCTACCGTATCAAAAAGCTTAATACGTTGATCTGTATTATCCTTTAGTCTTAAGCTGCAAGGGCTGGTATCAGAAAGTACCGGATACTCACCGCCATTGGTAGCCTTAAGTAACATCTTTTCAGTTTCAGCTGCCTTATACGCTGCTGCATCAAACATCCCTTTGGATTGAAAGGGCATACCACAGCAGAGCTGATCCAGGTTATCCGGGTAGATCACCTGATATCCCGCTTTGCGTAATAACTGCTCAGTTTTTTCCGCTAGCGATGTTTGCTCATCATCTCCCCGTGCGGGGCCCATCGCCCGGCTGGCACAGCTGGGCAGATAGACAACTTTCGGTGCATTGGCATCCGTAACCGGGCGAGCGGTATTGATTTTCGGTGCCGCAGTTGGCATGGATGCCGTCCACTGCTGCACCCGTCCTCCTGAGAGTTTGCGAGTGGTGTCGCAGATCGCGCCCATCGCTTTTGTGCCGATCAGCCCGTGGGCCAGATCAGCGCCCTTAAAGGCAACCTTGCTGGCGGTCATTACGCCGCCGTAGTGCTCCGCCAGCCATTGTGCCAGTTTCGTATGGCTCTCATTGTTCCTGCTGCGTAACAAGCGGGTCAGATCACCAGTGTTAATCTCTACCGGACAGGTAGTAGAGCATAACCCGCAGGCGGCGCAGGTATCTATCCCCTGATAAAGGTACTCTTTACGTAACTCTGCCAGACGCTGTGAATCTTCATTGCTGGCTTCAAGCCGGGCAATTTCACGCCAGATCACAATCCGTTGACGTGGTGTCAGAGTAAGATCCCGGGAGGGGCAGGTGGGCTCGCAGAAACCACACTCGATACATTTGTCGATCAGTGGGTCGGCAGCGGGAAGCGGTTTCAGATTTTCCAGATGCACATGGGCATTTCGGTTCAACAGTACGCCGGGGTTGAGAATGTTGTGCGGGTCAAACAGCTCTTTAATCTCCCACATCAGCGCATAGGCGGCAGAGCCCCACTCTTTCTCGACATAAGGCGCCATATTACGGCCGGTACCATGCTCCGCCTTGAGTGAGCCATCATATTTATCAACAACCAGGTTGGCCACATCATCCATCAGGCCTTCATAGCGATCTATCTCAGTCTGATCATCAAACGACTGGGTAAAGACAAAGTGCAGGTTACCTTCCAGCGCGTGGCCGAAGATCAAGGCTTCATCATAGTTCCACTTCTCAAATATCTGGTGCAGGTCGTGCACCGCCTCGGCCAGCCGCTCCACCGGGAAGGCAACATCTTCAATAATCACGGTAGTGCCGGTTTGCCGCACCGCCCCGACTGCGGGGAACAGGCCCTTACGGATCGCCCAGTACTTAGAGTATTCAAGGGGATCGGTGGTGAACTCAACCGGGTGGATAGTCTCCAGCGAACTGATGGAGGCTTTGATCTGCTCGACCTGCTCTACCAGATGGTTCTTGCATCCGGCCCGGGTTTCAACCAGCAGCGCGGCAGCATCATCCGGAAGCGTCTTAATAAAATCGGGCATACCGGGTTTATTTTCGATTGATCGCAGACCCGCCCGGTCCATCATCTCGACGGCGGACACCGGAGTCTGTTTCAGTATCGCAACCGCCTCACAGGTGATATGTACGGTGGGGAAAAAGATCAGCGCAGAGGCTTTATCCGCATGTTCGTCCACGGTGTTGTAGGTGATATTGCTGATAAAACCCAGGGTGCCTTCAGAACCGATCATCAGGTGCTGCATGATCTCTATCGGGTCCTGGTAATCGACCAGCGCATTCAGAGCATAACCGGTGGTGTTTTTCAGCCGGTATTTATGCTCAATTCGCTGCCGTAACGGCTCATCACTTCGGGTTTGTGCGGCCAGGGCTCCCAGTGCGGTCAGCAGGCTGCTGTGGCTTGTTTTAAATGCAGTGACAGAATCGCTGTCGCCGGTATCAACCGTGGTGCCATCGGCAAGAATCAGTTTCATACTGTGCAGAGTGCGATAGCTGTTTTGTGCGGTTCCGCAGCACATGCCGCTGGCATTATTGGCTGCAATTCCGCCGATCATAGCCGTGTTGATAGACGCAGGGTCCGGGCCGATCTTCTTATTAAACGGTGCCAGATATTTATTCGCATGGGCGCCAATGACGCCGGGCTGGAGTGTAATACGGCTGGCATCGTCATTTAGGCTGTAACCTTTCCAGCCATCTTTCAGCTGAATCAGCACCGAATCGGTAATTGCCTGACCTGACAGACTTGTTCCTGCTGCGCGGAAGGTCACCGGAATTTTATGGCTATAGGCCAGCTTAACAATGCGGGCAACATCCTGTTCAGATTCAGGGCGCACGACCAGCTGAGGAATCAGCCGATAGAAACTGGCATCAGTTCCGTATGCCAGGGTGCGAAGCGGGTCGGAAATAATCTGTGTAGCGGGCAGAAATTCCTGCAATAGTTGCCTGAATTGTTGATATTCCTGCTTCATTGAAATGCCTCGCATTGGGCAGCGTCTGATTCGGCTGACTCAGGGACTGCCCGGTTATCTTGTGGCCTGACGACCGGATGAAATGGAACAGTAGAAGGAGCAGGGCTCCTTCTGACATTACACGCTTAACTACATGAGTGATCTAGCCGTAAGCCGCCGCAGGCAACCACAGCACTAGTTGAGGCCAGAACACCAGAACTAACAGGGCAATAAGCTGAAGCAGGATAAACGGAATAACACCCTTATAGATATCGCTCAGCTTAACGTTCGGTGGACATACCCCTTTGAGATAGAACAGCGCAAAGCCCACCGGGGGGGTCAGGAATGAGGTCTGCAACGCCATCGCAACCAACATCACAAACCACACCAGTTCCGGGTTATCCACTACACCATAACCATCAATATCCAGTCCCAGTGCCGAGATCACCGGTGCCAGCAGTGGCAGAATGATCAGCGTGATCTCAATCCAGTCAAGGAAGAAGCCCAGCAGGAAGATCACCCCCAGTATAAAGAAGATAATACCGTAAGGGCCAAATGGCAGACCGGTGAGGAATGACTCAATCAGCTCGTCCCCGCCCAGCTCTCGCAGCACCAGCGCAAAACAGGTGGCACCGATGAAAATCGCGAAGATATAGGCGGTGGTGTTATAAGTACCCTGCATCACCTCTTTCAGCACCCGGAAGTTAAACTTACGGTTGTAAACGGCCAGCAGTGTTGCGCCGAATGCGCCTACGCCAGAGGCTTCTGTCGGCGTGGCGAAACCGCCAAAAATGGAGCCCAGTACAACAAAGATCAGCAGTAGAGTAGGTAAGACAGCCTTCAACACAGAGATAACAGTCTGGAGGGTGACTGGTTTAGTGTCCGGTGGAATTGGAGCAGCTTCAGGTTTCAGCTTACCGACAATCAGAATATAGATGATGTACATCGCGCCCAGCATCAGGCCGGGGAATACCGCGCCCATAAACAGGTCACCCACTGACAAGCCCAGCTGATCGGCCATGATAACCAACATAATACTTGGCGGAATCAGAATACCCAGCGTACCGGCACTGGCGATGGTGCCTAGTGCTAAAGGCATGGAATAACCCTGCTTGGTCATGGAGGGTAGCGACATCACTGCCAGCAATACCACCGATGCACCGATAATACCGGTAGAGGCGGCCAGGATAATACCGATAGCGGTGACTGTTATCGCAAGACCCCCACGCACCCGGCCAAACAGCTCCTGCATCGAGTTCATCAGTCGTTCTGCGACACCGGATTTATCCAGCATGATGCCCATAAAGATAAACATTGGCAGGGCAACCAGAATCCAGTTGTCCATGATCTTCCATAGGCGGTTAACCACCAGACCCAGAGTCAGAAAGTCCAGACCCGTGATGGTGTCAAAATAGGTGTCCGCCAGATAGCCAATCAGTGCAAAAGCAACACCCACGCCCCCCAGAACCCATGCGACCGGTATCCCGGTAAACAGCAGCGCGATGAATGACAGGAACATCGCAATAACCAGAATCTCATTAATTTCCATTACGCGTTATCCCCTTTAAATAGTAAAACCGTGTCGCGATACAGACGTGAAAGCACCGCCAGCCCCAGCAGAAACATGCTGGCCGGAATCGCGCTTTTCATCAGCCAGCGATAAGGCAGGCCCGAAGGAGACTCTGAGTGTTCGTTAATACGATAGGAGTCGGCAACAAAATCCAGACTGTGGATAAAAATAACCGAGATAAACGGTAATACCAGCAACAGGATACCCAGAATTTCGATAATGTACTTGGTGTTTGATCTGAACGAGGAGTAAAACAGGTCGACCCGGATATGCGAGTTTGTTGTCTGTGCGTATGACAGGCCAAACATAACCCCCAATGCATACAGGTGCCATTGCAACTCTTCTAAAACGATGAGTCCGCTGGAAAAACCCTTGCGCAGAATAACCTGAGTAACAATGACCATCACCAGGAGTACAAAGACCCAGGCAATAATATGGCCGACTTTCTGGATGGCCCGATCAATACTGTCCGCCAGGGGGACAGAGGGCAGGCTGTTAGGCTCGTTCACGATAATGCACCTTTACCGGTTTTTATTGTATTTGGATTAACGTTGTTAACGTCAATGTATGAGGACGTTGCAGAAAAAAATCTGTAAAGCTGCGAGACCGGTGTCGCAGCTTTACAGAGCTCTTTCAGCTCAGTTCTTTCAGCTCAGTTCTTTCAACTCAGAGCGTTCAATTCAGTGCTTTTAACTAATTGCGTGTCTATGTGATTTTTAACAATAAGTTCTCTGACTTATGCTGACACAGTAAACAAATTAAACGCAGGGGCAGATCTGCCCCTGCGTTTCGGGTTTATCACTCAGTTGTTTTTTGCGCGAGGAAGGAAGGCGTTTGCTTCCCAAAGGTCATAGCCTTTACGGAAGGTGCTCAGGTCATCCCACACTTTCTTAAAGAACGGGTCCTCAGCGGTCTTTTCAGCAACGACTTCGTTCCATTTCTCTTCGAAAGTTGTCAGCATGTTGTCATTCCAATAGCGAATGTTCACGCCGTTTTCTTTCGCTTTAGCCATAACATCGAACTGCATCGCTTCACCTTCAGCGATGGCGTTAGTGACGGATGCTTTACAGGTATTATCGAGAATTGCCTGCTGGCCTTTACTCATGCTGTTCCAGGTATCTTTGTTCACTAACAACTCAAAGATAGTTGCCTGCTGATGCCAGCCTGGGAAATAGTTGTATTTAGCAATTTTGTACAGACCGAGACGCTGATCAATCGCTGGCTGAGAGAACTCAGTTGCATCGATCGCACCTTTTTCCAGGGCTCCGAAGATCTCACCGCCGGGCAGCTGGGAAGTTGATACGCCCAGTTTCTCCATAACCGATGCACCGAGGCCGAAGAAGCGCATATTCAGGCCTTTCAGGTCTTCAGGGGTATTGATCTCTTTTTTGAACCAGCCGGACGTTTCCGGGGAGATAATAGCGCACGGCATTACGTGAACATTGTAACCGTTGGAGTCATACATCTCCTGATACAGTTTCAGGCCGTTACCGTAATACAGCCAGGCCATATATTCGCCGGCTTCAGGTCCGAAAGGTACTGCGGAGAACAGCGCAGCAGCCGGGATCTTACCCTGCCAGTAACCGGCAGTGGCATAGCCCGAATTCACTTTGCCAGATGACACCGCGCCGAGAATCTCTTTAGCGCCCACCAGTTTTCCCGGCTCGTAGATTTTCATCTTAAGTGAGCCATCACTCATAATAGGCAGCTGTTCAGACACCCATTTGATCGGAGTTCCCAGTGCTGGCAGGTGAGAACCGAAGGCGATAGGAGTCTTCAGAAGTATTTTATCTGCCGCTTGAACTGCGGTGGTGGTAGCCGTTATCGCTGTAGTGATGACAGCAGTAGATACCAGTGCCTTTGCGAATTTATTCATGATCTTGCCTCAGGATGTTTGTTGTTTTTATCTCTATTTGCCGGATTCAGAACAGGCCATTCGGAAGCCTTGAAAAATTGTTCTTGAATAATTGGTAAGACCAATTTACCATGCAATTAGTCGCTACCTTAAAATTTAGTGCGGTGCCTTGTCAATGCTTTTATGAATAATAAAGTTAGCTGCTTTTTCAGAAAAAGCTTAATTTTTTATAGAAATCAATAACAAGCACGAAGGTCAGACCAATTTCAGAGGTGGCGTAGTGGATTGGTATATTTATGATCCCGGTAGGGGTGTATGGTTGTGTCCTGTTAATTGGCCCACACCTATGCTCGTGAATGAATAATTTACAGAGTCAGTTTTGAGTAATATCAGTAATTGGCGGAGATGGTCAGATGGCGTATCAGCGAGTCAAGCAACCGAAAATTTCGGATGTAATCATGGGGCAGCTGGAAGAGATGGTTCTGGAAGGTACTCTTAAGCCTGGACAGAAGTTGCCTCCGGAGCGGGAGTTGGCAAAACAGTTTGAAGTGTCGCGTCCTTCATTAAGAGAAGCGATTCAGAAACTGGCGGCAAAAGGGGTTCTGGTGAGTCGCCAGGGTGGCGGAACCTATATCTCGGAAGAGCTCGGCAGAGCGTTTTCTGACCCTTTGCTGGAGCTATTCAAAACCCATCCCGAAGCGCAGTATGACCTGCTGGAATTTCGCCATGCGCTGGAAGGGGTGTCAGCGTATTACGCTGCCCTGCGCAGCACTCCCGCAGATAAAGAGCATATCCGTGCCCGTTATGACGCCTTGCAGGGGTTTCATGACCGCAAAGAGTTTGATAAAGAGGTGTATGCGGATGTGGACTTTCATCTTGCCATCGCTGAAGCAACGCACAATATGGTGTTGCTGCATATGATGCGCGCCCTGTTCAGCTTGCTGCGTCAGCATATCTGGGAAAACCTCCAGGATATCTACCCTAAAACTGATATTCGCAGCAAGATACATGAACAACACTCAGTGCTAATGGAAGCAATTATTGCAGGCGAGCCAGAGAAGGCACGTAAGGCGGCACATGATCATCTGGCCTATGTCGAAGATGCCCTGCTGGAACAGGGAAAAGAGAACACCCGGCTGAAAAGGGCGATGCGGCGTGCAGATGTAACACCGCTGTAATCTACGTTATGTATAAAAACTACAATATTGGCTATTTGCATAGCGCTTATAGACATTAATTTTGTTTTTTTGTAGTATTACTACAAAATAAAAACGATAACAAAAAATGACAGGCTTGCTGCGGCGCAGCATGAAACCTGTTCACAAACTCATTAAGACATTCACAGAAGTGTTGGTGAGCGGGGCAAAGTGATAAAAATCCACAATATCATCGGGTTCAGCAGATTTTGCTGTTTTTTTGCCTGCTTTTTTACTGATAACTTCTATTCTTAACAGAGTTTACCTAATGCCGGGATGATTGGGATACCCGGTTTTGAGTGCAAGACAAGAATAGTGGAGAAAGGCAAAGTGCAAGAATTTATCGACGATATTGACCCAATTGAAACCAGTGAGTGGATTGAGGCGCTCGAGTCTGTAGCCAAAAATGAAGGCGGAGATCGCGCTCACTACCTGCTCAAGAAACTAGGTGAAAAAGCTTCAGAGATGGGGGTTAGTGCAGGTACCACCCTGACCACCCCATACCGCAATACGATTACATCAAAAGATGAAGTCCGGATGCCGGGCGACCTGTTTATGGAACGTCGCATCCGCTCCTTTATCCGTTGGAACGCGATGGCGATGGTAATGCGCGCCAACGATAACTCCGATGGTCTGGGTGGCCATATTTCAAGTTTCTCCTCTTCTGCCACGCTGTACGATATCGGTTTTAACTATTTTTTCCACGGTTCTGAAGGCGACCGCGAAGGTGATCTGGTGTTTTTCCAGGGGCACATCTCTCCGGGTATCTATTCCCGTGCCTATCTTGAAGGCCGTCTGACCGAAGAGCAGATGGATAACTTCCGTCGTGAAGTGGATGGCGTGGGTCTGTCCTCTTATCCACACCCATGGCTGATGCCGGATTTCTGGCAGTTCCCAACGGTTTCGATGGGTCTTGGCCCGATTCAGGCGATCTATCAGGCGCACGTCATGCGCTACCTGTCGGCTCGCTCTCTCATCACTCGTGGCGAACGTAAAGTCTGGGCGTTTCTGGGTGATGGTGAGTGTGATGAGCCGGAATCTCTGGGGGCGATCTCGCTTGCGGGACGTGAGCAGCTGGAAAACCTGGTGTTTGTGGTTAACTGTAACCTGCAGCGTCTGGATGGCCCGGTTCGCGGTAACGGCAAGATCGTTCAGGAACTTGAAGGTGTCTTCCGCGGCGCCGGCTGGAACGTGATTAAGTGTTTGTGGGGTCGTCACTGGGATCCACTGTTTGAAAATGATGAAAAAGGTTTGCTGCAGAAACGCATGGACGAAGTCTGTGACGGTGAACTGCAAAACTACAAGGCGAACGGTGGTGCATACACCCGTGAGCATTTCTTCGGTAAATACCCTGAACTGCTGGAGATGGTTAAGGATCTGTCAGACGACGATATCATGAACCTGAACCGCGGCGGCCACGACCCATATAAAGTCTATGCGGCTTATCATTCAGCGATGAACCATAAAGGTCAGCCAACCGTTATTCTGGCGCAAACCGTTAAAGGTTATGGTACCGGTAAATCGGGCCAGGCGAAGAACGACACCCACTCGATGAAGAAAGTGGCAATGGATGATCTGAAAGACTTCCGCGACCACCACAATATTCCGCTGACCGATGATCAGCTGAAAGAGGTTCCATACTACCGTCCATCGCCTGATTCTGCAGAGATGAAGTATATGATGGACCGTCGTAACAAACTGGGCGGTGTTTACCCAACCCGTCGCAGCGACTTCGACGCTCTTGAAATTCCACCACTGGATACCTTCGCGGCGCAGCTGAAAGACAGCGGTAAGCGTGAAATGTCAACCCAGATGGTATTGAACCGGGTACTGAGCACACTGGTAAAAGATAAGAGCATGGGCGAGCGGGTTGTGCCGATTGTGCCAGACGAAGCCCGTACCTTTGGTATGGAAGGTATGTTCCGTCAGCTGGGTATCTACACCTCAGCAGGTCAGCGTTACGTGCCACACGATTCTGATCAGATCATGTTCTACAAAGAGTCCAAGACCGGTCAGATTCTCGAAGAGGGTATCAACGAAGCGGGTGCGATGTCTGCCTGGATGGCCTGTGCTACGTCCTACAGCAACAACAACTGCACCATGGTGCCGTTCTACATCTATTACTCTATGTTTGGTTTCCAGCGGATTATGGACCTTGCCTGGGCGGCAGGTGATATGCAGGCCCGAGGCTTCCTGATCGGAGCGACTTCGGGTCGTACCACACTGAATGGTGAAGGTTTGCAACACCAGGATGGTCACTCTCACCTCATGGCGCAAATGATTCCAAACTGTGTTTCTTACGATCCGACCTTCGGCTATGAGCTGACAGTCATCGTCCAGGATGGCTTGAAGCGGATGTTCCAGGACAAAGAGAACAAGTTCTACTACATCACCACCATGAACGAGAACTACGCTCACCCAGCCATGCCGGTTGGTGCTGAGGAAGGTATCGTGAAAGGGATGTACCTTCTGCAGGAAGGTAAAGATTCCGACATGAAAGTACAGCTGATGGGTTGCGGTACGATCCTGCGTGAAGTGATTGCTGCGGCAGATATTCTGCGTGATGAGTTCGGGGTTGAATCAGACATCTGGAGCACTACCTCAATCAATGAATTGCGTCGTGATGCACAAAGCGTATCCCGCTGGAACATGCTGCACCCTGAAGATGAGGCGCGTGTCTCTTACCTGCAAGAGTGTCTGCAAGACCGTCAGGGTCCGGTTATTGCGTCCACTGACTATATGCGCATCTATGCTGATCAGCTGCGTGAATATATCCCTCGCACCTATAAAGTACTGGGTACCGATGGTTTTGGTCGCTCTGATACCCGCGCCAAGCTGCGTGAGTTCTTTGAAGTGAACCGTTATTACGTGACGGTTGCCGCACTGACTGCGCTGGCAGAAGAGGGCAAGATTGAACGTACTGTTGTAGCCAAAGCGATGCAGAAGTTTGGCATAAACCCGGAAAAACCAGCCCCATGGACTGTGTAACCCGAAGCTGAACTTTTAAGAGAGGATAATGACGTGAGTACTGTAAACATTACGGTTCCTGATATTGGTGGTTACGCAGACGTAGATATTGTTGAGATCTGTGTAGCGGTTGGTGACACAGTGGTTGAGGGCGATTCTCTGATCGTCCTGGAAACCGATAAGGCATCGATGGAGGTGCCATCTACCCACGCGGGTACAGTGAAAGAGATTCTGGTTGAAGCGGACGGCACCTGCAACGAAGGCCAGGTAATTGTGGTTCTGGAAACCGGTCTGGTGGTTGACGAGGTCGATCCGGCTCCGGCTGCCAAAGCAGCACCGGCTGCAGCCCCTGCGGCAGAGGCTGCTCCAGTGGCGGCTGCTCCTGCTGCAACTAGCGCGGTTGAAAAAGTGCTGGTGCCTGACCTGAGTGGCGCGACTGACGTAGATGTGGTTGAAGTCCTGGTGAAGGATGGCGACACCGTTGCGGAAGGCGATTCCCTGTTAGTGCTGGAAACCGATAAAGCATCGATGGAAGTTCCGGCTCCAATGGCCGGAGTCATCGTATCGATGAAGATTAAAGAGGGTGATAGCACCAACGAAGGTGATCATCTGTGTGATATTCAGATTGCTGGTGGTGCCTCTGTTGCAGCTCCTGCTGCGGTATCTGCACCGGTTGCCGCAGCAGAGGCTCCGGCTCCTGTTGCCGCTGCTCCAGCACCTGTTGCGGGTGGTGTGGAAGATGTGCTGATCCCTGATCTGAGTGGCGCGACCGACGTTGACGTAGTTGAAGTCCTGGTAAAGGACGGCGATACCGTTGCCGAAGGCGATTCCCTGATCGTACTGGAAACCGATAAAGCTTCAATGGAAGTCCCTGCACCTAAAGCGGGTGTGGTTAAATCCATGAAGATCAAAGAGGGTGGAACCGTTAACGAAGGCGATCTGCTGATGCAACTGGAAGTGGCTGGTGGGTCTGCACCTGCAGCAGCGCCTGCGGCATCGGCTCCGGTAGCAGCACCAGCAGCCGCTCCGGCGAAAGCAGCGGCTCCCGCTCCTGCGGCAAGCGCGCCCGTTGATCGCGAAGCGCTGGAGAAGAAAAACAAATCCGTACATGCAGGCCCGGCCGTTCGTGCCACGGCCCGTGAATACGGTGTTGATCTGTCTCTGGTTTCAGGTACCGGCCCACGGGGTCGTATTCTCAAAGAGGATGTTCAGGCTTACGTGAAAGGCGCGCTGAAGCAACTGGCTGAGAAGCCTGCTGCCGCAGCTGTGACCGGCGGTTCGGGTATCCCGGCCATTCCAGAAGTCGATTTCAGCCAGTTTGGTGAAATCGAGATGGAGAAAATGTCCAAGATCCACAAGCTAACCGCGGCCAACATGTCTCGCTGCTGGCTGAACATTCCGCATGTGACTCAGTTTGATAAAGCGGATATCACCGATCTGGAAGCATTCCGCGCTGAGATGAAGGACGAAGCCGCGCGCAATGGCGTTAAGCTGACACCGCTGCCGTTCATGCTGAAAGCGATTGCGATTGCACTGAAAGCGCATCCGAAATTCAATGCTTCGTTGCATGCCGATGGTGAGCACATCGTCTACAAGAAATATATCAATATCGGTATGGCGGTAGATACGCCAAACGGTTTGATGGTTCCGGTGATTAAGGACGCAGACAAGAAGAGTATCTATGAGCTGTCTCTGGAAGCGAACGAGCTGGCCGGTAAGGCGAAAGATCGTAAGCTGAAACCTGCCGAGATGCAGGGCGCTTGTTTCACCATTTCAAGTCTGGGTGGTATTGGCGGTACTGGCTTTACGCCAATCGTTAATGCCCCTGAAGTGGCGATTCTGGGTGTCTCCAAAGCGGATATCGAACCACGCTGGAACGGTAAAGAGTTCGAACCCCGTAAGATGCTGCCCCTGTGCCTGTCTTACGATCACCGCGCCATCAACGGCAGTGATGCAGGTAAGTTCCTGACCTACCTCAACCAGCTGCTGAGCGATGTCCGTCGCATGGTGATGTAATCCTGGGTTTCCAGTGATTACCTGAATTCCGGTAGCTCAGCGGTTATCCCCCGCGGGCTATCGGTGATTCGGTGGTTAACCACCGAATCAGATGCGACAGCGTGCAGGCTGTCGCATCGACCTCTATTTTTCTTTTCCATGGTTATTCTTGTACCCATGACTCGGGCCCCTACTCATCATTGAGCAGGGGCTTTTTTTTGATCAGCGTTTTGATCGATCGCTACGCTTGTCCGAAGTCCGATCACTTCGTTTGTCCGATCGCAGCCTACGGCTGCTAGTCCGCATTTTTTGCTCTCACCACAGAGGGCGCAGAGGACATCGAGAAGAGCATTAAAAGAAACATATGTAACAAATCGCCATGAGGGCATGGCTCGCTACAAAATCTGTTTTCCCTTTATGTGGGAGCGACGCTAGCATGCCCTCTGGGTACCTCGTCGCGATAAAACCATCAACAGGCGATGGGTCAAATAAATCGCCGCGAGGGCGCGCCTCCCACCGGGTAGATTTTTTGTAGGAGCGACGCTAGCATGCCCTCTGGGTACCCCGTCGCGATAAAACCATCAACAGGCGATGGGTCAAATCAATCGCCGCGAGGGCGCGCCTCCCACAAGGGTTGCTCTTCCTGACCTCGGACAAGCGAAGCGTTCGGACCACGGACCTCGGCTTTTCAGACAAGCGAAGCGTTCGGACCACGGACCTCGGCTTTTCAGACAAGCGAAGCGCTCGGACCACGGACCTCGGCTATTAAGGACCTCGGCTCTTAAACAATCCTATGGTAAAATCGCGCCATCAATGTTCATACAATCGATCCAGAATAATTTCGCAAGAGCGTTACGTTAGCAGGTATACTTTGCCTCAAGTGAAATTGCTGTAAGAAGGTAGGCGGTTAATGAAAGTAACGGTTTTTGGTATAGGTTATGTAGGGCTGGTTCAGGCTGCAGTATTGGCTGAGGTAGGTCACGAAGTCTGTTGCGTGGATGTCGATGCACAGAAAGTTGAAAACCTTAAAAATGGTATCATTCCTATCTACGAACCCGGCCTGACGCCCATAGTACAGTCAAACTATGAAGCCGGACGTTTGATTTTTACCACTGATGCGAAAGCCGCTGTTGAGTTTGGTGAAATACAGTTTATTGCGGTAGGCACGCCGCCAGATGAAGATGGTTCTGCTGACCTCAAGTATGTGCAGGCGGTCGCAAAAACAATTGCTACCTACATGCAAGATCCGAAAATTGTGATTGATAAGTCCACTGTACCGGTAGGTACCGGGGATAAGGTTAAGGCGACAATAGCGGCAACTCTTGCTGAGCGGGGCGCAGAGATTGAATACCATGTGGTGTCTAACCCCGAATTCCTCAAAGAGGGTGCTGCAGTCAGTGACTGTATGCGCCCAGACCGGATTGTTATCGGTACGGAAAGTGATCATGTTAAAGATGTGATGACTGAGCTGTATGCTCCTTTTAACCGTAATCACGACCGTATCATCTTTATGGATATCCGTAGTGCCGAGCTGACTAAATATGCAGCTAACTGCATGCTGGCGACCAAAATCAGTTTTATGAATGAGATGGCCAACATCGCAGAGATGGTTGGTGCGGATATAGAAAACGTGCGTAACGGTATCGGGTCTGATGAACGGATCGGATATCACTTTATCTACCCAGGCTGCGGCTATGGCGGCTCATGTTTCCCGAAAGATGTTCAGGCGCTGGTGAAAACCTCTGAGCAGATTGGGTATGACTCGCAGATTTTGAAAGCGGTAGAAGCGGTTAACTCGAAACAGAAAACTAAATTGTTTGAACTGATCAGCCGTCATTTTAAGGGTGAACTGGCAGGAAAAACGGTGGCTCTCTGGGGCTTGTCATTTAAGCCTAAAACCGATGATATGCGCGAAGCATCCAGTCGTGTACTGATGGAACTGCTGTGGGCTGCCGGCGCAAAAGTGCAGGCATTTGACCCTGAAGCGATGGAAGAGACTCAACGTATCTATGGTTCACGTGCTGATCTTAATCTCATGGGCACCAAAGAGGCCGCTCTGAATGGTGCAGATATGCTGGTCATCTGTACCGAGTGGCAAAGCTTCCGTGCCCCGGATTTTGACCTGATCAAAGCGCAACTGGCCGAACCGGTAATCTTCGATGGTCGTAATCTGTATGATCCGCACCGCATGGCCGATCGTGGCTTCAGCTACTACGCAATTGGCCGGGGTTTGTCGATAAAACAAGGGTAAAATCGGCACGAGGGCGTACCTCCTACAGGTAGATTTTTGTGGGAGCGACGCCCCCGTCGCGATAAAATATCAGATAGCACTAATCTGAGTAATCGCCGCGAGGGCGCGCCTCCCACCGAGTAGGTTTTTTCTGGGAGAGGAGCTAGCATGCCTTTTGGCTACCTCGTCGCGATTAGTTAGAATAAAACATCTAATCAGAATTCCAGGTACAGCCCAATGCAACTCACCTACCTCGTCACCGGCGCTGCCGGCTTTATCGGCAACTTCGTCTCAGAACGCCTGTGTCAGGCTGGCCATAAAGTGATCGGCCTGGACAACCTGAATGATTATTATGATCCAGCCCTGAAAGATGCCCGCCTGAAACGTCTGGAGCAATATCCTGAGTTTACCTTTAAAAAACTGGATCTTGCTGACCGCGAAGGGATGGCTCAGCTGTTTGCTGAAAGCGGCTTCGATCGGGTTATCCATCTGGCTGCTCAGGCAGGGGTGCGTTATTCACTGGAAAACCCGTTTGCTTATGTTGATTCCAACCTGACCGGCATGATGACCATTCTGGAAGGCTGCCGTCAGAATAATGTAAAGCATCTGGTGTATGCCTCATCTTCATCGGTGTATGGCATGAACACCAAAATGCCATTTTCGACTCAGGACGGTGTTGATCATCCGGTCTCTTTGTATGCCGCCACGAAAAAATCCAATGAGTTGATGGCCCACAGTTATTCACACCTTTATGGCATTCCTACCACTGGCCTGCGGTTCTTTACTGTCTATGGCCCCTGGGGCCGCCCGGATATGGCGCCATTCCTGTTTACCAGTGCCATTTTGGAAGACCGCCCAATTAAGGTGTTCAATCACGGGAAAATGCTGCGCGACTTCACCTATGTAGACGATATTGTCGAAGGTGTTATCCGCATTCAGGATGTGATTCCTCAGGTGGATGAAAATAACCCAAGGACCAGCCCGGACAGCAGTAGCGCCCCTTACCGGGTGTACAACATCGGCAACAACGAACCGATTGAACTCAGCCGCTTTATCCAAGCGATTGAATCAGCCGCGGGTAAAACCGCAGTAAAAGAATACCTGCCGATGCAACCTGGCGATGTACCAGCAACCTACGCCGATATTGACAGCCTGCAACAAGCCACCGGCTTCAAACCCAGCACCACCATCGAAGACGGCATGCAGAGGTTTGTAGAATGGTATAAAGCGTATTACAAGGCTTAAGATTAAAGGGCAGAGGCCTGATCTATTGTAGTAGCCCTTTTTAACGGTGATAAAATAATTAAACAAATCGCCGCGAGGTACCCAGAGGGCATGCCAGGCGCCTCCTACAAAAGCAATATGCAACAGCTATACCTGTGGGAGCGACGCCCTCGTCGCGATAAAACCATCAACAGGCACCAGGTCAAATAATCGCCGCGAGGTACCCAGAGGGCATGCCAGCGCGCCTCCCACAGGGGTTTCTCTTCCGGACCCCGGACAAGCGAAGCGTTCGAACTACGGATTTCGACTTTTCAGGCCCCAGCTTCTTTACTCCAGGACAATATTGTAGAATCAATACATTACTCATATTGTTGGCAGGCTCTAACTATGCCGGAGTCGTTAATTTTAACGCCCTTACAGAAGGTGACAGAGTCTCTGGCTAATGCGATTGCGCAGCCGAAGAATGAATTTATACGCGATGCGGTTATCCAGCGTTTTGAATATACCTATGAACTGGCCTGGAAGTTCATCAAGTGTGACCTTGTCGACGATGTTGGCAGTGAAGCCATTAATGGACTAAACCGTAAAGATCTGTTTCGTATTGCTGCTGATAAAGGCCTTATCACCGACCCTCTGCCCTGGTTTTCCTATCATAAAGCCCGTAATGAGACATCGCATACCTATAATGAGAAAATCGCAGAAGAAACCTACAAAGTTGCACTACAGTTTGTGATAGATGCTCAATATTTACTGCATAAGCTGGAGTTAAAGCATGCTTGATCTGAGTGATGGGCAGCTGGCTGAAGTTCAGGCTATTCTGGCGAAAAATCTGGCACAAAAATCAGAAGTTTATGCCTTTGGTTCGCGTACAAAACAGACGGCAAGAAAGTATTCAGACCTGGACCTGCTAATCAAAACAGCAGATCCAATTGATTATGGCTCACTCTCTTTGCTTGAAGAGGCTTTTTCTGAATCCGATCTTCCCTTCAAAACGGATCTGGTGGATTGGAACCGGGTAAGCGAAGAGTTTCAGGATCACATAAAGCCGCAGCTGGTCAGGATTTTGTAGGTTTAAAGACAGAGGTCCCGATCGCTGCGCTAGTCTGATTATTGCATTTGTCCGAACGCAACCTGCGGCTGCTTGTCCGCTTTTTTGTTCATTAGACAGACTCACCACAGAGGACACAGAGGCCACCGAGAAGAGCATTAAAAGAATAATCCTTTAAGCATATGTAACAAATCGCCATGAGGGCATGGCTCGCTACAAAATCAGTTTTCCCCCTGGGTAAAAATTGCTTTATGCTCTTCCTGACCTCAGACAAGCGAAGCGTTCGGGCTACAGACTTCGACACTTAAAGAACAAGGATGTTCATATGATTGATATAAAGCACCACGGTGCAACCACAGGCGTTACCGGCTCTTGTCATGAACTGGTTTTAGATAACGAAACCAGCGTTCTTATTGATTGTGGTATGTTTCAGGGGGCTGAAGCCACAGCTTCTGAAACTAAACACACTGAATCTTCAAACCTGCAAATCGCTTTTCCCATTAATACGGTTAAAGCGCTGTTTATAACCCATTGTCATATCGATCACGTCGGACGAATCCCTTCACTGATTGCCGCGGGGTTTAGTGGGTCGATCTACGCATCCAAAGCGACTGGCAGGTTATTACCCTTGGTGCTTGAAGATGCTTTGAAGATTGGCGTCACACGAGATGAAAAGTTGATCAGTCAGTTTCTTAAGCTGCTTAATAAGCTCATTCAACCGGTAGAGTATAAACAGTGGTATTCGGTCGATTCCATCAGTGGCCTGCGGTTCCGCTATAAACCTGCCGGTCATATTCTGGGGTCTGCCTATATCGAGTTTGAATACGGTCGTGATAAGAAAAAAGAAATCATACTGTTCTCCGGCGACCTTGGTGCTCCATATGCGCCGTTACTTCCGGCCCCTGAATCTCCCTGGCGGGCCGACCGGCTGGTTATAGAAAGCACCTATGGCGACAAAACCCATGAAAACCGCCGTAGTCGGCGACAGCAGCTGCAAAAGGTTATTCAGCACTGCCTGAAAGATGCCGGTACGGTACTGATTCCCGCCTTTAGCATTGGCAGAACCCAGGAGCTGCTGTACGAACTGGAAGATATTATCCACAGGCAAAAAGGCACTGCATGGAAGGATATCGATGTGATTGTCGATTCACCCCTGGCAGCAAAATTCACCCGGCATTATCGAGAACTAAGTAATCTCTGGGATGCTGAAGCAAAAGCACGAAAGGCGGATGGACGTCATCCACTCACCTTTGATCAACTGATGACCGTCGATTCCCATCGTCAGCATATAAAGCTGGTGAACTATCTCAAAAGTAGTGGGCGCCCTGCCATTGTCATCGCCGCCAGTGGTATGTGTGCTGGTGGAAGAATAGTGAACTACCTCAAAGCGCTATTGGCTGATCCAAGAACCGATGTCGTTTTTGTGGGCTATCAGGCGAACGGCACACCAGGGCGTGATATCCAGCAATACGGTGCTGATAAATACAGAGAACGAGGAGGCTATGTTTTCTTAGACAATGAACGAATAGATATCAGGGCAGGGGTGCACACCATCAGCGGATACTCCGCCCATGCTGATCAGAAAAACCTGATCAACTTCGTTAAACGAATGCGCCACAAACCCAAAGAGATTCGCATAGTCCATGGCGATAACGAGGCTAAGCAGGCTTTAAGGAAAGAGCTGGATAAAATCTGCCCGGCCGCAGAGATATTAATACCTTAGAGAATCGAAGTACCCTGTCGGAGCGACGCTAGCATGCCCTCTGGGTACCTCGTCGCGATAAAACCATCAACAGGCACCAAGTCAAATAATCGCCGCGAGGGCGCGCCTCCCACCGGGTAGATGTTTTGTAGGAGGGACTCTAGCATGCCCTCTGGGTACCTCGTCGAATAGGCACCAGGTCAGATAATCGCCGTGAGGGCGCGCTTCCTACAAAATTAGCTCTTAACGACCTCGGCTCTTAAGATGTAAAGATATCTGACCTAACGCCAAAATCACCATAAAGGTTGTCGCATTAGCAGGTATCTGAAGATTAAAATCGACGGTTGAATGTATCGCTAAAGCAATGATGGCCATCGTTGCGCTGAAAGCGATGCCTCTCATTAATGGGTTTTTGCGTGTTCTAAGTGCTTTGAGGGCCGAGATAAACACAAGTAGAACAGCAAGCAGAAGGCAGCTGGTAACGATAACGCCATACTCACTGGCAAACTCGAAATAATCATTATGTGCATGATTATAGAACTGAGGCCCTGCATCATATTGGCGATATGAGGGGAAGTTGGTGTAGTACGTGCCAGCCCCGCTACCGGTTAGCAGATTATCTTGAATAGCTTCTAGCGTATAACGATTAACCTCATCCCGGGTTTCGCTCTGTTCCGATGTTTTCTGTAAACGATCAGCGACCTTTTCTACACCAAAGAAGGTACCCATCACAAATATATCGATAACAATAAGACTGCTGATCAGAATGATAGTCGAGCGTGTGGAATGCTTACCCAGGATAAGCGCAATGACACCGGCTATTGCAAGGCTGCTGAAAAAGGCAGTATTACCCATACGGGAATGGGTCATTACAAGGCCAGCAACCATGATTATCAACAGTACCCTAAGTCGTGCTTTAGGCCCTAATAGTGTTGTTATCAGCGTTCTTGATCGCTCGCGCCAGTTATTTGCAGATTGACGTGTCAATGTGGAAATCATAATGCCAATACCTACGCTTAGAGTAAGCACAAGATAGCCAGCCAGATGGTTTCGGTTTACAAAGGTACCGGTAGCAAGGTTGCGATAGTATTCCTTAGGTACAAGAAAACTGTATTCAGTTCCTGTCAGTGTCATCATGCTGCCGTAAGCAGATTGAAATAATCCGCTGAATATCAGCGTGTAAGCGAGCAACTTAATACGTTTCCGCGTGTTAGTTAACAGTAGCGTGAGGCAAAAAATCAGAAGATAGCAAAAACCGGACAGTGATTGTTGTAATGTTGCACTTGAGTCGATGGAACTAAGCGCAAATTCAGCAGGGGCAACTCCTTGAATAAGTGCCATCAGAGGTGCCGTACCGAGTAAAGCAATAACAGGCCCGCTTCTTTTCAGGCTGTTACTGATGGCAGCTTTCTGAAAGCTAAACAGAGTTAGCCAGGATGCGCATATGAATAAGGTCCAGCAACACAAAACCGCAACCGCCCAGGTTTTGTTACTACCCAGTGGTAATGGCAGCCATACTAACAACGATAAAAATGAAAAGAATAGCCACCTGTCATGCATGACTGGTCTCTCAGTGGGGACAGGTGAGTCTGTGGAATATGAGTGCTGCATGCTATGAGGAGTCAGGCTATTAGATATTTTGAACAGAAAAAAAGCGCTTCGCAGCGCTTAATAAATTCATTCAGGCACTTGGGCTGGCTGTACCACCGCCGCCACCACCGGTGTTGTTACCAAATGGGGCTGGAGTAATTTGCCCAGGAGCTTGCGCTTGAGGGTTACCAGCTGCTGCTGCAGGTAGAATAGCAGTAGGATCAATACCGTTATTAATAGCGATCTGAGTCAGTTGTTCTTCAGAAAGTCCGGCATCAATACCTGCCTGGCCGATAGTTGCTAATGCGTCAGTATCGTCAGAGAATGAACTGGCCGCTGCGCTTATAATAGCTTCAGCACTACCTTCTTTACAAGTTATGAAATCGCCATCGGGCTGACAGTCAACCAAAAGCTCAGATAAGATTTTATCTACAGAAGAAGCTTCTGTAATAGCGTTAAGGATAACCTCGGTTAAAGGTAACCCTGAGCTAAGATCTGTCTGGATATTTGCCTGTGCAGGGGACAGTGGTAACAACAACCCTGCTACAACACCAAAAATGTACTGGCGCATTGTAGCTACTCCTTGTGCGCTTAATAGTCGCACTGATCATGATAAAATGTAAGTAGATCTTAACAGTGGCTGTCGCCATATGTAAACATAATTTGATGTTCTTGATTGAAAAAGAGTAGAATATGAAGTAATTGCATTCTTTATGTTGCGGTGCAGCATAGACTTAGGTTTAATAAAGCTGTAGATAGCAAAAGTGTAAAAAGCTTGAGCGCAATTAGCGATATAAAGGATACGTTGATTGTGCATGTTGAGGGCCGTAATAATGAATGTTAGTGTGACGCCATATGGGACCGTCGCTCGTAAACGGCGACTTTTAAATAATCATGAATCACTCGCATTCTGGGTTCAGCATTTTGCCGATCTGGTTATTGTCTGTGGGTCACTGTTTTTCTTTGCCTATCTTAAAATGGGTGAAGTTCCTCCAAACTATCGCCTTCTCGCCGTTATAGCGCTTTTCTGTGTCTGGATTATCTACCGTCGCCGTGGCGTATACCGTCAGTCTTTAGGTTTTTATAAAAGTTCATTCCGCCTGCTAACCGCATGGTTTCATGTCTTGTTGTTGCTTGCGCTGGTGGGCTTTGTTACAAAAAGCGGTGAGAGTTTTTCCCGTGAAGTTCTCATTGAGTGGGCTGTCTCTGGCTTTATCCTGCAGCTAATGAGTATGCATCTGCTTAGCGCACTATATAAGCGCTATAAAGTGATGTTTTCCCGTGAGATTCCCTCTCTGGTTATCGGAACCGGCCAGCTGGCCTCTAAGCTTGTCAATAACCTCAATAGCAACCGCTGGCTTCCGGATAGGGTGGTGGGTTTTGTTCAGTCAGATGATTGCCCATTACAGGATGATGAGGTGATGGAGCTGCCTCTGCCTTTGTTGGGTGGGGCTGAAAGCCTCCGACAGAACATTAGAGATTACAAAATACGCCGTATCTATGTAGCGCTGCCGGTGGCTGAATCCGAGATCATCGAAGCTCTGCATATCGATCTTCTGGATATGAATGTCGATGTTATCTGGGTGCCAGATATCTTCGGCTTGAGCCTGCTAAACCACTCAATCCGCGAAGTGGCAGGTATGCCGCTGATCTCTCTGAATGAAAGCCCTATGACGTCGCGGCGAAGCCATATACTGATAAAAAGCTTGATGGATAAGGTTTTGGCGGCGATAGCCCTGGTGGCATTTAGTCCGCTGATGGCGGTGATCGCAATCATGATCAAGCGTGAATCTGAAGGCCCTGTCTTCTTCAAACAGGACCGGCATGGGTTTGATGGCAAAATTATTAAAGTCTGGAAGTTCCGTAGCATGCGGTTACATGACGATACGGAGGTTAAACAGGCGACCAAAGGGGATTCGCGCATTACAAAGATAGGTGCGTTTATCCGTCGAACCTCTATTGACGAACTGCCGCAATTTATCAATGTGTTGCAAGGTTCCATGTCATTGGTGGGTCCAAGACCGCATGCTGTAGCACATAATGATTACTACTCCGACAAAGTAAATGCCTATCTTGCACGGCATCGTATAAAGCCAGGAATAACAGGTTTGGCCCAGGTTAGTGGTTTTAGGGGCGAAACAGAAACCCTGGATAAGATGGCAAAACGGGTAGAGTTTGATCTGGCTTATATTAATAACTGGTCAATCTCTCTCGATATTAAAATATTAATTAAAACCCCTCTATCATTATTATCAAAAGATATCTATTGAAATGGAAATTAGTAGTAAAGTAATAGTCTTTGGTGGTTCAGGCTTTATCGGAACTCACTTGGTTAGACGTTTGTCCTCTGACGGTGTAAGCGTTGTCTCAGTCGATATAAAAGGGCCAAGAGAGCGTTTAGATGGGGTCGAATATATATTTGCTGACGTTCGGGATCTGCGTGGATTCGAAGTTGAAGGCTCAGTTGATCATATCTATAACTTTGCTGCGATACACACTACACCGGGGCATCCTGATATCGAGTATTTTGATACTAATGTAAATGGTGCACTCGAAGTGACGGATTTTGCCCGACGGGCAAACTGCCAGGAAATAATCTTTACCAGTTCTATCTCTCCTTATGGGCCAGGAGAGGATGAAAAAAATGAATTGACAAAGCCTGCTCCCCAATCTGCTTACGGATATTCGAAATTGCAGGCAGAAGGTATTCACCGCCAGTGGTATCGTGAAGATAGTTCACGCAAGCTGACAATCGTTCGGCCTGCAGTGGTGTTTGGCGACGGAGAGGGTGGGAACTTTACTCGGTTGGCTACCATGTTACGCAAAGGCTTCTTTATCTTTCCTGGTCGAAAAGACACGATTAAAGGGGCTATTTACGTTAAAGAATTACTCAATGCGATAGAGTTTGCGCGTAACCATCGTGATAACTATGTACTCTTTAATGGCAGCTTCTCAGAGAAGTATACAATTGAATTAATCGTTAATACTTTTATAGATAATCATTTTAAAGAAGCCAGAACATTCTTAGTACCGCAATGGGCTCTTATGTCAATTGCAAAGGTGTGCGGGCTGTTTAATTTTATGAATATCGGCATAGACCCTGAACGAGTGTTAAAGCTAGTTAAATCAACCAATATTAAGCCCGGCTGGTTGGAAAGGAATGGTTATGTTTATCAGTATAATTTAGAAAAATCACTAGCAGATTGGCATAAAGATTCAAAATTTAACTAATGATTCTCGAGTATTTATGAGCAATGATTTGTCTTATCGTCCAGATGTGGATGGGCTGCGCGCATTAGCGGTAATCCCTGTTGTACTTTTCCATGCTGGGTTAACAGTTTTTTCTGGCGGTTTTGTAGGCGTAGATGTATTTTTTGTTATTTCTGGGTATGTTATTACAAGAAGCTTATTGAAAAACCTGGAAGAGGGGGGTTTTTCAATATCCGATTTTTATTATCGTCGGATAAGACGAATATTTCCGGCACTTTTTTTTAGCTTTTTTTTGACTTGGATTGCTGCGTGGTGGTTTCTATTACCGCCATTTTTTGAAAAATTTTCGGCTAGTATGGCCTCTAGTGCGCTATTCGTATCTAATATATATTTTTGGAAAACAATTAGTTATTTTAACGCGCAATCTGATCTTATGCCACTATTGCATACATGGTCACTATCGGTTGAGGAACAGTATTATATATTTATGCCTATAGCTATGTGGGTTATTTTTAAGTATATCCATAGATATTGGAACTTATGTCTTTGGCCAATTATTATCATAAGTTTTATTTTAAGCTGCTACTTGATTGATAAAGCACCTTCAGCAAACTTTTATCTTTTACCTACACGGGCATGGGAGTTGCTTTTAGGCGCTATAGTGGCGGTGAACCCTCGACTAGTAGTAGAAAGAAAGTGGGGTAAAAATTTGTTAGGCAGCCTGGGATTGATATTAATTGTGGGCACCGTTTTCTTATATGAAAAGACTATGCCTTTTCCTGGTTATGGCGCACTTGCTCCTTGTCTTGGTGCGGTATTTATCATTGTGGCTGGGAGGGGAGTGGCCAGTGAGGGAAGTTTCCCTTTTGCGTATCGCTTACTTTCATATAAGCCGGTTGTTTTTTTTGGCTTGATATCTTATTCACTGTATCTGGTTCATTGGCCGGTTATCGTATTTATGAAATATGATCGTTTAGTACCGCTGAACTATACAGATATGCTAATGGTTGTTATAGCCAGCGTGTTACTAGCGATGTTCTCATGGCGTTTTATAGAGCAACCATTTCGTAGTACTAAAATTAAAAACAAAACCGTTGTATTCATGCCAGCATCACTACTTATAGTCATATCTGTAGGATTTGGCTATTGGGGTTTTACAAATGGTGGTTTTGATGAGAGGTACCCGGACTTTTCCTCTAGAGCTTCTTTTGAGGATGTTAGTAAATCAAAGCGTAATTGCTTCCTCATGGATGCAAAAAATTATCAACACTGGGATGCCGATAAGTGTAAGTTAAGTGAGGGAGATGATAAAAATGAGAATGTATTGTTATGGGGCGATTCTTTTGCTGCACACTATGCCCCGGGTTTTGAAAGTCTGAGCTCCGATCTGCCATTCGATCTATATCAATATACATCTGCAGGCTGTCCTCCTATATTAAGTTTTGAATCATTTGCATTGCCGTATTGTGATGAGTTCAATCAAAATGCTCTGAAAATAATAAAGGAAAAAAATATAGCTGCCGTAATTTTATCAGCACGGTGGACTGATTATAAATCTAGAGGTTTTATGGCAATAAAGTCAACATTAGATTGGCTTGAAAATAATGGAATAGATTATGTTTTGATTGGACAATCACCTCAGTATGTAATGGATGTAAGTATATTAGAGTATAGGAAGGGTCGAGGTGATAGTAACTCGGTATGGAATGTTTTTTATGATGAAAAAATTAATGATGAACTTAAAAGTGTTATAGGAGTTGGGGCTTTTTATAATCCGATGGATGTTTGGTGCCAAGGTGTTATCTGTCAATATGAATTTGAAGGTGTTTTGCTTCACTCTGATTATGGTCACTACTCAAAAGAGGGCGCTAAATTGTCAGTTAGGCCTCTTTTGACTTATTTGCATAAACGGTATTGATATGGCCGATATTAAGGAGAGGGTAAGCCTACGGTCGATGCCATTTGTCAAAGCAGAAACACCTTTGGTTATTTTATTTACATTGCTTTTGGTGGGTGCAGGGCTTTTAGGTGCTTTTTCAACTTTGGGTTTTTTAATTATAGGTTTGTTTTTTGTTGTTACGAGATTTCCATATGTCCTAGCGGGATGTCGTATTAATTGGCCATTATTGCTTTATCCTCTTTTAGGTTTGCTCTCTACCGTTTGGGCTGATTATCCGAAAATTGCATTTATATACTCTCTTCAGTTACTGGTTTCTATTGTTTTGTTTATAGCAGTAATTTATACAGTGTCCTTTAAAAAAATAATTTTAGCAGCAGCTATATCGCTTTCATGTGTGATGTTTTTAAGCTTGTTTTCCCATAATACAGTAACTATTTCTTTTACGGGTGAGGTTGTTAGAGTTGGATTGTTTGGGAGTAAGAATAATATGGCGGGCTCGGCTGCAACTGCCATGTTATGCGCAATAGCTGTATTTATGATTTTCAGAGAAAGTGTAATGATTAGAGCCCTTGCAGTAGCTTGTGTTTTATTATCTGCTGCAACCTTTCTGCAGGCTAATTCATTGGGTACAACCGTGTCAGTTTTTTTCTTTATCGGTATTACCTTTTTTCTGTATATGTATTCGAAAAGTCAAATAAGTTTAAGTACAAAAACAATCCAGTTGATGATATTCGTTTTTGTTATAATTTTTGGTTTAACTTTGTGCGTATATATGTTTGATTACAGTGCATTTGAAGAGTTTATGTACAGTATTGGTAAAGACCCTACTTTGACAGGTCGTACTGATATTTGGTTAATAGCGATGGAATCCTTTCCCGAACATATGTGGGGAGGTGTGGGGCGAGGATCATACTTTCAAGCTGATAATATAGGGGCTATTGAAATATGGGAAACTCATTTTGTAGAGATTGGTGCTCCGTTTGGTTTTCATAATACTTATATTATGGGGTTGATAGAGCAGGGTATTCCAGGGTTTCTGATAATGTGTTTGGTTTTTTTTAAAGGCCTTCAGGGTGTAATCAGGGGTGCGATATTTAATATGACAGAAGCGCTAGCATTTTCTACCTGTATATTTCTAATTACTTTCTCCAAAACTTTTATTGAGACCTTAGGTTTTGCTCAATTTTCATACGGTACTTTTATGTTGTGTTGGTCATGGATAGTTTTAACGAAGGGGACTTATTTTGATCAATACATGCGTATTAGGGTTGTACTGTAGATGAAAATTCTTTACTTGGTACATGATTTGTCAGACCCGGCTGTAAAACGAAGAGTGAATATGCTTCGTGTTGGTGGTGCGGATGTTGTGTTGGCCGGTTTTAGCCGCACGCCTCATAGGGATGGGTTTTGTCTAGGGTATACGAAGGATGGGGCATTCATTCAACGATTAATAATGGTCCTTATATGCTGTATTCGAATGGGTAGGCTTTATCAGATGGCTAAAGGTACCGATGTGTTGATAGCTCGGAATTTAGAAATGCTGATTCTGGGGCGACGCCTTTATAATTTGTTAAAGCGGAAAAAAAAAGGTACAAAACTAGTATTTGAGTGCCTTGATATTCATCGATTATTGATTTCGAAAGGTCTGATAAGCTCGATTCTAGTCAGTGTTGAGAAATGGCTTGTTAAGTCTAGTAAACTTGTTATTACCAGCTCACCTGCATTTATAAAAAATTACTTTGACCCGATTGCGAAACATAAAATACCCTACCTATTATTAGAAAATAAGCTGTTTGGTTTAAGTAGAGATGAATTGAAAAACTATCGAAGTTCAATTTTTAAAAGTAAACCAAGACAATCTGAGGGGTTTTGGACTATCGGTTGGTTTGGAGCACTTCGTTGTCAAAAGTCCTTAGATATTCTGGAGGAGTTATGTGTACGACTTGAAGGAAAGCTTAAAATAGAATTGAGGGGACGGCCAGCCTATAGTGAATTCAGAAATTTCGAGCATCAGGTAAGTACTTCACCATTTATTACATTTTTGGGTGAGTACCAATACCCTGATGATCTTAGCGCGCTTTATAGTTCTGTTGATTTTACCTGGGCGATTGATTTTTTTGAGGAGGGTGGTAATTCGGAGTGGTTATTACCTAACAGAATTTATGAAGGAGGAGCATTTAATACAGTACCTCTATATCTTTTTTCAACTCAGATAGCTGATAAATTACAGTCAATTGGCGTTGGTGTTGGTTTTCATAGACATGAAATATTGATGGCCATGAATGAATTTTTTATGATGCTTAATACAGATGAGTATATAAGTTTGAAAAATTTATCTCAAAAAATCCCTAGTGAAAAATGGGTAGCAGACAGATCTGAGTGCATGAAATTAGTTGTCTTTCTTGAAAGTCTTGATTCAGATGAAACGCTATCGATCAACCATATGTATGAGCTGTAGGTTTACTTATTGTGGATAAGAAAAAAATTACTCAGGGAGTTTTTTGGGGAGGATTGAGCTCTGCCACGTCCTTAGGCTTGAAGTTCATGACTATCCCTATTCTGGCGCGTCTCTTGTCTCCTGAACAGTTCGGTGTTGTTGCGGTAGCCCTCGCGATAATGAGCTTTATTGTCATGGCAATTGGAAAAGGGGGGCTTGGTGCTGCAATTTTGTATTATGAGAATACAGACCCTGGTCAGTATGTTCATACTGTGTTTTGGGCTAATTTTTTCCTCGGTACTGTATTAGCGTTGCTGTGTTATTTGAATGCTGGCTGGCTAGCTGAAATTTCGGGAGTAGAAAAGGCAAAACCCTATATTGAAGTTATAAGTTTTTCGATACCTCTATTGCTGTTGGAGCAGGTTGGTCGTTCTCTCCTGCTACTTAAAATGGAATATAAAAAAATGGCGGGAGTAACACTTTTTGCTTCAATGCTGGGTGGGATATCTGCATTAGTTTTGGCGTACTCTGGGGCAGGAGCATGGAGTCTGATTTGCCAGCAATTAGTCTATCAGGTACTTCTAATGACAGGGTTTTTGTATATGACCAAATTTATTCCTAAACTAGAGTTTAAGAGAGATCGCTTGTCAGAAATAATGCCTTATGCAATGAGGAATACTGCTTCAGATATATTGATGTGGTGTTCATCGCAGGGAGTTATTCTTTTCGTTGGACGTTTTTTTGGTGCGTCAACTGTCGGAGGTTATCAAGTGAGTAATCGACTCGCTCAACTACCCAGGGAAGTTGTTGGAAATGCGTTGGATCAAGCGGTTTTTTCCGGTGTTGCTAATAGTCAGAAGGGCTTAGATAAAAGCAGAACTCTTAATCACAAACTGGAACATGTGTGGCGTGACTTCTTACTCGTAACAAAAATAAATACTTACTTTCTTGGGAGCGTCTATCTTTTGTTAGCGATTTACGCAGAATCGGTTGTGATAATAGTGCTGGGTGAGTCTTTTTATGAGTTTTGGCCTGTTTTTAGGGCGATGACTGTATTCGGATTTATCGGAGTATTTCTTAGTGCTGTGTATCCTTTTTTAAAAGGTATTGGTGAAGACCGGTTGGTGCTTAAATTATCCTTATACCGAGCGATATTAACGTTACTGTTTGTTTATATCGTAGCCGAACTTGATGGTGATATTGTTTTCGTTACCTATACACTTGCGATAGTGCAGCTATTAATGTTGTTGATAACAGTTAGTAAACTTAGTACAAAAGTTAACAGTGGTCTTTCATCTATAATTTTTGAATTTAAGGGTGTGACTATCGGGTTTATAACTTTATTATCTCTAAGTTGGCCAGTTAATGAGTTTTTTAGTTTTTATTTTGAATCTATGGTGCTTTCTTCAATTTTTTCAGGGTTTATTGTGTTGCTCGTCACAATACTAATTTTGCCTTTGTTAGCAAAAAATGATTGGCTGCTGATGAAATCTTGGTTGAAAGTTAAGTTTGAATAATTGTAGCGAAGGTCAATTTAGAATGCACTGGGTGGTAGCAGAGTTGATCTTTAGAAAAACTCAGTCTGTGTCACTTGAGCAAAATATACGACTTCATTTATATTAAGGTGCTTATTCTGATTCTAGTCCAGCGCCATATATTTCTCTGATTGTCGAGTTCTTTACCAAGGAGTATTGGCGATATTTAGATTTAGTGTTTAAGGGAGTTAGTCCAAGATGGTTACTGTACAACTATTTATGCAAGAAGGTCGATAAAGAAATGTGTAGCAGGCCGAGTGGTTGTTCAATTTATCAGAGCTCAATTCATCAGAGCTCAATTCATAATGCCTAGTTTAGTGAATAGGTACAATCCCAAAGTGTTCTTCACATTAGTCGACATCCTATGTTGGTAGCAAAAAGTCTAGTGAATGCAGATTGGGGAGTGAAATCAGTCTGAAACGACTTTGTCAAAACTATATCTGCGAGAAAATAAGTTGCAGAAATGTGCATTATGGGAAGAGTTTTCTGTTTATAATGATGGGTCTATTAAAGACGCGAAACTTCAGGCACTTAAGGAGCGGGAGGTTAGGCTGTGTGAAAATATTACTTATGTTAAATATGGGGGTCTGATTATCAATTCAACTTCAGAATTTTCATCATTACTTGTATTACTAGGGTTACAGATAAAAAATCTATTGATTACACTAAAGGTAGCCCAGTGACTACTGCAGATAGGCTTGATATAAATATGGATGATCCGTTGAACTCCTTGAGGAATAAATGCGCTTTAACCCAAAAAAGGATTAGGAGAGAGTCAATTGATGTTTTGCCTAAAGTTGAGCAAGAGTGGTCTTTAGGCTAATTGCGTCATTGATGTGTATAAGGAAAAATGCGTTCTATGAATTATATAATCATTATTCCCTGCTTAAATGAGCAGCCATATATAGCTAATCTGATCGATTACCTTATTGCTGATTTAAACATTAGTGTTACTGATAGTGAGCCGTTACTTGTCATGGTAGATGGTGGCAGTTCTGATGGTACTCAAGAAATTATTAAATCCTATGCACAGAAGTATGCGTCGGTAATATATCTTCAAAACCCAGCAAAGCTTCAGAGCTGTGCAATAAACCTAGCCGTGAAAACCTATGCTGATAACGCCGAATATTTAATTCGTCTAGATGTTCATGCCGATTATCCATCCGGTTATGTGTCAACCCTGTTGCTGGAAGCGCTGGAAAATCATGCAGATTCTGTCGTAGTGACAATGGATACACAGGCTAAGACACCCATGCAAGCGGTTATAGCGGCAGCTCAAAATTCAGTACTGGGAAATGGTGGCTCGGGTCATCGTAATAATCTTGCAGAAGGTCGTTGGATCGATCATGGTCATCACGCCCTTATAAACGTTAAGGCTTACAAGCAGGTAGGCGGCTACGATGAAAGTTTCAGTCATAATGAGGATGCTGAGCTTGATTATCGTTTAAGACAAGCAGGATTTAACATTTGGCTAACGGGTAAGACCAATATTGTTTACTATCCACGTGCAACGTTACCAGCATTGTTTAAGCAGTATAAGGGCTATGGTCGAGGCAGAGCAAAGAATATAATCAAACACAAGGTTGTCCCGAAACTACGGCAATGTATTCCAATGTCAATTTTCCCTCTGTTTTTATTATTCATCTTAGGTACGTTTTGCTGGCCTATAGCAGTCCCATTTTCTACCTGGCTGATACTGAGTCTTGTCGTAGGTATTTTGATAGGTCATAAAAGCCTCAGTGAATACGGTTCTATTCGTTATTTAGTGGGTTTAGCCGCAGCGACCATGCATTTTGCATGGTCTCTGGGCTTTGTTCTGGGCGTCTATGATTACCTATTCTCTAAATTCGTAAAACAGGGCAAGAATAATGGTCGATAACAAGATCAGCATTGATATAGCGATGTGTACCTATCGTCGAGATTCTGTGATCGATACCCTGAACTCTTTACAGAAGTTACAGTTGGATAATGACTGGCAGGTTCGAATAATTGTTGCCGACAACGATGCGGTGCCTAGTGCCCAACAGCGTGTGTTATCAGTGGATCAGACTAATATTCCTGTAATATATATCCATGCTCCCCAAAGTAATATTTCTATTGCTAGAAATGCTTGTTTATCTCTGAGTGATAGCCAATGGCTAGCGTTCATCGATGACGATGAATTAGCAATGCCTGGGTGGCTTAAGGCACTTATGCAGACCGCAACAAGTACTTCTGCCCAAGTGGTACTAGGTCCAGTTGATGCTCGTTATGATCCTGAATTTTGTGAAGATTGGATGTCAAAGGGGGGCTTTTATCAAACACGTCCAGTATATGTTAATGGAGCGATATTGACAGGCTATACCTGTAATGTGCTGCTGGATCGCCGGGATGAACGTGTTAAGAATGCCGATTTCGATTTGGCGCTTGGCAAGACGGGAGGTGAAGATACAGTCCTTTTTTCTGAGCTGTATAAACAAGGGTGTATTATTAAGTATGCTCAAAAGGCAGTTTTAATTGAGCCAATTACACTGCCAAGAGCATCTCTTAAGTGGCTTTGGTTGCGTCGCTATCGGTCAGGTCAAACGCATGGGATGTTACTTGCGGATAGAGTGATTTCTCTAACAGATAAGCTTAAACAGATATTAATCGCCTCTGTAAAGGCTTCGTTTTGTCATATAATGCTGCTTCTTACCTTATGGAATCCAGTTGCTTGGCGTCGTTGGTGGTTGCGTGGTGGCTTGCATCTCGGGGTGGTATCAAGCCTGCTTGGTAAAGATACGCTTGTTCAGTATGGCGAAGCTAAGAAATAAGTTATGGAATTATCTAATATGAAAATAAGCGTAATTATCACTTGTTACAATTATGAGCAATACATTAGCGAAGCAATTGATAGCTTTCTAAAACAGGATTGTATCAATAAAGAACTTATTGTTGTAGATGATTGCTCAGTAGATAATTCAAGTGACATAATAATATCTTATGGCGATGTATTAACGCCTGTTCTCAAAAATATAAATCAAGGACATGGTGCGGCTTTCAACTCAGGCTTTGAAAAGGCAACAGGTGATTTGATAATGTTCCTTGATGCCGATGATTACTTATTATCGGGTTCATTACAGGAAGCTGTCAATAATTATCAGAAAGGTGTCAGTCTTTATCAATATAGAACGATCTTAGTTGATGAGGGGCGAAAGGATTTCGGGATTTTTCCTGTTAGAACACAATCTTGGAATACAGAGTGCGCAAAAAAGAATGTTTTACGTTATGGCCGATATCAGACATCAGTTACCTCAGGTATGGTATACAACCGTAGTTTTTTAGAGAAAGTGCTGCCAATGAATGAGGAAGACTTCAGGCAGGGAGGTGACGGTTATTTAGCTATATTGGCTCCATTGTACGGTAGTATTCAAAGCTTTGAACATTTGTTGTCAGGGTACCGGCAGCATGGATCTAATCATTCCGGTTTTTCTTTGGATGTTTTAAAACAAGCGAAATGGCGGATATCTCATGACCTGTATCGCTATAAATATCTCAAAGATCATGCAAAAAAGAATGGTGAGCCTTTTAGGGATTCTTACGAAGATTATGATATATATCATTTAGAATCTAGAATGTGTGTTGCTTTATTCGATTCGGGTAATAGTAGAAAAAGGTTCAGACTAGTTTTAAAAGCGTTAGCTTCATTGAAAATGATTAAAGGATTTAAGTATAAAATGAAACTGGGTGTGTGGTGGTTTTTTCTTTTATTGCCAGTAAGAACTGCTCGTAAGATTTATTTGTGGAAAACGGTCCCTGCTAGTAGATTGTGGAGACTCAAGAAATGAGTATTAAGTCTAAATTCCATATAGCATTCAAAATTTTGAGAAATCCTGTCGTATTTTTTAAGAAGTATGACAAAGTTATATTATTAAGCCATATGAGAAGTCGAACTTCAGTGTTGTCGCATATTATTGGTGGTCATGAAGGTATTTCTGGCTATTATGAACAGCATGTCGATCATAAAGAACGATTTTGTAATGAAAAAATAAAAAAAAATCTATTGGTCGATGACGAATTAAAATCTGGTTCTCGGTATTTGTACGATAAGATTTTACATAAAAGATTTGACCCATTATCATTAGATTCTTATCGGGTTATTGTAATGGTAAGAAAACCTGAAGAATCAATAAAAAGCATTGTGTCGATGGGTGTAAAATCAGATGATAAATGGAGTGACATTGCTTTAGCTTGTTCCTATTATAGTGACAGGCTCGATGAAATACTTATCATGCTTGAATTAAAACCGCATATTGATTTTTGTTTTATAACATCTGAAGAGTTTGTAGGTGATACAGAAGTTTGTTTAGATAAAATATCTGATTTTATCAGCCTTGATAAACTGTCCTCTTCTTATTCCTCAGGTATTAAAACAGGAATAGCTGTGGTTGGTGACACCTCGGATAATATTAAAGCAGGAAAGGTTATGCTTACAAAACCACATGATGATATTGTTTTAGATGAATATTTGTTGGCCCAAGCCGAAAAATGTTATGAAAAATTTATCCATAAGGTCATGGCATTACCCAATAGGATGTAAAGCGATTTGCATACGGCTTTTAGATTTTGAGGCACAGGTTAAATTTTTTAGCAGATGTTATTAGTGTGGTTCGATGAATTTCATTATCAAGGTCTTATTGATGTTAGTTAATGGCCATATGAGGTTTGTTATGTTCGCAATAATGAGATTTAACACTATATACAGGATTTGATTGCAAATAATTTTTCACAGTGTGGTGCTCTGATTCTTCGAGAACACTATCATGATACTGATGATCGATTTTGTTATGCAGGCTATTTGGAGCAGATGGATTTATGCAGGCCACCTTAACTAGCCTTACGGAAAAGGTATTTCTTCTTGGGGGCATTATTTCATAGCTATGCGAAAAAAAACTTCTATTTCTTAAAGGGACATGTAGTCTGTCGTTTTTGTTACCTTAAAGAATAGTTCTGAATTTTTATTTTTGGAAAATATTTCGGTGAGTCGTTTAGCAGTGGAGTTTATTAATGATGCATATTAAGAGAAAGTTGTTAAAAATTATAAAAATTGCACTTAATCCCTATAGGTTTTTTAGATCATATCAAAAAATCATTTTGATAAGCCATATGAGAAGTAGGTCCTCAGTCTTATCTCATGTTATAGGTGGAAACGTAAATATTTCGGGTTATTATGAGCAGCATGTCGACCATAAAAAATATTTCTTTATTCAGAAAATAAAATCAAATCTCTTAGTTGATAATGAGTTAAAGTCTGCTACTGAATATCTTTATGATAAGGTTCTACATAGTCATAGTGATCCAAAAAATCTGGATGACTATCTGGTTATCGTTATGGTAAGAGAGCCTAGGGCTACAATTAGGAGCATTGTTGTTATGGGCGAAAAAACTGGAAGTGAGTGGTGTGATTCTAGCTTAGCTTTTTTATATTATATAAATAGGTTGTCAGATATCCTTGCCATGCTTAAAGCACAACCTACAGTTCCATTTTGTTTTATAACGTCAGAAGGCTTCATTGAAGAAACTGAACAGTGTTTAAATAAAATAGCTAAGTATATTGGGGTTGATTATCTTTCGCCGAATTATGATTTAAGAGAAAAAACCGGCACCGCTGGTGCGGGTGATCCATCTAATAATATTAAAGCAGGTCAGATTATTCACACAGAATCTCAAGAAGATATTTATTTAGATGAGGATTTGCTGGAGAAAGCGGATAATGTTTATAATGACTTTATCAAACAGGTCGGTTCATTGCAGAATAGGATGTAAGATGATTTCACCTGGTTTTATTTTCTGTATTCTATTGTTTTTTTCATCTGCTGTTTCCGCTCAGTCATCTTTGGTCTGGTCTGATGAATTTAATTACCAAGGCTTGCCTGATTCAACTAAATGGGTTTATGAATCAGGCTACGTTAGAAATAATGAACTTCAGTATTACAAGAGTGCTTCTTTAGACAATAGTTTCGTAAAAGGTGGAGTTCTGACGATTAGGGCTCTAAGCCATGTGGATAATCAGAATTGGTGGGGTAAGTTATTCGGAAGTAATAATTTTTTTCCTGTTACATCGGCCAGTTTAACAACAAAAGGCATTGCTTCCTGGCAGTATGGACGAGTGGTCATGAGAGCAAAGCTTCCTTTGGGTAAGGGGGTATGGCCTGCATTCTGGACTTTGGGGGATAATATCACATCTGTGCGTTGGCCTAAGAGCGGCGAAATCGACATTATGGAATATGTAGGTTCTTCCCCTAGGCAAATACATGGTGGAGTGCATTTTTTTGATTATAAAAAAAATACGAAAAGTAAGTTAACGCCCGTCAAGGGTGAAAATTTATTTACTGATACTCCAGGTGAGTTTCATATCTATGAGATTGAATGGGATGATAAAGAGATCCGTTTTATTTTTGATGGGCAACAGTGGAAAACTTTCGACATAGATATCGCAGGTGATCTTAATAACCCATTTCATAAAGCCCATTTCTTAATTGTCAATTTAGCGATAGGGGGTAGTTGGGCTGGACAGCCAGAAGATGACCTTTATCCTGCAGATTATGTGATAGATTATATTAGAGTCTACCAGTGATAAGGATTTAAATATGACAAAAATTGCCCTGTTAAGTCCGTATTATGGATCCTTGCCAGATTGCTTCCCTTTTTATGTTAAAAGCTTAGCAAATAATCCGAATATTCATGTGTATATGTTCACTGATTGCTCATACGAAGGTGATGTGCCTGAAAATTTGCATTTTATAAAAAGTAATATTCAGCATTTTAAAAGACTTGTCAAGGACAAGTTAGATGTTGATGCAATTATCAATAAAGGTTACAAATTATGCGATTTTCGCCCAGCTTTTGGCGTTATTTTTGAGGATTATATTATCGGCTACGATTATTGGGCTATGGGGGATATCGATGTCATATACGGCCAGCTTTTGGATAATTTTCCTGAAAATTGGAGAAGCTTCGATGTGGTTTCAATGGTCCCTGAATGGCTGTCAGGCTCGCTGTGTATTTTTAGAAATGTAGAGAATATAAATAAACTTTACATGTCCAGTTCGAGCTGGGAAACGGTCTTTTCATCAGAGAAACATTATGCATTTGACGAGTGTAACTGTCTTTATGAGCGTTTACGCCAAGGCGAAAATATATTGGAGATTGATGAGCTTCAATCTTTTACTTATCTAGTTAAGAATGCCGCTAAAAATGGTGATCTGAAGGTTTGGTTTAAGCGACAACTGGTGAAGGAAAAAATATTTGCAAATAATGATCATATCCAAATGTTAGATGGGCGCTTGTATCGTAAAGATCGGCAGGAGTTGACTTATTATCATTTGGTTTCAGAGAAGAGGCATGATAGGTTTGTTCTTCCTAAATGGAATCATATTCCAAATGAATACTTCATAGTACCCCATGGTTTTTTCTCATCAGATGATTTTTGGCATTCACAATTAACTTTTTATCGGCTATATGTTTTGTTACGTTCATTTATTTTAGATACTAAGCAACTACTCAAGCGAGTGAGAAGGAAATTAAGAATCCTATGACCATTAATTCATACAAGTACCCGTTAATGGATTTTGGCAAAGGCCCTGTTGTTCTCCTTTTTTTTGATGGCTATGATCTGCACGCGAGAGATGGCTTCATTGGAAAGGTGCAATCATGGCTGCACCATCGCTTGCGTAATACTAAGAGGCGTCTATATAAGCAGCAGCCCTACACTGGTTTTTATGTGGCATTTATAGGGTTAGTGAATTCTTTGAAGGCTATTGGTTGTGATGTTAGGGTTAATGATTTTAAGTTGGCTAAAAGATATCCGGATTATCCTATAGGCGTCGCAGGGTACCCGTCTATATTATCGCGTGTAGACAGGCTGAAGAACCCTCGTATTTTTGGCCCTGGAGATTTCGGTTTTCCCCGTGAAGATGACCTTGACGTTTCGAAGGACTCTCGCTATAGGTATTTTATTCAACCTTGCGATTGGTTTTGCCAAATGTACGAACCCTTTTGTTCTGGGAGGATGTTCCGATGGCCTGCAGGTATCGATGTTGAGTCCTTTCAAGACTTATCTATACGGCCTAAAAAGTATGATTTCCTTATCTATGACAAAATTCGGTGGCACAGGGAGACTGAAGAGGATCGAGTATTGTCGCGCATCCTGAATTATCTAGATAAGAAGGGTTTAACTTATACTTCAGTGAGATACGGGCAGCATCACTATAATGACTTTATGCAAGGTCTCTCCGATTCAAAAGCGATGATTTTCGTCTGCGAGCATGAGACACAGGGTTTAGCCTGCCAGGAAGCGTTAGCTTCTAATATTCCTGTTCTTGCCTGGGATGAAGGGAAGCTGGTTGATCCCGAGTTAAAAAAATTAGTTTCTAATGAGTTTGTTGTGTCTTCAGTTCCTTACTTTAATGATAGTTGTGGCACTCGCTTTACGATTGATGAGTTTGAATCATGTTGTGATGAGTTTCTTCAAGGGAATTTCCTTCCTAGAGATTTTATTCAGGGAAATTTGTCCTTATCTAAACTAGGAATGTTATATATTAATAAGTATAAATCGTTGTTGAGAAAAAATGATGAATCACACTAATCGATATGTATGGTTTGACTTAGTTAGTGGATGTAGCGCTTTATTAGTCTGTTTCTCGCAACTAGGGAAGGTGCGATTAAGTGCCAATGTTTTGCTTAATTCGCTGATTTTAGCAGAAATGATCAAAATTCAGCCAAGCAATTCTCTTATCTTACCGTCTGCATAACGATTTCGCTGAATGCAGACGGATCTACCCTAAGCTCTCAGCATCTGATCGACTCGTGCGATGTTGGCAAGTGTGAATAACATCGCTAATTTACTATCGTTTTTCATCAAGCCTCGATAACGTGCTTTTACAAAACCAAACAGACATTTAATGATTCGAAATGGATGCTCAACTTTGGCACGGACGCTCGCCTTAAGGTATTCAGTTCTAATTTTTACCTTATTTATTCTAGGGTGTTTCCTGAGCTCTCGAATCGTTCCTGGCCTCTCAGCAATATGCCAGTCAGCTTTGACTCGCCTTAGCTCCTTGCGCTTTTCTGCACCCCTGTAACCTGCATCAGCGAAAATATAGTCTTCTTCACCATGTAGCAAATTACCTGCTTGATTAAGATCATGCTCATTGGCTGCTGTCGTGGTGAAGCTATGAGTGATGCCCGTAGGGGGATCAACACCTATATGCGCCTTCATTCCAAAATGCCACGCATTGCCTTTTTTCCTTTGATGCATCTCAGGATCACGCTCACCTGTTTTGTTCTTTGTTGAGGTCGGAGCTTCAATAATCGTTGCATCAACCAGTGTACCTTCTTTTAGAAGAACGCCTGCTTCAGCAAGCCACTGATTCACTTCCTTGAATAACTTTCGCGTTAACCCTCTTCGTTCCAGTAGATGACGAAAGCTCATGATGGTTGTGTGGTCAGGAATTGCTTTATCCAGAGACAAGCCAGCAAACAGACGTATGGAAGCAATTTCATATAACGCATCTTCCATTGCAGGATCACTAATGCTCTACCAGTACAGGGCTTAGTCGACAGAGGGTCAGGGTTATCAATGGGATGTATTGGGATAGAATAAAACCTAAGGGGAAGTGCTGGGACTATTCGAGTCGAAAGGTAGTGCCGCAATCGGCGCATTCACAGTTATCTAGAACGCGCTCATCGAGGCTATCGCCGATTTTAGGACCAGCCAAACTTGCCGTAACGCCTTCGATGCCATAACAACTCCGTATCATGGGTAATCAGGATAGTTAATGCACATACAAGGCTGTCAGAATCCATAATAAAGGCATACAATCAAAGCTAACCGCATGATTGGATTTTTCAACCTAAACCCCCTGCCAAGTACTTTTTTGAATTATTTCAGGGCTGAGTGGTTACAAAATGATTAAGGTGATGTTTGAGTCGTGATATTTGATATCCGTACACTTGTTGTCCTATTTACCATTGTCACATTAGTATCTGCTGTAGCACTCTTTCTATTCTATCGTTTACTGTCAGAAACACCTGGTCTTAAATATGCGGCAATGGGTGCCAGCTGTCAGGCTATGGGTTCGATCTTTCTGATTGTCCGAGACAGCATTGATCCCATGCTTTCTATTATGGTTTCAAATGGTGGTTATTTCTTTTCCTATGCGTTTTATTATCAAGCAACGCGTCTTCTTAGCAACCAAGCTGCTGAATGGCGTTGGCCTGGTGCTGTTATTGGTATCTTATTACCGATGTTTTTGTTGTTTCCGGGCAATGAGAATCTTGGAGAAAGGATTGTTCTTAATTCACTAGGTATCAGTTTGCTTAGTATGCTACCTGCATGGATGTTATGGAAAGATAAGGTTAATTTACCGGGACGGCGCAGCATGGCTATCATTTTTGCTATTGTCTGTCTAATTTCTGTTTTAAGAATAATTTCAGTATGGTTTGAACCGATCGAAAGCATTAGTTTTCTCGATCTTAATTCGGCATATCTTATTTTTATCTGGGCTACCGTCGCAAGCATAGCCACCACCATTGGCTTGATTGTTATGACCTCGGAACGATTACGTGAGCAGTTGAAACATCAGCTTAACGAAACTGAAATAGCGCGAGAGATTGCTGATAGATTATTACATGAGCATAAAAACTTTTTAGTTATGTTGTCACATGAGTTCAAAACACCGTTGAGCATTATCAGAGCCAATGCAGATACCGCTATCGCTATTGATAAACAGATGGATCCATTCGTAAAAGATAGCTTGCAGTGGATACAAAGATCGTCAGATAGGCTTACTGAACTGGTTGATACTTGCCTCAATGAAGAATGGATGCAGTATACTCTTGAAGCAGGTGAATTATCGGTAGAAAGGCTGAATTTGAATGATATATTGTCCGACTTATGTCAGGAGTATCGTGTCAACTTTGTTGAGGCAATACCTGATCGCATAGCTGAAATAGAAGGTGATCGTTCTCTTATGACTTTTCTGTTCTCTAGTTTGATTGACAATGCGCTTAAGTATTCATGTAACAAAGATCTGGTTGAAGTAAAATTATTTCCTTCAAATGAGTATAGAACAGTGGAAATATTTGATGATGGCCCAGGTGTTGAGTATAAATTTCGTGATCGAATTTTTGATAAATATTACCGTGTACAAAACAGTCAATCACAATCGGGCTCTGGTTTAGGCCTGTTTTTTGTTAAACGCATTGTTGAAAAACATGGCGGCTCAATCAGTGTTGAGTGTGATCATGGCACTATATTTAGAGTGATATTGCCGGTTTTGAGAGGTCATTAAACAGGTATGTTTCGAGTGTTGATCGTTGATGATGAAACTGGTTTTCGGCAGCCCATTAATGCATTTTTAACGGCCAATGGAATGCAGGTAAAGGAAGCGGGAACGGCTGCAGAAATGGACGCTATTTTTATCAATTTCACCCCTGAAATTGTATTACTTGATGTCAACTTGCCCGATGAAACAGGGCTGGATATTGCTTATCGCTTAAAACAAACAAGAGATATTGACATTATTATGCTTTCCGCTTTTGGTGATGTCGGACATCGTATTAATGGGCTGACGGCTGGGGCAGATTATTATTTACCCAAACCGGTAGATCTCAGAGAGTTGTTAGCGGTGATCCTTAGTCGTAAGGACAGGCGAAAGAAAGACAAGGAACATGCTGCCTTATGGATTTTAGATGTTTCAATGTGGCTGTTAACGACTCCTGATGGCATTCGACATAAGTTGACTAAAAATGAACGCAGTTTGTTGAATGTACTTATCTCAAAAGCGGGCCATTCTGTTTCTCGTCAACAGCTCTATGAAGCTTTAGGCGTGTCTGAATATCAGTATGAAAATAGAAGTCTGGATGTTCAAATCGCACGTATCCGTCGTCGCTTTACTGCAGATAGCTATACCATCCCAATAAAAACTGTTCATAACGTTGGTTATCTGTTTAATGAAAAGGCCTTGATTGAACGTCGCTTACCCGATTAAACAGCCCCTAACGAGCCTAAATGTAAGCGGTGATCGATCACACGTTGTTGGAATGCCATGCGTTGCTCACGATGACCGAATTGATAATGTACATTCCCGCAGTCAGGAAGCGGCATCAATCACGCTAAAAAATAGCGCAAAAACTCAGATCTAAACCCCAAATTTTTGACACTTCATCAAGCGAACATAACGGTCGCAGTTTTGATTGAAAATGTTACATGTTGTTACAACTGAGTTTTTATATTCTGCTAACTTAAATCCCATTTTTAACACTGTAGAGGCGCACTAAATTTGGCCGCCTGAATCTGGGTGATATGATCACCCTCTACATTCAATTATGCTGAGGTCGACAGGTAAGCTTACTTTAAGCAGCACAGCGGTTTCAGACACTCATGGATTGACCTTTTCAGAAATCTGCCGGGCCAGACCGTGGTGTTCCGGACGATGGTGAGGTATTGGAGTGATCGTATGGTCAGGTGGGCTTTATCTTGTGCAACGTGCACTGTTTCATGCGGCCAGCTTGAACAGATCTTCCCTGGTAGTTGCTGATCAACGATAGTTATAGACACGTTGGGCTTATGAGCGGTTTTGTTATCCTAATTGGTTAACTATAAATACCCATTATGTGTAGGTGTTTACCCTTGTTTCATTGTATGTATAGTATTCTGAACTAGAGTCATATTGCCGTCAGAAGTCTTTTGTAAGCTGCTTTCCCTGGAGGCTAAAAGGTAAGGAAATGTGAGCGGGGAATAGTTGCAATGAAGTATGATTTCAGAGCGTTTGTTCAGAAAATAGGTGTGTTAATACGATTAATAGAACATCTATAGTAGCGATAACGGTTAGTGGTTTTTTAGTGCGTAGTCATTGATATAACATCATTTTTTGCCTGTATGTAGGGGCATAAATCTCCCTTTATGTAGGCATCACTATAAAAGACAAAGCTGTCTGCAAAGACACAACAGTCTGGAGTTTTTTATGAAAAGGGTTTCTTTCGCGGTGCATACTAAAACGTTTGTTGCGGGCCTGGCTTTAGTATGTGGGGCTAATGTTCATGCAGAAGCTCCGGCAGATAGCTTTCAGTCTCGGGTTAACACTGTTTTAAGTGAGCACTACCTCGCTAAAATGGTTGATGCTGATCTCGAGGCTGCTAAAGCTCAGGTAGGTGTTGAGCGTTCAGCTTATTTTCCGAGATTAGATCTAAAAGCCTCAACGGGATATCAGGACATTAAAAGGGATATCGGGGCAAGCGATGAGTATGATCCTAAAGAGGTCAGCTTAAGCTTAAATCAGCTGGTTTATGATTTCGGTGCCACCTCAGCTAAAGTCGCCGTGGCTCGGCAGGTTTCAGCGAAAGAGACGCTTGAAAACACGTTGCAACGGCAGAATTTGATTTTCGCTGCGGTTGAAGCTCACCTTGAGCTGGTGAAAGCTCACAAGTTGAAAGGTTATGCTGAAAAGTCTGAAGAGAATGTAAGAGTTCTGTCGCAACAGGAAAATGCGCGAGTCGATGCGGGTAAAGGGTATGCGACCGATGTTCTGCAGGCAAAGGCGCAACTGGCTGCTGCTGAAGCGCGAAGAGTGGTTGCGAATAGCGATCTCAATATTGCTGAAAATAGATATAGAGCCGTCTATGGGGCTTTGCCTCCTGCTGGGGTGAGTCTGGAGTCTCTTAATGTACCGGCGACTTTATTACCGGCCTCGTTGTCTGAGGCTGAGCAGTTAGTTAAAGCGGCAAGCCCTGATGTTTTGGCTGCACAGGCACGGCGCCAGGTTGCCCGGGCAAGTTTGCAAGCTACCAGTAAATCGGAATATATGCCACGGGTCGATCTTGCGCTGAGCCATGCTCACTATGAAGATCGGGATGGCACGGAGGGGCGTAGAGATGACTCCATTGCTTCATTAAATTTCCGCTGGAGCTTTGATTCTGGCTTAAAAGCCAGCCATATGGTGACTGCTGCGAATGCTCAGGCGCTGAGTGAATCAGAAAAAGCCAACTATGTTCTGGTGCAGTCTTTGGAAGAGGCACGTAATGCCTGGAATAGCCTGAGCATGTCACGGGATCGCACACGTTATCTGCTCAATCAGGTTGAAATATCAAAGTTATTTCTAAAGCTGGCTCTCAAAGAACGAGGTTATGGTCGTCGTTCTCTATTAGATATTCTTAATGCTGCAACGGCATTGATCAATGCTGAAAGTGCTGCTGCTGAGGCTCATCTTGATGAAACGATATCTGCCTTCAGGTTGCTGCGAGCTACAGGTCGTCTTGATATTGGATTGTTTGATAAATCCGGCGTCGTTATTGCCAGAAATGGCTCGTAGACCTGTTTGCAGGTTGAGCTGAGAGAAAGACGACTGAAAAAAATGATCCGATTGCAACCTTAGGAAAGATATCTGTCATGAATGCAATTAATATAGATGCCGTTGTTGAACTGGTGCAGAGTGTTAAAGAGCAAATTGCTGCTGGTCAAGAGCAAGAGCCGTTGATTCAGCAGGCTGCTCAGCAAATTGCTGATTTACTGCGAGACAGTGGCGCAAATGAGGCAGATATTCTTGCAGTTCTGATGTTTTTAGAGCAGGTGCTTGAAAAACCTGAAGACCCCGGATTAATCGAAGATTTTCAGCTGTTCTTAAATAATACGTTTTTAGATGATACTGCAGCAGAATTAACCGGCCTGATACCCGTTGCTGCAGAGACTACACCTCAGGGCGAAAATCTCGCAACCGGCGGTGGTTCGGGCTCAGGTAATGCTGCGGATAGAGGTTCTGCAACAGGTTCTGATACAGCCACTGTCCCGCCATCAGACCCTGCTAATACTCCTGCTGATAGTCCAGATGTTGTCTTTTTTAAGCCCCCTGCTGATTTGGGCTTTCCTGAATTAACGGGCCTGACGTCAGAACAAATAACTGGCAGGCCGGCAGCCCAGACAGCTGCTGAAGTCTCTTATCTGACACTGGATGCGAATAACCCCTCTTCTACTGGTGCTGGCCAGCAAGGAGCAGAAAACACCTCACTGACGACGGAAAGTTTTGTTTATGGTGATTCCTCGGCAGGAGGGGGCGATGTTCCTCCAGTTACGAATTTATCCAGTGATTATTCGATCAGTGCTCCTGTTGCATCATATGAAGAGGGAACGTCAGGTTTAGTAACCCTGGTGTTTGAGGTTAACAGAACCAATCCGGTCACTGATACTCAGATTACATGGCGTCTGGCAGAGGCGCTGGATGCCGTCACTGTTACTGGCACTGTTGACTTCGTCATTGGGCAAACAATGGCGGTTGTTGAAGTCTCTGTGAATGCGGATAAATTAATTGAATCTGATGCTGATTATATTGTACTGCTCGAAAGTCTGGATCCGAGCGTGCGCATTATCGGGCCACAGGCTTCAATACGACTTATTGATGATGATGGCACCGTCAGTATTGCCGTGGATCAAACCAGTATTGAAGAAGGCAGCACCGGCACCAGCCAGCTGCTGACCTATACGGTCACCCGCACCAATACCGTAAATGCCTCCAGCGTTGATTGGGCGCTGACCGGCCTGGATGCCGCTGACCTTGTGGCAGGCCAGGCCCAAAGTGGCAGCCTGATCTTTGCCGCCGGTGTAGCGGAACAGACCTTCACCGTCGAAGTGTTGGGCGATAAAACGATAGAAGCGGATGAACTGCTCAGCGTGAGCCTCTCCAACCCCGGTGACAACCTGACGCTGGGCACGGTAACGCAAGCGGATACCGCGGTGACTAACGATGATGGCACCGTCAGCATTGTTGTTGATCAAACCAGCATTGAGGAAGGCAGCATCGGCACCAGCCAGCTGCTGACCTATACCGTCACCCGCACCAATACCGTCAATGCCTCCAGTGTTGACTGGGCATTAACCGGCTTGGATGCCGCTGATCTGGTACAGGGCCAGGCCCAAAGTGGCAGCCTGATCTTTGCCGCCGGTGTAGCGGAACAGACCTTCACCGTCGAAGTGTTGGGCGATAAAACGATAGAAGCGGATGAACTGCTCAGCGTGAGCCTCTCCAACCCCGGTGATAACCTGACGCTGGGCGACGGGTCTCAGATCGATACTACAATCGTTAACGATGACGTATCCGTGTCGATCAGTGTTGATCGTACCGAGGTTCTTGAGGGGGCTAATGGTGACGCAACACTGTTGACTTATACCGTTTTAAGAGGCACCACGGTGGGTGGGAATAGTGTTGATTGGTCGATTAGCGGTGTGGATCAGACTGATCTGTCTAACGGTCAGCCGATGAATGGCACGATCAATTTTGCCGACGGCCAGGACAGCTTGACGTTTACAGTCTCAGTTGCAGGTGATCGTTCGATCGAAACCGACGAGAACTTGCTGGTCACTTTGTCAAATCCGGGTGATAACCTTGAGATTACGACTCCCTCGGCTACCACGAGGCTCACTAATGATGATGGTGAAGTGGGCATTTCCGTGAGCCCTGTGAGTATATTGGAAGGCGATTTGGGCGGTAGCCAGACGCTAACCTATACTCTGACACGTGATAATTCATTAACCGCCAGCAGTGTTGAGTGGGCCCTATCGGGTCTTGATCCTCTGCGTTTCGGCGGAACATTGCCCAGCGGTGAAGCGACCTTTGCTGTCGGCGAAAATAGTACGACGGTTGAGCTGACAGTGAATGGGGATCGGGTGATTGAGCCCGATGAAAACTGGACACTGACATTAAGCAGCCCCGGCGATAACCTTAATCTTGATGCGACAGCCAGCAGTGCCAGCGCGGTAGTTCAGGATGACGATGCGCTTATTTCCATTGCTGCGACTCAGGTACGGGTTGATGAAGGGCAAGAGGGCGAGGTGACCGATGTTATCTTCAAAGTCACCCGGACATCGGCTCTTGAAGCGACAACCGTTGATTGGCGTGCGACGGGAGGTGATGTCGATGCCAGTGACTTTGTCGGTGGGACACTTCCTTCTGGCTCGCTGAGTTTTGCTGCCGGTGAAACAGAGCAGTTTGTGACGGTGCAGATCTCTGGTGACCGGACATTGGAATACGATGAAACGGTCACCGTTGTGCTTGAAAATGCGGGTAATAATGCCTCTATTGGTGTTGATTCTGCCAGTGCTATCGTTGCGACTGACGACATTGGTTTTGGCATCTTTGCTGATGTAACCGATGTGGTCGAGGGTGCTTCGGGTTCTCAAACGGCCATCACCTTTACGGTTGTTCGCTCTTCGGTGCTTGATGAGGCATCCAGCATAGATTATCGCTTGATTCCAACCGGTGATAGCGGTGTTGATTCTGCCGATTTTGTTACCGGACAGGATCTGCTAAACAGCAACGCAGGCCGGCCCAGTGGTACTGTTAATTTTGCACCGGGTGAAACAACACAAACCGTTACGCTGTATGTGCAGGGTGATGCGATACCTGAAGCGAATGAAACCTTTAGTATTATTCTGGCTAATGCACCGGGTAACGCTCAGATTATCTATGGTGAAATTTCAGGTCAGGTACGAAGCGATGAGATGCAGTACAGCATCGCTGCGGTTACCGCTTCAACAATGGAAGGCACCGGCGAAGGGGGAACAGCACAGTTTCTTGTAACCCGGGTCGGCGACACCTCTCAGGCATCGACAGTTGGCTATCAGATAACTGGCGTGGGTGAAAACCCCGCCGATGCCAGCGATTTTGATGGTGGTGTTTATCCATCGGGCAGCGTTTCTTTTGCACCGGGTGAGTCCACTCAGCTAATCGATGTGTTGCTATCTGGCGATACGCAGCTGGAAGGATTTGAAACCTTCGCTGTGACTCTGTCAGCGCAGGATGATAACACGCTCATAACCACTGCCACGGCTAGCCATACTATTGATCCTGATGATGCAGCCGTCTCTATTGAGGCGACTAATACGATATTGAAAGAGGGTTCATCGGCGACCCAGGATCATACTTTTACACTGACACGCACCGAATATGCGGGGTCGGCTATTACCGTGAACTGGAGCCTCGTCGGCACCGGAGCTAACCCTGTTGATGCAGATGACTTTGGCGGTACGTTGCCATCTGGCACGATTACTTTTGCTGCTGGCGAAACGCTTAAGACGCTGACAATTACCCCATCGGCTGATACTTCATTTGAAGGTAATGAAGGCTACGGTATTGTTCTCACCACGGGTTCAGAGGGTTTCGTACTGCTAAATGATACGGCGGCTGGGGTGGTGCTAAATGATGATGTCGGTTTGACATTGGAAGCTACCAATCTTGATGAAGTGGAGGGTAACCCCGGTAGTCTTTCGCAAATTTCATTTACAGTACAGCGCACTGGTGATCTTAACTCAGTGACCTCTGTTGACTGGACGCTGGTGCCTGATGCGGTTGATGGCATATCTGCCGCCGATTTTGCTGATGGTGCGGCGGCGCTGTCTGGTTCATTAACCTTTGCCCGGGGTATCAGTAGTCAAGTGGTTAATATTACCCTGGCAGCAGATAATGATCTTGAGGTTGATAAAGGCTTTAGTGTCCAGCTGAGTAATCCAGATCCTGCTATTGGCACTGAAATCCTGGTGGGCGAGGTCAGTGGTAGCATTCTCAATGATGATGCCGTCTTTAGTCTGCTGCCTTTGAGTGCTGTTACCGAAGGTGATAGTGGTAGCAAAACAGTCACTCTGACAGTTGAGCGCAGCGGTGATCTGTCTGGTATCGATAGCGTTGAATACTCGCTGGCGGCTGCTGCAGGCTCAACTATTTCCGGGGCTGACTTTGTTGGCGGTACATACCCTTCAGGTACGCTAACCTTTGCCCCTGATGAACTGAGTAAATTGATCAGTTTCGATATCGTCTCTGACTCGGTTGTCGAAGACGATGAGAGTTTTGTTGTCACGATTAATAACCCTGCCCCAGGGGCTACCGTTGACGCGGGTGCCAGTGAGGCGACGGTTGTCATTAGCAATGATGATGATCAACTGACGCTATCGGCCGCCTCTGCTGATCTTGCAGAAGGTGAGAACGGCACCACGACTGACTTTACGTTCACTATCAGCCGCAGTGGGTTTACCGATAAAGCCACCAGTATTAGCTGGAGTGTGCTTGGCTCAGGGGCTAATGCTGCCAGTGCTGATGATTTCCTTGATGGCATACTACCGAGTGGCGTCGTTGATTTTATTGCCGGGCAAACCAGTGCGACGATTACGGTTACTGTGCAGGGCGATTTCCTGAGAGAAGCGGACGAAGCTTTTGACGTTGTTTTGGGTTCCCCTGCTGATGGCACCGATGTTGTTGTCGGCTCAGTGGCAGGTCAGATTCGTAATGACGATACCGGTTTGGTGATTGCGCCTACCACAACGGATCTCGCTGAAGGTGATAGTGGCTCAAATATTCATGTGTTTACCGTGTCTCGAACAGGTACAACCACAGGTACAACAACCGTCAACTGGACAGTGTCAGGTGATGTGGATGCGGCCGACTTTGGTGGAACGTTGCCTTCTGGTGTGCTTAGCTTTGCCGATGGAGAATCAAGTAAAACTATCGAGTTAGCAGTAACCGGGGATTCAGATATCGAGGCAGATGAGTCTTTCTCTGTCACCTTATCCGGTGCCAGTGGTAATGCTGATATCGAGACCGCTTCAGCTTCTGGCACTATCCTGGCCGATGATATTCAATTGTCTATCGAAGCGCTGGCTGTTTCGGTTGTTGAAGGCACGTCGGGTAGCAATCAGGTTGTGCAGTTTAGCGTAACCCGTTCGGGTGATTTGGCGTCAGCGGTGAGCGTTGACTGGGCGGCTACCGGACTGACTGCAGACGACTTTACTGCAGGCGTTCAGTTTAACGGGACACTCGCTTTTGCTGCTAATGAAACCAGCAAGCTGATCAGCTTAACGCTCGCGGGTGATAATACACTAGAAACAGATGAAACCCTGTCTGTTGCGCTGACAAAACATGCAGGTGATGCGGTCTTTGATCGCACCTGGCTGGGCACTGATACGGCTACCACTGACATCATTAATGATGATGTGCAACTAACTATCAGCGCTGATAGCGCCGCGATTGTTGAGGGTAATACCGCCGATGCGGCGAGTACACCGTATACCTTCACCATTACACGCAGTAGTTTACTGGGGCCATCATCGGTTGATTGGGCTGTTCAGGTGGCTGGCGGGTTATCCTCTGCTGCACTGAATGATTTTGTTGCGGGTCAGGATGCGCTCGGGTCAAACAGTGCTCTGCCTTCGGGTACCGCCGTGTTTGCTGATGGCGAACTTACACAACAGATTACAGTGAATCTGGCCACTGATGATAATGTCGAGCAAAGTGAAGCGTTCAGCGTTGTTCTGAGTGTCTCTGACGCGGATAACGTCGATCTGTCATCACCGTCTGCTAGTGGTTCTATTAGCAACGATGATTCGGGCTTCTCTATTTTTGCTGCAGACAGCGTCAAGGCCGAGGGCGATAACAACACCACGACGTTCACATTTGAGGTGGTGCGGGCTGGCGATCTGTCTGGTGCCGCTTGGGTTGACTGGGTGGTTGGCGCAAGCTCGCAGAACCCTGCCGATGCCGATGACTTTGGCGGAACCTTCCCGCAGGGCACCTTAAATATTCCGGCTGATACCGATACAGTTACCCTGAGTATTGAGGTGTCCGGTGATACCCTGGCAGAGTTTGCTGAAGGGTTTATTGTATCGATCAGTAATGCGCGTTTGCAGGCCGGTGGGGCGCTGGGTATATCGGCTGAGACTAATACCGCAGTCGGTAGCATTGTTAACGATGATCAGAATTTTGCTGTGACTGCCGCTAACGCCAGTCTGGCCGAGGGTGATAATAGTACGCAGGAGGTTGTCTTTACGATTACCCGCGCGGGCGATCTGTCAGGGACTGCCAGTATTGACTACGCAGTTACCGGTAGTGCGGGTGTTGATAGCGATGACACGACTACAGCGCTGCCATCCGGTGCGCTGACGTTTGACCCCGGCGTAAGTGAATTAACGGTATCGGTGTTTGTTAAGGGTGATCTGTTTGGTGAAGACGATGAAACGTACACTCTGACACTGAATAACCCAAGTGTAGGGGTTATTACCGGTGCGACTGCCGCCACGGTGGTGACTAACGATGATGCCAGCTATGAGGTGTCTGCGCCGTCGAATGCCTATGAAGGTGATGCCGGCGTATCAACTGCATTCTCGTTTATTGTCAGTCGCAGCGGAGATATCAGTTTAGCCGGTACCGTTGAGTGGGCAGTGCAGGCTGCAACAGGCCTGACTGCTGGGGATTTTGTTGCTGGGCAGGATGCGTTGGGTAACGGCGGTTTACCCAGTGGCGTCGTGTCATTCGCTGCAAATGAAAACAGCCAAACCATAACCATCAATGTTCTAGGCGATCTGAATCTGGAAAATGATGAGACGCTGTCAGTGCTGTTCTCTAACCCAACCAATGGCATCTTCCTGGATCAGTCCGGTGCGCAGGTCAGCACCGTCACAGAGTCCGCGACGATTCTGAGTGACGATGATAGTTTCAGTATTAATGCGCAGACGGACTCTACATTCGAAGGACATTCAGGTGACAGCATCCTGACGTATACCGTCAGTCGCACCGGTTCTCTGGTAGGTGCCCGGGATTTAACCTGGACCATCACCGGAGTCGATGCCACGGATCTTGCTGACGCTCAGCAGATGACCGGCACGGTCAGCTTCGCTGATGGACAGGATACAGCGGACATCGAGATTACCCTTAAAGGGGATACGGTCACCGAAGCCGACGAGACTTTAACCGTGACGTTATCGGGAGAGCCTGCTAACTCGGTTATTGGGACCGCTGCAGCGAGCACCGATATTCTCAATGATGATGCCACGCTGTCGATTGCGAATCTATTAGCGGATAAAGTTGAGGGCAATAGTGCTGTTGCGGTCACAACCGGTGAAGTGCCTGGGGATAATACCTCAGGGTTCTCTGTCGGTTCAGACGGTACCTATCAGGGTGAGATTGGTGATGGTGGTTTAGATTGGACAGATACTGATTGGTATCGTGTCAACTTAGTTGCCGGACATGAGTATAAAATCAGAAGCGAAGGCTCGGGTAGCGGTAACGGTAATACACTGCTCCCTCCCCGTATCAACGGTGTATATGATGTTGATGGAAATTATCTAGGCGGCGTGGCGAACACCTTTACTGGCTCACCGAGTTATACCGCTGAAACAACATTTGCCCCGGATACCTCAGGTAGTTACTTTGTGTCTGCTGCTTCCTATTCTGGAGGCGGATTCGAAGGTATTTACACCTTACGCATAGAGGATTTGACTGATCCAGGCGCTGATGTCAGTTATAACCCGGTGACCCTGGTGGACTACACTTTCACACTGACCCGCAATGGTTATTTGGATCAGGAAAGCAGTGTTGAGTGGCGTGTCGGTGGTGGTGATGATGCGGTCACTACGAGCGACTTCTACGGTACAGTTGATACGCTGGGCGACAATAGTGGTCTGCCCAGTGGTAGCGTCTCTTTTGCCGTTGGTGAAACCACTAAAACCCTGACGGTGCAGATATTGGCTGACTCGGTTCTTGAAGCTGATGAAAGCCTACAGGTGACGCTATCTGATCCAAGTACCGGATCTGTTATCGGCACGGCAGTGGCGACCGGCGTTGTTCGCAACGATGATGCTGAGTTGAATATCACCGCGGGTACTGCAAGCTTGTCTGAGGGTGATGCAGGTCATGGTACCGGTGTGGCATACACCTATACCGTCACCCGTACGGGTAATACCGATCAGGTGACCACAGTCGATTGGAACGTAGCTCATGGCACCACTGATATCAATGATTTCAGTAATGGTAGTAATGCCAATATTACTCCCAGCGGCACCCTGACATTCAGTGCTGGCGAGACCTCGAAAGAGATTACGGTCTACGTGTCTGGTGATACCGGCGTGGGCAGTGTTGAAACAGATGAAACCTTCAGTATACAGCTCAGTAATGCCAATTCCGGCAGTTCGTTAGGTGCTAATGGTTCGTTTAATAGCACCATTCTCAACGATGATGCAAAGCTGGTGTTGACCGTTGATGATTATGAAAAGGCCGAAGGTAAGACCGGAGAAAATACGGTATATAACTATACCGTCAGCCGAGAGGGTTTCCTGAATCAGACCACCGCGTTCAACTGGAACGTCAATGATGCGGAAAGCATAACCCACTACAATAATGGCGGCGTTTATGACCATACGCCATCACAGCGATGGGAGTATGATGCTGACATAACCGACTTTGGTGGCAGTTTCCCTACGGGAGGCAATATCACCATGGCGAGTGGTGATGAAACGGCTTCTTTTGCGGTGACAGTGCCTGGTGATAATACCGTTGAGGATGATCAGTGGTTTGTCGTTAATATCGCCGCGACCAGTGGTTATGATGAAGTTGTTGTTAAGTATGATGATCCGAATGAGACGGATAATACAACGCTCTTTAGAACCTATAACAATAACTATAGCGGAAATTGGACCTATTATTACGATAATCAGGAAGTAAGCAGCGCTAGTAACAACACTACGGCTGATAAAAACTACCTGTTTACCTCCATTGAGCGCGATGAAGCTATTTTCTATCTGAGTGATCGGGAAGTTGCCGACGAGACAGTTGAAACGCTGTCTCCAGGCAATGATCTGTATCAACGGAATGAAGGCGATACTGCTGCCGATGGGGGTGCAGGTTCGATAACCGTTAATGTTGGGGGAACCGATTACGCCTATGTTGAACATATTTTTGCGGTTCAGCGTCAGGTGGCAACCGCGGGTGAGGCAACTGTCGATTGGCGTGTTAGCACTTACTATAATGATCCGGTCGAAGTTGATGATTTCGTTGATCTGACTTTTGATGTGAATGGTGTGGTTACTGCTGCCAGTGTGTCGACTGCGTTTCCTTCGGGTACGGTGACATTTGCCGACGGTCAGGAGTGGGCGTATATCAAGTTTTATACGCTTGCGGATGATGTGGGTGAGTATGATGAAAGCTTCAGTGTCTATCTGGAAAATCCAAGTGCGGGTTCTTCAGTGTATAGCCTTGATGATGTTGGTGATCGTTATAGGAATACAGGATATATCAATAACGACGACACTCGTTTTGATGCTGCTGCAAGCGACACCATTGAAGGGGGCACAGTCACCTTTACGATTACCCGCGATGGCGATACCCGTGGTACGGATACGGTAGACTGGTTCATCACCTTCACGGGTAATGAAACGACTAATGAAAGTACCAGCGATGAGTCGACCTGGTACAAGCTGGATCCATCGGATGTTAATACCCCTGTTCCAGGCAACGGTACCGCTACATTTGATGCGGGTAACAATCGCTGGACGGGCTCGCTGACCTTTACTGATGGTGAAACCTCTAAAATCATTACCATGGACACCATAGACGACAGCTGGCCGGAAAGTTGGCGAGAAAATATTGCCATCACCCTAGGTAACGCGAACAACGTTGATGATGGCGAGGTCAATCATGACCTTGAAACAGCCACAGAGGGATATACGGATTCGGCATGGGTGTATGACAATGAGCCAGACCCGATTCTGACGCTGACGGTCGACAACACCTCTGTATTTGAAGGTACGGCTGCCAATCCTGTATACAATGATCAGAATACCGGGAATACGGTTACCTTCACTATTACCCGTACTGACCAGCAAGACGATACGCTTGACTATACCTCCACGGTAGCCTGGTATCTCAGTGGTTCAAACATTAACAGGGGCGACTATGGAGATATTAAAGACTATGGTGCGGTCAATAGGGCTTATGAGTACAACAGCGGCTCTACCTACGGCAATGTCTATTTTGCTGCCGGAGAAACCCAGAAGACCGTTACAATTACCTTTAATGGCGATGACTTCGTCGAAAATGATGAAACGCTGACTTTCCGCCTGATGGAGGCTGATCAGGCAGAAAGCTCTTACTATGATATTTATGGCGGTGCCGCGGATCAAAATGGCTATGGTCCTGCCAATATCGATACCAGCATTGAAAATAATTACATACAGCAGCAAGTGGTCATTAAGAATGATGATGTACGGCTGTGGGTTGGTGGCTGGGATACCAACGGCAGTGATGCCGGGGGCTACAACACCAACCTGAATGTCAGTGCTTATGAGGGCAATCCCCTCTCATTTACCATGGTTCGTGCTGGGCGGATGGATAACGATGTCACGGTGGGCTATGAAATTATTACCGGTAGTGCAACCGCCGGCGATTTTGTGACTACCAGTGGCACCTTTACACTTGACGCTCAAGCCTACAGTTATAGTAGTGGTTACACCTATAATGTATCGATAGAGGATCTGCTGACCGACGATACACTGGTTGAGACCAATGAAAACTTTACCTTAAGGCTGACCACGCCGGGCGATGCAGAAGGCTCCTATGTCCGTTTCCAGAGTTATGCGATCAACACAACCGCATGGAATAACGGTTACAGTGGCAAGTCGACTACCTTGGATCTTGCTGCCACGCTCTACGATGACGATACCACTTACACCCTGACACCCGCGAGTACGAGTCTGGTCGAGACCGATACCGGTTCCAGCCAGACGTTCTCCTTTACGGTTGATCGTGCCAGCACCGGCTACAATGGTGCGGCAACGCTGAAATGGCGGGTTGAAGCGGTCGGTGCAGGCACTGATGCTGACGACTTCAGTACATCGGACTCATTAGGCACGAATAACGGGCTGCCAAGTGGCACCGTTTCCTTTGCCGATGGTGTTTTGACTAACCAGTTCAGTGTTGTGGTGTCAGGCGACATTATTGCTGAGAATAACGAACAGTTTCGGGTGGTGTTGTTTGAAGATACGTTAACAGCGCCTAATCCGGACATTACTAATGCCCACAGTATTGCCAGTGCAGCGTTGACTATCCTGACGGATGATACCGGTATCAGTATTGCTGATGCACAGATTGCCGAAGCGGACTCAGATCAGACACTCACCTTTACCATCACCCGCAGTGGTGATTTGAGTGGCAGCTCAACAATGAACTGGAGCCTGGTGAACGTCTCCACGGCGGCGAGTGATTTTGTGGGCGCGACAACCGGCGCGATCAGCTTTGCGGCGGGTGAGAACAGTCAGCAGATTCAGGTGACCGTTGCCGGGGATATCACGCCGGAACAATCCGAAAGCTTCACTATTCAGCTGAGTGATATTGTCAACGTTGATGAGGTGATCGACAGTTCGGCTGCGGGCACCATTCTTAATGATGATAGTAGTTTCTCGATCCAGGCGGGCGCTGCTGCTGTGGAAGGTACGGCACAAACCTTTACCGTGACACGTAGCCATGATACGGCGCAATCACAAACGATTAACTGGTCGGTCAGTGCTGGGACAGATACCGATACAGCTGATTTTAATGGTAGTTTCCCCACCGGATCAGTGACTTTCGCTACCGGTGAGCTGAGCAAGACCTTTACGGTAACAGCGTTTGATGACGCCAGCGCCGAAACCCCTGAGGGTTATGTGGTCGATATCAGTCTGGGGGCTGGTACCAGCGGCGATACCATAACCACTGCGTCTGCAGTTGGTCAGATTCTGGACAATGATGCAGAGTTCAGTATCGTTGCCAATGCTGCGACCGAGCTGGAAGGTAACAGCGGCAGTCGCTCTCTGACCTTCACCGTGGACAGTGTATCCGGATACGGTACTGTGAACTGGTCCTTATCAGGCGCAGCTGCACTAACGGAAACCGATTTTATAACGGTGGACGACTTGGGTAATAACGGCGGGCTACCGAGTGGCTCACTGACATTTACCGGCGATCGTTATCAGACGATTACCATTGAAGTGAGTGGTGATGAGACGTTAGAGGCCGATGAACCTTTCACCCTGACGCTATCCGATGCGGCCTCGACAACGGCTGGAACGGCAACGATAACAACGGCTACCGCTTCAACAACGATAGTGAATGATGATTCGACACTGTCCATCAGTGCTGCTGACGCGGTTAAGGCTGAGGGTGATTCAAGCCTGACAGCCTTTACCTTTACTGTCGCTCGCACAGGCTATTTAGCGACCGCGGCAACGGTTAATTATGCCGTGACGGGTAATGGTGCCCAGGCTGCCGATGGTGATGACTTTGGTGGTGCTTTGCCGTCGGGTACGCTGAGTCTCGCGGCGGGTGAAGCGTCAACGACATTAACGATCTATGTTAGTGGTGATATCGCCGGCGAGTTTGATGAAGGCTTTACTGTCACCCTGAGCGATCCGAGTGAGGGGGTAACGATCACTCAGGACACCGCAATAGGGACGATCCAGACCGATGATGTGGTGTTTGATATTGCCGCACCGGCCAATCCGGTGGTGGAAGGCGATACGGGTACGACGACTTACTTCGACTTTGTTGTAAGCCGCAGTGGCAACCTCGATGCCAGTCAGACACTGACATGGAACGTTGCTGGTATCGGTGATAATCCGGCTGCCGTCAGTGATTTTGATGCGATTACCGGCACCGTAACATTCGATGTTAATGACACAGAGCAAACCATTCGAGTGCCCGTCACCGGCGACTACCTGGTTGAAGATAATGAAAGCTTCCGTGTTACGCTGACCGGCCCTGACGGTATTCACTTTATCAATGACACCGCCGATGCGGTGATTACCGATGATGAAACCGCTGTGAATATTACGGCTACGGATGCTTATAAAGCAGAAGGGCAGGATGGCGATCTGACTTATTACACCTTTGTTATCAGCCGTGAAGGGAATAAAGCTCTTGCCGCTGATGTGGACTGGAGCCTAACTCTGCCGCAGGGGCTGGATTCAGCGAGCCTGGATGATTTTGTGGCGGGCCAGGATACGTTGGGTGTGAATAATGGCTTACCTTCAGGGTCTGTGAGCTTTACCGCCGGTGATACTGAATCTAAAACCATTACGATTGGCGTGCTGGGTGATCTTCTGGTTGAACCGGATGAGCTCTTTAATATTGAAATTTCAACCAGCTCAATTGGTCACGGGGTCGTCGATGGCAGCGCCACCGGCACCGTGGTCAGCGATGATCTGGCATGGACGGTTAGTGCTACCACTATTCCGGTGGAAGGTGACAGCAATAGTGAATTTGTATTCACGGTTTCGCGCACCGGCAGCCTGTCAGCGACAACTCTCGATTGGTCTGTTGCCGGAAGTGGTGCTGATGCCGCCACTGCAAGCGATTTTGTCGGCAACTTTTTACCTTCTGGCACGCTCACTTTTGTTCAGGGGCAGGTCAGCCAGACATTTATCGTCAATATCAGTGGCGATAACCAGCTGGAAGCGGATGAAGGGTTTACGGTTTCACTAACGCCGCCGACCGATGGGCTCAACCATACCTTTGCTCAGCAAACCGCGGATGTCACCATCGCCAATGATGATGATGTTATGTCCATCGCAGCGCTGAATGCTGATCAGATTGAAGGTTCTGGCACTAACACAGGCTTAACCTTCACGGTAACGCGGGACGGCAGCTTTGATGGTGTGTCTACGGTTGGCTGGCGCATTATCCATACGGATACGTCGGCGGCTGACTTTGACGCAACTTCTGGGGTGGTTGAATTCGCAGACGGCGAGTCCAGCCAGGTGTTGTCCATCAATGTTATCGGAGACCGCAATGTTGAGGCTGATGAAGGGTTTACGGTCGAGCTCTACGATGCAGGCAGTGGTAGCACGATTGCCGGAGCGGCAGGCAGTGCCGCTGGACTGATTAGAAATGATGATGTTGACCTGGTCCTGAGTGGCGTGGTGGCGAGTGCTGTCGAGGGTGACGAATCCAGTGCCGGATCGACAACCTTTACGGTCAGCCGTAGTGGCGATCTGACCGCAGAAACCACGGTGGATTGGCAAGTGGTTGCCGGTTCGGCTACCGCTGCTGACTTTGCCGGCGCTGTTTTACCTTCCGGCAGTCTCACGTTTATGGCGGGTGAAACCAGTAAAACCATTACCGTTGACCTCGCTGCAGATGGATTGGATGAAGGCAATGAAACCTTTAATGTTGAGTTAACCAACCCGAGCAATGAAGCCGATATCACTGTCGGCAGCGTGACGGGTACGATTGTTGATGACGATGATACCCTGACCGTGGTTGCTGTCTCTGGTCCTCAGACTGAAGGGGATAGCGGAAGCCGGGCATTTACCTTCCGTGTTGATCGCACCGGCACCACTACCGGTGCTGCCAGTGTTGGCTGGAGTGTTGCCGGTACTGGTGAGCACCCACTCGAGTTAAGTGAGTTTGTGGATACATCGGGCACCGTGGTGTTTGCCGATGGTGAGACCAGTAAAACATTCACGGTTGAGGTTTATGGGGATAACCTCGGTGAATATGACGAAAGTTTCACCGTATCGCTTGATAGCCCCAGCTTTGGCTCCACCATTGCTGATGTTACCGCACAAGCTACGGTCTTGAACGATGATGCGGTTTTAACTATCGCCGCCGATCAGGTATCGCGTAATGAAGGTGCTGATGGCGTTGAAACCGTGTTTACTTTTACGGCGACCCGAAGCGGTGATGTCAGTGGCGCGGGCAGTGCCGTCTGGTCGGTACAGCCGAGCGGCGATAACCCGGTGAATGCTCTCGATTTTGGTGGCTTCTATCCTTCCGGGGTGGTTGGCTTCAGTCCGGGCCAGCAAACCGCGACCATTAGTGTTGTGGTGATGGGTGATGATATTGGTGAGTTTGATGAATCATTCACCCTGGTTCTGTCTGAACCCGATGGTGTGGATATACTTCAGGGCGAGGCTAGCACTGAGATTGCAAACGATGATACCGGCGTCTCTGTATTTGCTGTGGATGCAGAAAAAGCAGAGGGTGACCTGGGTGAAACCAGCAGCTTCACTTACCGTGTTGAACGTGTCGGCGACTTGTCACCGACTACCATTACCTGGGCAGTTGAGGGTTATGGCAGCTATCAGGCGGGTGCTGATGATTTTGTCGGTGGAGTAATGCCATCGGGCAGCATTGAGTTTGCACAAAATCAAGCGTCTGCTGAGATCGTTATTGTGGTGGCCGGTGATAATGAGCCCGGTCAGGATCAGACTTTCAGAGTGGTCATTGATGGCGATAATCTCGTTAATGATGTCGCTCTGGGCGTGATACAGAATGACGATAGTCTGATGACGATTGCCAACGCCGGTGCAGCGAGTCAGCTGGAAGGTGATAGCGGTTCGGTTATTTATGAGTTCACCGTGACACGCAGTGGAGCGGTTGACAAAGTTGATACAGTCGAATGGGTTGTGGTCGGCAATGGTGGTAATCAGGCCGATGCCAGCGACTTTATCGGTGGGGTATTGCCAGGCGATATAATCACCTTTGGTCTTGGTGAAACCAGTAAAACGATATCAGTTGAAGTTGCGTCGGATATGGTCACCGAGGTGAATGAAGGTTTTGCTGTGCAGTTGCAAAATCCATCTCAAGGGGTTGCTCTGGATACCAATGCCAGTCAGGCGACTGCCACTATTATCACCGATGATGAAGGTGTGATTCTGCTGGGGCTTGATGTGGAACGGTTTGAAGGCGAAGCGGGGACTCAAACCCAGTTTACCTATCAGATATTACGCTCGGGTAATACCGATAACCCGGTAACGATCAACTATGCCATCAGTGGTGATGTGGATCAGGATGACTTGGTTACCGCGTTAAATGGCACTATTACCATGGCCGCCGGTGTGAGTAGCCAGCAGTTTGTGGTGACAGTGCAGGGTGATGATCTGATCGAAGCCGATGAAACGTTCAGACTGACGCTCAGTGGTGCTGATCTTAATATTGACAGCACGCCGGTGGATAGCACTATCCTCGCCGACGAGCAGGGCGTTAGAATTGTGGCGCGAGAATCAGCAGTTGTTGAAGGCAGTGCTGGCGGTATTACGCAGATCACGTTTGATGTTATCGCAACCGGTGTAAACGGCAGCACTCAGGTTGATTGGGGGCTGATCGGGACTGGCGGTGCTGATGTCTCGGCAAGTGATTTCAGTGGTGGTGTATTGCCTACCGGTTCACTGGTGTTTACCGCCGATGGTACTCAATCAGTGACGGTAGAGCTCAATCAGGATCAAACCGTTGAACTGGATGAGTTGCTGACGGTTGAAATTGACAGTGCTATGACGCTGTTGAATAGCAGTGCTGCGACACAGATTACGGATGATGATGTGGCGGGTGATGGTGATGATGTTGTCGAAGGCAGCAATCAGGCTGACACCTTGCTGGGGCTGCTGGGTGGCGATCAACTTTACGGTTTCGCCGGTGGTGACCGTCTGGAAGGCGGCGATGGTGATGATAGTCTATGGGGTGGAGAAGGCACCGATGTGCTGATTGGTGGTGCGGGTGCCGATCGCTTTGTGTTTGAAGCTCCGACTCATGGCATGGATGTTATCAGAGACTTTGCCGCAGCAGAGGGTGATACTATCGTACTGAATAGTCAGACTTTTGCAGGTATTCCGGGCCTGATGACTAAAGCGCTCGCGTCATTTGAAACCGATGTCAGCACCACGCTTGGGGTGCTGGCATCTCAGCCGGATGCCGATCTCTATGTTGTCAATATGAATGCTGACTTCAGCTTTGATAATGGCGCAGCCGGAAATCTTGATGAGCTTGAGGCCGCCATGACCAATGGTGATCATACGGGTGCGGGCTTGTTCCTTGTGTCTAATGGTGCGCAGACACGCTTGTATTACGATGCTGATACCAATGCCGGAGACGATGGTAGTGGTTTGATCGCGGTGGCCGAGATGACCTCTGTTGCTGATGCCACCACCGTCGATGATGCGATTATCACCGAGTCACTGTAGGGTACATTAAATGAAGGAGTTCTACCGGCGCCTCACTCAGGAGAGGCGCCTTGCCATTGAAGTGCTCGTGGTATCACTGATTATCAATATGCTGGGGCTGGTGTCATCGTTATACAGCATTCAGGTGCTCAACCGCTATCTGGCCCTGGGCATTGATGAAACACTGATTACATTAACATTAGGTGCACTGATCGCCATTGGACTTGAGGTGTTTTTACGAGGCGCCCGGCATAATGTCGTTAAATGGCTCTGTCGCAAATCCGATAAACAGATGGCGAAAGCTGCGATGCATGCTATTACCTCCAGTCGCTATCTGTCCTTTGAAAATCTACCTTCAGAGGCGCGGCGTGAGGCCTTGAGTGGTCTTAATACAGTACAGATGTCATTTGGCCCACAGAATCTGTTATCCCTCGTGGATGGCCCATTTGGGTTGATTTTTGTGTTGTTCGTTTTTCTGTTGAGTCCTGTGGTGGGGTCAGGAGTACTGTTATTAAGTCTGATCATCGCAGGATTTACCTGGCTGCTGTATAACGCCATCGATGACCCTTCCAAAGGGCTGATTAAGTCGGTGGTCTCCTGGGGGCGTTTGCAAAACGGCCTTTGTTCCAGTGCGGAGTTAACCCGTGCATTTCCAACACAAACATTGGTGGCGGCTAAATGGGATGAAAATGTTCAGGATGTGACTCGCTTCAGGGGAATGGTGGCGGGTCTGCAGGGGCATATCGGCACCATTGGTGTTATCAGTGCCGCGCTCGGTAGTATCGTTATCTTCGGCTTAGGTTCTCGCGAGGTTCTAGCGGGTAATCTTGATGTGGGTTCTCTGATTGGCGCCAGTATTTTAGGCTCCCGGGCGATTGGCCAGTTAAATCGGGTGATGCAACTTATCGAACCGGTCAAAAGAGGGATGCGCTCACTTGAGCTTTTGGGACAGCTTGCCCGCTTACCGCAGCAGAATGAAGCGGGGATGAGCCTGACGCATGTTAAGGGTGATCTTGCCTTTGAGGATCTTGCCTTTGCGTATCCTGGTCAGCCGGTGCCGTTATTTGAATCCCTTGATTTCAAACAACCTCCCGGCACGGTGTTGGTTTTTAAAGGGGCGAACGGGGCCGGTAAAACCACGTTTGCCCGACTGTTAACCGGCCTGCTGGAGCCTGCGAGGGGGCGTATCAAAATAGACGATATGGATCTGCGTCAGGCCTCGCAAGTATGGTGGAGTCAGCAGCTAACCTATTTTCCGCAGGAGCCGATGTTTCTCGATGCTCCCTTAAGGGAAAACCTCACAATGGGTCGAGATATCGATGATGATCTGTTGGTTGAGACGCTGCAAGAAGTGGGTTTGGGGAGCTTTTTGCAAAACAGCAAAGAGGGGCTGTTGATGCCGCTTTATGCCAATGGTGCCTCTCTCTCTATGGGCGTCAGAAGGCGTATCGCACTAGCGCGGGCGTTGTTAGTCGATGGTCAGGTTGTCATCTTTGATGATCCTACCGAAGCGCTTGATAGCCAGGGTTGTATCGCTGTCGCGAATATTCTCAACCGGTTAATCAAAGCGGGAAAAACCGTTGTTGTGATGTCGAATGAAGCATTTATCATTAAAGCAGCCAATTTTATGATCGATCTCGATAAAAAGCCTCAGCCGGGCGTTGTTCACGCAGAACCCATAAAACATGAGTTGGATGCTAAATAATGCCATTTAAAATCCTGGGGCTCAGTCAGTTAACGCAATACTTCAAACCCGATCATGATCCGGACGACATCCGTGGCATTTTATCCAGTCGCTTACATATCTGGGGGCTTGGAGTATTATTGCTGCTGCTGGCTCTTTGGGTGTCTTTTTTTACCCTTGATATGGCGAGTCGGTCCGTAGGCGAAGTGATACCGGCAACGCTGACCAAGCCCATTCAGCATCTTGAAGGGGGGATTGTCCGCGCTATTCTCGTGTCTGAGGGGCAACGAGTCGAAAAGGGCCAGCCGTTGGTCGAGCTGAAGCGTGTTGCCTCCGAAGCTGATCTGGGGGTCGTGGAAAAGCGTATCCGCTCACTTGAAATTCGGGTGATGAGAATTCGGGCGCAGCTTGCCGGTGAATCCTCTTTGCCGGTGCCTAAGGGGTATTCACCACAGGATGCTCAACAGATCGATAATGCTAATCAGATTCTGACTGCCGCTTTTGATCGGTATCGCTCCACTCAGGATCGGCTGTTAAGACTGATCGAGCAGCGAGAAGCTGAGTTGAGAGAACTGAATTCCAGAGAGTTACATCTTAATCAGAAATTACGCTTACTCAGAGAGCAGGTGAGTATTAATAATGCGTTGCTAAAAGATGGTCTGGTAACCAAATATGAGCAGTTGAATCTGCTGCAGGAAGAGCGATCACTGACCGGTGCGGTGGCCGAGATTCGTTCGACTAAACAGAGCGCCGAGGCCTCAATCAGTGCCGCTCAGTCGGAACTGGAGTCATTTCGTTCAACAGAGATCGAAGCCTTAGAAACTGAGTTTTCCGAAGCCCGGATGGAACTCGAAGAACTGCAAGATCAGCGTCTTAAGTTATCCGACACTCAGGACCGGCTTATCGTTACTGCACCTTCAGATGGTACTGTTTTAAACCTCAATGTGCTGGGGCCTGATGTTGTGGTTAAACCCGGCGGTACCTTGATGAACCTGGTCCCCGTTGATGACCCCTTAGTGATTGAAACCCGCTTGCCGGTAGGGGATGTTGGCCTGGTCAGGGTCGGCCATCGGGTGCGGATGGAGTTGATGTCAGGTACTGCCAGAGGCTTCCGCCCTATCACCGGTGAGGTGGTGTCGGTGAGTGCCGATCGTATGGTGGATAATGACGGTATGCCTTTTTATAAGGTCAGAGTCAGGCCTGATACTTATGAGTTTATTCGCGGAGCGCAATCGTTTCGGTTGATTCCGGGGGTACGTGTCCAGGTGTCGATACTGGTTGGCTCCCGTACGGTTATCAGCTATCTGTTCGAGCCGTTTATGTCGATCTCTCAAAATGCGCTGATTGAGCCCTGAATTGTGTCGTTCCCACGCAGGAGCGTCGGAACGATGAAGATTGTTTTATGTGCTGTCTCTCGTGGTATCACTTCCAACATGTAAAATTGCGCAATACTGCGGTGAAAATATACTCTTTGTGGCCTTATACCCAGACTGTCAGTCGGATTTATTAGGCGGATGGCTGGTTGTACAATTGGTCACGTGTTAAATAATAGTCGTCGCTGTATAGTCAGGACGAAATAGCTTAGCGGGAAAGCTTTATGTCTAAGAAAGTAGTCAGGTTTGAGTTCGAGAAAGAAACCAAAAACAGTGTGCGTTATAAAGAAGTACCCGAAGAGGGAACCGCGCCAATCGTCGGCTCTTTGTATGTTCAGAAGTGGTTTGCAGGTAACAGCAAATCTATTGAGATCACGATTAGCAAAGATGATGAGTGACAGCTAATAAGGGGTGGTGCCTGGGAATTGTAAACTTACCCGGGAGCTTTAATAATTTAAAAAAGAGCTTTAATGAAAAGAGAGCGCGTTAGTTCTGCAGCCCTGGCTGCTCGCACCGAAACGGGACAAAAGCTGGCGCTTCCAGGTCGGTAATGTGTGTTGACGGACAAACGGTAAGGTGCATTCTGCTTCTAAAATGACTTGAGCTCCGGAGCCGATCTGCAAACCTTAAAAATTTGTATCGTCATTGTGTAAAGTGCTGAGTGCCCAGGGAGGGCAATCCCCCCGAAAAATAACGATGCGCCGGTGCCCGCCTCAAGACCATAAACAGATCTGATAGTCTTATCACGATGCATCCGCTTTTTTGTATAACGAAGCGTTATCCAATACGTATACTCTGCATCGATCCCAATACACCGAATGCTTGTAGCAACCATATCACAACAACAATGACGACGACGATGTTGAGGATGTTTTTGATCTTGCGGTCCATCGGCAGGTAAGTATTGACCAGCCAAAGCAGCACGCCCACTACAATCAGGGCGACAATCAGATTAATCAGTGGCATGTGGGTATCCTTAAGGTTTGCTGATATTCCGGCTGATGTTCACTTACCGGTCGACCAGGGTAGAGAAATAGATAAGACGGACACTGATCGTGTCCGGCTTACTTTGTTCAGGGTTTAGCGGTTAATTTTGGAGATTTTGGTGCCCTCAATACTGATTCCGGCCATCAATCCTTGTTGGCTGAATATGAAAGCATAGGCGTCATCTTTCATTGAGGATGTCGACATATTCTTTGCCACACCGTCATCAACGACGACCACGGTTGGGCCTACACCCAGTTCCCAGCCTTTTGAATCCTTGAGATATTTAACCGCTTTGTCGGTCATCAGGAAAACCGCATAGCCGTAAGTTTGCGCGCCTATTTGTAAGCCCCATGAGCCGGTGACGCTGTTGTAATAATCGACAACCTGATCGTTTTCGATCAGTTCGCCTTCACCATAGCTACCGCCGAATACCAGGCCTGCCTTGACCATATTGGGAAATACCAGCACCGCTTTGGCGGTCTTCGATAACGTTTTAGCAACCGTTTGTGTGTCATAGAGTGTCTGCAAGGCTTGCTTTGAGTCCTTGTCCAGATCTTCTGATGTTGCTGCGCTGACCGGGGTCATAACGGTCATCGCGATGATTGCTGCCGCTGAGAGAAAGGAAGTTATTAATTTTTTGGATGATGTGTACATTGTGCTACTCCTGCAAGTGGGGCTCTGATGTTTACTGACGAGTACTAATCTCCTGCTGGACGAATCAGAGTTGTGGTCTGTGCAGCTGTGTCGTTAGTGCTGATGATGAGGTTGCGCCACAAATCAGGCGCGGTCTGTACGTTAGCGAACACTCTGCGGTTTATTCAGTTCAGTGTCAGAGGGCGGCCTTTTGCGCGGCTGATATCTTTGTTGCTGCTTATGTACGTCAGCAGACAGATGGCGATGTGGATTCTGGGTAAGCTAAACCCACTGGAACCGATACCAAACCTTTTGAGAGTGTGACGCCAGGAGCCTCTAAGTATGACTGGTCGATGTTTAAGAACCCGCTCATCAAAAAAATCTCATCAAAAGAGTCTCATCAAAAAAAAGGAAAGACCATGAATAAGGTAGATAGCATGAAGACCCTGAAGCGCTGCGCAGTCACTACGATGGCTGCCCTTATGCTGCTCAGCCTGGCTGGATGCAACAGTATGTCGAGACAAGAACAGAATACCGCTATCGGTGCAGGTGTTGGTGCCGTTGGTGGTTCCATTCTTACAGGGGGCAGTGCGGCCGGAACCGTCGGTGGTGCCGCGGTTGGCGGTGTAATCGGGCACGAAATCGACAAGTAGCGATGGCCTGTCGATCAATGTGCAAGATCGAGATCCTCAAAAGGTAATACTCAGAACGCAATGCTCAAAACGTAATAAGAGAAATTAAAGATGAAACTAATGCAGATTATCAGTGCCGCCCTTATGGCAAGTGCTTTACTTATGACTCTGCCTGGTTGTGACAGCCAGGATGGCCCAATGGAAAAGGCCGGTGAAAGTATCGACAGTGCGGCAGAGAAAGTAGGTGAAAAGCTGGAGGATACCGGTGAATCGGTTAAGGACACGGCACAGGGAAATAACTAATTGCGTTAGCCCTGAGTCTTAAATAGCGGCCATTGGTCAATCACTGATGACCAATCACTGACGAATAGGGATACCAACCGGCTATCCCCTTTCATCTGAAATGATGAGTCTATGTGTGGCAGCGTACAGATCTTGTTCTGCTTTAGGTGCAAAGTGGTTATTTAATGCGCGCCTTACCGCCGCATAGTGAACTGAAGGATACAACTATGAAAGCTTTTGTTTATCAGGGTAAGGGACTAAAAGTACTTGAAGACCGACCTAAACCTGAGCTGCAGGAGCCGGGCGACGCCATCGTGAAAATGGTGAAAACAACCATTTGTGGTACCGATTTACATATCCTCAAAGGCGATGTTGAAACCTGTGAACCGGGGCGCATACTGGGTCACGAAGGGGTGGGTATTATCGACTCTGTAGGTGCTGGCGTGACGGCATTTCATCCCGGCGACCGGGTTTTGATCTCCTGTGTTTCTGCTTGTGGTAAGTGCGAATATTGTCGACGTGGAATGTATTCTCACTGCACCACCGGGGGCTGGATTCTGGGTAATGAGATCGACGGCACGCAAGCTGAATATGTGCGTACTCCGCATGCCGACACTAGTCTCTATCCTATTCCTGAAGGCGCTGACGAAGAAGCGTATGTGATGTTGAGTGATATTCTGCCGACCGGCTATGAATGTGGTGTCTGCAATGGCAAAGTTGCGCCAGGCTCGACGGTTGCAATCGTGGGCTCCGGTCCGATCGGACTATCAGCGTTGTTGACAGCACAGTTTTACTCACCGGCGCAGATAATCATGGTGGATATTGATGATGCACGCCTGGAGGTTGCCAAACAGTTTGGTGCGACAACTATCGTCAATAACAGCGATGGTAAGGCGGCCGAGACCATTATGAAGCTTACTCAGCAGCGTGGTGTTGATACGGCAATGGAAGCGGTTGGTATTCCGCTCACATTCGAGTTGTGTCAGGACATTATTGCGCCCGGCGGAACCATTGCGAATATCGGCGTACATGGTAAAAAAGTCGACCTGCATCTGGAGCGACTCTGGTCACAAAATATCTCTATCACCACGCGCCTTGTGGATACTGTTTCTACGCCGATGCTTTTGTCCAGCGTACAGTCTAAAAAGGTTGACCCGGTACAGTTGGTTACCCACCGTTTTAAGCTGGATCAGATTATTGAAGCCTATGAGGTATTTGAGAACGCGGCTAAAACCAAAGCGATTAAAGTCATTATCGAGGTGGCTTAGTGGTAGCTGAGTTCGCGGTTAACCCTGATCTTCCCAATGCAGTCGAGAGCATCTGATAATGAGCCAGTTTCCCCATACCTACACTGTCACCGTTGCAGGCAAACCGGAAAGTAGTCTGACTGCAAAAGCTGAAAATCTGCCCGCGCTTGATGTGGCACCGCCATCACAATTTGGCGGCCCCGGAGATCAATGGTCACCCGAAGCGTTGCTCATGGCATCGGTTGCCAGCTGTTTTGTGCTTTCATTCAGGGCGATAGCGACAGCCTCTAAGCTTGAATGGTCCGCCATAGAGTGCGTCGCGGTGGGGACGTTAGACAGTGCCAACAGGCAGGTCCAGTTTACCGATATTTTAACCAAAGCCAAATTACAAATTCTGGCAACGGAAAATATAGAAGCAGCCCGGAAAGCACTTAAGAAAGCAGGGGAAACCTGTTTTATCAGTAACTCTTTATTGTGCCAGTCGAACCTCGAATGTGAAATTATCAGTAGTGGTGATTAGCGACTTAATACCCGAGGATGTTATCAGTGTTTTTCTGCAAAGGTTAAGGCACTCCATCACCGAGTTTTTTACTCTCAATCGGTCTCTTCTGTAGATGGCTATTATGACCGCTAAACTCAGTTATGCCGTGCGCCTCCCGGTGTTAGCAAAATATCTGGGTTTGCTGGCTTTTATGCTGGCTCTGTTGACGCTCGTGCCGCTGGCGGCTGCGGTTATGTTTCAGGACTTTGAGATCGCGCTACGCTACCTCGGTGTCATTGCTGTACTGATGCTTTCCTGGAGTATGTCACGCGCCATCGTTGAACCCAGACATATACAAACGAATGAGGCGCTGACAATTGTTGCGCTGGCCTTTGTGTTTTCTCCATTACTGATGACCTTTCCGTTTATGGGCAGTGGTTTAAGTTTTTCTAACGCGCTGTTTGAAGCGGTGTCAGCGGTCACTACGACAGGCCTGTCGGTGACCACCGATCTTGCCGGTAAGCCTCAGACGTTTCTCTTTGCCCGTTCATGGATGCAGTGGTACGGAGGGCTGGGCATTATCGTGTTGTCGGTTGCGATGTTAATGGGCGCTCAGCTTCCGGGGCGAACGCTGAGTGAGCCGCTGGGCGGTGAAACTCTGGCGACAGCGACCTGTATTCATGCGCGCCAGACGTTGATTATCTACAGCGTACTGACGGTTATCGGCATTGCTCTGGTCTGGCTGATCTCCGGTAACGGCATGGTTTCCGTAAACCATGTGTTATCCGCAGTATCAACGGGTGGTTTTTCTCAATTTGATAACAGTCTTGCGGATATCGATAGCCGATATAGTCGGTGGGCTATTTTAACAATCAGTCTGTGTGGTGCTTTACCGTTGCCTCTCTATGCGGTGTTGTGCTCAAAAAAATGGCGCAAAGGTGTTGAGGATGCAGAGCTGCGTGCGCTTATTGTGGCGGTGGCGCTGGTGACGCTGCTGCTGTTGCTGTCCTTTTATTTTCATTCAGACATGGCGTTTGGCGATGCTGTCGGGCATGCGTTGTCACTGGCGATCTCGGCACAGTCGACCACGGGCTTTACTACGCTTGACCTGAGCCGGATAGACGATAGCGCCAAACTCAGCATGATTGTATCGATGTTAATCGGTGGCGGTGTCGGTTCGACAGCCGGTGGTATCAAACTATTACGCTTGCTGATTGTGCTGCGCCTGATTCAGATTGTCATGCGGCGTGTGATGATGCCACCACAGGCCGTGCTTTACCCAAAATTGGGAGGCAAGGTGTTAGAAGATACTGAAGTACAACGCGCTCTGATTCTTATTCTGTTATTTCTCGGGGTGGTGGTTTGCTCCTGGTTTGTATTTTTGCTCTACGGTTTCAGCCCGATGAATGCACTGTTTGAGGTGGTGTCAGCAACGGCCACGGTAGGCTTGAGCACGGGCATCACCACGGTTGATATGCCAACGTTCCTGAAGCTTATTCTGTGTCTGGATATGCTCTTTGGACGGCTGGAAATGATTGCATTGCTGGTGGTGCTGTATCTGCCCAACTGGATCGGCAAACGTAAGGAATTATCATGAAAGCGATATTTGTGGGTGCAAGTTCCACCGCGATAATGACCGCACAGTTTCTCCTAAAACGTAATCATGACGTGATTATTATTGAGCGGGATAAAGATAAGATTGATGAGATCTGTAACGATTTAGATTGTGGTTTTCTGCATGGCGATGGTAGTAAACCTTCATTGCTGAGGGAAACGAACCCGGAAGACACCGATGTTCTCTACTGTCTTACCGGTCATGATCAGACCAACATCATTGCCAGTCTGGTTGGCCGTTCGTTAGGCTTTGATAAGGTTGTGACGAAGATACAGGATCCGAGTTATGAGCATATCTGCATCGAACTCGGGCTGGAGGCCACCATTACCCCGTCACGTACCATCGGCAGGCACCTGGCGGATATGTTCGAAGGCCGTGATTTGTTTGAACTCTCTACGATGTTTCGATATGACGCATCGCCGTTTTCGTTTGTTGCGCAGGAAAAAGATGTTGGCGAAGTGAGTGGTCTGGCATTGCCCAAAGACAGCCGCATTATGTGTATCTATCGCAACGAAAAATTGATTATTCCGCAAGAAGATCAGCTGATTGAAGAGGAAGATGAGGTGATTATTATTACCCATCGAAAAAATCTTGAAACACTGCGTAAGCAGTTGAGTACCCCTATTGACGATATAGAGTAAGCCGCAGACGCGGATAACACTGACAGTGATAATTTAAACCCCGATATTTAATGAATGCCCATAGCTGAATATCACTGCCTCACATCACTGTACAGGCCAAAGGGTTGGCCCTACACTCAGCATCAGCTGACATTCTACTCAACCTCTATTCAATCGATATGAAACAGGACGTTATATGAGCCATGAAGAGATCCACAGATCGCACCGGGTAGGTTGGTTGCGTGCTGCAGTACTGGGGGCAAACGATGGCATAGTCTCAACGGCCAGCCTGATTATCGGGGTTGCCGCGGCGAGCACTACTCATGAGGGTGTGTTGTTGGCGGGGGTGGCGGGGTTAGTCGCTGGCGCTATGTCTATGGCGGCGGGTGAGTATGTATCCGTCAGTTCGCAGTCGGATACGGAAAATGCTGATCTCGAAATTGAGCGGAAGTCTTTAGAAGATGATGTTGAGTTTGAGAAAAAAGAGCTTGCCACTATCTATGTCGGACGAGGGCTCGAACCGGCGTTGGCTAAGCAGGTCGCTGAACAGCTGATGGAACATGACGCTCTGGGTGCCCATGCCCGGGATGAGATCGGTATCACCGAAACCGGAAGTGCCCAGCCAGTTCAGGCGGCGTTTTATTCAGCAGGCACCTTTACTATTGGTGCTGCGCTGCCATTAGTGGTGGCCTGGGCCGTGCCTGGCAGCTTGCTGATGATTATGGTTGCGCTGTTTTCGCTGGTGTTTCTTGCCCTCCTTGGCGGGGTTGCAGCGCGTGCAGGTGGGGCATCAATCACTATCGGTGCTATCAGGGTGACATTCTGGGGGGCACTTGCGATGGCGCTGACCGCCGGAGTAGGGCAGCTTTTTGGTGTGGTTGCCTGAACGTCATCAGCACAAAGCGCACCCTGGTGAAACCCGTGTGCGCCTGAAACTGCTTATCTGACTGTCAAAAAAGTACAATCAATCGATCTGATAATCTATTCATTAACACCCTTGTTGACCGCACTATAGACACAGGTCAATGCAATGCATTGCGGTTCTATGCTGTTAAGACAAGAGGTGATGATGAAAACTATAAAAACACAGGTTGCTATTATTGGTGCAGGTCCTTCGGGTTTGTTGCTGGGCCAGCTGCTGGCGAAGCAGGGGATCAGCAATATTATTCTTGAGCGGGTCACCGGTGATTATGTTTTAGGCCGTATTCGTGCGGGTATTCTGGAGCAGGGCTTTGCCGATCTGGTGCGTGAGGCGGGTGTTGCTGAACGTATGGATAGCAGCGGTGATGTCCATGATGGTTTTGAAATCTCCGCCAATGGCGAACGCTATCACATCGACCTGAAAGGTCTGACCGGCGGTAAAACCGTGGTCTGCTATGGGCAGGTCGAGATTACCCAGGATCTGATGGATGCCCGTGAAGCGGCGAGCCTGCCGACTTACTACGAAGCCTCTGATGTGCAACCGTTGAATGTAAAATCCGATTCCCCCTCTGTTACTTTTACCCATGATGGCGAGCAGTATGAACTTCAGTGTGATTACATCGCGGGCTGTGATGGTTTTCACGGTGTTTCGCGGCAGACCATTCCTGAAAATGTGCGGACCGAGTTTGAGCGGGTCTATCCATTTGGTTGGCTGGGGCTGCTGAGTGATACGCCACCTTGTAATAGTGAGTTGATCTACTGCAAGCATGAGCGCGGTTTCGCGCTGGCGAGTATGCGTTCTGAAACCCGCTCCCGCTATTACCTGCAAGTGCCACTGACCGATAAAGTGGAAGACTGGTCGGATGACGCTTTCTGGGAAGAGCTGAAGAAGCGTCTGCCTGCCGATGTGGCTGAAAACATGGTCACCGGGCCAAGCATCGAGAAAAGTATTGCGCCGCTACGATCGTTTGTTTGTGAGCCGATGCAGTATGGTCGTCTGTTCCTGGTGGGGGATGCCGCGCATATCGTGCCGCCAACCGGTGCTAAAGGTCTTAACCTTGCGGCGTCTGATGTGGCGACCCTGTACAAAATTATGACCCGTGTCTATAAAGAGAACGATCCTGAGTGTATTACCCAGTACTCAGATATCGCCTTGCGCCGGGTGTGGAACGGTGAGCGCTTCTCCTGGTGGATGAGTAATATGCTGCACAACTTTGGGCAGATGGAAACCGGCGATATGGATGCCGCAACCTTCAAACGGTTTATGGATTCAGAGCTGAACTACTACCTGAACTCTGAAAATGGTCGTCGGGTGATTGCCGAGCAATATGTTGGTTTACCCTACGAAGAGTTGGCGCCTTAATCCGGGGTCGATCCGTTTAGTCAAGACCGCTAAGTCTGTTAGTGGATAAAGAAACACCGGCCGATGCCGGTGTTTTTGTTTTTATGGCTGCGCTTTAAGCGTTTTAACAGGCATCTTTTTACTCTGCCATATCCCCTCTGCGGTGAACAGTATTAAGCCGGTCCAGATCAGTGCAAAGGTCACCAGCTTATTAGCGTCCAGCGGTTCATCATAAACGACCACAGCAAGGATAAAGGTAAGGCTGGGGGTAATGTACATCAACAGCCCGTTAATGGTCAGCGTCAGGCGTTTAGCGCCTGCGGCAAAGCAGATCAGTGGCAGGCTGGTGACAATACCCGCAGCGATCAGTAGCACGGACATCCGGACGCTTTCAGAAACAAAGGCCAACTCGTTGTGTTGTGCCAGCCAGAACAGATAGAGCAGGGCAAAAGGGCTGAGTAGCAGGGTTTCAATCAACAGGCCTGAGAACGGGTCGACCACTATCTGTTTGCGCAGCAGGCCATAGGTGCCGAAACTACAGGCTAGCACCAGTGCAACCCAGGGCAGGCTGCCGAGTAGAACAAGTTGATAGGCAACGCCGATAACTGCCATTGAAACTGCAAGCCACTGAACTCGTCTGAGTCGCTCGCCAAGAATTAACATGCCTAACAGCAAACTAACAAGCGGGTTGATGAAGTATCCCATCGAAGTATCGAGGATATGTCCTTGTCCTACGGACCAGATAAACACCACCCAGTTAATGGAGATCAAAATAGCGGAAGCGGCCAGTTTGGCGAGTAGTTTCTTTTGGCGCAGGTTTCGCAGCAACTCCTGACATCGGCCAGATGCAGCGATGAACAGGGCCATGAAGATAACTGACCAGATAATACGGTGAGAAAGCACTTCAAAGGGGCTGACCTCAGCAACGCTTTTAAAGTAGATGGGAAACAGGCCCCACATGCCATAAGCGGAGAGTGCGAACAATATGCCTTTGCGTTGTTCGCTGGTGTCGATTTGCATGCAGATTTCCTTAATCTCGGGTAACGGGGTGAAGTAACCAGCGCTGTTGGGTGGACACGGAAATCCGCTTCAGCACACGGGTCATGATGGCGACAAACAGCAGGCCAAAGGCAAGTCTGGCCCAGAGCACGCCCGAGAGATCGGCACCCAGTGTCAGTACCAGCAGGGTGTCTTCGATCATGCTGTGACACAGGCTGAGCAGACACAACGCTGAAAAACAGTCTTTGGCGCTGACCTGGCCGCTCTGGGCTTCGCGGATCAATAATCCTCCACCAAATGACAGGCCCAGTGTTACACCGATAATCGTCAGCGAGGTCGCCTGCGGGCCAATGCCCAGCAGTTTGAGCAGTGGCTGTAGTAACCAGATCATCAGGCGCTCGATATGAATCCAGCGCAGGAAACGCAGCAGGCTCATCAACGCAGTGATAATTAGAATGATCATGGCAAAACTTTGCAGTTGGCTGATGCACCAGCTGAGCAGGCTGTCATCGGTTGCTGGTGTTTGCCAGATCAGTACCGCCGGTTGCTGTAGCCAGTCACCCCAGCGGTAGCTGTAATGTAATAGTGCTCCGAGTACTAACGCCGCAACGATACGGATCAGCAGGGCGACCATCAGTTTCACACCGGCTTTTTGTACAATGCGCAGCTCTATGGGCAGGCTATGAGCGATCAGCATCATGGTGCTAATGACGGTCACCTGGGCGACGCTCAGGTTTTCCTGCGGCGCTAGCTGAAAGAAGATCAGCATTCCACCGTAGATACTGGTTAGCAGAGTGGTGGCCCACACCAGTCCCATCGAATCCGGCAGACCTACCAGCAGCATCGCAGGCTCTAATACCTTGCTGATATAGGGAATAGCACCCAGTTCTTCCAGGATCTTGACGATGATCAGCACTGGAATCATCAGCTTAAACAGCATCAGGCAGACCGCATAGATCTCATTCGCCAGGCTGGGAACGGTTTGATAAAAAAATGCTTTAAGTCGATGCTGCATTTAAGAGGCCATGAACAGATGCAAGAAGCTGCTAGTTTAATCGACAGCTCTGGCTTTCGATTTTGTTTTTGAGGTGTTATACCTAATTATATTTCTATTATGATTAATATTCTTTTCATAAATTAAGGCGGAGGGTTTTTGATGACATCAGGGCTGGATAGAACAGACCGGCATATCCTCAATATACTGCAGCGTGATAGCCGGATTAGTAATCAGGATCTGGCAGAAAAGATCGGCTTGTCCCCGCCAGCGTGCTTACGCCGAGTGCGTCGTCTGAGAGAGGAGGGGATTATTATGGCGGAAGTGGCGCTGATCAACCCGCGATTAGTGGGGCGCTATATCAATATTATTGTTGAGGTTGAGATGGTCCGTGATCAGCTGGATATCTATGATGCCTTTAAGCGTAAGATGGATGCCGCTCCGGAGGTGACCCAGTGCTATCAGGTGACCGGAGAGGTCGATTTCCTGTTGATGCTGATGGTGGAAGATATGGAGAGCTACGAGACCTTTACGCGTAAATACCTCTCAACCGATGCGAATCTGAGCAAGTTTCGCACACTGATCTCTCTGCGTCGGGATAAGTTCAGTACGGCGATCCCGTTGTAACGCTGTTTCGCTGTTGCTCCGGGGCTGTACGCAACCGTGCGGGAACGGTTTTTGGCCGGGGATCTAAGGGGAAATTTGCGGTAACGGGTGAATGCCGGTTGAGTCAGATTTTCACGACAATTTTCATGACAAAGAATGATGAAAAAAATGCGACAAAATCATCCTTAAGGGGTTGACCGAAACAGGCCATATCAATAAGATACGCACCGTCTTCCGGAAACGGAGTCACTCAGCGTCCCATTCGTCTAGTGGCCTAGGACACCGCCCTTTCACGGCGGTAACAGGGGTTCGAACCCCCTATGGGACGCCATCTTTATGACGCGGAATTAGCTCAGTTGGTAGAGCGGAACCTTGCCAAGGTTCAGGTCGTCGGTTCGAGCCCGATATTCCGCTCCATTTTTATCTATCCTGTTGTTATCTTATCACTCCACTTTTTTTACCCCATCCCTGATTATTGTTTTGCTATCTCCTCACGTTAACCCGATCAGTTCTATGCTGGTTTTTACGCCGGTTTTTTTAGTGTGCTGCAGTTGTTTCAGTAGGATGACTTTTTTGTTGTTTTTTTCTTGACGAGGGTGGGGTTAGTCATTAATATACGCGCCTCCTCTGACGAGGAAGTTACAAATGTGACTGTGTCCCATTCGTCTAGTGGCCTAGGACACCGCCCTTTCACGGCGGTAACAGGGGTTCGAACCCCCTATGGGACGCCACTTCTATATCTCTCTGCTTTTCTATTCATTACTCACAACTATACACATTCCTCATCCTGAGTAGCTTTTTCTTGCAGACCGTATTCTGTTACCCGTGCATCGTATATACTGGCGACTCAATGCTTATAAAAGCTCAATGATTTCATGGGTTAATCATTTTAATGATTTCGCTGATAAGGATGTCGTTGCTCTTTGTTGTGCTGGGGCTGTCTTCGGGACCGCTTCTGGCTGATTCAGTGATTGTTTCTCTGGATGTAAAAGAGCAGGCGATAAATAAAAACTTTCTTCTCGCTGCATTTTCAATGCGCATTACCCGTTGGCCGGATGGCAGGCCGATACGGGTTTTTGTCTTGCCTGACCGTAACAACCTGCATCAACGGTTTGTAAAGCAGCACCTGCAAGTATTCCCCTATCAGCTGCGAAATAATTGGGATCGACAGGTTTATACCGGAACAGGATCGTTTCCGGTCACCGTTGAGAACATGGAGGAGATGTATCGTATGGTTAGCCAAACCGAAGGATCGATTGGTTACATTGCTGAATCTTTTAAGTTAAACCTTGAGACGGTGAGGGTTGTCGATGAATTTTAAATATTTCGCGACTCTGCTGTTATCTGCGGTCAGTGGTCTGTGTTTATCGTCGTCTGTGCGGGCTGCAGAGGAGACCTTTTCGGTCAATGGCTTCATCACTCAGGGTGTTTTTTACACCGACAATAACAATGTTTATGGTGACAGTGATAATAAGCCGAGTTTCGATTTTCATGAAATCGGTCTGAATACAGCCTACCGCTTTGCTCCAGAATTGCGCGGGGCCGTACAGGTGATGTCGCGGCAGGCGGGCGAGGTTGATAATGGCGAACCCAAACTGGATTATGCGCTGCTGGATTATCGCTTTAATGATTCGGTGGAAAAAGCCGTTGGTGTGCGGGTAGGCCGTCTGAAGATTCCGTTTGGTTTTTACAATGAAACCCGCGATGTTGCCTTTACCCGTCCCAGTATTATGTTGCCACAGTCACTCTATTTTGATCAGGCGCGGGATCTGGAACTTTCTATTGATGGGGTGATTTTATATAGCTCTTTGGAAGTGCCGGGTGGCTGGCTGGATCTGGATCTGCTGTACGGTAGTCCGCAAACGGATACTAACGTGGAATATGCCTACTTTGCGTTTGATGCCCCGGGTAAACTTAACGACTCCGATGGTGTTATGGGGCGGGCTATCTACAGTGTTGATGGTGGCCGAATCCGGGTGGGACTGACCGGCGCTGAATACCGGCTGGGCTATAAGCCTGGAAATGACCCAACCTTGTGGAACGAACTTAATGAGGGAAACCTCAATCTCAGTGTCCTGGCGCTGTCAGCTCAGTACAATTCTGAAAACTGGAGTCTCACCGGCGAGTATATGCTACATGAACTCGATTGGCGTGAGCTGGGCGGTGTTTTCACTCTCAACCCGGTAACCACTATTGAGTCCTACTATGTGCAGTTACAATACCGGTTTAATTACAGCTGGGATCTGTTACTGCGCTATGATGATCTTAAGCTTGATAAAGATGACCCCCAGGGTAAACAGAATAGTGTTCTGTTTTATACCCGGCCGGCGCATAATTTTTATGCCAAAGATCTGACTCTGGGTGTTGGCTGGAGACCAGATCCAAAGTGGCTCTTCAGGGCTGAACTGCACAATGTTGAGGGTACCGGCTGGTTAGCAGAGCAGGATAATCCTGACGCGTTGGCTTTGCGGAAGTACTGGAACGCATTTTCATTGCAGGCGACCTACCATTTTTAAACAATGAAGTCGTGAGATAACGCATTATGGATGGCACTCACAGAAAGTTTGTAAGTCTCAGGTGGAAGATCTTTATCCTGCTGGTGGTGGTGCTGGTCGGGGTGCAGGGGATGTATGCCTTTTTTTCCCTCTCTCAACTGAATGAACAGTTCAGACAGCAGCGTGAGCAGATTAATGCCTCTGAGATTGCCCGCCTTGATGGCTCGGTGGAAGCCTCTTATCAGCGCCTGCTTGAAGCCGCGGAATTGTTGCCGCTGATCGATACCCGTCAGGATAATGACTTGACTCCGCTGGCCCGGCTGAGCCAGACAATCAATCTTAAGTTCGATGCATTCCAGTTAACCGGCTCGGTCAATGCCGCTTACCTCTATGATAGCCAGGCCCGTATGGTTGGTTTCTGGGGTGAGAAGGTGCATATCAGCGAAGCCGATATTCAACAGGTTTACGATACTGAACGACCGCTGCGAAAGCTGACCTGCACATCGGTGTGTCTGCGTTATGTGGCAATACCGATTCAGCTTGAAGGTAAAAAGCAGGGGGTGTTGATGGTCGGGCGCTTCCTCTACGATGTGATCTACGACATTAAACAGCAGACTGCGCTTGATATCGGCCTGGTGCTGCAAGCGCCGGAAGGTGCTGGAGAGCTCGGCAACTGGGGGTTGTTGATCAACTCGCTGACGAATCGTTCACAAAATCAGGAGCTTCTTGAACAGGTTAGCCTGCAGCAGGTTTTTAAACCGGAAGGTGGTAGCTATGTTCTCAATCATAACGATCGTTATTTTGAACTGCTGTTTTCCCCTCTGAAAGGTGTCAGTGAAGGCAGTGCCTACTGGGTGGTGCTTGATGATATCTCCGGCCATCTGTTGAGTATCCGCCAGAGCCTGATGAACTATCTGTTGCTGGGTGTCGGCGGCATTCTGACAGCCCTGGTGCTGCTGTCTTTGCTGTTACAAAAACCGATCCATTTTTTTACCTTGCTGGCGCAAGAGCTTTCCCAGCTTAGCCAGAGTGAGTTTGGTTCGTTTCGTGAATCACTGGAGCAGTTTCGTAACCGGGACAAAACCTTTGGCGAGGATGAGCGGGATCTGTTGGTCAGCAGCGCCATACTGTTGAGTGAACAGCTGGAAAGGCTGGAAGATGAAGTTGATGAACGCACCGATAGCCTGGAAAAAAGTCGTCAGGCGTTAACCAAAGAGCGAGATTTTCTCTTTGGCCTGCTGGAGACAGCACCGCTGGTGATTATTACCCAGAACATTAAAGGTCAGCTGCGTAGTGTTAACCATTTCGGTTTGCAGTTGATGGATCTGGAAGGAAAGTCTCTGCGTAAAGCCAGTTTTATCGACACGCTGCAGCGGGAAGAGGAGCGGCTGGAGTTTCTTAGTAATACCCGCAGATTGATGGATGGACTGGAAACTGAGGTGCGTACCGACAGCGTCCTTCTGGATGCCGTGGGTAACCGTCATGACCTTTCATGGTTACATGTGCGACTGCGAAATTCTCAGGGTGATGAGCCGCTGATGCTGAGTATTGGCATGGATATCAGTGACCGTAAGCGCGCCGAGCGTCGCCTTCAATGGCTGGCGAACCATGACCCGCTCACTGAGCGACCCAACCGGTTATTCTTTATGAGCTGCCTGAATGATGCGATTGAGAAAAGTCGGGGCCAGCAGAGTAATGTGGCCGTTTTGTTTATCGATCTGGATCGTTTTAAAGAGGTGAATGACTCGCTGGGACATAGTGTGGGTGACAAACTTCTAAAAGTTGCAACCGGGCGGATCAGCGACTGTATCCGCGACAGTGATCTATTGGCCCGGCAGGGCGGCGATGAGTTTAGTGTCCTGCTAACCAGTGTCAGGGATCTGGAAGGGGCTGAAGTGGTTGCCAGTAAAATACTGCAAACATTTCAGCAACCGTTCTGGATTGGTGAATATGAGATTGTGGTTACCGTGAGTATCGGGATCAGCCTGTTTCCGGATCATGGAGTCGATGGCGCCACTCTGATCAAACATGCCGATGTAGCGATGTTTCAGGCTAAAGATGCCGGTAAAAACTGCTATTTCATCTATGATGTGGAAAAAGATCACCAGCGCTTTGAACGCTTCTCACTGGGTGCTGATCTGCGTAAAGCGATACATAATGATGAACTGGTGCTCTATTATCAGCCCCAGGTTGATGCCATTTCAGACCGGGTGATCGGTGTTGAGGCACTGGTTCGCTGGCAGCATCCGACGGCGGGCTTGCTGCCTCCGGATCGCTTTATTCCGCTGGCCGAAGAGCTGGATCTGATTATTCCGCTGGGTGAATGGGTGTTGCGTGAGGCGTGTCAGCAGATGCAGGCATGGATACAGATTGGCTTGCCGAAGATGACCATGGCGGTTAATCTGGCGGGTCAGCAGATCGCCCATGAGCGGCTGATCAAAAGTGTCGAGGAAGCCCTGGCCAGTTCCGGGCTTAGCGCGGACTGTCTTGAGCTTGAAGTCACCGAAAACTTTGTTATCCAGCAACCGGAAGTCACCGTGGGTAAGCTCACCTATCTGCGTGATCAGGGTATTACCCTGGCGATGGATGATTTTGGTACCGGTTACTCATCGCTGAGTTATCTGAAAAAATTACCCATTGACCGATTAAAAATTGACCGTAGTTTTGTCAAAGATATCGGTGTGGATCGTGGTGATGAGTCCATTATTAAAGCGACCCTGGCGATGTGTCATTCTCTCGGGCTGGAAGTGGTGGCTGAAGGTGTTGAAACCACCGAGCAGCTGAATTTTCTGTTGGATAATGGCTGCCATATCATTCAGGGTTATTACTACAGTAAACCCCTGCCGCCGGAAGCTTTCATGGCTTTTATGTGCAGCCGGCAACAGATGGATGGGACAAAACAAATGTCCTGATGGACTCTGGCGTTGTGCATATTTTCAGGGCTTTAAAACTAAAGCCCTGAAAAGCCAAAGGCAGGTCGCCGGTTAGTTTTGTCCAAAAACACTGGCGCGGCTATTGATATAGTCAAACTCCTCACCCCGTTCTTCGGCTGCAAACCGCAGTTCATCGAGTCGCTGGAATTTTTCGATCTCATCATCAGGCATGTTGTGCAGCCCGCTGCCGCCAAAAAACCACAGCAGGTCACGGGCGATCAGGTGGGCCAGTTGCGGATACATACGGAACGCCCGCTCCATAAACAGCTCGCCATCTGCGTATGCTTGCTCCTCTCCCTTTTCAAAATCATGGATCAGTTGCTGAAAATCGAGAATGAACTGCTCCTCTTCTGCGGTGATATCCTCGAGGGTGAAGGGTTCCTGGCGGATAAAGTTGTTATAGGCGATTTTGAGGAAGTTGAGGTGATGAAACTGATAAGGTGTCATAGCGTTCCGAAGCGGTTGTGGTATTCAGGAAAGCGCTATTTTAACCCAGAATTTAACAGGCGGTAACCGTTGAAAAATGGGTTATTTGCCCCAATCTATGTTCTCTAATCACCATTTCATCCTATTTTTTAGTACTTCCCACAGGATCCAACAGGAAACTGCATGACAACTGCGCTCTCCATAAAAGACCTGCGTAAGGTCTACAATAACGGCTTTGAAGCCCTGAAAGGCATCTCCTTTGACGTCCAGGAAGGGGATTTCTTCGCACTGCTAGGCCCTAATGGTGCGGGTAAATCAACCACCCTGGGTATCGTCTCATCGCTGGTGAATAAAAGCTCCGGCCAGGTCGAAGTGTTTGGCTATAACCTCGATACCGATGCCAGTAAAGCGAAGTGCGAACTGGGCGTAGTGCCACAGGAATTCAACTTCAATATGTTTGAGAAGGTCGAGGACATCGTCATTACTCAGGCGGGGTATTACGGCATTCCGGCGGCAGAGGCAAAAAAACGCAGTGAGTTTTATCTGCGTAAACTGGGTTTATGGGATAAGCGCAACGAACCGTCGAGAAGTCTGTCCGGAGGGATGAAGCGCCGCCTGATGATCGCCCGGGCACTGATGCATGAACCACGCTTACTGATTCTGGACGAGCCGACCGCGGGTGTAGATATCGAATTGCGCCGCTCTATGTGGGAGTTTCTGCGGGAAATTAATGCCAAAGGCACCACCATTATCCTCACCACTCACTATCTGGAGGAAGCAGAAAGCCTGTGCCGCAATATCGGTATTATTGATCGCGGTAAAATCATCACCAACACCAGTATGCGTGAACTGCTGCAACAGCTGAATACCGAAACCTTCATTCTGGATATCAGCCCGGCGCAAACTGAGTGTCCGCAGCTGGATGGCTATCAGGTAACGCTACAGGGCGATCATACCCTGCTGGTGGATGTGGAAAAATCTCAGGGGCTGAATCAGGTATTTGCCCAGTTGTCAGGGCAGGGGATTGAGGTAACCAGTATGCGCAATAAGAGTAACCGTCTGGAAGAGTTGTTTGTCTCGCTGGTGGATAAAACCCTTGGAGATAATGCAAAAGGAGGTGCTGCAGATGAATAACCGGCAACTGTTTATCGCCTTCTGGACCATTCTGGTAAAAGAGGTTCGTCGTTTTACCCGTATCTGGGCGCAGACTCTGTTGCCGCCTGCGATCACTATGACACTCTATTTTATCATTTTCGGTAATCTGATCGGCTCCCGAATCGGGCAGATGGGTGGCTTCAACTATATGGAGTTTATCGTCCCCGGTCTGATCATGATGTCGGTGATCACCAACTCCTATGGCAATGTGGTGTCCTCTTTCTATAGCACCAAGTTTCAGCGCCATATCGAAGAGCTGCTGGTGTCACCCACCCCTAACTGGATTATTCTCAGCGGCTATGTGATCGGCGGCTCAGTGCGTGGCCTGCTGGTGGGCTTGATTGTCACCCTGCTATCGCTGTTTTTTACCGATCTGTATATCCATAACTTCTGGGTGATCGTATCGGTGGTGTTTCTTACCGCCATTCTGTTTTCGCTGGGAGGCTTTATCAATGCGGTGTTTGCGAACAGCTTTGACCACATATCGATTATTCCGACCTTCGTGCTGACGCCGCTGACCTATCTGGGGGGCGTGTTCTACTCGATCAGCCTGTTGCCGGAGTTCTGGCAGCATGTGTCGCAGATCAACCCGATACTCTATATGGTCAACACCTTCCGTTACGGTATTCTCGGCGTCAGTGATATTAATATCGGTGTTGCTTATGCCATGATCATCGGTGTGATTGTGATACTGTTCAGTTATTCAATGTACCTCCTGAATACAGGAAAAGGGATCAGGCAGTAAGCGAGGCGGTTATATGAAAGGTCATCAGACAGGTTTAGAGTATGCACCGCTGGGTGCCGATACGCAGTATATCAATCAGTACGATGCATCACTGCTGTTCCCGATTGCCCGACACCTTAACTGGAAATCTCAGGGTGTTGAGCGCAGTGAACTGCCGTTTCAGGGCTGCGATATCTGGAACGCTTATGAAATTTCCTGGCTTAACAGCCGGGGTAAGCCGGTGGTGCGACTGGCTGAATTTCGTATTCCGGCCGATAGTGCCAATATCATTGAATCAAAGTCCTTTAAACTCTATCTCAACACCTTCAACCTGACCCGGTTTGCTTCTGTGGCCGAGGTGCAAAAACGGATGGCAGAAGATCTGTCAGCCGCTGCCGGAGGGCAGGTTGAAGTATTACTAAAGCCTCTGGATAACAATGAGCCGATCAGCGGCTTTAAGGGTGAGTGTCTGGATGAGCTGGATGTTGAAATCACCGATTATAGCCCCGCGCCGGAGCGCTTGAAAGCGACCGGCGAGGTGGTCGACGAGTCGCTTTACAGCCATCTGCTGAAGTCCAACTGCCCGGTCACCGGTCAGCCGGACTGGGCCAGTATCGCGATTGAGTATCGTGGCCCGGCGATTGACCGCGAGGGGCTGTTGCAATACCTGATCTCTTACCGTGAACATGGTGACTTTCATGAACAGTGTGTGGAGTCGATCTTTATGGATATCTGGAACCACTGTCAACCGGAGGCACTGACCGTCTATGCTCGTTATCTGCGACGGGGTGGACTGGATATTAACCCATGGCGCAGCAGTGAAGCGGGTAAGCCTGACAACCTGCGCTTAAGCCGACAGTAACAGCCGTTATTAATAGGAGCGAACATGAACGCACTGGACAACCTGCATCAGCGGGTATCAATCCCGGCACTGGAAGGCCCGGGCCCCACGCCGGAACAGCTGGAAAATATGTACCGTGCCGCGTTGCGCGCGCCTGACCATGGTGCGATTCAGCCCTGGAGGTTTCTCAATGTTCAGGACGACGGACGTAACCGTTTAGGTGAACTCTTCCTGCAGGCGGCAGCCGAAGGGCAGTCACTGTCTGCAGAGCAGCAGGCTAAATATCTCAATATGCCGTTAAGGGCACCGCTGATTATTGTGGCGATTGCCGCGACCAAAGAACACCCCAAGGTGCCCCGTTCAGAACAGGTGATCGCGGCTGGCTGTGCAGTCCAGAATATGCTGCTGGCAGCTCATGCTCAGGGGTTAGGCGCGATCTGGCGTACCGGTGAATTTGCCTACAATACAACGGTGATGGCGGGTTTAGGTTTACAGCAGGGTGAAGAGATCGTCGGCTTCCTCTATGTGGGTACGCCGATGCGTGAACGCACTCCGCCTGAAGTCGATATCAGCGCATTTGTCAGCGATTGGGGCTGATTTATCGTCTGCAAACGTCAAAGAGGAGAGGGTATGACTGAGCATCAGCAAACGGCAGAACAGTTTATTGACTGGCTGAAAGGTCAGATACCGCTGATTAATCATATGGGCCTGGCTGAACCCGCTTACGATGGTGACTCACTGACGCTGTCTGCAGCGCTGGCGCCCAACGTCAATGATAAAGGCACCGGTTTTGGCGGCTCACTGGCGACGCTTGCGACTCTTTGTGGCTGGGCGCTGGTGACCCTCTACCTGCGACAGCAGGGGCGTGACTGTGATGTGATGATCCGCGACAGTCAGCTTAAGTATCTGTTGCCGGTAACCGGAGACTTTAGCGCAATAACCCGCTTACCTGAGCAATCAGAGCTGGATGGCTTTATGAGCTTTATGGACAGTAAAGGCCGTGGCCGCCTCAATCTCGATGTTGAGATCCGTCAGGGGGATAAGGTGGCGATGACATTAAGCGGTGCCTATGTGGCGGTGGAAAGATAAAAATCGTAGTCCGAACGTCACAAAAAGCGTGACTTGTCCGAAGTCCGAAAAGCCAGATTATCTTATGGGTGATATGTCTTAGGAGTTATTAGCTTTGCTTGCCCGTTTTTTCGGACGTCGGACAAGCAAAGCGTTCGGACCCCGGACTACTGCCTTATTTCAAAACAACACTCTGAATCACAATCGGTTCTACCGGTACATCACTGTAAGGCCCCTGTCTGCCGGTCTGTACATGGCCTATCTGGGTGATCACATCCATCCCGCTGATGACTTTACCAAACACCGCATAGCCGGGGCGTGGGCCGTTGGCATTGAGGAAATCGTTGTTTTTCAGGTTGATGAAAAACTGTGAAGTGGCGCTGTGTGGGTCATTGGTGCGGGCCATAGCGATGGTGCCGCGCATATTGGACAGGCCGTTAACCGATTCATTCGCTACCGGGGGCAACGTATCTTTGCGTTCCATATCGACGCTGAAACCACCACCCTGAATCATAAAGTTATCGATCACCCGGTGGAAAATCGTATCGGTGAAAAAACCGTTTTCAACATAACGCAGAAAATTGGCCACGGTCAGCGGCGCCTGTTCGGGATTCAGTTCCAGTTCGATCACACCGGCGCTGGTGGTCATAACAACAACCGGTTTAACCTCTTCAGCGAATGCCGTGCTGAAAAACGTGACACTTAGCAAAAGCGATAGCAGATATTTTTTAAGCATGGTTATTCCTTAAAAGTTGAATACTTGTTTCAGCAGATCGGTGGTGCGTGCTGCAGGGTTTTCACGAATCTTCTTCTCTTCCTCTGCGATCATCGTGAACAGGCCGTTTAATGCACCTTCGGTCACGTAGTCTTCGAGATTATAGTTCTGCGCCAGATTGCCGACCATAGGCACTTTGGTGGCTTGTTTCGTCAGGTCACCATAATACTTAGTAACGCCCACCTGGTTCATCGAGGTTTCAACCGAAGGACGGAACAGCTCACCCAGTCGGGTTGAGGTTTTTTCTCTGAAATACTCTGTTGCGGCATTATCCGGGCCGTTAAGGATATTGCGGGCATCTTCTATGCTCATATCCTTGATCGCTGTCACCAGAATCTCGGTGGCTTCCGGTGCCGCCTGTTCTGCTGCCCGGTTCATACTCAGCTCAAACTGTTCTACCTGCGACCCCAGACCGTATTGTTTCAATAGACCGCTGATCTGCTGCAACTGATCTGGCAGAGGGATTTTGATCTGGGCGTTATTAAAGTAACCGTTTTCCTGACTGACGCTTTCAATCGCCTGTCGACTGCCCACCTCCAGTGCTTCTTTAAGTCCGGCGATCACCGTGTTGTAGTCGAGGCTACTGTTTGCCGTACTGCCTGCTGAGGATGGCGTAGTGGTTTTCTGTTCAATCAGCTGTTTGCCGCTCTCTTCAACCTTCTTCAGCAGGTCTCCGAATCCGCCAAAAGCGGTTGCTGTGATGGTGCAGGAAAGCAGGGTGATCCCTACTTTACCGATGGTCGCCTTGCGCATAGTGTATTCTCCCTGCCGACTTGCGGATAGATTTGATTCAGTCTAAGCACTAATGCTTAAAATAACCTTAATAATCGGTGTTGGTTGTATAAAAAACTTATCGTTTATATGTCTACAAATCAAAACTTTACCTTTCTTTACCTTTCGGTTGGTTATTTTTTCCATCGATAGGATTTAAAGTAAGCAGATCAATATATTAACGGAGTAGATCATGGATAGCCGTACTCAATTCACTAAAACAACGGTTGCTTTGCACTGGATAATTGCTATTGCCATGATTGGCAGCCTGGCATTCGGTATATATATCGAAGAACTGCCGCGCGGCCCGGAAAAAATTGAGCTGATCGCTCTGCACAAGTCGATTGGTGTACTGGTGTTAGTGGTGGCGCTTTATCGTCTTATCTGGCGCATCCGTAATCGTATGCCCGAGCATTTATCGCCCGTGGCTAAATGGCAGGAAAAAGTAACCACGCTTGTGCATTTTATCCTGCTGGCTGGCACCTTGCTGATGCCGACCTCTGGCATGCTGATGTCGATCGGTGGTGGTCATTCAATCTCTGTTTTCGGTTTAGAGCTGATTGCCGGTGGTGACAAGAATGAGTTGCTGGGGGAAACGGGAAAAATTATGCATGGTCTGGGGGGCAACGTCATGATTGCGGCGATTGCGTTGCATGTCGCGGCTTCTGTAAAACACCATCTGCTGACTAAAGATGGCACTTTGCAGCGGATGCTGGGCCGTAGAGTGGCCTGATATCTCAACCGAGTTTGAAGGGGATCAAAAGCCGCGTAATGCGGCTTTTTTATTGCTTGTTGATAAGAAAAAGCCCCCTTTAGTCTTTACGCTTGTCTCGGTGAACTCGGTGCCCTCTGTGGTAATACAGCTCTTTGCCTATCCCTTATGTGGATGTTTACTGGCTGATACAGCGGAAGGCTACATCTGTTCCGGCAGGCAGGCTAAAGCCGCTTTTGTCATCTCTGTAGCTGGCCACTTCAGGGCAGTTATCAGGGGCGATCTCAATAATCGGCAGGCTGAGTTCCCAGCCATTTTCTATGGGAGTGTCCTTGCGGGGGATCTTATAGCCAAAGATCGTGCTGAACTGTTTATCAACGGCTTCCCGGGTTTCTTTTTTCAGGAACAGGTGCCATTTGGTTGTCGAGCCAATATAGCGGGGTGGTGTTTTATAAGCAGACAGAATGCGAACAGAGATCTGACGAAAGTCGTTTATTGCCTGCCGGGTAATGGACAGACTCTCCTGACTGCTTTCTGCTTGCACTAAGTTGCACTGACCGATCAGAACGGTAGCGAGAATAATAGATGATATTTTTAATAGCATAGATTAATACAGCAATCTGAAACGTATAGATGGACGGGCCTGATGTTATGACTCTGCCAGCCCGTAAAAATTCCATTCGTTATAAAGCGTTATGCTCTTTTAGCAGCGATTCAATACGCACTGCCAGCGCGGTATAGCCCCTGTTATTGAAGTGCACCGGGTCAGACTTGTATTGCGCGTCACGCAGAAGTTCGGCAATAACCGCGGGTTCAAATACTAGCTGATACTGTTCTGCGAGCTCCTGATACAGTGGGGCACTATTCGAGAACAGTGCTTTTTCCGGAACGCCGATGAAAACAATATCGATCTGGCGTTGTTGCGCCGCTTCAATCATTCGGGCCAGATTCTGTTTTAGCTGAGCTTTATTCCGGTTTTGCAGAATATCATTACCACCCTCCAGCAGAATCAGCAGAGCGGGCTGGTGCTGATCGAGCAGTGCAGGCAGACGCTGTAGCCCCTCAGCAGATAGCTCTCCTGAGACACCGGCATTGATTACCTTACGCCCGGTTAGTTGCTGTAACTGTGCAGGGTAATCGCCATTATCCCGACTGCCGACCCCCTGAGTAAGACTGTCGCCAAACGCCAGAATCACACCTTCCGGCGGGATATAGGTTAGCTCTTTCTGATCGCTGCAGCCGACCAGTGTCAGCAGCAGCGCCAGTAAAACGGTTTTAACGCTGATTCCATTCAATGCATTGCTCCAGAGTGACACCGTTGCCGCCGAAAATATCCAGCGCGCTGCCGATGGTGAGATCGACCTTGCCATTGGATAGCTGGTCGACCAGTTTCAGATCGTCGAGTGAGCGAGCGCCGCCGGCATAGGTCACCGGAATCGGGCAGGCCTCACCCAACAGTTTAACTAACTCTTCATCAATCCCCGATTGCAGCCCTTCAACATCCGCCGCATGGATCAGAAACTCGGCACAGTGCTGGCTGAGTTCTGCCAGCGTCTCAGCATTCACCTGAGTTTCAGTCACCGTCTGCCAGCGGTCAGTGGCGATATTCCAGCCAGTGTCTGTGCGGCGGCAACTCAGATCAAGAATCAGCCGCTCTTTGCCGGTAATCGCTTTGATCTGCTCCAGCCGTTGCCAACTGAACTGACCCTTCTCAAACAGCCAGGAGGTCACAATCACATGGGAAGCACCCGCCGCAATAAACTCCGCCGCATTGCTGTTATTCACCCCGCCACCAAACTGCAGGCCGTCGGGCCAGGCGGCCAGTGCTTTCAGCGCCTGTTCTTTATTTCCAGGCCCCAGCGCGATCACATGACCACCGGTCAGATTGTGCTTGCGGTAGAGGCTGGCGTAATACTCCGCATCATACTGACTGACAAAGTTGGTTGTGGCGCCCTGATCATTCAGGCTGCCACCCACAATCTGTTTTACCTGACCCTGGTGCAGGTCAATACAGGGGCGAAACTGGGTCAAAGGGCATTCTCCGAAACACTGTGACAAAAACATTAGGGACGAGCGGCGCATTGTAGCAGATATCTGTTTTTACGGTATAACCGAGGTTGGGCTTGTAGCTGTTACGGGTCGACAGTGGCCCTCCATATACGCTATAACTATATCAATTATGCTGTCGGCAAGGGTGTCGATGGATTTCAACTGGCTGGCATGGGGAGGATAATGATGGTGAGTTCGCTGTTGCGCATGATTGCATTGCCCCTGAGGATAAGTCCGCTGGTTATTAACAACGATTCATCCGTCACTGTCATAAAGTCCGCTCCGCTATTGCTCTGTTGTAAGGCCATTACTGATGGACAGTAAATCCTTTGTACCTGCACTGATCTGGCAACTGTCTATTGGTCAGCACTGGTCCCGGTCGACCCGTGGTATCGCTATACCTCCTCCTGCTTTTTCTCAAAATTAAATCAGCTTAAGGGGCCGTCTGGTCCGTTTGTAACAACTGAATACTGATTTCAGAGCGCTGCGGTATGCCCTGTTGTATGCACTGCTCTGTCAGGAGAATAATAATGACTGATCTTTTTGAAAATCCTGTTGGCCTGAAAGGCTTTGAATTTTGTGAGTTTTCCGGGCCCCAGCCCGATGCCATCGCCCGGGTGTTTGAGTTGCTTGGGTTTACCCTGGTGGCCCGGCACCGGTCAAAAGATGTAGAGCTGTATCGTCAGGGAGGGATCAATTTTATCCTTAACCGCGAACCCAACAGTGAAGCGTTCTATTTTGGCCAGGAACATGGCAACTCGGCGGCAGGTATGGGGTTTCGGGTGGAAAATGCACATCATGCCTACCAGTATGTGCTGGACAAAGGTGCGCAACCGATTGAGATCCCCACCGGGCCGATGGAACTGCGCTTGCCTGCGATTAAGGGGATCGGTGGTGCGCCGATCTATCTGATCGACCGCTATGAGGATGGCAGCTCAATCTATGATATCGATTTTAACTTTATCGACGGTGTGGATCGTTATCCTCGGGGATACGGTTTTTATGAGATCGACCATCTGACTCACAATGTTTATAAAGGCCGGATGAATCACTGGGCCAATTTTTATGAGACCCTGTTCAATTTTCGGGAGATTCGCTACTTCGATATTAAAGGCGAATATACCGGACTGACCTCGAAAGCGATGACCGCGCCGGATGGTAAGATTCGCATCCCGCTGAATGAAGAGTCATCTAAAGGCGGCGGGCAGATTGAAGAGTTTCTGATGGCGTTTAACGGCGAAGGCATTCAGCATATAGCGTTACGTACTGAGAACCTGCTTGATAGCGTTGATAAGTTACGTGCCGGTGGTCTTGAGCTGATGACAGCCCCGCCTGAAACTTACTACCAGATGCTGGAAGAGCGCCTTCCGGGACATGGTGAACCGGTGGATGAGCTCAAAGCGCGGGGTATTCTGCTGGATGGTAATACCGATGATGGGCCCCGTTTACTGCTGCAGATATTCTCCACCAATCTGCTGGGGCCGGTATTTTTTGAGTTTATTCAACGCAAAGAGGACGATGGTTTTGGTGAAGGTAACTTTAAAGCCCTGTTCGAATCGATCGAGCGTGATCAGTTGAATCGGGGCGTTATCGCAAAGCCAGAATAATTTTCTGCTGTGAATAACAGAGTCTGCCCCGGTGCAGGCTCTGTTATTATTTAATCAGGCTCAATCATAACAAAGGATCTCTATATGGCACTCTATGCGCTGGGAAGTAAAGCCCCGCTGATCGATGACAGTTGTTTCGTTGCAGACCAAGCGACACTGATCGGTGACGTGATTTTGAAGGCGAACGCTTCTGTATGGCCACAAGCGGTTTTGCGGGGTGACAGCGAACCGATCACGATTGGTGCTGGCAGTAATGTTCAGGATGGCGCTGTCTTGCATACCGACCCGGGCTTTCCTCTGAATGTGGCTGAACATGTCACTATCGGCCATCAGGCGATGCTGCATGGTTGTACGGTCGGGGAGGGATCTCTTATCGGTATTCAGGCGGTTGTGCTTAATGGCGCAGTGATCGGTAAAAACTGCCTGGTGGGGGCGGGTGCGCTGGTCACTGAGGGGGCTATATTTCCGGATAACTCGCTGATTCTCGGGGTGCCGGCTAAGGTGGTCAAAACACTGTCCGATGAAGCGTGCGCTGGTATTCGTGCCAATACACAAACCTATATCGACAAAGCGGCGCTGTATAAAACAGCACTGAAAAAGATCGGCTAATCGTTGCTATAGCCGGATTTTTAGTTTCAGGAGTGCCGCTTTACTTACCACTTTGTTGCCGTTGAAGTGCGCATTTTGTTGAATCCTGGCGTGGACTGATCTGCTTTGAGAGGAATTTCTGTGCCACTTCAGGCATAATCGGACTGAACAACTCACTGCGGTGGTGGTCACAGCATCAGCCATGGGGGTAATGGATCAAATTTAGTAGTACTTATTAGTAGTACTTATTTAGGCAGAGTGGCAGCGTTTGAAAACCGGTAATATCACTTTACGACTGAAGTCGTTTTTTAGCACAGCCATCACCTTGCTGAGCCATCTGCCAACTCCGCACCGTGTTGTGCTGGGTTGCGCGTCACTTATTTTGCTTGTTTCGCTTACCGTCTCGGATAATAGTTCTGCTGTGGCGGTCGCACCAGGACAGTTCAGAAGTAATCTTGCTATCGATCTGCAGGAGAGTGATGCCCCCGATGCCGCTGAGGGGATAGCCAATAGTTCTGCACCGCTGAAAGACCCGGACCCTGAGATCAGTTATGTGGTGCAAAAAGGGGATACCCTGAGCACTATTTTTGATTTTTTGCATATCTCACAGCCAACTCTGTATAAACTGATGGAAGCCGACCTTAACGTCCTGGCGCTGGACACTATTCAGCCGGGCCATCAGTTAGGGTTCAATTTTGATAGCGAGGGTGCACTCGCGCAGTTTATCTTTCGTTCCGGGCTGACCTACAAAGTGGTGTTTGATCGCGGCGAGAAGGGCGATTTTGAATATGAAGAGTTCATCGAGAAAGGCGGTTATCGGCGGGAGATCATCAGCGGCACTGTTGAGGGTGATCTGCCACGGTCGATGAAAAGGGCGGGGGCGCGCATCGCTGAAGCCTACCAGGTTACCAGTCTGCTGAAAGAGCGAATGAATTTCAGGAGTCATCTGCGCGCGGGCGACCGGTTTGAGCTGGCGGTGTCCCGCCAGTATGTCAATGATGAGTATACCGGCAACAGCATTATCGAGGGCTTTGTCTATGACGGGGTTATTCGCAAGCAGTCGGCTTTTCTGTTTGATGGCAGCTATTTTGATGCCGACGGCGAGAGCCTGGAAAAAGCGTTTCAGCGGATTCCTCTGCAACGAAAATATCGCATATCTTCCAGCTTTAACCCTAAGCGGAAGCACCCGGTTACCGGATTGATTCGCCCCCATAACGGTACTGACTTTTCTGTGCCTATTGGCACGCCGGTACTGGCTGCCGGTGACGGTGTGGTTTCCCGTGTTATTAAACATCGTTATGCCGGTCTGTATATTGAGATTCAGCATAACCAGAAATATAAAACCCGCTATCTACATCTGAGCAAAGCCTATGTTCGCAAAGGGCAGAAAGTCTCCCGTGGTCAGAAGATCGCTGCTTCCGGTAACTCCGGTCGGTCCACCGGTGCTCACCTCCACTACGAACTGCGCGTGCATGACCGTCCGGTGAATGCTATGACGGCGCCGATTCCGGTGGTCCAGACCATCGCCAGTAAAAAACGTAACCTATTTAAGCAGCAGGTTGCTGAACTGAAATCCCAGATGGCTGAACAACTGGCGCTGGCCAAAAAACAGTAGTATCCCCCTGTTTATATAGAACCGTTTCTAGTGTAAAGCTCGATTAAAAAGCCCGGCGCAGACGCATCGGGCTTTTTGTTGCCCGCGGTGTAGCGGCTTGATAGCGCTCATCGTTACGCCGTATTGATCACTCTCCCCCGGTTTGCCCTCATTTATCGCGATACGTTCTGCTAGTTTTCTGAATATTCAGCGGCTTGTTGTGTTGCATGTTGCATTGTTTTAAGGGTGGAACAGAGTGTCGCACTGAGTGCGTCACCCTGGTTTAAATAACCGTGCAAAGGTGAATCATAATATTAAATAAAACTAAAAATTTCATATAAATCAATTGTTTATGTTTATGGCACAGGCCTTGCTCTTTCAGTGATATAGAAAAATATAACAACTGATATTTTGGAGCATGATATGAAACCGAGCCAGGAACAACAGGTATGGATGTATAGGCACATGCTTGTGAGTCGTTTCTTTGAAGAGGCGATTGAAAAGATCTATATGGAAGGTAAAACCCCCGCTTTCAATATGGCCAATGGCCCTATCCCTGGAGAGATGCATCTTTCGAATGGCCAGGAACCTTGCGCTGTTGGCGTTTGTGCCCATCTGACTGCGGAAGATGTAGTCACCTCTACTCACCGCCCCCATCACGTCGCTATCGCTAAAGGCGTTGATCTCAAAGCGATGGCCGCTGAAATTTTCGGTAAGAAAACCGGCCTCAGCGGTGGCCGTGGCGGGCATATGCATATTTTTGATCCTAAGGTGAATTTCTCCTGTTCAGGGATTATTGGGCAGAGTGTTGGCCCAGCGGTGGGTGCCGCGTTATCTCGGGTGATGCAGAAGAAAAGCGGGGTTGCTGTCGCCTATCTGGGTGAGGGGGCGGCGAATCAGGGCGCGTTCCATGAAGCGCTGAACATGGCGGGTGTCTGGCAGCTGCCGGTCATCTTCGTGATTGAGGATAACTCCTGGGGTATCTCCGTTTCCAAGCGTGCCAGTACTGCGATCGAGCGAAATTCTGATCGGGCGGTTTCTTATGGTATGCCGGGTGAGTTTATCGAAGGTAATGACCCGGTCGCTATCTTTGATGTGGTAGGTGAAGCGATTGCCCGTGCCCGCAATGGCGGTGGCCCTACGCTGATTGAAATTGAAACCTCACGCCTGGCGGGTCACTTTATGGGCGATGGTGAAGCTTATCGTCCCGCAGGTGAAAAAGAGGCACTACAGAAGATCGATCCTATTCCTGTTATGAAGCAACGCTTGATGGCCGAGGGAATTCTGACTGATGCCGCAGATGCTGCGTTTGTCGAAGAGGCGCATGCGCTGGTTGATGAAGCGATTCAGTTCGCCCGGGACAGTGAATACGCCGCGCCTGAAGAGGCGATGGAAAAAGTATTTGTTTAATCGGTAATGCGAAATCAGGTCAGGATCCAGGAGATATAAAAATGACTCAAGTAAAAGAAAAAGAACGCAAGTTGACGATCGCACGGGCGATGGCTGAAGCGATTGCTCAGGAGATGCGCACCGATGACAAAGTGTTTGTTATGGGTGAAGACATCGGTGAATTAGGTGGTGTATTCGGCAATACCCGGGGTTTGCATGAAGAGTTTGGTGGTGAGCGTGTTCGCGATACGCCGATCTCTGAAACCGCCTTTATCGGTGCCGCGGTTGGTGCAGCGTCCGATGGGATGAAGCCGGTTGTCGAGTTAATGTTTGTCGACTTTTTCGGTGTTTGTTTCGATGCGATCTACAACATGATGGCGAAGAATACCTATTTTTCGGGTGGTAATGTCACCGTGCCAATGGTGTTGATGACCTCAACCGGTGGTGGTTATTCCGATGGTGGTCAGCACTCTCAGTGTGTGCATGCCACCTTTGCCCATCTGCCCGGTATGAAAGTGGTTGCGCCATCCAATGCCTACGATGCCAAAGGGATGATGATTGCGGCGATTCGTGATCCTAACCCGGTGGTGTTTATGTTCCATAAAGCCCTTCAGGGTATGGGCTGGCTGGGTACTGAGAAAGAGGCGATTGTGCATGTGCCTGAAGCCGCCTATGAGGTTGAGCTGGGTAAAGCAATTGTGACTCGTCCGGGTACCGATGTAACGATTGTGGGTATCACCTCCGGAGTGCACTTCGGGCTGAAAGCCGCGCGGATTTTAGGAGAGCAGGGCGTCAGTGCAGAGGTAGTTGATCTGCGATCACTGGCGCCGCTGGACCGTGACACCGTGATCGAGTCCGTTAAGAAGACCGGCCGTCTGATCGTTGTGGATGAGGATTATCACAGCTACGGCATGACCGCAGAGATTATCGCCAGTGTGGTCGAAGCAGGCGTTCCTTTGAAAGCGGCGCCTCAGCGAGTGGCGTATCCGGATATTCCCATTCCGTTCGCCCGTCCTATGGAACAGTGGGCCCTGCCAAGCCCGGAAAAAATTATCGCAGCTTTTAACAAAATGAAGGAAGACTAAGAGATGACAACAGATGTAATTGTACCCGTCGATATGTGGGAAGAAGATTCTGAGGGCGTTATCACATCCTGGCTGGCCAGTGATGGTGGTGAGGTTGCCGAGGGCGATGTGATCGCAGAACTAATGGTCGAAAAAATTCAGTATGAACTTGAAGCAACCGCTTCCGGGGTCTTAAAAATCATCAATGATGTGGATGAGATCGTCGAAAAAGGCCAGAAAGTCGCCACCATTGGCTAGTTGATCGGGAGATACAGATGACAGCCTCAGACATAATCAGGGTAACGCCTCTCAAAGGCTTGAGAGGCATGATTGCCAACAATATGAAACGCAGCCTTGATGAGGCTGCTCAACTGACACACCACGCGGTCTGTTGCGTCGATAACATGTGGCGCCGCAAAGAGAAAATGGCCGAACAGGGTATCAACATCTCGGTTGAAGATCTGTTGGCTGATTACGTTGTTAACGTCCTGGGTAAACATCCGGTGCTGAATGGACGTATTGAGAACAACGAGATCTCTATCTACCGCACTATTGATCTGTGCTATGCCATCGGGTTACCCGGTGGCAAGTTGATGGCGCCAGCACTGTTTGCAGCTGACCAGAAAGATATTCAGGAACGCGCTGCCGCCCGTCGTGAGCTGCTTAATCGGGCTAAAGATGGGCAGTTAACCATCCCGGAGATGAAGGGCGGTACCTTTACGCTGACCAATATCGGTCGCAGCCGGGTGCGGTTTTTTACGCCCATTATCAACCTCCCACAACTGGCTATTTTAGGTATCGGTGAAACCTACACTGAGGTGGCTGTCGAGGATGGTCAGTTCGTGACTAAGCGGATGATGGGCTTGTCCCTGACATTTGATCATCGCGGTGTCGATGGTGGTCCGGCGGCTGATTTTCTCACTGACCTCTGTCGGGAGATTGAAAGTGAATAGTCTGACGATCAGCGGGCGTAGCCAAATCGCGAAGATAAGGATGAGGACGCCGGTTGATATTACTCACGGCCTTGAGCTTGAGCAGCAGCTGTTAGACCGGGTGCTGTCAGGTCAGGTGCAATGTGGTTATGCCTTGTGGCGCAGTCAACAGGCGCTGGTTGTGCCTAAAAGCGCAACCAACCGCAGTAATTTTCAGGCCGCCAGTGACTATTGTGCCGCACAGGGCTGGCCGGTGGTGATTCGCAGTACCGGAGGAGAGCTGACGCCGCAGAGTGAAGGCTTCATCAATCTGACGATGGCAATCAAATGCAAAAAAGGTCAGATGAGCATCCGCGACAGTTATCTGGTGATCTGCAATGCGATTCTGGGGTGGCTATCTGACAACGGCATTCAGGGGAGGTGTTCCTCTATAGAGGGAGCGTTCTGTGATGGTGATTTTAATGTGGTCGTTGGGGAGCAGAAAATAGCCGGTACCGCACAGCGCTGGAAGAAAATTACCAACCCTTTAGCCAGTACGGATGGTAGTGATACGGCGCTATTGATGCATGCAGTTATTTTGTGTGATGGCGATCTGGCAGCGATGTGGAATATTTCAAATCAGTTTTATGAAAAGTGTCAGCTGACCCCCTTTATTGTTGAAGGTAAGCATATATCGCTTGCTCAGCTAATGAATAAATCAGGTGAGAGCTTTGTTTTAAAGTCGCTTGATGGACTGGATGCATATCTGAATAACTATATTGAGAAATATATTTAGATAGAAAGATCGTTGCGTTTTTAACTGTTTAGTCTGGTCGCTATTCAGTTTGAAAAATAATGTAAACCCTGGAGATCATTATGAATAAAAATAAGAAGGATTTATCACCATCTGTGGGTGCCGCTAAAGGCAAAGCAGATGAGGTCTGTATGAATCGAAGACGCTTCCTGTCTAAAACCGGTACATACGCAGTAGCCGCATCGGCTGTCGTTATTAGTGGAGGCTTGTTCGCGCCTGACTCGTATGCCGCTAAGAAAATTGGCGATAAAGCGAATATCACACTGTTGAAAATGGCGCGGGATATTTATCCTCACGACACATTGGAAGATAAATATTATACCCAGGTGTTAACGCCAATGATTACCGCTGCGGCCACCGATGATACAAAGTTGTCGGAATTGTCTGGCGGTGCTAAATCTCTGGATCAGATCGCTTCGCAGCAGTTTGGTGTCAGTTATATCGATATCAAATCTGAACAAGAGCGTGTTGTTGTACTGAAACAGATCGAGTCGTCTCCTTTCTTTCAGAACATTAAGGGTGCTCTGATGATGGGCATCTACAACAACCCGGATCTATGGCCTCGCTTTGGATTTGGTGGATCTGCCTGGGAAAAAGGCGGCTACATCAACCGTGGTTACAACGATATTGACTGGATCTGAAGAGGGGAATAATTATGTCTACTAAATTTGATTTAAACGATGACAGCCTGGTGGTAATCATTGGTTCTGGAGCGGGTGGCGGCACATTGGCCAATGAACTGGCGCAGAAGGGTATCCGGTCGGTTGTACTGGAAGCGGGTAAGCGCTTCAAAATGGATGATATCGAAAATGATGAATGGAAGATGTTTGGTAAAATTTCCTGGCTGGACAAGCGCATTGTCGAGGGGCCAGCGAGACTTGCTAGTGATTTCCCTAATCTGCCCGCGTGGATTGTAAAAGGTGTAGGCGGTGCGACGATGCACTGGGCCGGTGTGGCGATGCGTTTTCAGGAACACGAATTTAAGATGAAAACCACCAACGGCACGGTTGCGGGTGCGAATGTTCTCGACTGGCCGGTCACCCTGAAAGAGATGGAACCATACTATTTCAAGGCTGAAAAGAAGATGGGGGTCTGTGGTACTGAGGCCACAGGTATGCCGTTTCACGGTGAAAGTAATCACTACAAAGTGATTGCTGAGGGTGCTAAACGGATCGGTGCTAAATGTGAACAGGCTACTCTGGCGATCAATACGGAAACCCGGGATGGACGTCCTTCTTGTCAGGTTAATGGTTTCTGTATGCAGGGTTGCCGTATCGGTGCGAAGTGGTCAACTATGTACACCGAGATCCCTCAGGCTGAAGCCACAGGTAAAACCGAGGTGCGCCCGGAATCGATGGTGCTCAGAATTGAGCATGACAAAACCGGTAAAGTGACCGGCGTACTCTACGCGGATAAAGATGGTAATCAGCAGCTGCAAAAAGCCCGGGTCGTTGCCGTTGCCGGTAACTCTATCGAGTCACCACGGATGCTGCTGAACTCGGCTTCATCAATGTTTCCGGATGGCCTGGCTAACTCATCGGGCCAGGTAGGGCAGAACTATATGACCCATACCGCCGGTGGTGTATATGCGGAGTTCGAAAAGCCGGTGCATATGTATAAGAGCACGGTCGTACCGGGTATTGTCCATGAGTGGAAGGATAATGACCCTAGCCGGGGGCACCTGGCGGGTTATGAACTGGAAATCTTGCATCTGGGCCTGCCTTTTATGTCAGCTTTCCTGAATCCCGGTAAAGGTGGTTGGGGACGTGAAGTGTCTGATTCACTGGCAAATTACCAGAATATGGCTGGTTTCTGGATCTGTGGTGAGGATATGGCGGTAGAATCCAACAATATTACCCTCCACCCGACAGAGAAAGACCAGTATGGACTGCCGGTACCGGTGGTGTATAAAACCGATCACATTAACGATACCCGCATGCGTAACCATGCTTATGCTCGCTCACAGGAACTGTTCGATTCTATCGGCGCGCTTAAAGTGAATAAACTTCCTCCCTATCCCGCCAGCCATAATATGGGCACCAACCGGATGAGTGAGCATGCTAAAGATGGTGTGGTTAACCGTTGGGGTCAGGCACACGATATTAAGAATCTGTTCGTCTCTGATGGCAGCCAGTTCACCTCAAGTGGAACTGAAAACCCAACTTTAACCATTGTTGCTCTGGCGATTCGACAGGCGGAATATATTGTTGACCAGATGAATAAACAGGCGATCTGATCGCATCAATCAGTTTCACTCGGTGTAACTCTTTGGCACGTCTTCGGACGTGCCTTTTTTGTTTTAGTGCTGTGTAATTATATTAATTAGGCTATATGTTCAGTGGTTATATATATCGTTTGTGCCGAATTGAACGCTCAACCTTATCTTCTGTGAACCCTTCACGTTCACGCCATTCATTTAATTCGCCTGCTTTTTATCTCTGCTTTACTCACCTGGCACCTGACACCTCAGACTTCAGACACTCAGACACAGCGGTTCAGTTATTGATGAGTGGTGTTTCAAAATCCGCTTTTAGCGATTTGTTACGGGGGACTACTGGTGAATACCTGATGGCGTTCCCGGTCAGTTTTTAGTCGTCACTCAGTGTATGCCTGGGCAGAGGGGTAGTTAACAAACGGTGTCATAGCATCCTGAGAAGGTAGGATAGAAGCGGGCTGAGCTGATAACGATAGGTCGGCTGTGTGGTAAAAGGGGTGGAGTGTTTTACCCGATTGGGGGGCTATAAAAAACGAAAAGCCCCAGGGAAGCTGACTCCCGTGGGGCTTGAAAGGGAGGGACTAGTTAGAACGCAAAGTTAAAACCAACGTTGATCAGTGTGGTTGTCTCGCCTGCAGGTGCAGGGCTGGCAACAATAGAGGTAGCATAGCGTGAAATCGTACCCATCTCATCCGCATCGACATGGGCCATCTGAGCATAAACAATAGTCGATTCACCAATGGTGTATTCGTTGCTCAACACCAGTGATTTAGTTTCTACACTCTTACTGGGCGCTTTATCCTTATTGATGTAATATGCCAGGGTTGCGCTATTTTTCTCATTCCACTGCCAGTCCATACCAACGCCCAGTGCATCCAGATCCAGAATCTGATTGCCGTTAGCATCATTGTTTTCAGTGTTCATGAAGTTGGTTTTGAAGTTCAGATCGCCAACGGCATAGGCGGCGCCCAGTGCCCAGCTGGTGACAACATCTTCAGCGGTTTGCTGGTCACGCATATTCTGGTAAGAACCGGACAGCGTTACCGGACCTGCGTTATACGCAGCACCGATGGCAACAACGTCCCCCTCTTTCTGCGAGCCTTCCTGACCGCCGAAAGAGTAAAGTACGCCAAAGTCTAAACCATTGATGTTGTTTCGATACTGCACCGCATTCTTAAAGAAGATACCGACATCATTATTAGCATTGCGACCATCAGTGCTGGCAGGATCATTCACGGTAGAGAAGTACTGGCTATAGGCCCAGGCATAGAGGTTGGAGAACTGCTCCTTGAAGATGCGTGGTTCGGTGCCCAGGTGAGCCAGCAGTGCGGGGCCATATTGACGGCCAATGATCACCGTACCCCAGTCACCAGTTACCCCTAGGTTTGCCTGGCGGCGAAAAAGCAGTCTGCCACTGCTGTCATCGCCATCTGTAGTTGCATCACCGGTACCATGAAACATACCGGTATCCAGATCGAAGTGGGCTTCAAGGTTAAAGAAGGCATCCATTCCATTATCCAGTGACCGGGAGCCTTTAAATCCCAGTACTGTTTGACGTAAACCACTGGTTTCCATTCCCAGTTTCTCATCACCATCAGTGGACACTTTATCCTGATAGAGAACCCCCGCATCAAGAATGCCATACATCGACAGTTTAGTATTGGTTGCTTCGCCGATCAGAATATCGGCTGATGCATGGGTTGCTGCCCCTGATAGAATAATCATCGCTGTCAGCGTTTTAACAGGACTGATTATCGCCATCTTTTTTCGGGATACCTTTTTTAAGTTCATAGAGTTACTCCCCAATGGAATTTATAGTTAGATTTATTTACGGGGTTTTCACTTTTGCATTCTTTTAAAGAAGAAAGTGAAAAGTGATTTAATATCGACCCGGTGTGGGAAAAGCAGGGAGTATGCCAATATATATTTTTTGTCTTTAAATAATAAAAGTTATTATTTGTTTCAATGGGTTGTTGGTTTGTTTTATGTTTGGACTATTTTTAATAAAAACCATATCGAATATATGAGGTCAGGTTATGAAACAGTTTGTTTCATCTTTATGAACCATACTGTGGCGTTAAAATATAAGTATCATCAGATTTTAATAGGATAAAAAATTTAATTTTTAATTTTGTATTTTTTTTCTCTTTTTCGGGCTATACATTTTTAAGACTTTGTGTCGCATATAATCGAGACAGTTTGTTTCATCGAAGAGTATCCTGCAGGGATGAATAATTTGAAAATTAGTTATTTCGTACAATTATCAATAACTTATGTTTTTGGTACTGTTATTGCTGTAATTACAATTGTTAGTTGTGAGACTTAATCCAGCTTACTGATTGTATTTTCGTAAGTTATTTGTCCGGCATATCGTAACCGATACCTTATTTACCCCTTCCCCTTCAGGGTGTTTTGTACGATATGTCGGGCCTTTTTTAATCTCACCGTGTGGCTGATGACGAAGGGGACTGCGTATGAAAAAGAAAGGCCTCAGCCACCTTAAATCTGATATCTGGGAATGCTGTTATGAAGATCGTGTTTTCTGCTGTTTCTTCAGTGAGCTTATCTGTTCTGATCAACATTGTGTTGAACAGACAGGCTTTGATTAAAAAGGGCAAAGCCAGTGTCGCGGCTTTGTTTTTTACCGCGGCGTTGGGCTTGCTGCCTTGTTCTCTTTCTTTTGCTGAATCTCTGCCGACGGTGCGGGTTGCTGCGTTGCAATTTGGCACCGTCAACTGGGAGATGGATGTAATACGCCACCATGCTCTTGATAAGAAATACCATTTCTCCCTTGAGGTGACCCCTGTTGCAGGTAAAAACGCCAGTGCTGTTGCATTGCAGAGTGCTGCTGTCGATCTGATCTACAGCGATTGGGTCTGGGTGAACCGGCAGCGATTTAATCACAGGATGTTCGGTTTCTCGCCTGTCTCAGCCGCAACCGGAGGGCTTTATGCTCAGCCCCAGAGCGCGGTTTCATCTGTGAAGGATATTCAGGGTGTACGCATGGGCGTTGCCGGGGGGGCTGTCGATAAGAGCTGGCTGCTGCTACAGGCCTACAGTAAGCAGGTGTTGGGAAAAGATCTTTTAGACGTGGTTGAGCCGGTGTTTGCCGCACCTCCTTTGCTGAATCAGTTAATGTATGACGGAAAGTTGCCATTGAGTCTTAATTTCTGGCATTACGGCGCCAGACTTGAAGCCCGCGGGTTTAAGCCGATTATCTCGGTTGACGAGATGATCAGGGGGTTAGGCGTCAATCATCAGGTACCCATGCTGGGTTGGGTGTTTGCTGAACCCTGGCGACAGCAGCATAGTGAATTGCTGGGGAATTTTTTAAAGGCGTCCCGGGAAGCCAGGGAGATTCTGCTGGTCTCCGATGCCGAATGGCTGCGCATCCGCAATTTGACCCGAGCGGAAGATGAGCAGATTTTTGCGGCGCTGAGGAAGGGCTATCGTTCAGGCGTACAGTTGCAGTTCGGTAAAGATGAATTGGATGCACTGGAGAGTATCTATGCCTTTATGTTACGCGAGGGAGGGGCAGAGCTGACAGGGGGGGCCGATAAACTGGACCGGTCCCTGTTCTGGATAGCAAACGCCCAGTCGGGTGTGACACAGGTGGCAGCCGGGGAGGAGGCCCCATGATCGTTCCCGGTATAAAACAGCTGCTGCTTGGCGTGTTGCCCCTCGCTACGCTGTTTTTAGTCTGGCAGTGTGCCGCTGTGCTGATGGATAACAGTAACCTCCCCAGTGTACTTCAGGTGTTTGCCAGTCTGCGAAGCCACCTGTTTGAAGGGGATATGTTGCATCACCTGCTGGTGACCCTGCTGAGGGTGTTGCTCAGTTTTACCATTGCGATGCTGCTGGGGGTGTTTATCGGCATTATGATGGGGGCGTTTACCCGTCTGAATGCCGCAGGCGACTCTATTCTGATTATCGCTCTTAACGTGCCAGCGCTGGTTACCATTATGCTCTGTTATGTCTGGTTTGGTCTGGTAGAGGCGGCGGCCATTGCTGCGGTGGCGATTAATAAAATCCCCACCGTTGTGGTGATGGTGCGTGAAGGCGCCCGGGTGGTTGACCGGGATCTACTGGAGGTGGCAAAGGTGTTTCAGGTTGCTCCGTTACGTTACTTCTTTAAAGTATATCTGCCACAGCTTTACCCCTTCATTATGGCATCCGCCCGCTCCGGTCTGTCATTGATCTGGAAGATTGTGCTGGTGGTTGAATTGCTGGGGCGCAGTGATGGCGTTGGTTTTCAGCTGGGCACCTATTTCCAGTTTTTTGATATCTCCAGCATTCTGGCTTATACCCTGGCGTTTGCAGCCATCATTCTGGTGATTGAGGGGCTGATTATGCGTCCGTTGGATCGTTACATTGCCCGGGGGGGATACCATGGTCAGTCTTGATATTGCCCTCCAGAGTAAGTTCTATGCCAACAGCCCGGACAAAGTACTGGGGCCGCTGTCTTTTAACGTATCCCCGGGTGAGTTTGTCGCGCTGGTTGGCCCTTCGGGTGCGGGTAAAACGACCCTGCTGAATATGATTGCGGCGTTGCAAAGCTGTGCTCCCGGTGAGATTAAGTTTAACGGTTGCCCTCTGACCGGTAAGCCCGACTGTAAGATCGGTTATATCTTCCAGCAGCCGAGACTGATGCCCTGGCTAACGGTGGCTGAGAATCTGCGCCTGGTGAAGCCTGACGCGACAGAGTCTGATATTGCTGAGATTCTGAATAAGGTGGGGCTGGCCGGTAAATCACCTCTCTATCCAAAGCATCTGTCTGGCGGGATGCAGCGCAGAGTCAGTATCGCCCGGGCTTTTCTGACCGAACCGGATCTGTTGCTGCTGGATGAGCCTTTTGTCTCACTGGACGCCCCCAATGCGGACAACCTGCGTTCACTGTTAAGTGAGTTATGGGTGGAGCAGCAACCCAGCGTTATCTTTGTCACCCATGACCTGCATGAAGCGATTCAGCTGGCGGACCGGATTCTGTTTCTCTCCTCAGCGCCGGGGATGGTGATTCTGGATAAACCGGTTGATATAGCGCGCCCCCGTTTGCCTGACGATAGCAGACTGCAGCGCTGGAAAACCGAGCTGCTCTGTGACTATTCCGGTTTGTTAGAAGGGGTGCTCTCTGGCCCTGGGCTAAAGTCGGTCTCCGGAGGGAAATAATGCAATCAGAAGCCGCCCTGGCGCTGACCTCCGTCAGCAAGACATACGGAACTGTTAACGCGCTGAATGAGATCAGCTTGACGATTCAGTCATCACAGTTTGTCGGCTTGCTGGGCCAGAATGGCGCGGGCAAAACCACACTGTTTCAGCTGTTAACCGGGCTGTTTAATAGTGATAGCGGTGAGATATGGGTGTGTGGTCATGATATCCGCCGTGATCCGATTGCCGCGCTGTCATCGATCGGCGTGGTATTTCAGCAGTCGACTCTTGATCTCGATCTGACGGTGCAGGGCAACCTTAAATTTCACTGTCTGTTACATGGGCTGAGCCGATCTGAGGCCGAACAACGCATTGCCAGTGAGTTAGAACGTTTTGATATGCAAGGGGTGCGACACCAGCCAGTGCGCAGTTTAAGTGGCGGCAACCGACGCAAGGTCGAGCTGATTCGTAGCCTGTTACACCGGCCCCGATTGTTATTGATGGATGAAGCTACCGTTGGGTTAGATCCGGAATCCCGTAAGTCGCTGGTTAATCATGTCATCTCCCTTTGTAAAGAACGTGATCTGGCGGTGCTTTGGAGTACCCATATCGTTGAGGAGATTCAGCAGGCTGATCGGGTCGTGGTGCTCGACAAAGGTCAGATTCTGGCTGATTCATCCCCCGACAGATTGCTGGCTGAAGAGGATAGCGTAGCCTCTCTTTCAGACGCATTTTTACACCTGATCAATCTCAATAAAACGGTTGGAGTCGTTCATGAATAAGCTGTTTAAGACCTTTAAATCGGTAGCTTTAGTATCGCTGTTGTTAGCGTCACAGCAGAGTCAGGCAAAAAGCGGATATGTTTTTGTCAGCAGTGAAAAAGATGATCTCGTCACTGTGTTTGAAGCCAAAAGCATGGATAAAGTGACGGCGATTAAAACCAGTGAACGTCCCCGGGCGATGAAGCTGAGTAAAGATGGCTCACTGCTCTATGTTGCCTGTGGTGATGCGGATGCGATCGATGTGATCGATGTGGCGACGCTTAAAGTTCAAAAGAGTATTGAGATCGGCGAAGACCCTGACCGCTTTGATCTGTCTCCGGATGAGAAATACCTTTATGCCTCTAACGAAGATGATGGACTTGTCACGGTTTACTCATTAGAAGAGAACCGGAAAGTGGCCGAGATTGAGGTGGGTGAAGAGCCGGAAGGGGTGTTGGTCTCTGCGGATAATCGTCTGGTATATGTGACCTCTGAGGTCGCTAACATGGTGCATGTGATCGATGTGCAGAGCCATGAACTGATTGAGAATATTGTGGTGGGCAATCGCCCACGGCGGATGCTGCTGACCCCGGATCAGAAACAGCTCTGGGTGAGTAATGAAGTGGGCGGCACCATTTCGATTCTGGATACGGCGTTTTATCAACCCGTCGCTGAGTTGTCCTTTTCACTACGTGGGGTGCGTGCGGAAAGTATCTCTCCGGTCGGCATGGTGATGACCAAAGATGGTCAGCGTGCCTATATCACACTGGGTGGTGCCAACCATGTGGCGGTGGTTGATATAGCGGCTAACAAAGTGATCGATTATATTCTGGTGGGCAAGCGGGCGTGGGGAGTCACCCTTAACCATGACGAGAGTCGGCTCTATGTCACCAATGGCAAGAGTGATGATCTGGCGGTGATTGATACCGAACGTCTCAAAGTGATCAAGTCGGTGCCCGCAGGGCGGGTGCCCCACGATGTTGTGGTGGATGACTGATGTTTTGTTTTACTCAAAGTCTCAGGTTTGTCAATGTCAGGCTTATCAATCTCGGGCTTATCTATCTCAGAATAGCTGCCCCACTGCTGGCGCTAATGCTGTCTTCCCCTATGTGGGCCAACGATCTCAGTACCCTCAATATCGCCCTGATTGAATACGCCAACGATCCCAGTTACCGGGAAGAGGTTACTGATGCCCGTTATCAGGCTCAGCCCTGGGGACGCCTCGATACGGCGGTTGAGCTGGCCATTAAAGAGTCCCGTTTTGCCGCTCAGAAGAGCGGGATTAAATTTGAGCTGGTCAAACATGAAGTGGACGAATTAGCCCAGCTTCCTGAGCTTATTCTCAGCTTGCAGGCTGAAGGAACTCAGTTTCTGTTACTGGATCTTCCCAGTGAGGGTGTGAAGCTCGCTGCGCAGGCGGCGAAATATTCGAACACGGTATTATTTAACCTGAGCGGGTTAGACAATAATCTACGGGATGAAAACTGTCAGGCTAACTTGTTGCATATCGCCCCCAGCCGTCGAATGCTGACCGACACGATGGCGCAGTATCTGATCTTTAAAAAATGGAAAGAGGTGCTGGTGCTGCACAATGAAACCGTGGCCGATCAGCGTTATCTTGAATCACTTCAGGGCTCGGCAAAAAAGTTTGGTCTCGATCTGGTCGCCCTTAAACCCTATACCCTGGGCAATGATCCTCGCCAGCGTTACCAGAACAATATCTCACTGTTAACGGCGAAGGATGACTATGACGTGGTTTATGTGGTTGATAGCACCGGTGAATTTGCGGTTGATGTGCCGTACGCCATCGTTAAACCGCGTCCGGTCGTTGGCGCCTCAGGCCTGGTAGCCGACTGGTGGCACTGGGCCTGGGAGCGCAACGGTGCACCGCAGGTTAATAAACGTTTTAAAAAGAAAGCTAAACGGCAGATGACCGGTTACGACTGGTCAGCCTGGTTGGCGGTTAAGGTGATTGCTCAGGCGATGCTGGATCTGCCTGAATCTCATAACGGTTCAGTCACGGCAGAATCACTGCTTGATCTGATACGTTCTGAAGGGTTTAAGCTGGACGGCGCCAAGGGTTATCCACTGAATTTCAGACCTTGGAATAATCAACTCAGACAACCGATTTTTCTCACCTCACTGAACCGTGTCATCGGACGTGCGCCGATTGATGGCTTCCTGCATCCGGTGAATAACCTCGATGTGCTCGGCAGCGATCAGGATGAGGGGCGCTGCAAACTGAATCGGGGAGTCAGCCCGTGAAAACGATGCATGCCATCAATGCGTTCAGCGCACTGTCCGCCCGGGAGATAGGCAAATTCATGCGCCAGAAAGGGCGTCTGTTTTCGGCGCTGGTACGGCCTGCGCTATGGCTTCTGGTGTTTGCTGCCGGTTTTCAGAATGTCTTTGGAGTTGCGGTTATCCCACCCTATGAATCCTATATTGAGTATGAGGTGTATATCACTCCGGGCCTGCTGTGTATGGTGATCCTGTTTAACGGTATGCAGTCCTCACTGTCGATGGTGTATGACCGGGAGATGGGGCTGATGCGTCTGTTACTGACAGCGCCATTGCCGCGCTGGTATATCCTTTTCAGCAAGCTGATGGCCGGGACACTGTTATCGCTGTTGCAGGTGTACAGCTTTATGATTATCTGCTGGTTGTTTGAGGTGGATATCCCGCTCTATGGTGCGCTCACCGCACTGCCTGCCTTTATCCTCGCCGCGCTGATGCTGGGCGCACTAGGGTTATTATTGTCGGTATCGGTGAAGCAGCTGGAGAATTTCGCCGGGATGATGAATTTTGTAATCTTCCCCATGTTTTTTATCTCGCCTGCACTCTATCCGCTGTGGAAACTGGAAGAGGCGGGCGCTGAACTGGTGTTCCAGGTGGCGCAGTACAACCCCTTTAGCCACGCCGTAGAGCTGGTGCGTTTTGCCCTGTATGGCCAGTTGAACCTGCTATCACTCGGGGTCGTCAGTGGTGCCTTTATTCTGTTTTTTAGCCTGGCGGTCTGGGGCTATGATCCCCAGAAAGGCGTGGTAGGCCGCTCTAAGGCGGGAAGGTAGAGGGGCTTTAAGTCTATTAGATGTGATATCGCCTTAAACCGCACCCCTCTCTGCCCTCTGTGGTTGAATGGCTCCTGATCTGTAATCACCTGATGGCGGTATCTATTACCCCAAAGGCTGTCCTGAGTCATTAGCCTCCTTCACTTTGTTTGAGCACTGGCCCTGGCAAACTCACTTATGGTCTATAGTTAGCGCACAGGCGTTCCAACTCCGCTTATCTGAATAACCTCGTAGCGATATCGGATAGATTATGGAATTCAAAGATTATTACAAAATTTTGGGCGTTGATTCCGATGCTGATAGTAAGGCGATTAAAGTCGCCTACCGAAAACTGGCGAGAAAATATCACCCGGATGTCAGCAGTCATCATGATGCGGAAAATCAGTTCAAGGAAGTCAGCGAAGCCTATGAAGTACTCAAAGACAAGGTTAAGCGGGCAGAGTATGACGAGCTGCGTCAGTATGGCGGTTCACAGCGGGAGTTTCGTCCACCGCCGGGCTGGCAATCATCGGCTTCGGCCGGAGGCGATGGGGGAGCTCATCAGCAACGGGATTTTTCTGATTTTTTCTCCTCGATTTTTGGTGCCGAAGGAGGCCCTGGTGCCAGCGGATTTGAAAGTCGTCAGCCGTTTAATCAGCGCGGTCAGGATATTGAAACAGAGCTGCCTATTTTCCTGGAAGACACGCTAGCGAAAGAGTCGAAAAAAATCTCCTATCATCTGCCTCACTATGACAATGAGGGGCGGCTTCACGAGGTTAAAAAAACGCTCAATGTGAAGATACCACCGGGGGTCGTCGATGGTGAACGTATTCGCCTGAAGGGGCAGGGAGCCCCGGGTATCGGCAATGGCGCTTATGGTGATCTTTATTTGCGTATTCGACTTGTGCCTCATCCGTTGTTTGATGTGGAGGGGCATAATCTGATTATTACCCTGCCGATAGCCCCCTGGGAAGCAGCACTGGGTGGCAAGGTGACTATGCCGACCTTGTCGGGCGAGATTAAATTAACCATTCCGGCCAACAGTCAGAGTGGGCAGCGATTACGGGTAAAAGGCCGGGGGCTGCCAGGTAAGCAGCATCAGGGTGATCTCTATGCGGTATTAAAAATAGTGATGCCGCCAATAAACGATGAGTCCATCAAAGCGCATTGGCAACAGTTGGCGGAACTCGCCCCCTTCGACCCCCGTGCAGAGTGGAGTGACGCCTTATGAACGATACCTATGCAACCTACCTGAGTTTTTCCGAGGTTTGCCTGCAAACCGGAGTGGCAGAAAATGTCGTGGTTGAGATCATTGAGCAGGGGATTGTTGAGCCGGTTGGCGCTTCACCCGCTGAGTGGTTGTTTAGCCCGGCGATGCTTATCCGGACGAAAAAAGCGCTGCGCCTGCACCGTGATCTTGAGGTGAACTGGGCGGGTATCGCGCTGGCGATAGAGTTGCTGAGTGAGGTCGAGCAGTTGCGGGAACAGAACCGTTATCTCGAACGTCGTCTGAGTCGCTTTGTGGATCAGTAAGCGCGTGATCATTATGAAGTTGCGTTATCGTCCCCACGCTTCTACGTGGGAACGAGTTAAAGCAGTCATTAAGGCTGCCTATTACGATTGATGTAATTAAACAGAACTTTGTCAGATCTGCATATATTCAATCAGCGGGATTGAGCGAGTCACAATCCAGTAGGCCGACACCACCAACGTAAATACTGAGACATAGTATTGGAGCGGTTTCTCAAAGCTCAGGTGTTTCTTCACCAGAGCTGTCAGTACAAACGCCAGACCATAGATAAACAGCTGGCCCGCTTCGATACCGATGTTGAATGATATCAGGTTGCTGATGCTGGTTTGCGAGCCCTCTTTTGCCAGTTCATTAAAGACAAATGAGAATCCAAAGCCGTGAATTACACCGATAATCAGTATCGGAGTCGTACTGATATGTTGAGCCTTTTTGAACAGTAACAGTATTGCGGTGACGCAGATCGTCAGGGCAATCAGCAGTTCGATACCAGGCGTAAATGCCGGCGATGAAATAGCCAGATTGTTTCCGAACAGCAGGCTGAATGAGTGACCTATGGTGAACGCGGTCGCCAGTGATAGCAGTCTGATAAAACCGGTGGCACTGAAAAACAGTAGCAGGATAAACAGGATATGGTCGGTACCGATCAGAATATGGCTGAAACCACTGTTAAAGCCATTGATCAGTTTGGTTGCTAGCGAGGGCTGGCGGGTGGTTGAGTAATCGAGAATGCCAACGGTGGTTACAGATGTTTTCTCACCATCCCGATAGAGGTTGATGATATTGGCGAGGCGATTGATGGCATTGAATTTATCACCCAGAATACTGCCGATGGTGATTTCATCGTTGATCAATGAGGTGTCGGTTAGCCGCAGCCGGATATCCAGCCCTGCGTCGAACACCGAACGGGCATCGGCGCTGATGCTAATCTCTCCGGTAAAATTGCTCTGGGCTGTGTCTAAGCTGCTGAAGGGTTTGCGGGTATCAGAGTTGAATATGTTGATTGCCTCAACACGATAGCTTTGCTGCTGGCCATTTTTATTGATGCGGTATCCTGCTTGGATCAGGGCTTTTAATCCTGCCAGATTTTCCTGGACCTCATGGTGATTGATCAGATATTCAACGGTATTTTCAGCGGATACTCTCAGTGTAAAAGGGATCTTCTGTTCACTGTCGATCCCTTTCCAGCTGTCATCCAGAAGCACCAGAGGGAACGGCATGCGCATCAGAATAATGGTGTCCCGGTTTTCTTCATACAGATGAATGATTCTGGGTTCAAAATGCGAGAAATGGGCGTTAGCCCCAGAACTGAGGAGTGAAGAGGTGAGGGTGAGGAACAGTGCGAATATTTTCTTCATAATCTGTACCGTTTTATTAAATAGCATTACCCGAAGGTAATGCTATCAGTGACCTTGTTAGTAACCTGAAACACGATTAGTAGCGTGGATCCCACATTCTGCTACCCATCTCTTTTTCGTATCCCTGGCCAAATGGGTAGCTGACAATCTCCAGTTGCATGCCCCAGGGCGCCATGAAATACACCCAGGTCAGACCTTTCATGCCGGTATCAGTGAAGGTGTGTGGTTTGCCCAGCACTTTGATTCCTTTTTCTTCAAGGAACTTAACTGCAGCGTCCATATCGTCTACGTAAAAGGCAAGGTGGTGACCTCCAATGTCGCTGTTACGCGGGAGGGTCGTTCTTTGATCTGGAGATGTATATTGAAAGATCTCAAGGTTCACACCATTGCCACAGCGCATGAGATGGGCGGTGGATATCACCGCTTTTTTGTCAACGTTCAGGTTTTCTGTCATCCAGTTATCATCAAATGGACCGAAAGGGCCGATTGAATAGAAAGATTCGCAGCCGATGACATCTTTGAAGAACGCCGTCGCTTCTTCAACATCCGGGACGGTGAACCCCAGATGCTGACTGCCACGCATACCGGGTATGCCAGCCTGACTTTGTTGGATTAAGAGGGAAAATAAAAATAGTGAAGCTGATAGTATTTTTTTCATGTTGATTCTCCATGGTTTATGAACAGTGAATACTCATAAACGCATTTCTTGTGCCAGTTGCTAAATTGACTCTGAAAGGCAGAGAATACGGGGAGGTTGTAAGGCAGGGTTAAATTGTCTGAGGATTGTTGCAGCAGTGTGTCGCACGTTTCGAGTCAGTATGTTCCAGCCCATGATCCATATGATGTAGTGGCACAGATTAGTTTGCAGTGATTTTTTATAGAAGAGTGTCAGGTAGCGGATTCAGCTTTTCAGATGCTGGATATAGAACCCCCGCAATGAAGCGGGGGCGGGGCACGTATAATTTAATAAGGTCGTTCTATCGGGCTCAGCGGTTGGCGAAGTACATTGTTACTTCGAAACCAATTCTCAGATCTTTATATGCTGGTTTTGTCCAGTTCATTTTATTTTCCTCATTTAGATATGAATACATCACGTGACTTATGACGCCACACCCTGATAAAGCAAAGATCGTACCTGACTGACGATCCGTGACACTTATTGCTGCCAGAGATTTTGTTTTGCTGTTGCGATCAAGAGGATAAGTGTTGAGAGCGGGATATATATCTGCTTTAAGGGCTGTCATGGTTTCACTGCCGGATATCCTCCTCATCCCCCTCCCGAGATGGGTAGCACAGACTGTGTCATCCGCTGACACGATCTGTATTGCGGGACTGAATTTACTTTCGCTATAGCGCTGTTTTTTTATTTGTTCATTAATTTATGGTGATCAATTAATTCAAAAATATCAGTAAGTTAATAGATATTCTAAATCAGTCCTTCTGTTTTGGCCTGCATGTTGCGTTCCTGTCTGATGTGTAGTGGTGGACTCAGCTCAGCTGAGTGAGTCTGCATGATATTGATAGATGGAGATCGAAAAGTGATTAAAATAAAAAAACTAGCGCTATCCGCATGTATTACGTCAACGATTGCATTGTCGTGCGCTACGGCATCTGTTGCCGTAAATGCTGCTTCTGAGAATCCTGATGACTGGCCGCAATACCATCGTACCTCCGATGCATGGCGCTATAGTCCTCTGGATCAGATTAATGCAGACAACATTGATAAGCTGAAAGTGGCCTGGATTCATCAGCCGGGTGATATTCAGATGGGCCTTCAGGCGACACCCATCGTCATTGATGGTGTAGCTTATTATATTGGGCCAAATAACAACGTGTTTGCCCTTAATGCGGCGACCGGAAAACAGATCTGGCACTATCAGCCAGATCTGGATGCGATTGTCGATGAAGTGTTCTATGTAGCCGCAAGCCGAGGTGTTACGGTGGGTCATGGTAATGTCTATATCGGCTCTCTGGACGGTCGATTTATCGCCCTTGATCAGAAAACCGGTAAGGAAAAATGGTCCACTCAGATTACCGATCAGGAGAAGTGCTACGGTTGTCTGTTCTCCTCTCCTCCACAGCTGGCGGGTGATGTTCTGTTCGGCGGAACAACCGGTGGTGACCAGCCTACTCAGGGCAAAATATTTTCGGTTAATGCGATTACCGGCGAAAAGATGTGGACCTTCGATATCCTGAAAAAGGATGATCCAAAAAGCTGGCCAGGTGATTCCGGTGAAGTCGGCGGAAGCGGTGCATGGTTGCCCGGCACCTATGATGAAAAAACTGACACCATCTTTATCGGCACCGCAAATGCTGCCCCCGATTTCTATGGTGCTGAGCGTGAAGGGGATAATAAGCACAGTGCCAGTTTGCTGGCGATCGAGCCTAAAACCGGTAAGTTGAAGTGGGCTTATCAGGAGATCCCTCACGATGTATGGGATTACGACTCTGCTTATGAGGCATTGAGCCTGAAGGTAGATGGAAAAGATGTTTTAGTGCACCTTAACAAAAGCGGATACGTTTTTGTCCTGGAGAAGGATACCGGTAAGGTTGAGAATGTCTGGCCTCTGGCCGAAAACATCAACTTCGTTAAGGGGATCAATCCGAAAACCGGTGAGCTGATTGGCCGGGTTGATATGCCTGAGGGCAAAGAAACCACTATCTGTCCTTATCTGCTGGGGGCCCGTAGCTGGAATCATGGCGCCTATAACCCCGATACAGGCCTCTGGTATACCAACGCGATGGAGGTATGTAACGTTGTCGTACCTGCGCCTCAGGAACATGAGAATGTTGGTATCGCCGGACTCTATCTGGGTGTCAGCAAACTGGTGGCGGTTCCGCCTCCGGGTAAAAAAGCCTCTGCCCGACTGGATGCCCGTGACCCGATTACCGGTAAGCTGAAATGGTCTGTTGATTATCCGCTGCCGGGTCTGGGTAGTGTTCTGACCACCGGCGGTAACCTTGTGTTCAATGGCGACCCCTACGGCGTAATCCATGGCTATAACGCTGAGAACGGTAAAGAGATCTGGAACTTCAATGCCGGCTCCGGTATTCGCGGCGGTATCGTCAGCTATTCAGTCAATGGCAAGCAGTACATTCTCGCGGCCACCGGCTTCGGTTCTCATGCGCCTGGATTTATGGCGAGTGCTTTCCCTGAAGTGAGTGGGTTGCCCGGCGGCGCCGCGTTGGTTGCATTCACGCTGGAAGACTAGTTAGTTCCGCATTGGGGGTGGCTTTGCTGCCCCCTTTTTTCCTGATAATTAAAGAGGAGGGAAGCCGTTATGTCAGTTAATGTATTTGGATTTATGCGGTATAGCGTATTTCTTATCGCGCTGTTGAGTGGTGGTGTTTCTGCCGTGGCTCCACCGGTTACCGAGGGTGGGACAAAGGGCATCAAAAAGGATCTGGAAGCACCGGAGTTTGTCGCCGAGATGAAGGCGAAAGTATTCAGTAAAGAGGAGATATCCGTAGCGAATGGTGAACATCGTTTCAATCAGACCTGTGTTTACTGCCATGGACATCAGGGCTCCGGTGGTAAAGCAAAAATGTTGCAGGGACGTGAGTTTGATGCGGACTACCTGTTCAAAACGATTACCAAAGGTAAAAAGCGTGGCTCACTTGTGATGCCGCCCTGGAAAAGGACGTTCACACCCGAAGAACGCTGGGAGTTGGTGACCTATATCCTCTCCCTGAGTGAAGAAAAGAAAAAACAATAAACAGAGGTGTCAGATATGTGTACAAAAACAGGAAAGCTGACCACCCGATTTGCGATGCGGATAAAAACAGTTGTTATCAGTTTTATGGCGCTTGCAGTCATCGGTATCAGCCCGGTTTTGCACGCCCAGACGTTAAGTGAAATAAAAGCCAGTGGGGAGATAAATCTATGTGCCAATCCGGAACAGATGCCGTTTTCTCAGCGGGCGGATGCGCCGGAAGGTTTCCAGATAGATGTGGCCAGAGCTATCGCTGAAAAGTTAGATGTCTCCCTGAATGTTTCCTGGATCTTTTCTAAGCGTCAGGCGAAGAAAGTGGGTTGTGACTTTTATGCCGGGGTTGCCCGGCTTAAAGAGGGGGATTCGAAATACCTGCTGATAACCGACCCTTATATGCGTCTTGAGTTTAAGCTGGTTACCCGTGACAACGGTCCCATTATCAACAGTATAGCGGATCTCAAGCCACTGGTTGTCGGGGTCTCACCGGGTAGCATTGCCTCCCATGCGTTAACGATAAACCATATCAGTATCGCTGTACGTTTTCCCGATGAAGCCAGTCGTTTGCAGGCGCTTGCCGACGGACTGATCGACGCGGCTCTGGTGACTAATGTTTCTTCAGGGTGGTTTCAGACAGGCCAAACGAAATTACAGGTGTTTGATGCTGAGCGTATTCTGAATACAGAGTTAAATTATGACTATGCGCTGGGGTTGCGCAGGTCGGACGATGACTCACGTAAAGGTTTCAATCAGTTGCTGGCTGAAATGAGGGGGGATGGATCACTATCGAATATATTGAATCGGTATGGAGTTCAGTAAAGCTGATTTGAGGATTGCACGGTTTGCTACCTCTGTTTCTGCTTACCCAAGGCAGAGTTTGGAGCGCCTTATTCGCGCTCCTTTTTTTGTATCCTGGATCGAGCTAAGGGCAGTTTGACGCTGATGGATGGAAAGGGGAGTGTTGGACAGAAGAGCGTTTCAGGGGCGTGAAGGGGGATTTTGCCGCTAAGAGGCGAGTATACTGGGTTTCAACGAATCTATGCTATATTTAACTGAACCGTTTTTGTTCCAAAGTATAGTTTTAATCTGAGCTGAAAATAGTAACGTAGGGTAGCATCGGCTTTTACAAACTTGACACTAAATAAATATAAAAATGATCTTTGTCTGACGTTGGATTGCGAAGGACGGGAGTGAACAGGTGAATTGATGTCTTCAAATACAGGTTATTCTGATAAGAATGCGAAGTCTGTAAACATAGGTTCTCCAGGGCAGAGCGATACTGATAAGTATATTCAGAGCTCCTGGCAGCGGTGTCGTGATCAATACAAGATTTCCCCTGACTCTAATATAGAGCTGGTCTCATTTTCTGAGTCTGAAGTCAGGCAGCGTCGGGAACCGATGGAAAAACTGTTGAGCGATTCCGAAGAGGTTTTTGATAAGATCAGAACGGTATCGAAGCAGAGTGGTTATGCGGTTCTGATAACTAACACTGAAGGCGTAGTTGTTAAATCCTATGCGGATTCAAACATCAGTCATGACCTGGAGCAGAAAGGGCTGCGTCAGGGCACCCTGTGGTCAGAGAAAATTGTCGGCACGAATGGCCTGGGAACCTGTTTAACCGAATGCAGGCCGGTAACCGTGTTTGCTGAAGAGCATTATGGTTTTAATCTGCATAATTTCAGTTGTTCCGCTGCCCCCCTGATCTCTCCGGACGGTACGCCATTTGGTGCCCTCGATATCTCCACCTATGCCTCTGGAAACAGGCTTTATCAGGCTCTGGCGCTTAATCTTGTTTGCGAGACCGCAGATGAAATAGAAGCGATTGTTTTTAAAAACGCCTATGCACATCAGCGCGTTATCAGTTTGTCATTTTCCCCTTTCAGACCGTTAACATCGGCTCTTATTGCCGTGAATGACGGAGACACCATTATCTCTGCAACAACGCCTCTGCTGCTTACACTCGGCTGTCGGGACCGTTATGAGTTAGTCGGGCGTAAGTTTCAGGAGGCATTCAGCCATAACTTAGAGCAGTTGGAATCATCAGGTGTTGCCGAACTTTTTGTTAGGCTTAATGATCAACCGCTAAAACTCTATGCGACTCTGATACAGAACTCAGCCTTTGACGCGCGGACAAAAGCGTCTCAGCATTCTCTGGTTAAAGGCTTAGAATCCAACCGTTACTCTGCTAAAACGGCAGACTCCGGTGCTCAGGATACGGATACACCTCTGTTTAACGCTGCCGGAAAAGAGCCTCTGTTATTGAAACAGGCCAGTCGTTGTCAGCGTATTGTTAATAAAGGTATCAGTATCCTGCTTCAGGGTGAAACCGGTACCGGTAAAGAGGTATGGGCCCGGGCACTGCATAACAGCAGTGACCGTGCAGACAAACCGTTTATCACGCTTAATTGCGCTGCGATTCCTGAGTCGTTGATCGAAAGCGAACTGTTTGGTTATGGTGCAGGTACCTTTACCGGTGGGTTGAAAACCGGCAAGGTGGGTAAAATACAGGCCAGTAATGGCGGTACCCTGTTTCTGGATGAGATCGGCGATATGCCGATTGAACTGCAGGCCAGTCTGCTCAGAGTGCTTGCTGAAAGTGAGATCATCCCGCTGGGCGAGGTTAATCCTGTCAAGGTCAGTCTGAATGTTATCTGTGCGACCCACCGTGATCTGAAAGAGCTGGTTAGCAGCGGTGATTTCCGCGAAGACCTGTTCTATAGAATCAGTGGTTTCCAGGTTGCTTTACCTAGCCTGCGTGAACGGGAAGATAAGCCGGTTATTATCGAGAAAGTTCTGCGTGCTCTCTGTCTGGATGAGGAGAATGCTGAAAATGTACAGGTCGCCCCGCAGGCGTTGAAAGTACTGTGTCAGTATCAGTGGCCGGGCAATATCCGCCAGCTAAAAAATGTACTTCAATACGCGATGTGTATGCGTGAGGGGGATCTGATTCAGGTTGATGATCTTCCTGATGAAGTTTTTGCAGCGCCTGTAGCGATTGGACATCAGACCGAACAGTTCTCGTATGCTCCACCATCACGGTTGGTATCAATGACAGGTCTGTCTGGGAGATCACCCCGTGAGGAAACGTCGGAAAGACAGGCGTTATCGGAAAAAGAGGAATTAGAGCAGGTGCTTGAACAAAACCGCTGGGTGGTCACTCGGGCGGCCAAAGCCCTGGGCATCAGTCGCTCAACATTACACCGTAAGATTAAAAAGTATAACCTCTTTATAGATGAGCAGAACGGTGAGTTAGATTCTATGTCCTAAACGTGTTTGTCTTATCAGCCTGAAAACCATGCACCTTTGCATGGTTTTTTTTGTTCTTTAACGGGATTATGACAATGCCGTTGATAAGCCTTAATCGGCTGAGTCAGAGTGTCGCATGCGACCGGAACATAGTGTTGCTGTCGGTCTTGATTACCAGTTATTTTGTTATTTTATTGTTAATAATCAATGGCTTATTATTTGGCTTGGTTATTGCTTTTCCTATTTGGTGCGCTTTTATCCGGAATGATAGGCTGGACAGCTGAAAGTCATAATACAGAAGAATAACAATGAAAATTCAGATTCTAGGTTCCGCAGCGGGCGGCGGCTTTCCTCAGTGGAACTGTAACTGCCGCAACT
>NZ_CAKZLP010000051.1 GCF_937127095.1 uncultured Amphritea sp.
TTATCGCGCATAATCGTGCTCCTTAAACTTTAATGCCGTTCTTACGAACGTCAGCCAGCACAACATCGATACCTTTCTTATCGATGATACGCATACCTTTAGAAGAAACGCGCAGACGTACAAACTTCTGCTCACTCTCTACCCAGAAACGGTGCCAGTGCAGGTTCGGCAAAAAGCGACGACGTGTACGGTTCAGTGCGTGGGAAACATTGTTTCCTGTTACAGGACGCTTACCTGTAACCATGCAAACTCGAGACATGAAAATTACCTTTAACTATAGTTTATGTAACCTTCTATCAGATACTTATTGGACCTGAAGCCATAAGTCCCAGAGTTAAATAGGGTGGCTTCAATATCCTCAGGCGGAGCGTCCAAACCAAAGACAATAACCCGTACCGGTGGATAGAAGAGCGCGCATTCTACAGAAAAAAACTTCAGAAGAAAAGCGCATAAGATAAACACAGTCAACAAAAGCGATAACACTATTACTTCACAATCTTATTAACACTCAGATCAGGCCCCGCTCAGCCAGCGATACCGTCACGCCGGCCCCTACCACCATATGATCAAGCAGGCGGATATCCACTAAACTCAGCGCCTCTTTAATCCGCTGGGTGATGTTCTGGTCGGCCAGACTGGGTTCCGCAATACCTGAGGGATGATTATGCGCCAGAATCATCGCTGCAGCGTTATGGCTCAGCGCCAGTTTTACCACCTCCCGGGGGTGCACTGTCGCGCTGTCGATTGTGCCCTTAAACAGCTCTTCAAAGCAGATAACCCGATGCTGACTATCGAGCAACAGACAGGCAAATACCTCCCTGCTGCGATCACTTAACTGCAGCTGCAGATAATCCCTGACCAGATCTGGCGAGGTCAGCGCTGAATCCCGCTGCAACTGTTCCGCCTGACAGCGACGACTGATCTCCATCACCGCCTGCAGCTGAACATACTTTGCCGGCCCGAGTCCAAGCTGCTGACAAAACGCCTGTTGATCCGCCTTTATTAACGGCCTTAAACCGCCAAACTGGGTCAGCAGCCGACGGGCCAGATCCACGGCGCTGCAGCCTTTGACCCCGGTGCGCAGAAAAATTGCCAGTAGTTCGCCATCAGACAGGCTTGCGGCCCCCTGCCGTAACAGTTTTTCCCGGGGGCGTTCAGCCTCCGGCCAGTCAGTAATCGCCATTTTCACATCCTTGTGTCATATCTGATAAATTAATTTACCCGATCATTGTAGACCAGCACTCAGCAACGCGCCGCAGGAATGTAACTCAACCCGGGATAGTGGTATCGTATGGCTCCCAAATTACCGCAGATGAATAGTTACCCGGTATGCAGAGACTGACGAATAGACAGATTGTTTTAGGTATCACCGGCGGCATCGCTGCCTATAAAAGCGCCGAGCTCACCCGTTTACTGAAAGGCGCAGGTGCCGATGTTCAGGTGGTGATGACCCCGGCAGCCACTGAGTTTATTACCCCGCTGACCATGCAGGCACTTTCCGGCAATCCGGTACACCTGCATCTGCTTGATCCGGAAGCCGAAGCCGGGATGGGGCATATAGAACTGGCCAAATGGGCCGACCTGGTGCTCATCGCCCCCGCCAGCGCGAATTTTATGGCTCGACTGAATGCCGGTCAGGGCAGTGACCTGCTCAGCACACTCTGCCTCGCCACCGAAGCCCCTATCGTACTAGCACCCGCCATGAATCAGGCGATGTGGCGCGATCAGCAAACTCAAACCAATGCCACCAGCTTAGAACGCAAAGGTATACAACTGTTAGGCCCGGGTACAGGCGAACAGGCCTGCGGCGATACCGGCCCTGGCCGAATGTTAGAGCCAATAGAGATTGCACAACAGACCGCCGCATTGTTTGACCGGGGATTACTGGCAGGGAAACGGGTATTTATCACTGCGGGACCGACCCGTGAAGCGCTTGATCCGGTGCGCTATATCAGCAACCACAGTTCCGGCAAGATGGGCTATGCACTGGCTGAAGCCGCGGTTGACGCTGGCGCCAAAGTCACGCTAATTAGCGGTCCTGTTAACCTGCAAACACCCCCACGCTGTGAACGGATAATGGTTGAAAGTGCTGAACAGATGCTGGCAGCATCACTGCAGCATATCGATGAGTGCGATATCTTTATCGCCTCGGCTGCGGTTGCCGATTACCGCCCCGTTGCCGTCGCCGAGCATAAACTGAAAAAAGGCAACGAAGAGATCATGGAACTGCGTCTGGTGAAGAACCCGGATATCGTTGCCACGGTCGCTGCACAATCCAACAAACCTTTTACTGTGGGTTTTGCCGCCGAAACCCGGGATGTCGTCAGTTATGCACAGGATAAACTGACGCGTAAAAATCTCGATCTGATTATTGCCAATGATGTATCCCGCAGCGATATCGGCTTCAACAGTGACGATAATGCGGTGACGGTCATCAGCCACCATAACGTTCAGCAACTGCCGTTATGCAGTAAGCGCCAGCTGGCAGCAAAGCTGATTGAAATCATCGCTAGCAATCAGGAGAGCTAATCAGATGCAACCACTTCAGGTTAAACTGCTGGATCCGCGTATCGGTGATGAGTTCCCCCTGCCCCACTATGCCACTGAGGGTTCAGCAGGACTGGATCTGCGCGCCTGTCTGAACCAGCCGATAACTCTGGAACCCGGGCAGACCGAACTTCTGCCAACCGGCATCGCTATCCATATTGGAGATCCGGGCCTCTGTGCGATGATTTTGCCCCGCTCCGGGCTGGGTCATAAACATGGCATTGTTCTCGGCAATCTGGTGGGCCTGATCGACTCTGATTATCAGGGCCAGCTGATGGTGTCTTGCTGGAACCGTGGCCAAACCACCTTTACCGTTGAACCCGGCGAACGCATTGCTCAGTTAGTACTGGTACCCGTGGTGCAGGCCAGTTTTGAGATCGTCGATGAGTTCAGTGAAAGCGACCGCGGCGAAGGCGGTTTCGGCTCTTCCGGCCGCCACTAATACAGCCTCAGGGAAACTTAACCGTTGAATGGGCAAGACCTCAATCCGACTATATTTCGCGCCTATGATATCCGCGGTACCTATCCGCAAAGCCTGAACGCCGCCAGTACAACACTGATCGGCCGGGCGATTGGCAGCGAAGCCCTCGCTCGGCATCAGCAGAGCATCTGTGTCGGTTATGATGGCCGTCTGTCCAGCCCTGAACTCAGTGACGCACTGATCGCCGGGTTACGGCAAAGTGGCGTCGATGTCATCAATCTCGGGATGGTTCCCACTCCTGCGTTATATTTCGCGACTCACGCCCTGAATACCGGCTCAGGCGTGATGGTCACCGGCAGCCATAATCCGGCTGAATACAACGGTTTTAAAATCATGCTGGGGGGTCATACCCTCTCCGGTGATGAAATAACCGGAATCTACCAACGCATCGCTAACGGGCAGCTAACAGAGGGCTCCGGAGCGCTGCACTCTGAAGACATCAGTGAATCTTACCCTGACCGCATACTGGTTGATCGACAACTAAGCAGACCGCTGAAGGTTGTTGTCGACTGCGGCAATGGTGTTCCCGGCCCTTGGATCGTCAGGCTGCTGGAACGTTTTGGTTGCGAGGTTTTGCCATTATACTGCGATGTCGATGGCCGTTTTCCTAACCACCATCCCGACCCGGAAAAAGCCGAAAACCTGCTCGACCTGATTAGCAAAGTACGCGAATCAGCTGCAGATATCGGACTGGCACTGGACGGTGATGGCGACCGTCTGGCGGTGGTCAGCAACAGTGGAAAAATCATCACACCGGATCAGCTGATCTGTCTGTTCAGCCAGGATCTGTTGCTGCGCCACCCAGGCGCGGAGATCGTCTACGACGTTAAGTGCTCGCTCAACCTCCCCCTGCTGATTAACAAGCTAGGAGGTAAAGGCGATATGTGGCGCTGCGGCCACTCGATGATCAAAAACCGGATGCGTCAGACGCAAGCGATGTTCGGCGGTGAGTTCAGCGGTCATCTGTTTTTCGCCGAACAGTGGTATGGCTTTGACGACGGACTTTATGCCGCTGTACGATTTTTGCAGCTATTAAGCAGTGGCGACAAAACGGCAGACCAGCTTTTTAGTCAGTTTCCGCCACTGCCTTCGACTCCCATGATCAACATCGCCATCAGTGACGAAGACAAATTCCGCATTATTGAGCAGTTCAGCCAGCTGGATTTTTTTCCGGCCCGGGTCTGTCATGTGGATGGTTTGCGGGTAGAATACAACGATGGCTGGTTCGGCATCCGCCCCTCCAATACAACCCCGATGCTAACCCTCAGAATTGAAGCACTCAGCGTTGCAGCACTGCAGAAAATCAGTCAACTGCTACAACAGAAACTGCAACAGGTAATGCCAGACTTGCAAATACCGGAGTTAGCAGTTACAAACTATACAAACCCTACAGATAGAGACGATACTCATGCCACTGTCACGTAAAGATGCGATGAATACCGCTAACGTGCTAAGCGAAGCACTCCCCTACATCCAGCAATTTTCCGGTAAAACCGTGGTCATTAAATACGGCGGTAACGCGATGATTGATGACAAATTGAAGGACAGCTTCGCCCGCGATATCGTGATGATGAAACTGATCGGCATCAACCCTATTGTCGTCCACGGTGGCGGCCCTCAGATTGGTGAGCTGCTGGATAAGCTGGCGATTGAATCGCACTTTGTTAACGGCATGCGGGTCACCGATTCAAAAACCATGGATGTGGTTGAGATGGTACTGGGCGGCATGGTTAACAAAGATATTGTCGGCCTGATCAATCGCAACGGCGGTAAAGCAATCGGTCTGACCGGTAAAGATGGCATGCTGTTAGGCGCACGAAAACTGAAGGTAAAACATCAGTCACCGGAGATGTCTGTGCCTGAGATTATCGATATCGGCCATGTTGGCGAAGTCGATCACGTTAACATCAAAGTGCTTGATATGCTCAGCAACTCTGATTTCATTCCGGTTATTGCCCCCATCGGGGTTGGTAAAGATGGTGAATCCTACAATATTAATGCTGACCTTGTTGCCGGTAAAGTAGCTGAAGTGATGCAGGCGGAGAAGCTGATCCTGCTGACCAATATCAGCGGTTTGCTGGACAAAGAGGGCAATGTCCTGACCGGCCTGACAACGGCTCAGGTGGATGGGCTGATTGAAGACGGCACCATCTACGGCGGCATGCTACCCAAGATTGACTGCGCCCTTAGTGCCGTTAAGAGCGGCGTTAACAGCGCGCATATTATTGATGGCCGGGTAGCGCACGCCTGCATCCTGGAACTGTTTACCGACGAGGGTGTTGGTACACTGATCACCAACCAGTCGCGCAAGGTACAAGAGTGATGGATGCTGAAACAACAGAGAAACCCTCCCGGCGCGAGCAGATTCTGCAGTCGCTGGCGATGATGCTGGAAAGTGATCCGGGGGCCCGGATTACCACCGCAGCCCTGGCACGACATGTTGGCGTATCGGAAGCGGCGCTGTATCGCCACTTCCCCAGCAAAGCACGGATGTTTGAAGGGCTGATCTCATTTATTGAAGAGACCATGTTCAGCCGCATCAACATTATCACCGGCTCCGATGCCAACGGTATGAAGCAGTGTGAACAGATTCTCACCCTGCTGCTGGCGTTTGTAGAGAAGAATCCGGGCATGGCTCGGATTCTCACGGGAGATGCGCTGTCCGGAGAAACCGACCGGCTGCGACAACGCATCAATCAGTTTTTTGAACGTATGGAAACCCAGTTGAAACAGATTATGCGTACCGCCGAGCAGGTTGAAGGATTACGCACCCAACTGCCCACCGGCGCCACCGCCAATCTGATGCTGGCTTGTGCAGAGGGACGCATCCGGCAGTTTGTTCGCAGTGAGTTCAAAGCCCGCCCAACCACTAACTGGGCAGACCAGTGGAGCATACTTGCGGCGGCTGCCAGCCGCTGAGGCGAGCAGATTATGATTTTAGACTATCGTTTTGAGACTATGGTTTTGAGAACGGGTGCTGCACTTGCTGAACCAGGTTATCACGACAGTGCCCCTCATACCGATCACACTCATGTTCCAGCTTGCGTTCAGCAAGCTGGGCCTCAATCAGTCGGCGCGCTTCTGCCTGCTGAAACAGAAAACCGCTAGGGGCCACCAGCTGGATACCTTGCTCGCCAATTTTGGGTAACGCATCCTGAAGATAACGGATAGTTTCCGGATAGGGGTGACAGATCAGCACAGCGAAGCCCTGCTCCTGAGACAGCCTCAAGGCGTAACGGAACTGTTTATCAATAAACGCAGTGGTCTGCTCATGATCAAGAAAAACATCCCGCACCAACCAGGGAATTCCCTGAGAATAAGCTGATTTCCAGGCCATGGTGTCTTTGGTGGTGCGACTATCGAGGAAGAATAAGCCCTGTTCTGCCAACACCCCCATTACCCAGTCCATCTTCTGCCGCTGCTGCGTTAACAGACTGCCCATATGATTATTTACGCCAGACACATGGGGGACTGCCCCGATAGCATCCCGCAGAACGGTAGTCAGTTGTACCCGGTTCTGAGTATCAGTCAGCGCCCCCGGCCCTAAACGCAGATGAGCAGTATTCTCCATAGGCGCATGCAGCATTACCTCCTTGCCCTCACGGTAAGCCATCTCGGCAAGGAATATGCTGTGCGGGGTATGCGGCAGAACAGAGTAAGCAATAGGTCCTGGCAGCCTGATCGCAGCTTTGCCATGTTCCAGATTATTGCCAATATCATCAACAATTATAATCAGACGTGGAGGCGCTGTTTCAGCCATCAGCGGCTGACACAGCGTCAGTAAAAAGAGCAGACTAACAGCATAAAACCCCGCAAGTCTTTGAGACAGAAGAACCGTTCGCTTCACTGCGTCTGAGTATCCGCTTTCAACTGCCGGGCAGCCGCTGCGGATTTAACCACGGCAAGTCCTTTCAACAGATTCAATGCTTCGTAGAGCTGAAAGTCACTTTCGACCATCGACACTAACGCCTCAGACGGATCCGGCGCTTTCGCTTTGGCGTTCTCAAGATGACCGCTCAGGTCACGCTCTTTGATGAAATTACCGGAATCTTTAAGATTCACATCCGCTTCAGCAACATAGATATCAGGCACGATGCCCTGAGCCTGAATAGAGCGACCCAGGGGCGTATAGTAACGGGCGGTTGTCAGCTTCAAGGCACGCTGTTTTGTCAGCGGCAAAATAGTCTGCACCGAACCTTTACCAAAGCTGTCAACACCCATAATGACCGCACGGGCCTGATCTTGCAGGGCACCGGCAACGATCTCTGAGGCAGAAGCTGAGCCCTGGTTGATCAGTACTACAATCGGCACACTGTTATCGATCAGCATATTCTGGGTTGCATTGTAACGCAGCTCTGAATTAGCCACCCGACCCTGAGTATAAACAATCAGCCCCTGATCCAGAAATGCATCGCATACCTCTACAGCTGCGCGCAGGACACCGCCTGGATTATTGCGCAGATCCAGCACTACACCGTTTACCTCACTCTCAGCCTTCAGTTTTTCAATGGCCGATTGCAGGTCTTTACCGGTATTCACCTGAAACTGTGTAATACGCAGATAACCGATACCGCCATCAAGCATGCGTTGCTTGACACTGGCAACGCGGATAATGTCACGCACCACCACAATCTCAAGCGGTTTATCTTCGCCTTCACGTATCACCGTCAGGCGCAGCTCAGAACCCGGTTTACCGCGCATCAACTTGACCGCATCTGCCAGCCCCATCCCCTGAACAGGCTGGTCTCCCAGTTTGATAATCAGGTCACCGGCTTTAACGCCAGCCCGCTGCGCGGGGGTATCATCGAATGGTGCAATTACACGGATAAAGCCATCTTCCAGACCCACCTCAATTCCCAGCCCACCAAACTCACCACTGGTATGGCTCTGCAGATCAGAGAACGCTTCTGGCTCCAGATACGCTGAGTGAGGATCAAGCCCGGCGAGCATACCCCGTACCGCATCTTCCAGCAGTTTGGCATCATCAACCGGCTCAACATAGGCATTTTTGATACGCTCAAAGACTTCAGTAAACAGCCGGATCTCTTCCAGCGGAATAGTTTTTACCGCTGTATTTTCCGCTGTTGCTTCTACAGCAAACAGTGGAGTTGTTAACCCGCTCATCAGGCAGGCCAGCAACAGTGGTTTAGTCAGGCTGGAGAGCTGTTGCTTCAGCGTCATGGTTCATCCCTTTATACTTCTGTTAAATATTGAAACAGCATAACCGCTACGACTACCTTCTCGCCAGCCATTTAAGCGGATCTGTAGAATTTCCTTTATAGCGTACCGCAAAATAAAGACCCGACAGGTTGCTACCGCCACTACTGCCGACGGTCGCCAGCTGATCCCCGGGGGACACCCATTCACCAACGTCTCTCAAGAGCGATTCATTATGTCCATAGAGGCTCATATAACCACCACCATGATCAACAATCGTGAGCAGTCCATAGCCTCGCAACCAGTCAGAAAAAACTACCCGCCCATGGTGTACTGCTCTGACGGGCTGGCCCGATTTCTGTGTGACCAGAATTCCCTCATAGCGCATGCCATCCTGATTGCTACCGAAGCGACGGCTAATATTTCCTTTTGTCGGCCAGGGTAATCGCCCCTTAAGTTCACCAAAGGAACGCTCATCGCCACCGATGGCGATCTTTTCAATCGACTCACGAATCTGCGCAAGAAGCGCTTCAAGACGCTTTTGATCGGCCTGCATCGTTTTCAGTTGCTGACTGCCGTCGGTCAGTTTTTTCTCCAGCTTACTCAACACGACACGGCGTTCCTGGCGTACTGACTCCAGATCATTTGAGCGCGCTTTAAGCAGATCCCGCCGGTCGAAAATATCCTGTTGCGCAGCGCGGATATCCTGTTCAGCTTTATCCAGCTTAACCAAGCCCTGCCGAAATGACTCAAGCCGCTCACCAAGCGTTTTATTGATCCGGTCATAGTAACGCAGCATTCGCGAGACCTGCTCCGGATCCCGCTGTGTCAGCAGTAATTGCAGACGGGGCTGGTTGCCGGTTTTATATTGCTGACGCAACTGCTGCTCCAAACCTGCGGCCTGCTTTTTCAACCCGCTCAGGAGAGGTTTTTTTTGCTGCTCAAGTTTACGCAACCGCTCTTCAGCCCCTTTCAATTGCGTATTAAGCCGAAGAATCTCCTGCGCCAGCTCACCAATACTTTTATCGGTGCGGCGTAAATCTTGCTGCACAGATGAGCGTTCACCCTCTAACGATCCCAGTGTTTTAGTCAGTTTGCTAATGGTTTTCTTGAGGGTGTCAATCTCCGCTTCGGTGGCTTTTTCCTGCGCAGCAGCAAGCGGCAGCGGTAAAGACAACAGCAAAAGTGCTACAACAATATGTGTCAGTTTTCTCAGCATATACAAGAAAGGCCGTTCAATGAACGGCCTCAATCCCTACCTCAGTTCAGCCAGTGAATGGCCGGTCATCTCTGCCGGTTGCTGCAGCCCCATCAGCGCCAGCAGCGTTGGTGCCAGATCACACAGCGCACCATCATTCAGGTGTAGCTGAGATCTGCGTGGACCATCGTACACCAGCGCCACCGGCCAGGTTGTATGCGCCGTATGCGCCTGCCCGGTTTTCGGGTTAACCATCAGTTCAACATTGCCATGATCGGCCGTAATCAGAGTCTCACCCGCCACCTCTCGCATCGCGTCGAGCACCCGGGAAACGCACTGATCAATCACCTCAACCGCCTTCACTGCCGCGGCAAAATTACCGGTGTGCCCCACCATATCGGGGTTAGCAAAGTTGCATACGATCAGATCAAACTTACCACTAGCGATCGCCTCGACCAATTTATCAGTGACCTCCGGCGCGCTCATCTCCGGCTTGAGATCATAGGTAGCAACATCAGGAGAGGGCACAAGAATACGTTCTTCACCGTCATAAGGCTGCTCTTCACCGCCATTAAAAAAGAACGTCACATGGGCATATTTCTCAGTTTCAGCGATACGCAGCTGCGTTCGACCCTGCTTTGCCAGAAAATCACCCAGACTGTTAAACAGCTTAACCGGCGGATAGGCACAGCTGGCGTCAATATCAGACGCATATTCGGTCATCATCACATAGTCCGCCAGTTGCGGCACAGTTGCTCGAACAAACCCATCAAATTGGGCATCGACAAACGCCCGGGTAATCTCCCGTGAACGATCCGGACGGAAGTTGGCACAGATCACTGTATCATTATCATGCACCAGTCCTTTCGGCAGGCCGTCTTCACCAATAATCGTCGTGGCCTGAACGAACTCATCATTCTCATCACGCTCGTAGGCGTTATGCAGGGCATCCAATGCTGAGGTTTCATAACAGGGAGCCACACCCGCCGTCATCGCATCATACGCCAGTTGAACACGATCCCAGCGGTTATCCCGATCCATTGCAAAATAACGTCCGACGATGGTCGCAATAGCGCCAACACCCAGCTCGGTAAACTTAGCTTCAGCCGCTATGATTGAGGCTTCAGCACTGCGCGGCGGCATATCACGACCATCAAGAATTCCATGCAGAAATACCTTTTGCGCACCACGCTTAACGGCCATCTCCAACAGTGCAAACATATGCTCTTCATGGCTATGAACGCCACCGGGGGATAACAAACCGGTAACATGGACTGCACCACCCGCAGCGATCGCTTTATCAATTGCTGCCGTCAGCACCTCGTTGTGAAAGAGCTCGCCATCTTCAATCGCTTTACTTATACGGGTAAAGTTCTGATACACCACGCGACCAGCACCGATATTCATATGACCGACTTCAGAATTACCCATCTGCCCTTCCGGCAAGCCGACGGCCAAACCAGAGGTCGCAATTCGACTGTGAGGCGCATCGGCCATCAACTGATCCCAGGTTGGTGTATTGGCTGCGGCTATAGCACTGGATTCGGTTTGTTCAACACCGAAGCCATCGAGAATAATAAGTGCTTTTGGGGATCGTTGTTCAGTCATAGAGGTCTTTTCACCCGGAGTTATTTTTAGTGCAGAGCTTTTAGTAAATAGCTTCTAATAAAGAGGTTTTATTACAGTTTTTTCCAGTACTGCTTTTTCAGTACTGTGCTTTCCAGTACACACATTACCTTAATATGTACAACAGGTTATATTCAGCGTTATCGGTTAACGCATTTTACAACTGGCTCAATAGCTGATCATTTTACTGAGAAAAACCTGCAATGGCTAATTATCTCAGGAGAACACCCCGTTCAATTCCCCCTGGATGCCCATCAGATCATATATCCTGAACATTGATCACTTTTCCTCAGGATTTCACCCTTTCGGCTGTTACCAGTTTCGCTTTCGCAAGGTATACTTACCGGCTTTAAAACGATCACCTTTAAAAACTATCATCGCGACCCGCAATTATTTCAGCGACTTCGCAACTGGCCGGATACAGAGAATGGAACAACTGCTCGAATTCATCACTAACAATATTATGCTGGT
>NZ_CAKZLP010000052.1 GCF_937127095.1 uncultured Amphritea sp.
CTTTGCTATGTTGAGCAAAGGAACAGAATATCAGGCCCAGGCAATGACTGCCTGAGCCTAATATGTCCCAATGAAATTCTTTACTTAGATGAAAATCAGCTACCGTAATCAGTTAGTGGCTAAGAGCATTAAAGCTCGCGTTCTAGATATGATCCGGTAGTTCGCGCAAATATCAATGAGCCAGAGTTAGCGACTCAATCAGAGCTCGAACATAAGCGTGCATTTATTCTAAGTCAAAATCATTTCATTGTTGACAGAGGGGAGTCCACATAAGCCACTAGCCAGCCGCGAAGCGGCGATCTAGCTACTCGCCGTATCCCTCCGCGATATGCCTATCCTTGAGCTTGACATAATTCCCCGCTGTATAGGTAAAAAACTCCATCTCTTTTTCCGTCAGCGCCCTTACCTCTTTGACCGGCCGGCCGACGTAGAGGTGGCCGCTTTTGAGAATTTTTCCTGGTGGCACCAGGCTGCCGGCGCCGATGATGACATCGTCTTCTACGACTGCGCCATCCATGATCATTGCCCCCATACCGACGAGAATACGGCTGCCGAGGGTGCAACCGTGCAGCATTGCCTGGTGGCCGATGGTGACGTCATCGCCGATGATCAGCGGGAAGCCGTCGGGGTTGAAGGGGCCGGCGTGGGTGATATGCAGTACCGAACCGTCCTGAACGCTGGTGCGGTTGCCGATGCGGATGCGGTGCATATCGCCGCGGATTACCGTGAGTGGCCAGACGGAGACGTCGTCCCCGAGTTCTACGTCACCCAGTACGACGGCGGTCGGGTCGATAAAAACGGCGTTGCCCAGTTTCGGTGTGATGCCCTGATAGCTGCGGATGGTCATATGCTTCTCTCTTTATGATGCTCAGGTCGGATTTCTATAATAAACGCTCTGGGGTGATTGAAAATAGCCCGGCACTACCCCATCTAGTAAAGAGTGCGTTTTTATATCCCGGTTCAGGAGTTTATATGTCAAATCCATTGCTGCAAGACCATCTGCTGCCGCCTTTTTCTGAGATTAAACCTGAACAGGTTGAGCCTGCTATTGATCAGTTGCTGGCCGATTGCCGCGCTGTGGTTGAGACGGTGCTGGAGGGTAATGACTCTCCTGACTGGAATAACCTGGTGGTGCCACTGGAGCAGAGCCATGACCGTCTGGCGAAGGCCTGGTCGCCGGTGTCTCATATGAATTCGGTAGTTAACAGTGATGCGATGCGTGATGCCTACAACGCCTGTCTGCCGAAACTGTCGCAGTTCTGGACCGAGATGGGACAGCATCAGGGGCTGTTTGAAGCCTATGAGAAACTCGCTAACAGCGCAGCTTATGCCCAGCTGGATGATGCTCAGCGCAAGGTTATCGATAATACCCTGAGAGATTTTCGCCTGTCGGGCATCGCGTTGGGTACGGCGGAAAAGAAACGTTATGGCGAGCTGCAGCAGAAGCTCTCTGAGTTGACGACCAAATTTTCTGAAAACGTCATGGATGCAACCGATGGCTGGAGCAAGCTGATCACCGATGAAACGGAGCTTGCGGGTCTGCCGGAGAGTGCGCTGGCCTCGGCGAAACAGTTGGCTGAAGGTAAAGGAGAAGAGGGTTGGCTGGTGACGCTGGACTTCCCCTCCTACTTTGCGGTGATCACCTATGCGGACAACCGCGAGCTGCGTCGTGAGCTGTATGAGGCGTTTGCCACCCGCGCCTCGGATCAGGGGCCGGGGGCTGGCAAGTGGGATAACAGCGCGATTATGACTGAGATTCTCACTTTGCGCACGGAGCTGGCTAAGTTACTCGGCTTTGAGAACTATGCCGCTTACAGTCTGGCAACCAAAATGGCGGAAACCCCTGAACAGGTGGTCAGCTTCCTCAATGATCTGGCGGGCATGAGCCGCCCACAGGCTGAGAAAGAGTATCAGGAGCTGCAGGACTTCGCCCTGGAAGAGTTCAGTGAGCCGGAGCTGCAGTCCTGGGATATCTCCTATTACAGTGAGAAGCTGAAGCAGGCCCGTTATGCGATCTCCCAGGAGGAGCTGCGCCCCTACTTCCCGATGACCAAAGTCCTCGATGGGATGTTTAACATCACCGGCAAACTGTTTTCGATTGAGATTGAAGAGGTTACTGAGTTTGATCGCTGGCATAAAGATGGCCGGCTGTTTAATGTCAGTCGCGACGGCGAACTGATCGCCCGCTTCTTCCTTGACCCCTATGCCCGGGCGAAAAAACGCGGCGGCGCATGGATGGATGATTGCCGCGTTCGACGTATCGATAATGGTGTATTGCAGCTGCCGCTGGCCTATCTGGTGTGCAACTTTAACCCGCCAATTGGCGATAAACCGGCGCTGCTGACCCATAACGAAGTCACCACCCTGTTCCATGAGTTTGGTCATGGTCTGCACCATATGCTGACGAAGATTGAGTATGCGGATGTCAGTGGTATCAACGGGGTCGCCTGGGATGCGGTGGAGTTACCCAGCCAGTTCCTGGAAAACTGGTGTTATGAACCGGACGCGCTGGCGCTGATCTCCGGGCACTATGAAACTGGCGAAACCCTGCCGTTAGAGCTGTTGGAAAAGATGCTGGCGGCGAAAAACTTTCAGTCCGGCATGATGATGGTGCGCCAGCTGGAATTGTCACTGTTCGATTTTCAGCTGCACCGTGAATATAAACCCGGCGTCACCAATGTTCAGGCGGTTCTGGACCGTATTCGCAGTGAAGTGGCGGTGATCACGCCACCGGCATTTAACCGTTTTCAGCACAGCTTCAGCCATATTTTTGCCGGAGGCTATGCGGCGGGCTACTACAGCTATAAGTGGGCTGAGGTGCTCTCCGCTGATGCGTTCTCCCGCTTCGAAGAGGAGGGGGTATTCAATACTGACACCGGCCACTCTTTCCGTGAGAATATTCTTGAGATGGGTGGTTCCAAAGAGCCGATGGAGCTGTTTGTTGCCTTCCGGGGCCGTGAACCCAGTGTTGAAGCGTTATTGCGTCACTCGGGTATTACTGCCTAACAGGTTGTGGATTTTCTATCTGCGTAGCCACTGCGGCGTTAAAAACAGGCCCAAATCGGTCATTTATGAGGTATAAACTCCCTCATTTCGCCCGTTTTGGCCTTGCATTGGCGTCCTCGAAAACGAAAATCAACAGCCTGCAAGGCCAGCGGGCGCGTTTCTGGGGTATAATGTTGCAGGCACAGAATGCCTGCAAATATAGGTGTTAGGACTCTGCGCCTGTCTTTGAAATAAGTCGTTGAGATGAGTCCTTAAGAAGAGTCTTTGAGAAGAGTATGACGATTGTTAAACGTTTTATCGCCGGTGCCGTGTGTCCCCGTTGTGGCGAGATGGATTGCCTGAAAATGTATCGGGATGAGAGCCGCGAATACCGTGAGTGTGTGCGCTGTGACTTCAGTGATTCGATGGCGCTGGACGGCTCTGACCAGCCACAAGGTGAACTGGATACCCGGGTTAACCGGGGTGGTCATGTTGAACTGGAACCGGCACAGCCACTGAACTTTGTGGCTAACCCGGGCGTTAAATCAGACTCGACCAAGCATTAACATTGCACTGTTTGAGGAATCTCTATGTGTTATCGCTGTGCCTGGGCAACGGCCACCGAACTGGAACAACAGTACCATGACCAGGTTTGGGGTGTGCCCCAGACCAATGATCAGCAACTGTTTGAGTATCTGATTCTGGAAGGCGCGCAGGCCGGACTGAGCTGGCGCACGATTCTGCAAAAGCGGGAAGGCTATAGCCGTCTGTATGAGGGGTTTGACCCCGCAACGGTGGCGGCGTTTACCCCGGAAAAGATTGAACAGATGCTGCTGGACCCCGGTATTGTGCGCAACCGCCTGAAAGTTAACGCTTCGGTAAAAGCGGCGCGGATCTTCCTCGAGCTGGCGGCAAAGCATGGCAGCTTTGCCCACTATATCTGGCAGTTTGTCGACGGCCAGCCGATTCAGAACAGCTGGAGCAGCCTTAAACAGGTGCCCGCTGAAACCGATCAGTCCCGGGCGATGAGCAAAGCGCTGAAAAAAGCCGGGATGACCTTTGTCGGGCCGACCATCTGTTACGCTTATATGCAGGCGACCGGCATGGTGAATGACCATGAGACCGACTGTATCCGCTATCAGCCCTGCCGCGAGCTGGGTGAGTCCTTTACGCTTTAATCTTTGTTGCCTGCCCGATACTTTACCCGAGAGCTTACCCGATAGATCAGCCCTGCCCGGTCATCCGAGATCAGCAGGCTGCCGTCACGGTCGGTGATAATATCTACCGGCCTGCCCCAGGCGCTCTGCCCGTTTAGCCAGCCCTCAATAAACACGGTTTGCGTGGCTGGCGTTACCGAGGTATCGACTCGGATCACCCGATAGCCCACCTTGCTGGAACGGTTCCATGAGCCATGTTCGGCGATAAATAGCGTGTTTTTATCGCTGTCGGGAAACTGTTCTCCGGTATAGAACGTCAGCCCCAGCGGCGCAACATGGGCCCCCAGTTTGAGCATGGGCGGTTGAAATTCGCTAAACGGCTGGCCCTGATAGAGCTGTGGATCGGGGATATCCCCGGCGTGTACAAAAGGGAAGCCAAAGTGCTGGCCCGGTTGTGTCAGCCGGTTAAGTTCATCATCGGGCTGATCGTCCCCCAGATGGTCCCGGCCATTATCGGTAAACCAGAGTTCCTCCGTCAGTGGATGCCAGCTAAAGCCGACCGAGTTACGTATTCCCCGGGCCACGATGTTCTGCTGACCGCTGTCCAGATTGAGTTTCATAATGGAGGCAAAGCGGGGATCTTCACTGCGGCAGATATTGCAGGGCGCGCCGAGATTAAAATAGAGATCACCATTCGGGCCAAATTTAAGGTATTTCCAGCCGTGGTGGGTGATATCGGGCAGCTGGTCGGTGACCAACTGAACCTGGATAGATTCGGTTTTGACGCTATCGGCGTTGGCCACTTTGAGAATACGGTCAACGGCTGCGATATACAGATCGCCGTTACGCCAGGCGATACCACTGGGCATATTCAGGCCCTGTAACAGGATCTCCTGCTGTTCATAGATGCCATCACCGTTAACGTCTTTCAAACGGTACACCTGTCCTGCCCTGCGGCTGCCAACAAACAGCGTTCCAGGTGACCCTAACGCCATTTGTCGCGCGTTGGCGGCTTCAGCGACGACGGCTATGTGATAACCCTGTGTTAGCCGTAACTGTTCAAGTAGTGGATTTGCCAGAGCGGTCTGTGACAGGCTTAGTAGTGATGCGAGTAACAGGCTTCTCAGTTTCATAACAGTTTCCGTCCGCGTTGAGCTGATGTGTTGATATTCATGTCAGCTTAACCAGAATCGGTTAAACTCTGTCAAACATAGCTGATGATCTGCCGGTCTGCACCTGTCTGCGCTTGCCTGACACTCTCTCAAGCGTCCCGATCTCTTATTACAACTAAGTCCTTTATTACGAAGAGTTCTCTCATTACGAACAATATTATGCTGCAACGGATACAGAACATCCCCCTGGGATTACGCTATATGCTGCTCTCATCGATGGGCTTCGCGCTGATGGGGGCGTCGGTGAAGCTGGTCAGCCAATATGGCATTCCACTGATGGAGATTGTTATCGCCCGGGCGCTGGTGTCTCTGATCATCAGTTATGCCGACGTCAAACGTAAACGCATCTCCGTTTGGGGCCACAACAAGCTGCTGCTCAGTGCGCGCGGGGTAGTCGGTGCGGCGGCGCTGATCTGTGTGTATTACTCGGTGACCACCCTGCCGCTGGCGGAGGCGACCATCCTGCAGTACATGCATCCGGTATTTACCGCACTGCTGGCCTTTATGCTATTGGGCGAGCGGGTGCAGTTGTCTACCATGGTCTGTATCGTGCTGAGTATTGCCGGGCTGGTGGTGATGGTCAAACCGGATCTGTTCTTTGCCGCCGAGATCGATCTGCCATTGATCAGTGTCGTGGCGGCGCTGCTGGGGGCCTTTGGCAGCGCGATTGCGTATGTCATTGTCAGGCGTCTGAGTCAGACTGAAGACAGCTCGGTGATTATTTTCTACTTCCCGCTGATTGCGTTGCCAACTGCACTGCTGCTATCCGGCGGGGAGCTTGTTTTGCCCGATGCTTATACCCTGGTGTTGCTGATTCTGGTGGGGGTCTTCACTCAGGTGGGTCAGGTTGGACTGACCAACGCGATGAGGCACGAGGCGGCCAGTAAAGCGACCGCCTTCTCCTATATTCAGGTGATTTTTTCGATTCTGCTGGGCTGGTTTGTCTTCAGTGAACTGCCCTCCCTCTGGACCCTTATCGGCGGCGGGCTGATTGTCACCGGTGCACTGGTTAATGTGCTCTGGAAGCGCTGAGTCAGGCGACCCTGCGCAACGGCAGACTGTATAACACCAGAAACTGAACCAGTGCTGCAACCACGACGGAGGGGCCTGCCGGAGTGTCAAACTGGGATGACGCATAGAGCCCCAATAACACTGCGACAATCCCCAGCAGGCTGGCAATCACCGCCATCTGCTCCGGCGAGCTGGCCAGTCGTCGGGCGCTGGCCGCGGGGATAATCAATAACGAAGTAATCAGCAGAATTCCCACTACTTTCATCGCGATGGCGATTACGACACCGATCAGTAACATCAGGGCCAGTCGTATCCTGGCGACCGGTACGCCCTCTACCTGGGCCAGCTCCTCATTGATGGTCACCGCCAGCAGCGGATTCCACAATCGCCAGATCAGCAGCAGCACAATCGCGCCGCCACCGTAGATCCAGTAGAGGTCATTGGGGGTGATCGCCAGCAGGTCACCAAACAGATATTCCATCAGGTCTACCCTGACATCATCCAGCAGTGAAACCGCCACCAGACCCAGCGACAGGCTACTGTGGGCCATAATCCCCAGCAGGGTGTCGGTTGCCACCAGGCGCTGTCGCTGCAGGCTCACCAGAATCAGCGCGAGGATGACGCAGCAACTGACCACTGCCAGATTGAAATTGATATCAAACAGCACGCCGACCGCAATGCCCAGTAGCGCTGAATGGGCCAGGGTATCGCCGAAGTACGCCATTCGCCGCCATACCACAAAAGACCCCAGAGGCCCGGCCACCAGTGCGACGCCGATACCCCCTAACAGGGCCAGTAAGAGAAACTCAGGCATCAGTGGTGCCCTCCGCAATGGCTATGATCCGCATCCTCACTCTCACTCTGAGATAACGGCACGATATCACCATGTTCGTTATGCTGGTGGTTATGGTGATGGCTATAGAGGGCGAGGTTTTCCGCACCGGGCACCCCAAACAGTTCCATATAGGAGGGGTCGGAGCTGACCTGTTCCGGATGACCGGAGCAGCAGATATGGTGGTTCAGACAGATCACCTGATCAGTCGCCGCCATCACCAGATGCAGATCATGGGAGATCATCAGCACCGAGCAGTTGTACTTATCGCGGATGCTGGCGATCAGACTATACAGTTCCACCTGACCGTTAATATCGACGCCCTGGGCGGGTTCATCCAGCACCAGTAGTTCGGGTTTACGCAGTAACGCCCGGGCCAGCATCACCCGCTGCATCTCGCCACCAGAGAGACTGTGCACCGATTGCTTTAACAGGTTTTCGGCGCGTACCGATTCCAATGCCTGTTGCCGGTCAGCAACGCTGGCAAAGGCGGCGGTTTTCAGAAAGCGCTCGACTGTCAGGGGAAAGGTGGTATCAATATGCAGTTTCTGCGGCATATAGCCGATGCGCAGTGTCGGTGAGCGTTTAATCTCTCCGCTGGTGGGCGACAGTAGCCCCAGCACTGCCTTAACCAGGGTGGTTTTTCCGGCGCCGTTGGGGCCAATCAGGGTGGTAATCTGCCCTGGTTTCAGCACCATTGAGACATTCTCGATAACGCTGTTCTCGCTAAAACTGATATTCAGACCGGTAATCTCTACCAGGTTATCCGGGCTCATACACTTTCCTGACAGTTGGGGCAGCGTCCCAGAATTTCGATGTTCTCCTGCTCAACGGAGAAGCCTGCGTGGCTTGCAACGCTTTGAATGCTGCTGTGTAACGCAGAGGATTCAAGCTCTGCCGTGGTGCCACAGGTTTGGCAGATGAGGAAATAGCCAAAGTGATTTTGGCCTGGATGGCTGCAACCGATAAAGGCGTTCAGCGTCGCCAGCCGGTGTACCAGACCCTGCTCCTGCAGGAAATCCAGGGCACGGTAAACGGTCGGCGGTGCGGAGTTAAACCCGGCTTTGGCGATAGCGGGTAGCAGGTCATAAGCCCCCAGGGGTTTATGGCTTTGCCAGATGAGTTTGAGCACCAGTTCGCGAATTTTTGTCAGGCGCTGGCCGTTTGTTTTGCACAGATCCTGAGCATGCTGCAGCGCCGTTTTGACGCAGCGGCTGTGGTCATGGTCGGGTTGATGGGCGATATTGTTTATGGATTGAGAGGCCATCATAAAACCAGTTGTTTTAATTAGTTGAACTTTTAATTGTTATATTATAACTTTGCGTTTCTTCAAATAACAGTGGCCGCCTTCAATGATTTCCAGATTTTCTTCAATGTTTTCTATTTTTTTACTTAGCAGCGCGATCTGTTCGGCTCAGGCGGTGCATGCGGAGCAGGTTAAACTGCTGGCGAGTATTAAGCCGATACAACTGATTGCCGAGGATATGCTGGGGGATCTGGCCGAGGTTGATGTGTTGTTGCCACCGGGAAGTTCGCCTCATCATTTCTCACTGAAGCCCTCCTCGATAGGGCTGATACATGATGCAGACCTGTTTATCTGGGGAGGCCCGGGTCTGGAGTTGTTTCTGACTAAAACCGTTAGTCAGCTGGAACGCCCTGCCCTGGCGCTGCTTGAGGGGGGTGACGCGCATCATCATGACGAAGAGCACGCCGCTGACAATGAACCATCTCATACAGATGAAGCCCTGGGCGCAGAGGCGGACGATCAGCATGATCATGGCGACAGTGACCCTCATTTCTGGATGGCGCCTGACCGGGCGCTGGCCGCTGCCGATCTGATTAAAGATCGGCTGGTGGAGCGTTATCCAACGGATGCGGCGCTTTACGAGCAAGCCTATAACGATTTTGCTGCCCGACTTTCTGTCACCGATCAACAGCTGCAGCAACAACTGAAAGTCGTGGGTAATACCGGATTTTATGTTTTCCATGATGCTTTTGGCAGCTTTGTTGAGCATTATCAGTTGCATCAGTTGGGCTATTTTACCGTTGATCCGGGCCGCAAACCCGGTGCGCGTCGCCTGAGTGAGATTCGCACTGCGCTGGAAAACGATCAGGCTCGCTGTGTGTTTGTTGAGCCGCAGTTCAAAGCACCGGTTGTTGATAGCCTGATTCGTGGGCTGGATATCCGTGTCGGACGGCTTGATCCCCTTGCCGTTGCTATCGAAGCAGGCCCTGGCGGGTACAGTAATTATCTGCAATCACTGGCAGATAGTTTCACTAATTGTCTCTCCGCAGAATAAAAACGAAAAAAAGTGGTGACGGGCACTTCACAAATGAAAAGCCCGTCTTTATAATGCGCTCCTCTTTCGGAGCAGATGTGGTGGAATTGGTAGACACGCTAGCTTCAGGTGCTAGTGCTCGCAAGGGCGTGGGAGTTCGAGTCTCCCCATCTGCACCAACTTACTTTCCTGATGTTCTCTCCCCTATTGTTATTTCTCTCATCGGTTTTTAGTCAATTAGTTCTTCTGTTCTATTCTATGGCTTATTATTGCTACCTTTAGTCACGACCGTTTGCATCGCTATCAGCTGTCTATACCTGTCTGCTATCTCGTTATGCTCTGGCCTGAAAGGGGGTCTCCGGCGATGAATTTGATGGGAATGGCAGGATGATAATTAAGGGACATAAAAAAAGGCCACTAAAGAGTGGCCCAAAGGAGTCTCGTTTAGACCTATACGGTCCCGAATGAACGAGTGCTGTTAAAACCTTGTTTCTGGCGTTTATGTGTCAGACTTTTTAGCCAGTTGCCCAGCGCTGTTAGCTGCTGTCCAATATATTCGTTGCGTGCCAGCTGACCCTGTCTTACATAGTAAGCGGTATCAACCATACCAAATTCGTCAACTTTAAGACCGTGCTCATTTGTGTTCATGCTATGCACCAAAATAATTCATTAAACTGTCATGTCGTTAAATGAATCAACCCGACTGGATTTAAGCAGCTTATCCGGATGTTTTTAGATTAAGCTATTGTCTGCAGTGTCTTGCGGTTGGATCATTGTTCCGTTGATGGTTATACTAAGGTCGCACTGCTTAGAAAACAAACGACAGATTTTCAGCTTTAATGTGAAATATATTCACTTATTGAGGTGTGTATCAGACGCTTACCCCCTTTGAATGCTCTGCGCAGTTTTGAGTCTGCTGCCCGACTGGGTAGTTTTAATAAAGCGGCAGAAGAGCTGTATGTAACCCCGTCTGCGGTGAGTCATCAGATTAAATCCCTGGAAGAGTATCTGGGGTTAAAGCTGTTTCATCGTGAAAAAAGGCAGGTGCAGATCACCGTGGCCGGTGAGAAATATCTGGTTGCGGTGTCTCACGCGCTGGATGAGCTGGATGCGGCCACTCGTCGTCTGATCTCTGCGCCCAATACCAGCTCGTTAACCTTTGAGGCACCTCCGGCGTTTCTGAGTCGCTGGCTGATGCCAAGAATCAAAGACTTTCAGGCGCTGTATCCCGATGTGGAGCTGCGACTGAGCACCGGTTCGGTTAATCGTATCGACTTTGATCACTCCGACCTGGATATGGCGGTGTATTTTGGTGATCCGCCCGACGATGATGATATCGAGGTGCGGCTGGTGCATCGTTCAGTGGTGGTGCCTGTGTGCAGCCCTCGTAAGCAGGAAGATCATCAGATTGAAACCCTGGCAGATCTGAGAAAGCAGACGCTGATTCATGTCACCAGCCGCCGCAATGAGTGGCAGCGCTTACTGCAAAAATCTGGCATTTCGATGACCGGCGAGGAAAAGGGCTTGTCCTTTTCCAGTACCCAGCTGGCGCTGGGAGCCGCGTTGGAAGGCCTGGGCGTTGCGCTGTCAGACAAGTCGCTGATCAGCCGGGAGTTGCAGTATGGGCAGCTTGTGGTGCCGGTGGATGTCGAACTGCTGACGGGCAAGGCGTTTTATCTGGTCTACCCGAAAGATCGTCCGTTGACCTATGGTATGCGCATTTTCCGTGAATGGCTGTTGCAGGTGATGGGGCTTCCTGATCAGGAGGGGCAGGTCGCTGACGAGTGAAATCAGGACAGTAACCTGCTGCAGATCAAACCTGACTCAGAGTGACGGTTTGCTGTAGGGCCTGGGTTAGCGGTCAGAGCCGCACGGTTGTAAGATGGTTATCCCAGGCGGTTGCAAGCGTTTGGGGTTGTCGGGTTGTTGCTCCGGTTTGAAGATTGTGCCGGATACACCGCCCCGTGCCTGAGCTGATAATAAACTCGGCGCTATTGCCGGTCGCCGCAAGGCCACAGCCATCGCGACTTTTGATAGACGAGATAAACTGGTTTTTTTGCAGATCCCAGAAGGAGATAAGATCACCCCGGGGTGCTGATACCGCAGCAAAGCGACCGCTCTGGTCGAACCGGGCACTGCCGCAATAGCCCTTCATTGCCATATTAACAGGGTCTGGAGCACGTAACAGCTGAATCGCTTCGCCGGGACGGTGAACGCCCACCAGTGGCAGGTTGAGACCGATATTGCCCTGATACTGAAAGGCGATAACGGTGTTACCCTCACGGTTGGTATCGATATGGCGGATGCTCAGTTGGTGCTGGTCTGAGGGTAGCTGCTGTTGATCCAGTCGCTCACCGCTGAGCAGATCCAGCCGTAGCAGCGACGGTTGCATACTGTCCAGGTTGAGTTTCTCACGGCCCCGATCCGGGTGAGTCAGAATTCCACCATTGGCCACCACCAACACCGAACTGCCCGGCTGCTGCACCAGCTCATGAGGGCCGATGCCGTGGCTCGGGTAGTCCGCGATAACCGCATAGTTTTGTTCCAGCGAACGCATTACCACACGTCCCTGTCCGGTATTGATCTCATTCTCAGTGGTGATCAGCCAGCGGCCATCTTCCGAAAAAACCGCATGGCCGAAAAAATGCCGTCCGTTGTCTGCGATAATGCGTTTAACCAGTCGTTGCTGCTGGTAATCAACAATATCGATAAAGTGACCCGGTCGCCGGGCAATGCAGGCCAGCAACGGCCGCTGCGGATGGGCTTCGGTATGATGCGCCCGTCCGGGCAGTGGATGGTCCAGCAACACCTGCCCCTGTTGTCCGATCAGGTAAAGGTGATATTGCCCGGAACGGTCTTTGGCCGCCGACGCAAACATCGGTTGTGCTGAACGACTATCATCGGCTGCGGCCAGCGTCATCTGGGGCAGCAGCATCGCGCTGCCCAGCAGCTGACAGAAGCGGCGGCGATTAATCTCCATCACGGCTGTTAAACCCCAGTTGAATGTTCAGCGTTATCATCTCGGCACTCAGTTCACGATCCAGCTGTTGGAGTGCTGCGCTTATCTCGAGTAGCTGTTTAACGGTTTCTGGCTGATGCAGGCTGGTGATCAGGGGGGCCTGCACCGCCTGCAGCTGTTGTTCGATAGCGTTGAAAAGGGTGCTGATATTATCCGCCTGAGCCGCTCTGCCCTGCTGGCGCAGCAGACTATCGACGCTTTTTTTAGTGCCAGAATAGAGGTGATGGAGAGTGGCAACGTTCAGCTGAATGTTGCGTAACGAGCGTTGACTACGCCAGGACTCAGTGCGTCGTGGACGCACCTGACCATCACCCAGAGGACTGAGGATTTTTTGATCCCGGATCGCTTCAAGCGGTTCAATCAGGGCTTTCATCATATCGACGGCGGCTTCCTGATGGCTGTCGTAATAACTTGCTTCGCTGCCTGCGTTGCTGACTGAGTCAGCATAACCATCGGTCCATTCATCCAACGTTGCCTGGCTATTTACAGCGATGTAGGCGGCGATAGTCTGAGTCAGCTGGCAGCGATAGCTGGTGTTTTCCAGATCGGACAGCGAACCCGTAAACAGTAGTCGCTCAAGTGCAGGCAAGCCTTTCACCCCGATACTCGCCTGGTAAAGATAATCAACACTCAGGGTGTCCGGGTTTTGCTGTTGTAAAAGCTGATTCAGCTGTTTACCAATCAGGTTTTTTTTGTCTGGCCAGAACTGCATGCTGAAATTACGCATATGCGTTGTAATCGGGCCGAACTGGATATTCTGAACGCTTTGCCAGGCGTCCATGGTCTGCTGAAAGTCGGCCTGGGCTCGTTCCAGGTGCGTCTGATCCGGCTGGCGGCAGAGTGCGGCAGTGCTGGTCGCAAGTTCCGCACTGCTACGCTGTAATGACTGATAACGAGGCAGTATGTGCTCACTAACAAGGCTGTGGTTAAGCGCTTGCCATTGCGGCTCTGATGGGGCGGCATGGAGCATCCCGGCCGCTGTAAACAACAATGAGATGCCTAACAGAAGGGGCCAGAGCGGGGCATTAGTTGATTTCATAGTGACTCCAGAAATGTCATTAGGGCTTGCCGGTCTGCGGTTGGCAGGTTGATGACCCGGTCGCGTGAAGCTGAGCCTTCGCCGCCGTGCCACAAAATGGCTTCAAGCAGATTTCTGGCCCTGCCATCGTGAAGGAAATAGGTATGGCCGCTCACGGTTTTGGTCAGGCCGATCCCCCAGAGTGGCGGTGTTCTCCATTCACTGCCGCTCGCCAGAAACTCTGGCCGGTTATCTGCCAGTGCTTCGCCCATATCGTGAAGTAGCAAGTCGGTATAGGGCCAGATCAACTGGTTAGACTGTTCTGGCATATCCACACGGGAGGCGGTGGTAAAATCTGGCTGATGGCATGCGGCACAGCCGCTTTGATGAAAGACGGCTTTACCCTTCAATACCTCGGGTTTATCAAAGTCCGGGCGGGCCGGTGGTGCCAGATTACGGCTGTAAAATTCAACCAGCTTAACCATCTCTGTGGATGCCTCGGCATTGTCCTGTTGCTGAGTGTTACCGTCAGGTTGCTGTAAACAGATCACTTGTTGTGCTGTGCAATCGCCGGAAGCGGCAGGAACAAAGGGCGTTGAGATCCCCATATCACCGTTGAACGCGCCGACGGCCTGTTGAATCAGCGTTGGATTGCCTGCTTTCCAGCCAAATCGTCCCAAATCCTGCTGTTGGGTGAAACTGTTCCAGACGCGGTTGGTCCGGCCGGAGATACCATCATTATTGCTATCGTCCGGATCGGCTAATGCTTCAATATCGGCAGGGGCAACTGCTTCCAGTAAGCCCAGACCAACCATTGGTGGTGCAACCCGTGGTGAGAGCATCGTCTGGGGGTGCAAAGGGCCATAGCTGAGATCCGCTATGCTGTATTGCGGGTGGCGCAGGCTGACTTGGACGCCATCCGCCAGCGTTACGATGGATTCGCTATAGCTGATCACCATTCGTCCTTCCCCGGCCAGCCCGTTGATGGCCAGATCCTGTAGCTGACCACCATAGGTGGGTTCAGGAATAACGCCCACTGTGCCACTTTCAAGCAGTTGCCGCTGGGCATCGTTTTGTGGCGGAATGCTCAGGCGCAGAAACATTGATACCGCGTTGTCTTCCGGCCAGTTCGCTTCCGGGGGGTGCCCCCGGCCATCTTTCAGGTGACAGCGTTGACAGGCGCGGGCGTTATAGAGCGGCCCCAGGCCATCACTGGCGGTGGTTGATGATGGCGCAGGAACCCATATTTTTTTGAAGATGCCATTGCCGAGTTTAAAGTCCAGCTCTTTTTCGAAGCTCATATTGGCTGAGCTTTGAGAAAAGGCATTGATATTCAGCTGCTTGTGATGGCTTGAGCTACCGCCGGGCAGCGCCTCACCCGGTTCTGGCTGGCTGTAGTCCGTTACCGCAACCGCTGGGGCCGCCAGGGCGATGGTTGCCATAGTGATGGCGACGGGTAAAAAGCGATATTTTCTGCTCATCCCGCTTACTCCAGTACCTTAGCCGGATTATCCAGACTGTCGGAGCCTTCCAGCTGAATGTTGTCCAGCTGTAGCAGGGCGATAATGTTTTCAATGGCACGGGTTTCTTCGGTCAGAGCGTCAACAAAGTTCTGCACCACCTGGTTGCCTGCATCGTTGCCTTCACCGATCAGGACATCGAAGGTTTCCCCCAGGGCCGCATGATCTACCATCACCTGAGCCGCTTTTTCGGTGTTTTGCAGCTTAATCAGCATATTCTGATCGGCGGCTGCGGTCTGAGCGGCGACATAGGCTGACAGGCTTGGGCCGGAGACCGTGGAGCCATCGATACGGGTATAGGACCCTTGATAGACATTGCGAATCCCTTTGGCGTCGTAATAATGGGACCAGTGAGTATTATCAGAGAAGCAGTCATGTTCCTCTTCCGGATCATGCAGCATCAGACCGAGTTTGGTCCGCTCCCCTGCCAGCTCGCCATAGGCCAGGCTGCCCATGCCGGTGAGGATGGTGGCGATCGCTTCTTTATCCTCTCTGGCGTTGAGTTGCAGGCGAGCAGCGCCCTGCGCTTGCCAGTTATTGACCATCTCTTGTAAGTCGCTGATGAGTAGCTGAGTGGTTGCCTGCAGATAGTCGCGACGCCGATCACAATGGCCTCCGGTACAGTTGTCCAGGCTAAAGTCGGATGCCGGGCGATTGCCCGCTCCCGGAGATGTGCCATTCAGGTCCTGCCCCCATAGAAGGAATTCGATGGCGTGATAGCCAGTGGCGACGTTGGCTTCTATACCATCGACCTCATGCAGAGTGTCTGAGAGTAGTTCAGGTGTAATGTTGCTGGCATCAATCAGTGTTCCACCGACCCGCAGGCTGGTGTTGGCAATTACATTGGCGCGGTATTGGGCGTTTTCATCGGATTCTGCCCCGTAATGCGCGCTATCGACATAATCAATCAGCCCCTCATCCAGTGGCCAGGAGTTTACCCGTCCCTCCCAGTCGTCAACGATTGCGTTGCCGAAGCGATAGGCTTCTGATTGCTGATAGGGAACCCGTGCGGCAATCCAGGCTGCCCGGGCGATTGCCAGCGATTCCGGGGTAGGGTTTTGCAGTAGCGAGTCAATACTGACCTGAAGCTCCTGAGCACTGAACAAGGAGTCCTCGTAGGTAGCAAGTGCGATATCCGCATAGGTTTTGATGATCTCAGCGGTGGCCGGAACGGCTGATACTGCGGTAGAGCAGTGAAGTATGCCTGCGAAGAGAGCGGAGGTGATTACTTTTGCGTGCATTGAGGGGCTCCTGTCAGTTAATACAGGAGATGCTAATGCAAACAAGAATGATTCGCAATAGTGTTTGTTTTTTTTGGGCTATACCGTTTTACAAGAATAGAGCCAGCAAATGCTGGCTCTATCGTACTGCCTATGCCGCATATTATGCTTACTCAGGCAAAATATTTTTCCAGTTCGTCCGCACCACCGATCCGTTGTCCATCGATAAATACCTGAGGCGTAGTACCCTGGCCACTGATCGCGGTGAGTGAGCTGTAACTCAGGCCGTGACTGCCCAGTTCGACCTCCTCATAGCTAAAGCCCTTCTCTTTCAGCAGCTTCTTCGCCCGGATACAGTGAGGGCAACCCGGTTTAGTCAGAATGCTGACCCGTTTTGGTTGTTCAGCCGTTGGGTTGATGTAGTTGAGCATGGTGTCGGCATCAGAGACCTGGAACGGGTCGCCAGGCAGATCGGGTTCGATAAACTGTTTTTCAACTACGCCATCCACAACCAGCATGGAGTAACGCCAGCTGCGCTTGCCAAAGCCGATAGCATCTTTATCGACCAGCATATCCATTCCGGCGGCGAACTCGCCATTGCCGTCCGGGATAAAGGTGATATTTTCAGCGCCCTGGTCGCCCTGCCAGGCATTCATGACGAAGGTATCGTTTACGGATACACAGATGATGCTGTCCACGCCCTCTTTGGCAAACACCGGTGCCAGTTCGTTATAACGGGGCAGATGGGTGGTTGAACAGGTGGGGGTGAATGCGCCTGGCAGTGCAAAAACAACAACCTTCTTGCCTGCGAACAGCTCCTCTGTGGTGATATCCACCCACTGGTTGTTCTGTTGAGTGTGAAAGGTGACCTGAGGGACTTTATGGCCTTCTTTATTTGTTAGCATGTTTTATATTCCTGAAAAGTAGTTGTGATTCGATAGAGAGATGATGCCAATATCTGGATCGTTAATAAAATTAATTAATTTTAAGATGTTAATAGCTATTCGCTAATATCTAATGCCGTGTTGTTCTATAACGGGGCGAGAGCCGGTCATTAATTTAATAATCTGAGCTTACAGCTGTTTCCGGTCATAGTGTTTGATTGAAATGCTGGTTTAAGATGGTCGCATAATTTAAAGTCAGCCATCCTTTTTCAGATGGAGTGTTATCCATCTTCTCGGTATAGGTCAATGAATAACGTCCATCCTTTTATGCAGGCTGTTTACAGTAACTTTCTGGGGAACTCGCCTGGCTGGTATAAGCAGTTAATACTTATTTTTTTGTTGGCTAATCCATTGATCGACCTGCTCTTCGGTTCCGTGTTGAGTAGCTGGATGCTGATATTTGAGTTTATCTTTACCCTGGCGATGGCGCTGAAGTGTTATCCCCTGCAACCCGGCGGCCTGCTGGCGATGGAGGCGGTGATTATCCATCTGTCTGAGCCCAGTCATGTGTATGATGAGATTGCGGCTAATCTGCCCGTCATTCTGTTGCTGATGTTTATGGTGGCCGGTATCTACTTTATGAAAGGGATGCTGCTGTTTGTGTTTACGAAGCTACTGCTCAGTGTGCGCAATAAAACCGCTCTTGCTCTGTTGTTTGCCCTGATGGGGGCGGTGCTGTCAGCCTTTCTTGATGCGCTGACGGTGACAGCAGTGCTGATCAGTTCTGCAGTGGGCTTTTATGCGATCTATCATCGGGTGGTCTCCGGTAGTCATCCCGACATGGATCATGATCATTCTAACGATGATAACCTGCATGAAGATCACCGGCTGGAACTGGATGAGTTTCGTGCCTTTCTGCGTAGCTTGCTGATGCATGGCGCTGTAGGGACTGCGCTGGGCGGTGTCAGTACGCTGGTGGGGGAACCGCAGAACCTGTTGATCGGGGAGAAAATGGGCTGGCACTTTATTGATTTCTTTATCAATGTCGCCCCGGTCTCAATGCCTGTGCTGGCCTGCGGGCTGTTAACCACACTGGTGCTGGAGAAAACTGGCTGGTTTGGCTATGGTGCGAAAATTCCCGAGCCGGTGTTTGAAATTCTCAGGGAGTACGATGAGAAGGAGCAGGCTGGCTGGGGTATGAAAGAGAAAGCTGAGCTGTATATGCAGTTTGGTGTGGCGATTTTTTTGATTCTGGCGCTGGCCTTTCATCTGGCGGAGGTCGGTGTTATCGGCCTGACAGTGATTATTCTGCTCACCAGTCTGAATGGGGTAACTGAAGAGCATCGTATTGGTCGGGCGTTTGAGGAGGCGCTGCCTTTTACCGCGCTGCTGGTGGTGTTTTTCACCATCGTTTCGGTGATTCACGATCAGCATCTGTTTACCCCGGTAATTGAGGCGGTACTGCAGCAGGATCTTCGTAGCCAGCCGGTGATGTTTTTTATTGCTAACGGCTTGTTATCAGCGATCAGTGACAATGTGTTTGTCGCTACGGTGTATATCAACGAGGTGGCCAGTGCCTTCGATGCCGGGCGTATTAGTCGCGAGCATTTCGAAGCGCTGGCGATCGCTATCAATACCGGCACCAACCTGCCCAGTGTGGCGACTCCCAATGGCCAGGCGGCGTTTCTGTTTCTGCTGACCTCAGCCATTGCACCGTTGATCCGCTTGTCTTACTTGCGCATGGTGATTATGGCCCTGCCCTACACTATTGTGTTGAGTGTGACCGGCTTGCTGGCGGTGTGGTATCTGATCTGAATAGCATTTGCCACAATGACCTGAGCGGTGAAGACTGCTCTGTGGGAGATGCCGGTTCTGTTTCGAGCAGATCGGCAGAGGCTTTGTGTTGTTGACGGCGAAGCTCTCTGCGTTCCCAGGCCTGGTTGGCTTTAGCGGCAAAATCTGCCTGTTGGCGGCCGCTCAGCTGGGTCGGCCTGAGGATGACGCTGTTAAGCTTTTTGTGGCTGGTTTTGGGCGAACTGCACATGGGGCTATCCTCCGGTGTTGATAGCCCCAGTATTGAGCCGCTCGCTGAAATAAACCTGAAAACCCGTGCCCGGTGGTTTTGCCAGGTTATTTAGCGGAAGAGGGCTTAAACAGCCGCAGCCGGTTGGCATTGCTGACCACGGTGACGGATGAAAATGCCATCGCGGCACCGGCAATCACCGGGCTGAGCAACAGGCCGGTAAACGGGAACAGAATACCGGCTGCCACCGGAATTCCCAGAGTATTGTAGATAAAGGCGCCAAACAGGTTCTGACGGATATTGCTCAGGGTTGCCCGTGACAGTTCAATGGCATCCGCAACCGAGTGCAAACTATTGCGAATCAATACCATATCGGCACTTTCAATTGCGACATCGGTGCCATTACCGATAGCAAAGCCGACATCCGCCCGGGCCAGTGCCGGTGCATCGTTGATGCCGTCACCGCACATGGCAACATGACCGCCGCCCTGCTGCAGCTTCTCAATCTCTTTCGCCTTATCTTCAGGCATAACACCGGCAATAAAGTTATCCACACCCACCTGTCGGGCAACGGCTGCCGCGGTATGCTGATTGTCTCCGGTGATCATCACCACCTTTATACCCATGCTTTTGAGTCGGTCGATGGCGGCGACTGAATCCTTGCGGATCGGGTCAGCAATGGCGATTAAGCCGGCAATCTGGCCATCGATAGCGATATACACCGGGGTTTTAGCCTGTTCAGCTAACTCCTGCGCTTTGTTCTCGAACGCGGAGAAGTCGACATTCTGTTCGGTCATCCAGGCACTGTTACCCAGTGAGACCGCTTTTCCGTCAACCTGGCCTGAGGCCCCCCGCCCGCTGTGGGCCTGAAAGTTATCAACCGGACTCAGACTGACCTTCTGCTCATCGGCATAACGCACAATGGCTTCTGCCAGCGGGTGTTCTGATACCGATTCAAGTGATGCCGTCAACTGCAGCAGTTGCGGGTGTGTGCCGGACAGGTCGGTTACCCGGGGTGAGCCTTCGGTTATGGTACCGGTTTTATCCAGCACCAGTGTGTCCAGCTGCGAGGCGCTCTGCAGTGCCTGACCGTTGCGGATCAGGATGCCGTATTCTGCAGCCTTACCTACACCGACCATCACCGACATCGGTGTTGCCAGCCCCAGCGCACAGGGACAGGCGATAATCAGCACGGTCATGGCGGTGACCAGCATATACGCCAGCTGAGGCTCCGGGCCAAGCAGATACCAGATCAGTGCGGTCACAATACTGCAAAGGATAACCACCGGCACAAAAATGCCCGCTACAGTATCGGCCATCCGGGATATTTCCGGTTTGCTGGCCTGCGCCTGTTTCACCATCTCGATAATTCGGCTGAGGGCGGTTTCGCTGCCGACTTTTTCCGCTTTCACCACCAGGGTGCCGGACTTGTTCAGGGTGCCAGCGCTGACACTATCACCGACCGCTTTGCTTACGGGCAGAGGTTCACCGCTAAGCATCGACTCATCGATCAGGCTGCTGCCCTCCTCGACGATGGCGTCTACCGGAATCTGCTCGCCGGGACGGATACGCAGCAGGTCGCCGGTTTCGACCAGCTCCAGTGGCAGATCGACCTCTTTCTCATTGCGAATCACCCGTGCGGTTTTGGGTTGCAGATTGAGCAACCGCTCGACCGCTTCTGAAGTCTTGCCCCGGGCGCGAATCTCCATGGCCAGTCCGAAGTTAACCAAACCGATAATCATAGCGCTGGCTTCATAATAGAGATGCCGCGAACCCTCCGGTAACATCTCTGGAAATAGGACGACGGCGGTGGAGAACAGCCAGGCTGCGCCGGTGCCCAGGGCGATCAGACTGTCCATATTGGCTGATCCATGTAGCAGAGCGTTCCAGGCACCGCTGAAAAAGTGGCGGCCGGGAAACAGCAGAATCCCCAGGGTCAGCAGGCCGACAACACCCCACACAAGTTGATCCTGCTGGGAGCGAATGCTCATATCATCCATCAACATACCGGCGATCATCAGCGGGATACCAACACCCAGGGCTAACAGAGTGTTGCGGATATAGCCTTTATACTGCGCTGCCTGCTGGGCTTTTTGTCGTGCCCGGTCTTCCGCTTCATTACTCGCCAGGCGGCCACGGTAACCGATCTCTGCCAGCGCTTCGATCAGGCTGTCGCCGCTGATTCTGCCTTCTACATTGAGGCGTCGCTGGGGGAAATCGACAGCGGCCTGATCAACATCTGGCAGGCCATTAATCCCCTTTTCAATCTTTTTGACGCAACCGGCGCAGGTCACGTTTTCTAATAACAGTGTGGTAGTCATGATAATCCTCATAACAGTTGTTTCATCTATACAGGGTAGAGCTTCCAGTCGCTGTAAGGTCAACCGGGAGTTGCAATTTTTTCGTCAACAGGCGAATCTGTATGCAGTGAACGTAAACTCAGACGAGAATCTGGTTGTATTGATGTTGTATCGCGCCCTGTTAATCCTGCTGCTCAGTGTGATGGCCATTAATCCGGCGATCTCTGCTGCGGTGCCTGTCGTCGCAGCGCATTCACAGATGGATTGCCATGGCGATCACTGCGGTATGAGCAACGCGGATATGACAGGCTCCGATGTAAGTGACTCAGGCATGAATAGCTCAGACTGTTGTGATGCAGAACTCCCCGATTGTTGTCTACAGCTGTCGGCGGTGCTGTTTATGATGCCGACCGGTTTTCATCTTCTCTCATCGTCGCCCGTCCCGACCGGCTGGGCACCCAGTGCTTATCTTTCCGCCATTCCACCACCGCTCTACCACCCTCCCCGTACAATATCCCTGTCTGTTTGACATGCTCAAGCGTTAATCGTTGTTTGTTAAGGGTTGCCGGAGTTGACTATGAATATTTCTCAGGCTGCAACTGCCACAGGACTGACCAGTAAAACCATTCGCTTTTACGAGCAGCAAGGTGTTATTCCGCCTGCAGCGCGCTCTGCAAATGGTTACCGGATTTACAGTGAACAGCAACTGGATATCCTGCGCTTTATTAAGCGGGCACGGGATCTGGGGTTCTCACTGGATGAGAGTCGTGAGTTGTTGCAGTTGTCACAGGACCCCTCTCGCACCAGCGCCAGTGTTAAACAGAAAGCGGAACAACAGATTCAACGGATCGATCAGCAGATTGAGTCGTTGCAGCAGATGCGTGCCATCCTTCAAACCGCCGCCAGCGAGTGTCGTGGTGATGAAGGCATGGAGTGTCCTATTTTAGACCAGTTGAATGGTGTGGCTGTCGACAGTGATAGCCCGGAGTCATAAAGATGAAAACAATAGTATGGGTGCTGGCAGGTCTGTTTGGCCTGTCACTGCAAAGCTTTGCCGCCGATCCGGTGTGGCTGGAAGGCAAAACCGATCAGCAATATGAGATCACAGTGTATCGCAGTGCCTCCTGTGGTTGTTGTAAAGGCTGGATAAGCCACCTCAAAGATCACAACTTCAGTGTTAACGATGTGGTTGTGAATGATGTGAACCCCTATAAGCAGCGTTTAGGTGTGCCTGTCAAAGCCGCGTCCTGTCATACCGCAGAAGTGAATGGCAAAGTGATTGAAGGCCATGTGCCGGCTCAGGATATTAAGCGCCTGCTGGCAACTGCAAATGATATTCAACTGTTGGCGGTGCCGGGAATGCCCTCCGGAGGCCCAGGGATGGATGACGCCGGTGCCCGAAAAGATGCCTTTACGGTCTATTCGATGGATAGTCAGCACCGGGTGGGCAGCTTCAGTCAGTATGCGGACTACTAAGATGAGATCGATGTTACTGATGCTGATCGGCGCGGTTTTATTGAGTGGCTGCGGTGAGTCAGAACCTAAAGTTGAGGGGCGTTGGTATACCCAGGCCCAGGTTGATAGTGGCCAGCAGCTGTTTTTGGCTAATTGTGCAGAATGTCATGGCGCGGCGGCGCAGGGGACGGCAGACTGGAATAAGCCCAAAGCGGATGGCACCTACCCGCCTCCACCACTCAATGGCAGAGCCCATGCATGGCATCACCCGCTAAACGGTCTTAAACGTTCCGTTCAGCTTGGCGGTGTGCCGATGGGCGGCACGATGCCTGGCTTTGCTGATAAGTTATCCGATGCGGATACCGAGGCAGTGATCAGCTATTTTCAAAGTAAGTGGCCCCCTCCGACCTATCAGGCCTGGCTTGATCGCAGTGGCTTAAAGTAAACGCGTTATCGCCGGGAGGAAGCGCCTTCATCGAACGGCGCTTTCTATTGCTGGCTATTGCTGGTTAGCCGGGAATTTTAGGTGTTATGATGGCGAAAAATTACATCTGAGCTACCTTCATATAACGTTTTTCTGAATCATCAGGGCATTTTGCATAAAAGCAGCGACTAAAGTTGCGCGACCTGATCAGAATACGTACAGTAGCGAACCTTGCCGAAAAGCCGGCATGATCAACGACCGGTGAGTGAGGTATAGAGATGACTGAAAAAGTATATCTGAACGCACAGGAACTGCTTGAAGACTCGTTCAGGCTGGCCCTGGAGGTATTTAACAGCGGTTTTCGTCCGGACTTTATTGTCGGTGTCTGGCGGGGAGGTACGCCGGTGGGTATCGCTGTACAGGAACTGCTGGATAATCTGGGCGTGCAGACGGATCATATCGCGATTCGCACATCATCCTATACGGGTATTGGTACCCGGGATAAAGAGGTGCGGGTGCATGGTCTTGATTACCTGGTCCGTAATGTTAATCAAACCGACTCATTATTGATTGTCGATGATGTGTTTGATACCGGTCTGAGTATCAAAGCGGTCATTGACACGCTGAAAGATAAAGCGCGTCTTAATGCTCCCCATGATATCCGGATTGCTACACCCTGGTTCAAACCAGTCAATAACAGAACCGATCTTGAGCCGGATTACTTCCTGCATAAATCGGACAGCTGGCTGGTGTTCCCCCATGAACTCAAGGGGTTGAGCCGGGAAGAGATGCTGGCGAATAAGCCGGGTCTGAAAGAGATTTTTGAGGAGTACGGAGTCTGATACACTACTGTGATATCAGAGTATCCCAGTCCCGGAAACTGAACCCTGAGCGTTGATATTGAAGCAAGGTTTTTTCTTTGCTTAAAATATCTACAAATGCCAATGAATGCGGTATAATGCCGCGCATTTTACGCCCCTAACATTCGAGTGAAGAAATGTCTGACTTATCACACTACCGTAACATCGGTATTTTCGCCCACGTAGACGCGGGTAAAACTACTACGACCGAACGTATCCTGAAGCTGACAGGTAAAATCCATAAGACAGGTGAGGTTCACGATGGTGAGTCCACGACTGACTTCATGGAGCAGGAAGCTGAGCGGGGTATTACTATCCAGTCAGCGGCGATCACCACATTCTGGAAAGATCACCGCATGAACATCATCGACACTCCGGGGCACGTTGACTTCACCGTTGAAGTATATCGTTCCCTGAAAGTTCTGGATGGCGGCATCGGCGTATTCTGTGGTTCGGGTGGTGTTGAACCGCAATCAGAAACTAACTGGCGTTATGCAGATGAATCGGGCGTTTCCCGTATCATCTTCGTCAACAAGCTGGACCGTATGGGCGCTGACTTCCATAAAGTTGTCGAGCAGGTTGAAAATGTACTGGCAGCTAAGCCGATGGTCATGGTTCTGCCTATCGGACGTGAAGAGGACTTCGTCGGTGTTGTTGACCTGCTGACTCGCCAGGCTTACGTTTGGGATGACTCTGGTCTGCCAGAAAACTACTCCATTCAGGACATCCCTGCCGACATGGTAGACGATGTTGAAATGTACCGTGAGCAGTTAATCGAACTGGCGGTAGAGCAGGATGATGATCTGATGATGGCTTACATGGAAGGTGAAGAGCCTGCTATGGAAGACATCAAGCGTTGTATCCGTAAGGGTACTCGTGATCTGGTATTCTTCCCAACGTACTGTGGTTCTGCATTCAAAAACAAAGGTATTCAGCTGGTTCTGGATGCGGTTGTTGATTACCTGCCGAGCCCAACTGACGTTATCCCTCAGGATCTGACCGATGAGTTCGGTGAGCCTACTGGTGAAGTTGCGACTGTTTCTGTTGATGAGCCTTTCCGCGCACTGGCATTCAAAATCATGGATGACCGTTTCGGCGCCCTGACCTTTATTCGTATTTACTCTGGTAAATTGAAGAAAGGCGACACCATCCTGAACTCGTTCACTGGTAAAACTGAACGTATCGGCCGTATGTGTGAAATGGAAGCTGATGCACGTAAAGAGCTTGATTCAGCTCAGGCTGGTGACATCCTCGCTATCGTTGGTATGAAGAACGTTCAGACCGGTCACACCCTGTGTGATCCTAAGCATGAATGTACTCTTGAAGCGATGGTATTCCCTGAGCCAGTAATCTCAATCTCTGTTAAGCCTAAAGATAAAGGTGGATCTGAGAAAATGGGTATTGCTATCGGTAAGATGGTTGCAGAAGATCCTACGTTCAAGGTTCACACTGATGAAGATTCAGGTGAAACTATCCTACGTGGTATGGGTGAGCTTCACCTGGACATCAAAGTTGACATACTAAACCGTACCTACGGTGTTGATCTTGAAGTTGGAGAGCCTCAGGTAGCTTACCGTGAAACTATCACGGCTGAAGTTGAAGATTCTTACACTCACAAGAAGCAGTCTGGTGGTTCTGGTCAGTTCGGTAAAATCGATTACCGTATCAAACCAGGCGAACAGAATTCTGGATTTGTTTTCACCTCAACAGTTGTTGGTGGTAACGTTCCTAAAGAATTCTTCCCTGCTATCGAAAAGGGTTTCGCATCGATGATGGATACTGGTGTTCTTGCTGGTTTCCCTGTACTTGATGTTGAAATTGAACTATTCGACGGTGGTTTCCACGCAGTTGATTCGTCAGCAGTAGCGTTTGAGATTGCAGCGAAAGGCGCATTCCGTCAGTCAATCGCAAAAGCTCAGCCAAAGCTTCTAGAGCCTATCATGAAGGTTGATGTGTTTACGCCTGAAGATCATGTTGGTGATGTTATCGGTGACCTTAACCGTCGTCGTGGTATGATCGAAGGTCAAGATGCAGGCGCTTCTGGTGTACGTATCAAGGCACTTGTACCACTTTCTGAAATGTTCGGCTACATTGGTTCACTGCGTACTATGACTTCTGGTCGTGGCCAGTTCTCAATGGAGTTCGCTCATTACGCTCAGTGCCCTAACTCAGTATCTGAAAAAGTTATTGAAGAAGAAAGAGCTAAAAAAGCAGCTAAGTAATTATTACTTAGCTTAGCTTGAGAAAAACCCGGTAGTGAACGCTATCGGGTTTTTTTGTTTTTAGCTTATGCTAAGGACAAATATAGACTTTGAATGTACGTTGACCGTCCTCTATTTCGCTAATTGGCACTATCGCATTAGCGCCTGACTTTATTGCTTCGTTGCGAGCAAGTATCTCCAGTTCTTCCGCCATAGTTTCTTCATTTCGCGATATAAGCAAAACCTCATCGATGACCTTGGTAGTAGTGGTTCCCACCGAGTTGCAGTCAGCTACTTGATCGGCAGTTAAGGTTTTTACAGTATCTGCCTCTGGTTTTAGTTCTACAAAGCTACAGCCTGAACCTAATAACGCAAATAGTGATACAGAAATAATAAATTTTGAGGGTGTTACTTTTTTCATAGGGTATCCAGAGTGTTGTTATCCATTAGTTTGGGTAGCATACATGCTGGATAGAAGTAATGTCTATTGGATAGATGTGCGGATTATGGTCTCATGTATAAACTATGTTTCATAATGGTTGAAAGCAGCACTCGTAGCCTTGATGCAAGGAGGAACGACTGGAATCAGGGACTTCAGGTATCTAACTGTGATAAAGATTGGCCGAGTGGTAAACACCCCTCCTTGATTCCGCTGCGCTTC
>NZ_CAKZLP010000053.1 GCF_937127095.1 uncultured Amphritea sp.
ATGAGAATTGACTAGACACCAATAACCATAACGCTTTCAGCCGTTTTTGTTTAGACCTTCATGAAAAATGCGGGCTAACAGATAATTCAGAAATCGGTGCAGCGCTGTCCTTTCAAGGTAAACTGGCCTTCGGTAAAGGCGCCGTTACCGCTGGTGTCTATTCTGGTAAAGGCCAGGGACCAAATACCGGCTTATGTGTAGGCGGTACATGGAATCCAACGAAAACTGCTACATGCGATATCGATGCAGCAGGCGAGCTGGTTTCTCAGACAGGCTATAGCTTTGGTATCACACAGAATCTAACTGATAAACTGAACGGTACTCTGCGTTACGGTAAAGTGATGGTTGATGATGTTGCTGACACTGAAGCGTTCATGACCACTGCTACCCTGATGTACAAGTATGCTCCGGGTCTGGATCTGGGTATCGAGTGGCGTGATCAGGATATGGCTAACCACCCAATGCGTCCAGCTGGACAGCAGGTTGAAGTGATGGCGATGTACAAGTTCTAAGCTCATCAACGCTTAGAACAGATACATCTGGATAGAGATACTGGCCCCCTTCACCGGTATCTTTATCCTCCTTTAACTACAGTTATTAAACGTTAGCATCTCAGCAGAAGTACAGACAAACCTATCTCAGCCAAACTATTCAGCTATCGCCGATTTCCGAATGATTTAAAGTCTAAAAAACGCAGATTATGCCCTCAACGCCTGACCAACCGTTCTGGATCGTGTCACCGATGGCAACTCCCCTACCTGTTCACGGTAAAGCTGTGAAAAACGTCCCAGATTGCTAAAACCATAATCCATCGCAATCTGTGTGATGCTCCGGCTTGATCTCCCTTCACGTATCTCACTATGAACATGGGCAATTTTACGCTGCTGAATGTAGGAAAGCGGAGTCGTCGACTCACTCTCGCGAAACAGGTAGTAGAGTGATCGCTCACTCATATGACACACATCGGTCAGACTCTTTACCGATAGATTGCGTTTAACATTCTGATCAATATGCGCCCGCAACCGCTCCATCAGTATCTGTTTACTACTGTTGGTCTCTGAAAATGGCCGGTCAAACTCAATTTCCGACTCAATATAGTGGTAGATAATGTCGACGTAATGACGCTGTAATTCTGCGGTGATTTTCTCTTTATGCTCAAGCAGATGAAGTATCAGCGCTTTCAACGGACTGGACTCAAGCGAGACCATATTGTGATCCGTACTCAGAGGGGTGACCGTCTGATCATCCGGACAATTATCAAACATAAAGTAACTTACAAAAATTCTCAGGTGAACATTAATCCGGATAGATCTATCCAGACTGTCCGGTAGCATGTAAATAATGAGCTGATCATTATTGCCTGCCAACGAATGAATAATCTCTGTCGATTTATTCAGTACAATTTCCCTATCAAAACCTTTCATCCTTAGCTCGAAATTATTTTTCATAACTCTCTCATGCCAGGTATTTATTTTTATAATTATCCTCGGTTTATAATTCTATTTAACCAAAAAGAATTACCGACCATCAAGAATATTAACATGATAACTAACCCTCCAAGTCATAAGAAATGTGTACAACCCTATCTAAAAAACAGATACCCGATTGAGACATTAAAAAAAAGCCCCTTAAAAAGGGGCACTGAGGAGAGTTAAATAAAAGCAACTCAAAATCGTTAGGTTTTCTTTTAAAGTCCTTAGCTCGTATAAACTTTACAGCGAAATAACTTGAGAAGAGGGTGTTGCACTGTAGATATCCTCAACAATATCTGCACGATTAGCGATCACTGCATTAGAATTCAATGAACCTTTGTCGGTCATCTCATGAGCATCAATATCGGCCGGGCGACTTTGCAGCACTAAGCTTTTAATACGCGTGGAACTTCCGGTACTCTTCTCGGCCATACTGGAAAGATGATCACTAAAGACCTGACGTACAGCCTCATGATTGACGATCTGTTCCAGACTCAGCGAACCCTCTTCGATATCGATCAGGTTGCGGCAATGCTCAACATCCGGGAACACCAGCGCACTGATAAATCCACGGTCGCGGCCGACAATAACCACGTCCTGAATGTAAGGGGCAAACTCATGGATCATATGCGCTTTAAGGGTACCCACGCTCACCCAGGTGCCGGTATCCAGTTTAAAGTCTTCCGACACCCTACCGTCAAAGTAAAAACCACGGGATGGTTTTTCCTCATCAATAAACTTAAGTGCATCGCCCAGGCAGTAGTAACCCTCTTCATCAAAGGCTTTAGCTGTTTGCGCCTCATCACGCCAGTACCCCGGCATGATACTCACGCCCTTTACCCGCACTTCCAGCTTGCCCTGATTGGGAACAAGCTTAAGCTCCACACCGGGAACCGGTACACCCACAACGCCAGAAGCTGACTCTTCTATCGAGGTAAACATTGCTGAGGGAGCGGTTTCCGTAGCCCCCAGTCCGGTTAATATCGGCACTTTTCGGCCGGTATACTGAACAGAGAGCTCTAGCAAATCATCCCAGACATGCTGGGCAAGGCCGGCACCGGCATAAAACAACACCTGAAGATTTGAAAAGAACACCCCGGCCATATCGGGATTTTGTTTAAGCTCTTTGACCAGCAGCTCATACCCCTTAGGCACGTTAAAATAGATGGTGGGTGCAATCTCACGCAGGTTAGCAACGGTCTCAGCTATACCTCTCGGAACCGGCTTACCACCATCAATATAGAGTGAACCACCGTTATAGATAACCAACCCGGTATTCTTATTTCCACCGAAAGTGTGGTTCCACGGAAGCCAGTCACACAATATAGGAGGCTGCTCTTTGACAAATTGCAGATAGGAGCCAATCATCTCCTGGTTAGCGCAGATCATTCGCTGAGTATTGATAACGCCTTTAGGCATACCGGTTGAACCAGAGGTAAACAGCAGCTTGGCTATCGTATCACCATCAACCGCTGCATTTGCGTGAGCAACTTCATCGGTTACCGGTGTAGTAAGTGCATCAGCAAATAAAGTCAGATCAAAGCCAAAATCATCTACACCGTGAGCCGCTTCTGTTGCCAGCACGCTGCAATCAGATGGCATGACAGCGTCGATTGCATCACGGTATGGTCCCAGGTTTTCAATAAATACCAATCCCGGCGTCAGCTTATCAGTAATGTAACGCAACTTACCAAAGTCAGTTGATATGAGTGAGTAAGCAGTCGAAATCGGCGCGTATGGTATACCCGCATACATTGCTGCCAGGCCAAGCAACAAATGTGAAATACTATTGCCCGACAAAATAACGATGGGGCGTTCAGCCGACAGGTTCTGATTGAGAAGATACTGAGAGAGATGCTTTACTTTGACCAACGCCTCAGCGTAGGTGACTGTTTCCCAGTGATGTTTATCTTCTGTGCGTTGCGCTATTAACACAGTGTCAGGTGTTTCGGCGGCCCAGTATTCCAGCTTATCAGTCATTTTAGCTGCATACTCAGGCAACTCCCCGGTTGACCGGATCAACATGGAGGCATCGCCGCGCTGCTCAACGCTGACGTCGTATGTCACTACATTTACAGGAAGAACTTCTGCGTTCATTATTATTCTCGCTTTAAAATTTTTTATTCTGTTGCGTCAGCCAATACGGCTGACTTACTCTTCTATCTGGTAGTCCTGGATCCCAGTCTCCGCACTGATGACCGTTTTATGCAGCGCCATCACCTTGGGCGTAAAGTGGGTAAAGTAAAACCGGCTTAACGCGATCAGATTATTCAGATATACCCTGTCCGTGCTCTGTTCCGTCTGTTCATAAGCGGCAACAGCGGTGCGCATCATCATCCAGCTACAGCAAGCTACCCCCATCAGCTCAAGTAAATTAACAGCACCGCAGAGCAGTGATTCACGCCCCTCTTTACCCTGCTGCAGAATGTAATCTGCACTTTCATTCAGCACTGCGATCATCTGCGTCAGTATCTCTTTTTCCGAGCCTGCGATATTCAGTGCTGCATATTTGGCAAAGTCGGCTTCAATATCAGCCAACAATTCCTTCAGCGCCGCCCCCTGATCGCCCTGAACTTTGCGGAACACCAGGTCATTTGCCTGAATCCCCGTGGTACCTTCATAGATCGTGGTGACGCGAATATCCCGCATCAACTGAGCGACACCGGTCTCTTCAACAAACCCCATGCCGCCAAATATCTGAATCGTTGTGCCTGCCATCAGATTGCCGCTTTCCGTAGAAAAGGCTTTAAAGATGGGAGTCATTAAGGCGACAAAACGCAGATGCGCTGCTCGGTCTTCTGACTCAATTTCAGCCAGATCCAGACGGGAAGCGATCTGATAACTCAGGGCACGAAGCGCTGTCACCTGGGCCCGCAAGCCCATCAGCATCCGCTTAACATCGGGGTGACGCGCAATCAGCACATTAGTTTCACCCGTCAGGGCATCGCGCCCCTGAGTTCGCTCAAGACTATATTCCAGTGCCCGCTGATAGCCCATTTCACCGATTGCAACACCCTGCTGACCGGTGCTCAGACGGGCCTCGTTCATCAGAATGAACATATACTCAAGACCACGATTCTCTTCACCGACCAGTTCGCCGATAGCGCCGCCATCATCGCCGTAACTGATGCTACAGGTAGGGCTGCCATGTAATCCGGTCTTATGCTCGATGGAAACACAACGAACATCGTTCAGCTCACCGCACTGGCCTGATTCGTCCACCTTATACTTCGGCACGATAAACAGCGAAACGCCCTTACCGCCCGGAGGTGAATCCGGCGTTTTAGCCAACACCAGGTGGACAATATTTTCAGACAGATCATGCTCACCATAGGTGATATAGATCTTCTGGCCAGTAATAAGATAGGTACCATCGTCCTGACGTACAGCGCGGGTGCGGGTGTTCCCCAGATCCGAACCGGCACCAGGCTCGGTCAGGGACATACAGGTCGCCCACTCTCCGGTGACCAGCTTTTCCAGATAACGCTGCTTCAGCCGGTCATCTTTAGCCGCCAGCAGAATCTCTGCAGCCCCCTGAGTCAGCGCCTGAAACATAACAAAACTCAGATTGGAGCTTAGCCACATCTCATGCAC
>NZ_CAKZLP010000054.1 GCF_937127095.1 uncultured Amphritea sp.
TGCTGAAGCCGAATAACTACGTGGGGTGTAGTGGTAGGACTAGGCGGATTCGAACCGCCGACCTCTACCATGTCAAGGTAGCGCTCTAACCAACTGAGCTATAGTCCTGAAGAGATGCGTATTATACGGTTGCGACTGATCTATTCAATACCTTAATCAATAAAATTTCACTCTCATATCATTTATTTCAAAATATACGGACTGGAGTGCTTCTATCAGGCGATTGCCCCACTACACAGAAAGAAAAAATGAACACTAACGATCACCCACCTGCGAACTGATCAAGCTCCACAGGGGGAAGATAGCAGAGCGTCTGATCAGACCTCCGTATCGAAGAGAGTAACCCGGTTACGGCCGTTCTGCTTAGACTTATAGAGCGCTTGGTCAGCCTGTTCCAACCAACTCAACGCACTATCTTGTTCCTGTGTCAGTTGGGATACCCCCAAACTGATAGTCACAGACAGGCTATGCTCACCATATTCCATAACAGTCGCTTCGACAGCTGCACGTATTCGCTCAGCGAAAATCAGCGCATTTTCGCCACTGGTGCCGACCAGAATAGCGCCATACTCTTCGCCGCCGTAACGACCGGTAATATCCGTTTTTCGTACATACTGCTGAAGCGTCTGCGCTATGGTCTTAATCACCAGGTCACCGGCCTGATGACCATAAGTATCATTCACTTTTTTAAAGTGGTCTATATCAAACATAATCACAGAGCTGGTTTCATGCATTCGCGCGAATCGATCAAATTCTTTTTCCAGACACTCCTGCCAATAGGCCCGATTATATAGCCCGGTCAGGCCATCAGTTCTGCTCAGGGATTGCAGCTGTTTATTCGCTGCCTCTAATTTCTGCTGCGCTATCGCATTATCAGTGACATCGTAGATCAGAATTCCTATATGATCGATCTGCCCGGTAGGCGAGCTTAAAGGAGACAGGGTGACATTCTGATACATATAGTGCGCACTGCCCGTAATAGGCCGGTGACTCTTAAACGGGAACAGGTAAGGCCTTTGTTCCCAGGAAATATAGGCGGTGTTGCTTAGCAACAAAACAGCTTCAATTTTTTTCTTCAGCCACCGCACAGGCAGTTCAGGATAGAGCGAAAAGAGATTTTGATTGACCGCTTTGCTGGCAGAGATACCTGAATGGTTTTCCATAAAACCATTCCACATACAGATATAGCTGTCACGATCAACGACCACCAACCCCACTTCCAGATTCTGCAATAAACCCAGGTTCCAGTGCAGATCTTCAATTTCCTGATGCGTATCTCCAATCATGAAAAATATCTCGCCATTTCCTGTAATTTAGGCAGTGAGTCCGCTGTGAAAATAACCAGAAGTTCACAATGAAAACCCTGTGATTTTAACTGATAATTAATAGAGATCATCAGCGTCTTCTGCCACTGGGAGTTCTGCTCTGTCATACCGGAAAAATTGCGCAATATTATCGGTGTTGCTCTGCTTAGAGCGATGTCCAGTTGCTTTGAAAAGCTTGATAAAAAAGCGCCGATTAAGACATTCGAAAGAAACATCTCCAGTTCTGCCTCAAGCTGATCCCCCTGGCCTTGCATATCCATCAAACTGGCAATGGTTTCCAGGTTGCTATGCTTAATAACCAGTATCGCCTCTCCTGCGAGTTCAGGGCCAACAAACCCCTGACTGACAAGATTAAAGCCACTATTGACAGCAGCAAGCAGCAGTCCTTCAGTTTCTGCGGGTGACACCAGACTTACTTTAGGAATCGGTAGATCAACAAAGGTATCCAGCAGACTGGCTAGCATAGCCCCAGCCTGCCCCATGGCTACGTTAGATATTTCCTGATAGTAATCCGGGAGTTCAATCACTTCTTCGCTGTGTATGTCGCTGTCAGGATGTTCCAGTTCAGTGAGTAAACCATATTTATGTAATACGTCTGCAATTATCTCAGCAGAACAGGGCTTTTTAATAAACTCCAGCGCGCCCAGTTTTAATACCCGCTTTCTTGCTTCAGGCTGCACATCACCCGAGACAACAATGACCATGGTCGGGAGATCATCCCGGCGAATCTCTTCCAGTACCTGATAACCATCCATGATCGGCATATTCAGATCCAGAAACAGAATATCACCTTTTTGAGCACGCACTGCATCCAGCGCTTGCTGGCCGAGTTCGGCAAAGGTAATGTCTACATTCCAGCCTTGTAACGCTGAAGCCATCTGCTTACGCGCCAAACGAGAATCATCGCATATGACAATAGGGACGGGGGCACTCAAAACACTATCCTTCTACATTCTTTTATTATTCTATATTCCATTCTGCTACATTCATTCCTGAGCAATACTGGGAAGGGTCATAGAGACTAGAGAATATTCAATCAGAACACAATTCCAACTAAGACTTAAATAAATTTTCAATCTATTTTTAAACAGTTACCCTATCCCCCCCATTCGGTCTAACTGACATTTTGTTTAGTTATTCCTTATTTAAGGCTTGCCTTAACAGCTGTATATATGAAGCATTATTAAGTCTGTATAAGCGATGAGGCTAAAGAGATAAACCGCCGCAACAAAGCCCTCAATACTGTTCCGCCCCGGGTAAACCCGCATCAGAACCTGTAGCTGTGACAATGAATCTCTCGACAAGTAGCACCAAATCCAAAAATTTCACTGTTTATCTTTCTAATATTTAATCTCTATGACTGGGAAAACACTAAACTCTGCTATTTTTTGGCGTAAAAATCTGTTCAACCGGTGCTAACTTTATATGAGTGAAGGGTTATTGTGTTTTCTCATCTGCAGGAGTGCTGGATATGTTAATTGGTATCCCAAAAGAGATTAAGAATAATGAGTACCGTATCGGGATGACGCCGGCCGGGGTGCGTGAACTGGTAAGCCATGGTCACCACGTCATGGTTCAACGTGACGGCGGCACGGCAATCGGTCTGCTCAACGATCACTATGAAGCCGCTGGCGCCTCACTGGTTGATACTCCGGAGGAGATCTTCGCCACTGCAGAGATGATTATCAAGGTGAAAGAGCCTCAACCTGAAGAGTGCAAAATGCTCCGTCCAGGGCAGCTGCTGTTTACCTATCTGCACCTGGCCCCCGACCCGGAACAAACCCGTTTACTGCTTGAGTCAGACTGCGTCGCTATCGCCTATGAAACGGTCACTGATGCGCAGGGAGGCCTGCCGTTGCTAGCACCAATGAGTGAAGTGGCGGGCCGGATGTCAGTTCAGGCAGGTGCCCATGCCCTGGAAAAGGCGCAAGGGGGTATGGGTATTCTGCTTGGTGGCGTGCCCGGCGTAGCACCTGCTAAGGTCACTGTAATCGGAGGTGGTGTTGTCGGTATTAATGCCGCACGAATGGCGATGGGTCTGGGGGCAGATGTTACTATTCTGGATCGTTCACTGCCCCGCCTGAAAGCGCTGGATGAGCAATACGGCCCACAGCTGAAAACCCTTTATTCCAGCGTTGAAAGTATCGAGCATGAAGTGACTCAATCAGACCTGGTGATCGGCGCGGTGCTTATTCCGGGCGCGGCTGCCCCGAAACTGGTTACCCGTGAGATGCTGAAGAAGATGAAGAATGGCTCAGTGCTGGTAGACGTTGCCATCGATCAGGGCGGTTGTTTTGAAACCTCCCGCGCCACCACCCATCAGGACCCTACCTATGAGGTGGAGGGTATTATTCACTACTGTGTTGCCAATATGCCCGGAGGAGTCGCACGAACCTCAACCTTTGCGCTGACCAATGCCACCCTGCCGTTTGCACTGGCGTTAGCCAATAAAGGCTATCAGCAAGCACTGATTGATGATCCTCATCTGCGTAACGGTTTGAATGTGCACCGGGGAAAAGTCACCTATCAGGCGGTGGCAACCGCCCTGGGATATGACTGTCTGGCGCCGGAGCAAGCCGTCGGTTAACGGAGTCAATCAACAACGTTTCAGTTTCGACATAGCAAAAAAACGCTATCGACAGGATAGCGTTTTTACTGCTGTCATCCGGAAAAACCTGCTTTTCCGGCAACCTTTAAGCGGGCAGTTGTGATCATTGTCGCTACCCTCTATCAGTTACTGCATCTCATCTGAATAAATCATATCGGTATCTCTCATTACAGGCGTTTACCAGTTCCACGAACTCTTCTGCAGGAACCGGTCTGCCGAAAAAATACCCCTGTATCGAATCACAATCGATATGGTTGAGAAAATTATACTGAAATTCATTCTCTACTCCCTCAGCAACCACTCTGAGCCCCAGCCCTTTTGCCATGGTTATAGCCGCCTGCACCAGTTGCTGGTCACCCTGATCATCTTCCAGATCCTGGATAAAACTTCTATCCACTTTGACAATATCAAAGGGAAACTGTTTTAGATAACCCAAAGAGGAATAGCCGGTACCAAAGTCATCCATAGCAAGGATGATACCCATTGCCTTAATCTGATTCAGTGTCTGAGCCGTTTCCTCATCATTTCGGATCAGAAGCCCCTCGGTAATCTCCATCACAAGTTGAGTGGGGGGAAAGCCGGTCTTACTTAAACTACTCCGCAATGCCGAAAGGATATGGCCATCTCTGAACTGGACCGGTGAAACATTCACTCCCATTCTGAAGTCTTGGCCTAAGGTTTCTCGCCAAGACTGGCCTCGACTACAGACCTCCAGAATAATCCAGTCGCCAATGGGCACTATCAAACCGGTCTGCTCAGCGACCGGAATAAACTCATCGGGTGAAACCTGGCCTAACTCTGGATTATTCCACCGTATCAGAGCTTCAGCCGCAACCACCCGTTGCTGTTTAAGGTCGAAGACAGGCTGAAAATGCAGACTCAATTCCTGACGTTCTAAAGCGTGTCGAAGTTGTCGGCCGATTTCCAGATTTCTGATAACGTCTTCATTCATATCAGGGGTATAAAAGTTGAAGCCGTTACGCCCGGCGGCTTTAACCCGGTACATCGCGGTATCTGCTTTGCGCAGAAGCTCATCCGGCACGGTACCATCGGTAGGTGAAACCGCGATACCAATACTACCACTGATAAAATAACTCCGATCTTTAACCCTGAACTCCCGACTTAGCGCTGATAAAATGTTCAAAGCGATCTCTTCCGTAAGATACAGGTCCTCCTGTCCTTCAATCACAAGGATAAACTCGTCACCACCGTAGCGGGACAACGTATGTTCACCACCGAGGGTCGCACGTAGCCGGTTTGCGACCTTAATCAGCAGTTCATCGCCCTCCTCGTGGCCCATGGAATCATTAACCCACTTGAAATCGTCCAGATCAATAAACATCAGAGTAAGCAGGTTACCTTCTGACTGAGCTTTAACAATCGCGCTATGTAACTTCTCATGCATCAGAACACGGTTAGGCAGATTGGTCAGCGCGTCAAACTGGGCCTGATAAAGAACCTTTTGCTGATGCTCTTTCAGCTCGGTGATATCACGGATACAGCTAATGCCTACTATCTCGTCATCAACCTGGGTTTGTTGATAGTTAACTATGGCATTGAAACTTGTGCCATCGGGCCGCAGTGCATCACATTCAAAGCTGGACTCTCCATGACTATATAATTTTTCAATTTCTGTACGACCTTGGGTATTAAACAACTCAAGTAGCAGAAGATTCTTTAACTGATCTCCCCGACACTGAAACAAACGTTCTGCTGCCAGGTTAAAATCGAGAATATGATCACCCCGATGCATGATTACCGCTTCCGTTGAAACCTCTGATAGCTGTAATAACCGCGCTTCACTTCTGCGCAAAGAGGCCTCAACCTGAACCCGCTGCTCAATCTGTTTTCTTCCCTCCCGGTATAAAAAAATGATCAGCGAAAAGACTAACAGCGAAATACCGGACATCAGATATAGAATCCGATGACCAAACTCGCCGCCCCAGGAGGAGTTATGCTCATTGAGATAGACCAGACTCCAACCGGGTAACAATGAAGACGTCTGCTTAAACACCTTGTACTGAATGCCTGCAGAATCCTGAACAGTATCTGTATTTAGCCATGCCAGAGAGATCGTTTTTGCCGGATCAGATAAAGAGTAACCAAGCTCTGGACTCAACGTCGAATCCAGCACGGGCATTCGCTGTAAAACCCACTCTTTACGACTCGACGCAAATATGACCCCGTCGGCATCAATCAACAAAACAATGCCGGGTAACCCATCAAACTTATCTTCCAGTATTCCAGGGGGAAATTTATTAACAACAACACCGAGTAACGCGCCCGTTTCATCTTCAATTCTATGGGAGAAATAGACTCCCCTTCGATGCGTAGTTGCCCCAACTGCTAATTGAAGAGCAGAACCAACGGATATCGCTTCTTTAAAATAGGGACGATAGGCAAAATTATCCTTTAACAACTGCTCTTTTTCAGCAACATCATTCACCGCGATTATATCGCCCTGTACATTCAGCAAATAACAGAGAGAAGAGTTACTCAGATCACAAATACTGTTTAATACGGGGGTTAAATCTCTGTCTCCTTCGACAAGATAATCTCTTATCTCTGGAAGCGTGGATTGAATGGCCACCTGAACACGAAAACCATCTATCAGCGATTTCAGATCATGATTAATATAAGAAACAACACTTCCAACATTACGCTGGGCATCTTGCTGGGTGTATACCCCTAAAACAAGGTAGTTAGCAATGACACCCAATGTTGCTGTAAGTCCGCAGGTGAACGTCAGCAATAACAGGATATTTCGGGCTCTCATATATCAATTTCACCATACGTATTGGATACTGCTCAACACAGTGGATTTACTGTGGCGGTGTTCTCAGGAACAATAAAATGACTGATATACAATATAGAGAATCTGAACGACAAAAAGTGACATTGCCACTCAGTTTGGGTAACTGATAGATTTCGTTATGCTCTATAAAAGCAGGGGCACTCTCGCAATGTCTGGCCCCTTTACTGAGAAGATGGATGATCTATAAGCCACTATGTTTGAGTTTCTCCAGCTGATCCCGGTATTGAGCAGCTTTCTCAAATTCCAGATTTTTGGCCGCTTCATACATCTGATCTTCCAACCGACTCATCGTCTTAGCCAACTCAGCAGAACTGAGTTTCTTAGCGTCAAGCTGATACTCTGTCACCGGCTCGGCGACTTTACGTCCTGATTTGGTTTTACGCCCCGGAATTGAAGACGCTCCCTCCATGATATCTGCAACTGATTTCTGAATACCGATCGGGGTAATGCCATGCTGCTCGTTATAGGCGATCTGCTTATTCCGCCGCCGTTCGGTTTCATCGATTGCCCGTTGCATCGAACCGGTAATCCGGTCGGCATAGAGAATAGCCCGGCCATTAATATTTCGTGCAGCACGACCAATGGTCTGGATCATTGAGGTTTCTGAACGCAGGAAGCCCTCTTTATCAGCATCCAGAATGGCCACCAGCGACACCTCCGGCATATCAATACCTTCCCGCAGCAGGTTAATACCCACCAACACATCAAACTCGCCGATGCGCAGATCGCGGATAATCTCAACCCGTTCGACGGTATCGATATCAGAGTGCAGATAACGCACCCGCACTCCATGCTCGTCCAGATAGTCGGTCAGATCCTCTGCCATGCGCTTCGTCAGAACAGTGACTACAATCCGTTCGCCCTTGGCGGCGACGGTATTAATCTCACCCAGCAGATCATCCACCTGAGTGCGTGCCGGACGAATCTCAACGATGGGATCAAGCAGACCGGTTGGCCGAACCACCTGCTCAACCACCTGACCGGCATTGGCTGCTTCGTACTTACTCGGGGTCGCCGACACCATAATCATCTGTGGCGCCTGACGTTCCCATTCTTCAAATTTCATCGGCCGGTTATCCAGTGCAGAAGGTAGCCGGAAACCATATTCAACTAATGTTTCTTTGCGGGAACGGTCGCCTTTATACATTGCTCCCAGCTGCGGGATGGTGACATGGGACTCATCCATCACCAGCAGCGCATCCGCTGGCAGATAATCAAACAGTGTCGGAGGCGGCTCGCCCGGCGCCCGCCCCGACAGATAACGGGAATAGTTTTCAATCCCGGAGCAATAGCCCAGCTCCTTAATCATCTCCACGTCATACATAACCCGCTGCTCAAGCCGCTGCACTTCAACCAGTTTATCGTTACTGCGCAGCTGCTCCAGCCGGGGGTGCAGCTCTTCGAGAATATTATCGACCGCTTCCAGCAGTTTCTCCCGCGGCGTGACGTAGTGGGATTTAGGATAGATAGTTGCCCGGGGAACCCGACGCAATACCTCGCCTGTCAGCGGATCAAAATAGCTGATGTTTTCCACTTCATCGTCAAACAGTTCGATCCGTACCGCTTCTTTCTCTGATTCCGCAGGAAAGACATCAATCACATCGCCCCGCACCCGATAGGTACCCCGGTGTAGTTCAACATCATTGCGAGTGTACTGAAGCTCAGCCAGACGGCGCAAAATGGTTCGCTGATCCGCAGCATCACCCCGGTCCAGGTGCAACATCATCCCCAGATAGGATTTGGGATCCCCCAGACCGTAAATCGCTGAAACCGTCGCAACAATAATGGCGTCATCACGCTCCAACAGCGCCTTGGTTGCCGATAATCGCATCTGCTCGATATGTTCATTAATCGATGCATCCTTCTCAATGAAGGTATCCGATGAGGGCACATAGGCTTCTGGCTGATAATAGTCGTAATAGGAAACGAAATACTCGACAGCGTTGTTCGGGAAAAACTCGCGAAACTCGCCATACAACTGCGCAGCCAGGGTTTTGTTGTGCGCCATAATAATGGTCGGGCGCTGTAATTCTGCGATCACATTCGCGATAGTAAAGGTTTTGCCTGATCCGGTAACCCCTAAGAGGGTCTGAGCCGCAAGACCGGCATGGATACCATCAACCAACCCCTTAATCGCGGCGGGCTGATCACCGGCGGGTTGAAACTTTGACTGAATCTGAAAACGTTGCTTCATAATAGCTGTTTCATAACTGATCTATACGACACAAAAATGGAAGCCGACTATTATACCTGTATGAAAAATTTTCTGCTGAATGATCATCTGATAAAAACTACATCACTATTTCAGACATAGTTGTCACTTTGTTGAAAGAAATACTACTTTTAACCTGATTCAGCGATGAAAATGATTTTTCCGCAACCCGGATTCCGGTATCATTTATCGGTTAAACACACCGTGGTATAGCACCACTTTTTTTCAGAGGATATGGCTAGGACAATGCAACTCTCCGATCGCGTTAACAGCATAAAACCTTCTCCGACACTGGCAGTGACTAACCGTGCTGCTGAACTGCGTGCAGCGGGTAAAAACATTATTGGCCTGGGTGCAGGCGAGCCTGATTTCGACACCCCGGATCACATTAAAAACGCTGCTATTGAAGCGCTGAACAACGGCTTCACGAAATACACAGCTGTTGACGGCACGCCCGCTCTGAAAAAAGCCATTATTGCCAAATTCAAACGGGATAACGGTTTTGATTATGAAGCCAATCAGATTCTGGTGTCATGTGGAGGAAAGCAAAGTTTCTTTAACCTGTCTCTGGCGCTGCTGAACGCGGGCGATGAAGTGATTATTCCGGCGCCTTACTGGGTATCTTATCCGGATATGGTGCTGATGGGTGAAGGCGTACCTGTCATTGTTACCACTACCCAGGAAGCCCGCTTCAAAATCACACCGGCGCAACTGGAAGAGGCGATCACTGACAAGACCCGACTGCTGGTACTGAACAGCCCGTCGAACCCGACCGGTGTTGCCTACACTGAAGCAGAACTGAAAGATCTGGGTGAGGTACTGGCTAAGTATCCAGACGTACTGATCGCAACCGATGACATGTACGAGCATATCCTGTTCACCGATACGCCGTTCATCAACATTCTCAACGTCTGCCCTGAACTGTATGACCGCACCATCGTCTTGAATGGCGTATCCAAAGCCTATTCGATGACCGGCTGGCGCATCGGTTATGCCGCAGGCCCGGCGAAACTGATCGGCGCGATGAAGAAGATCCAGTCGCAGAGCACTTCCAACCCTACGTCTATCTCTCAGGTTGCTGCACAAGCCGCCCTGGATGGCGATCAGGAGTGCGTTAAAGAGATGGTCAAAGCGTTCAAACAGCGCCATGACTTCGTGGTCGAAAAACTGAACGAGATCGAAGGGGTTGACTGCATCCCTGCTGACGGCACTTTCTATGCGTTCCCGAGTTTTCAGCAGGTCATCGACAAAGACGAGCGCTTTGAAAACGATATCGATCTGGCTGAGTTCCTGCTACTGGAAGCCGGTGTTGCGCTGGTGCCGGGTTCGGCCTTTGGCGCTCCGGGTAACATGCGTTTATCCTTCGCAACCTCTCTGGACATTCTGGAAGACGCGATCAGCCGTATAAAAGCAGCTCTGGAAAAATAATTTTTCAGCGCTCTGTAAGCCGGGCTCAGCCCGGCTTTTTTTTATTATCATCGTCGCTACCGACACTCCATCCCACCTCCTCTACAGCAAGCCTGATCAGGCTTAACAGTTCAAAAAACTTTAATCTAAACAGCATTGGCATTTCCGCAAAGTCTCACTATAATATTTCTTTTTAAGACGACCGGTCTAATCAGCATGACTCGCCCCAAAAGAAACGAACACAACCGTGAGAAGATCCTACAAACAGGTATGGATCTGTTTAACCGTAAGGGTTACCACGGCACCGGGCTGAAAGAGATCCTCGACAGCTGCCAGGTTCCGAAAGGCTCTTTTTATAACTATTTCGAGAGTAAAGAACAGTTTGCCGTTGAAGTACTGGAATACAGTCATCAGCTCGAAGATGAAAAGTGGGATGAACGCACAAGCGCTGCCGAAGGTCATTTACTGAAGCGCTTTCTATATGCGATCAATCTCTTCATCGAAGATTATGAGAATGATCCCGATTCAACAGGCTGTTTATTAACCAACATGATGGGAGAAGTCGGTAATGCCAGCGACTCCTTTCGAGAGATCATAAGACTCTCCTGCGACCGCGTCATTGACTGCATCGAAGAAAGCTTTAAAGAGGGACAGTTACAGGGCAGTTTTCGCGCTGATATTCCCGCCCGGGCTCTGGCCCAGCTGTTTTGGGATAGCTGGCAGGGCGCTCTTTTACGCACCAAAGTCGAAGCATCAACCACGCCCCTTCGTGAAGTGGCGGACACTATATTTAAACTATTTGCACCATTGGAAAATCCTGAGACTAAGGATGGAGATAATAATGAAATTTAATCAGTTCTTGCCCCCTGCACTTCTCAGCCTGACGCTGATCTGTACCCCCATGGCTCAGGCTGCAGGCCTGCCCGCGGAAGTAATACATGTGCAAAGCAAATCCCTCACTCAGATGATTGAAGCCGTTGGCGGTCTGAGTGCAAATGAGTCGATCATTCTCCGCCCCGAACAGAGCGGCAGCGTTGAAAAGGTTCAGTTCACGGAAGGCTCATCTGTTAAATCAGGTGAAACATTGATCGTGTTAGAATCATCGTTGTACAAAGCCCAGCTACAGGAAAGCAAAGCACGGGTGAATCTCAGTCGTATCGCTTATAACCGGGCGGCCAGCCTGGTGAAGAAAAAGGTCGGCTCGCAGCAGGATATGGATTCATCGCTGGCGCAGCTGCAGGTCGATCAGGCACAACAAGCGGTCGCTCAGACCCAGTTAGACAAAATGACTATCGACGCCCCCTTTGATGGCGTTATCGGCCTGCGTAAATTCAGCCCCGGCGATTATATCACCACGGGCCAGGACCTGGTCGAGCTGACCGATATTAATACCATGAAGGTTGACTTCAAAGTACCGGAAAATCAGCTGCCGAATATCCGTATCGGGCAGCAGATTAAGGTGCTGGTTGATGCCCTGCCCGGTGAAAGCTTTGATGGTTCAATCTATGCCATCGCCCCCAGCATCGATGAGCGCAGCCATAACATCGCCATCCGGGCTAAGATCGAAAACCGCGACAACCTGTTGCGTCCCGGCCTTTTTGCCCGGATTCAGATTATCCTCAGCACCGATGATAATGCGGTGATGGTCCCTGAAGAGGCGATCATCCCTCAGAACGATAGTTTTTTCGTCATGACGGTAACTGACGGCACGATTGGTATGGCCCCGGTTAAACTGGGCCTGCGTCGTAATGGCGAAGTGAATATTGTCTCCGGTCTGGAGGTGGGTCAGGTTATTGTCACGGCGGGTCAGATAAAACTGTTCCCTGGCTCTCCTGTCACACCGATCTTCGTTGACGGCACGGCAGAAAAACCTGCCCAGCCTACAGCTGAACAACAACCAGGAGCCTGAGCATGATCCTTTCCGAAATAAGCATCAAACGACCGGTATTGGCGACTGTTATGAGTCTGCTGATATTACTGGTGGGTGCCGTTTCCTATGACCGCCTCACGGTAAGGGAATATCCGAAGATCGATGTCCCTGTAGTCACGGTTGAAACCAACTACCCCGGTGCCAGCTCATCGATTATAGAGTCTCAGGTCACCCAGATTATCGAGGACTCGCTGTCCGGTATCGAAGGGGTAGACTACATCAGCTCGGTTAGCCGTTCGGGCAAAAGCCAGATCACCGTCACCTTCAAACTGACCCGTGACCCTGACGATGCTGCCAGTGATGTACGGGACCGGGTCGGCCGGGTGCGGGGCGCGCTGCCCGATGATGTCGAAGAACCCATCACTGCAAAAACAGAAGCGGATGCGCAGCCGGTATTCTGGCTGGCTCTTTCATCTGATAACCACAGCATGATGGAGATCTCTCAGATCGCTGACAAGATGGTTAAAGATCCTCTGCAAACCGTTGATGGCGTTGCCAACGTTATGCTGTTTGGTGACCGCCGCTTTGCTATGCGCATCTGGCTGGACCCTGCCCGCATGGCTGCTTATAAGGTCATCCCTCAGGATATTGAGAGCGCCCTGCGCAGCCAGAACGTTGAGATTCCTGCTGGCCGTATCGAAAGTAGTCAGCGGGAGTTCAGCGTCCTGGCAAAAACCGACCTGAACAGCATTGAACAGTTTGAAAATATCATCATCCGCAATGACAACAACTATGCGGTCAAAATCCGTGATGTAGCCCGGGTGGAAATCGCGCCTGAAGATGAACGCCGAAAGTCTCGTTTTAAAGGCAAATCCGCGGTCGCGCTGGGGGTTGTAAAACAATCAACTGCAAACCCCCTTGATGTATCCAACGGCATTCAGGAGCGTCTGCCACTGATCACAGCAGCGCTCCCGGAAGGGGTTAATGTCGAGATTGCCTATGACTCCTCTGTCTTCATTTCTGAGTCGATCAAGTCTGTTTTCAAAACGATCTTTGAAGCCAGTATTCTGGTAATCGCGGTTATCTTTTTCTTCCTGAGAAACCTGCGGGCAACACTGATTCCGATAGTAACAATCCCGCTGTCACTGATTGGCGGTTTTGCCCTGATGCTGATGTTCGGTTTCAGCATTAACACCCTCACGCTGCTGGCCATGGTGCTGGCAATCGGTCTGGTGGTCGATGATGCCATCGTTATGCTGGAAAATATCTACCGCCATGTTGAGGAGGGGCTATCGCCGATTCAGGCAGCGTTCAAAGGCAGTAAAGAGATAGGTTTTGCCGTTATTGCCACCACCATGACACTGGTGGCCGTATTTGCCCCGGTTGCGTTTACACCGGGACGCACGGGTAAGCTTTTCACCGAATTTGCCCTGACCCTGGCAGGCGGCGTGCTGGTTTCCGGCTTTATTGCGCTGACACTGTCGCCCATGATGTGTTCTCGCCTGTTGCACCATGAAAAACGTCACAGTGCGGTCTTCAATCTGATTGAAGGCTGGATTCTGAGCTTAACTAACGGCTATCAGTCACTGCTGAAAAAGGTGCTCAAGTCACGTCTGTTGGCAATACTGATCATGGCCGTCAGCCTGGGTGGAGCGGGCCTGCTGTACACCCAGTTGCCCCAGGAACTGGCACCGGTAGAAGACCGGGGAACCATTTTGGCGATGTCGATCTCTCCTGATGGCGCGTCGGTCGACTATGTCGACCGCTATGCAAAACAGGTGGAAGGGATGATTGCAAAACAACCCGCCAGCAACCGTTACTTTACGATTGTCGGCTTTCCGACTGAAACCAACTCTATGACTTTCATGGGTCTTAAACCCTGGGACGAACGGACGCAGAAGCAGCAAAGTATCGTTGCCGAACTGACCCCGCAACTGTTTGGCGGCGTCACCGGTACGATGTCATTTGCTATGAATCCTCCCTCTCTGGGACAGAGCTTTGTCTCCCGGCCTGTGGAATTCATTATTAAGTCAAACACCGATTATGCCGATCTGAAACTGATCTCTGACCAGCTGATGGCTCGGATCTTAAAGAATCCTGGCTTTGTGCAGCCGGATATCGATCTGAAGCTGAACAAACCAGAGCTGTCGCTGAATGTGAACCGCGAGAAGGCTTCGGAGATGGGGCTGGATATCAATCTGATCGGCCGCAGTATCGAAACCTATATGGCGAGCCGTAATGTGACCCGCTTTAAGAAAGAGGGTGAACAGTACGATGTTATCCTTCAGGTTGAACCCGGCCAACGGAAAAACCCGGGAGATCTGAGTAATCTGTATCTGCGCACCAACGACAACAATATGGTGCAGCTGAGCTCGGTGGTAGACATTAAAGAGAGTGTCGCGCCCAAAGAGCTGAACCACTTCGATAAAATGAAGTCGGTTAAGTTTCAGGCGATTCTGGCGCCCGGCTACAGTCTGAAAGAGGCACTGGATTTTCTCGAGCAACAGATGGCTGAGATCAGCCCGGAAACACTGTATGATTTCGGCGGACAATCGCGTGAGTTTAAAGAGTCCGGCAGTGGCCTGATGGTCACCGCAGCGTTAGCGCTGATCTTCACCTTCCTGGTTCTGGCGGCACAGTTTGAAAGCTTCCGTAACCCGATGATCATTATGCTATCTGTTCCTCCGGCACTGTTCGGTGGCCTTTTTGCTCTGTATTATTCCGGCGGTAGTCTGAGCATTTACAGTCAGATCGGTCTGATCACCCTGATTGGCCTGGTGACAAAGCATGGTATTCTGATCGTGGAATTTGCCAACCAGCTTCAGGATCAGGGACGCGAACTGCAGGATGCTATTATTGAATCAGCAACCCTGCGTTTACGCCCGATTCTGATGACCACCGGTGCAATGGTACTCGGCACACTGCCGCTAGCCATAGCGGTCGGTGCCGGGGCTGAAAGCCGTCAACAGATCGGCTGGGTAATTGTCGGTGGTTTGACCTTTGGTACCCTGTTAACCTTATTTATAGTACCAACGGTTTACAGTTATCTGGGACGGCGTCGGTTCAAAAAAGTAGAGCCGGACTATCAACTAATGGAACAAGGATCAGAGCAGTGAAAGCAACTCAACGCACCATACACCATACTCTGCTGGCCACCGCCATCAGTTGTGCACTGATAGCGCCTCAGGTGAATGCCGGAACATTGTCAAATATCTATCAGCAGGCCCTTGATCAGGATCCGCAGCTAAAGGCCGCTGAAGCCGCGTCTAAAGCCGGTGCTGAAACACTGCCACAAAGCCGGGCAGGGTTGCTGCCAAGCATTTCACTCAACGGCAATACCACCTGGATTGAAGCGGAAACAGCAAGCTACAACAACCACGGCTATACCGTGAGTCTGAGTCAGCCACTGTTTTCAGCGTCCTCCTGGTTTACCTATCAACAGGGTATCGCACAGTCTGAAGTCGCCAGTCTGCAGTTTGACCAGGCTCAGCAAAATCTGATCCTACGGGTAATTGACAGCTATCTGGGGGTGCTGCGGGCACAGACCTCGTTGGAAACATCCCAAGCACAGGAGCGTGCAATCAAACGCCGCCTGGATCAGGTTAACGCTCAGTTTGAAGTAGGCCTGATCGCGATCACCGACGTTCAGGAAGCCCAGGCAACCTATGACAATGCCAAGGTTGCCAGAATTCTGGCTGAAGGAGATCTGGACAACAGTTTCCAGGGGCTGGAGCGTCTGACCGGACAGCCTGTGGGCACAATTGACCCGCTGTCTAAAGAGTATCCAATTGAAAACATCAGCCCCATCGAACCCCAGGCATGGTTGGAAAAAGCCATGGCTGGAAACCTGTCACTGAAAGTGGCTGAAGCGAATACGGAAGCCGCCCGTCGCCAGGCACAGGCCGCCTCAAGCGGTCATTTGCCAACGCTATCCCTGACGGCCAGCTATGACCGGGATAAAGGTAAGCCGAGCGGCACCAGTGGCTGGGAAGAGACTAACCAGATTGGCCTGACCCTGTCGATGCCGATCTTCTCAGGAGGGGCGACCAGCTCTATAAGTCGCCAGGCCGAATACGGTTTTGCCCAGGCACGCTTTAATCAGGATGATGCCCTCAGAGGCGTGACTCAGGAAGTCCGTAACCTGTTGCGTAATCTGCAAACCAACGTACTCAGTGTGGCTGCCCGTAAGCAAAGCATCCTCTCCAGCGAGACAGCATTGCGCGCCACAGAAGAGGGCTTCAACGTCGGCACACGAAATGTTGTCGATGTACTGCAGGCAGAGCAACAGCTCTATTCCGCTCAACGGGATTATGCTAATGCGCGTTTCGACTATATCCAGAACCTGTTCAGCTTTAAGCAACAGATCGGCACCCTCAGCCCCGAAGATGTTATCGGCCTGGACCAGTGGATGCAGGCAAAATAAGCCTCCCCAATATATAAAACATAAAAAAGGCTGATGGGTTAAACCATCAGCCTTTTTGTTGGGCGCTGTTCATGAATAACAGGAGTCAGCCCGTTACTCTGTAACAACGATCTCACTTAAACCATTTTTTTCAGCAAACTGATACAGCTTACCGGTTTTTTTCATGGTGAGCAGGAAATCATCAACCTCACCTAACCAGCCCATCTCTCCTTTAGGCACTGCATAAGCGTAATAGGTTTTAGCCAGCGGCGATTTGGGGGCAAATAACACCGCCCACTCGGTTAAAGCGGTCATTCTCTTGCCGTAGGGATAATCGGTCATAAAGACATCTGCTCTGCCACTCAGCACTTCCTGTTCGCGCGCTTTAAAACTATCCACCACAGACACATCTGCACGTTTAAAAGTCCTTTTAACCACCGGCTCCATATAGGTGCCTTTCTGCACCACTGCAATAACGCCCTCCCGGTCAATCTCTTCCCAGCGGGTGACGACGGTGTTGTCTTTCGTCCCTACAGCATAGATTCCACTGGCCAGATAGGGCTTGGAAAACTCCATATGCGGTTTACGGCTATCACGCACACCAACACCATGCATGGCGATATCACAGGCATCATTTTCCAGATTAGAAACCAGATGCGAAAAAGAACTTTCAATAAACGTCAACTTAACCCCAAGACTGCTGGCCAACTCATGGGCCATATCAATATCGATCCCTTCCAGTTGCTGAGTGCGGGGGTTGCGATAGCTGATCGTAAAGTAATCGGGCCAGATACACACCCGAACCTCACCCGTGCGCTTAATTTTTTCAGCCCGTTCACTGGCGATGGCACTGTTCATTAAGAGCGGCAGAAGAGATAATGCCACGCAGAGCATAGTTTTAAGGTAATTGGTCATGGTTTTCAGGTCCTGCTTCAGCTGTCTGCAATCAATTAACTTCTATACGTTCGTTTATTTCAAGCCTTTATCTGAGATATGATCAGATTTGTTCCGCTTCTTTGATACGAGTTGTAATTCAATGAGAAATAGTAGTCCAAAGAAGCCCCCTTCTTTTGCCAGATGGATCTATGGGGGGGTGTTAGCAACAATCCTGCTGTTCGCCACGGTTCTCTGGTTCAGCTTCATCCAAAGCATGGACGAGCGGGATGAACGCTCAGCACTGTATGCGCGAATGATCGAAGGCACAATAAGCCGTACTCTGGAAGGTCTGGAGATAAGCTTAGTTTCCCTTTCTGATGACCTTATCGAAGCCGAATTGGAATCAGTCAACGTCGATAAAGTTCGAGAGAAAGCACTTAAAATACTTAAATTTGCCCCTCAACTAAGACAAATTGTAGTGGTCAAAGGACGTGAAACCCTCTTCGATACTCGCAGTGTGTCGCCTGAAAACATCAACATCAATATTCTGGGTTTCAATCAGTCCGAACAAAGTGCAACCTCATTAGGACTCATCATCGGCAATGCCCTGAAGGGGCGTTTTCTTCCGCTGCAATACACCTTTCCGGATGAAGCAAGTATACGTGAACTGATACCGGTCGCGATTGAAACCCGATCCAGTCAGGGTGAGAGGTTGCTGATTATTGCGACCTTTAATCCAAGTTATATTACCCGCTATATCGACGATCTTGATCTTGAAAAGAGAGATAGAGTTTATCTGACTGACCTTTCAGGCAATAGTCTGATTCAAAAAGGGCTATACGGTCCCAACAGACAATATGTTATCCCTCAACTCAGGAAAATCTTATCGACCGGAGCCGACCAATTCTCTGCCAGCAACTTTTTTGGCCCTATCCCACTGAATACAACCACCATCCGATTGCTTTACAAATACCCATTGGCTGTTGCTATCGTGGTTAATCATCAGGGATCTTTTTTACTCTGGCTACAGCAGAAACGCAGCCTGCTACTGATCCTGTTAGTGTCCGTAGTCGCCCTCATTGCAGGTGCACTCTTCACCGTGCGCAACGGACGCAAAGCCCTGCAGATGAAAGCAGAAGTCAACCTGCTCTCCGAAGTTGTAGAACACAGCCCTACCGTTATCGTGATTACCGATCCAAATGGGGTAATTGAGTACGTCAATACCTGCTTTGAGTCGGTTACCGGCTATCGTAAAGATGAAGTAATCGGACAAAATCCCCGGGTGTTGAAGTCCGGCGAAACATCTGACGCTGAGTATGCCAAAATGTGGCAGGCTCTCACCAACGGGCAGACTTGGTATGGTGAATTTCACAATAAGCATAAAGACGGCAGCTTATACTGGGAGCGGTCATCCATCGGCCCACTGATTAATGAGGAGGGAGAGCTCACCCACTATATCGCCCTGAAGCAACCGATAACCGAAGAGAAAAATGCGCAGGAGAAACTACGACTGGCATCTGCGGTGTTCAGTGTTGCGGCGGAAGCCATTATGGTGACGGATAGTCAAAACCGTATTCAGATGGTCAACGAATCATTCGAACAGATAACCGGATATACCGAAGCCGAAGTCCTTGGTAAAACACCGGTAATTTTGAAGTCAGGCGATCATAATCCAGGGTTTTATCAAGAGATGTATCGCAAACTAAAAGAACAGCACGCCTGGGAGGGAGAGCTCTGGAATAAGCGTAAAAACGGTGAAGTCTACCCTCAATGGCTCACGATCTCCTCCCGCTATAGCCCCACAGGCGTGCTTGAAGGCTATGTTGCCCTGTTTAGTGATATAACCCAGCGCAAGCATGATGAAGCGATTATCATCCACCAGGCAAACTATGACACCCTCACCGGGCTGCCCAACCGGCACCTGTTTGAAGACCGTTTAAAACAAGCGATGGCTGTCTCTGATCGTAGCCGGACTCAAACCGCCCTGCTGTTTATAGACCTTGATCGGTTTAAGTATGTAAACGATACCTTTGGCCACTTCGCAGGCGACCTGCTGTTGAAACAGGTGGCACAACGAATTGGCTCCTGTCTGCGAAAAAGTGATACGGTTTCCCGCCTCGGAGGGGACGAGTTTGCCGTTGTCATCACCGAGTTACACAACCTTTCAGCCATAGAACATATCGCCCAGAAAATTCTACTTAGCCTGGCTAAGCCTTACCTGCTTGAAAACAATGAAGCCTATATCTCCTGCAGCATAGGTATCGCCATCTATCCGGATAATGGTTCAGATTCAGAACGTCTGCTACTCAATGCCGATAATGCCATGTACAAAGCCAAGGAAAAAGGCCGCAATACCCGGGAATACTTTAACCAGCAACTTAACGAAGATTCACAGCGTCGCAGCCTGCTGGAGCAAGATCTTTATAAAGCGATCGAAAGAGATGAGTTCTATCTTGTATACCAGCCAATCTGGTCAATTGACGGCTCATGCATAGAGTCCGTAGAAGCACTGATTCGCTGGCAACACCCTGAGCGCGGCACTATCTCGCCCACAGAGTTTATCCCCATCGCGGAAGAATCAGCACTGATACACACTATTGGCAAATGGGTGATCAGGGAAGCCTGCCGGTTCGCCAGACAACTTGCAGATAGCGGCATGAGTGCGCCGAAAGTCAGTATGAATATTTCCAGCGCTCAGTTTCTCCGCGGCAACGTTGACGCACTGCTGACCGAGGAAGTGGAGACTCTTAAACTGACGGGCTCAGCACTGATCGTAGAAATTACTGAAAGCATTCTGCTACTGGAAGAGGAGAAAATATTTAAGCAATTGGAAGCTATCGTTTCGATGGGGATTGATATTGCAGTCGATGATTTTGGCACCGGCTATTCATCCCTCAGCTATCTGAAGAAATATCCGATACAGCGATTGAAAATAGATAAGTCATTTATTGATGATCTGGTGTCTAACGAGGATACCCGTTCGTTGGTATCAGGCATGCTCTCTCTGGCCGATTCCCTGTCCCTGAAAACGGTGGTTGAAGGCGTTGAAACCCAGGGACAGCTTGATCTGCTGCGCCAGTTTGGTTCCCCCATGATACAGGGCTACCTGCTAGCCAGACCGATGACGGGAGATATGTTATTAACCCTGCTGGAAAAACAAGCGGGCTCAACGTTGAAGTAACCCTGCAACCGGGAAGCCTGTTCTAACGCGCCTACTGATAAGCGCTATAGAGCTGAACAGATAGAGCGGTACACTGCCTAACACGTTAAGACCTTTTTTTCAGGTTATCCCGAATCACATCAAGCCTTTCTTTCAGTTCTTCGTTCCCCTGCATCTGATCAAGCTCGACCGAATTTGTCGTCGTGTGGGACTCTGCACGCTCCAGCGCACTCGTAAGATCATTAAGACTTGCCGTGATCGCCTCGTAGATCTTCAGGTCAACGGTGTCCAGTGTATTCAGCGCGTCAACCGCCTGCAGCATCAGTGCGGGAAGCGTTTCCAGAATCGTATGTTCAATCGATTTTTCTTCTAGCTCTGACTGCAGCCGGGTACGATCGGCTAGCCAGCTTTCCAGTTGTTTTCGTTCATCCAGTGTGAGTGCCGCAGCAACATGTGGCGCTAACCGGTCAACCTGAGCATGAAAGGATGTCACCACCAGCCGTTGCTCTTTACCGCTATCGGGATCATCAAACACCCGAACACATTTTATGGTTTCGCCGATCGTAATAAACTCCATTAATTACCTCTTTAGTCTGTACATTATTGATATATTGATCAGATCACAGGAACAGATCTTAACGGTTGCGCTGGCAGTTCACTGTTCTCATAGCTTAGCACTCAGCGCTATTTGTTGCCGAAAGCCCGCAGCTAAAAGTCAGATTAACAGTTTCGCCAGCCCCAGGAAGGAAAAGAAGCCGATGGCATCGGTAAAGGTTGTCAGTACCACACTGCCCGCAACCGCCGGATCGATAGACATACGTTGCAGGATCAACGGTATAAAAACACCGCCGATCACTCCGGTCACTAATACGATTAGCAGCGCCATACCAAACACCGCGCCCAGCATCGGATCACCAAACCAGTAAAGCGCGATAGCAGCAACAACAAGCGCCCAGACAACACCATTAAGAAACACCACAGAGGCCTCATGGGCGATCAACTGGGCGATATTGGTTCGGCCAATCTGGTTCAGGGCTAAACCCCGGGTAACCAGCGTAAGCGTTTGTGAACCCGCCACCCCGCCCATACTGGCAACCACCGGCATCAGCACCGCCAGCGCGATCAGTTGCTCAATCACCGCTTCAAATAATCCGATAACCCAGGCGGCAACAAACGCGGTAATCAGATTAATTCCCAACCAGTAACCGCGCTTATACGCGCTGGTTAATACCGGTGAAAACATATCCGCATTACTTTCCAGACCCGCCGAACGCAACATCTTATCGTCGGCCTGTTCCTGAATCACATCAACCACATCATCGATGGTTATGCGGCCCAATAAGCGATAGTTATGGTCAACCACAGGGGCTGAGAGCAGATCACAATCCTGAAATATCCGCGCCACTTTATCCTGACTGGCATCGACCGGTATCGCCTGAAAGTTTTGTTCAAGAATATCGGCAACCAGGGTGTCCGTCGGCAGAGAGACCACTTCACTGAGAGGCAAAACCCCTAACAGTTTATTGGTTCGGTCCACCACCATTAAACTGTCTAACTGCTGGGGCATTTCGCCCTCTTTTTTTCGCAACAACCGCAGATAGCGCAACACGGAGAGGATAGAAACATCTGCCCTGACAGCCGTGGTATCGGTGTCCATCAGACCACCGGCGGTGTTATCAGGATAGTGCTTAACACTGTTATAGCGGCGCTTACGCAGCTCGTCCATGGCGGCAATCATCGCATTGATGACAGTGCCGGGAAGGTCCTCATCAATATCCGCCAGCTCATCCGGCTGCAACAGGAACAAACTTTCTAACAGTGCATCTTCGGGGGTGTTATCAATGAGGAACTGACGTACTTTACCGTGCACACTTTTAAGGACACCAGCACGTTTTTGTACATCGAGGCAGGCCCAGATATCGATGCGATTTTCAGGTGTAGTCGCCTCAATCAGACGGGCCGTTTCACTGCTGCTGACCTCAGCCAGGAGGTTATTGAGCGCAACATCATCCTGCCGCTCTATCGCTTCATGGATCTGATCAATACGCAGATTAACCTGAGACATATACACCCTACTCCCGATTCATAGACTCCCTGAACGATCCAGTAAGCGGATTAGCCAGCAACGATTGCTGGCCCGAAATCATCCGTAACGGTCTGATGAACACTGTACCGTGCAGCCTGCTTTAAAGATCTCTATTTTTACCATTTTTTATATTATTTTCGCCACCCTGACATTGCAGGCTACTCCCGCAGTTCTTGCAAGAGATCAACGCCAGGGCTGAAGTATAAGGCTTTAGTTAAGTCGCGGTACCGGATAGCCAGCCAGACAGATCGCCCGTCCGTGATCATGCACCTCGACCAGAGCCTTATGCAGACTCTTCACTGCGGAGTCATAATCGGTCTCTTCAATTACAAACTGCATATCGACCTGGCGCATAGACTGGTGAATAGCCAGCACACTGATATTGCCTTCAGCAACCGCTGCCACCGCTTTGGCCAGAATGCCCGGCACCTCCATATCGCTGCCGATAGCCGAGGCGATCGCCACCTTTTTCTGGTCCAGTTCTGCCTCAGGAAACCGTTCAGCTAACGCAGTACGGATACGTTTTACGGTTTTCAGATTAGTCGTAAGGTAATGGGTGATGGTGTTGGCATTGGTATCTTTGGCGACAATATGCGCCCGAAAGCGTTTAATCAGCGCAAGTATTTCCCGGTCATAATCTTCGATACTACCGGCCATGTCCTGGTCAAATAGTTCAAGCGCATAGACGCCCTTGCAACCGGCAATAATCTCAACCCGGGGGGTGCTGCTAACATAGTCTCCGGTAATCAGCGTTCCGGTATGCTCCGGCTCGAAGGTATTCTTTACCCGCAGTGGCACGTTATGCTGACGCAGGCCTTTTGCCGCCTTGGGATGGATCGCTTCCATACCCAGATTGGCCAATTGATCCGCCACATCGTAATTCGTCCGCCCAATCGGTACAGCATTATCTTCTCCGACAATTCGCGGGTCAGCACTACTGAGGTGAAACTCTTTATGGATAACCGCTTCCCGGGCATTGGTCAGCACCGCCAGGCGGCTGAAGGTCATCTCACTGTAACCCCGGTTAAACGAGGACATCAATCCATCTGCACTGTGGGCATAGCCGGTTACCACCGGTAACTGAACATCCAGATTGATATTCTGGAAGGCCGAACGAATCCGGTCATCCAGTGACACATGGCGATTGGTGTCCCAACCGGTCAGATCGACGTAACAGGCATTCACCCCATCACGCTTCAGCAACTCAACCATATTCCAGGCACTGTGCGCCTCACCAATACTGGCTAACATCTCCCGTACGGTTTCCAGATGTGCATCCAGGGCAAAGTGACCATGCATGCACAGGCTATGCAGATCAGAGAGACACTTCTGCGCTTCCTGCAGCCGTTCATCAATAAAATTATTCGCTCTGATCACCTGATCGCCTTTGCCAAACAGCTGCAGGTTCAGGTCATACATCTCACACTTAAGTTGTTCCAGCGCCTGTAACCAGCTTTTATCTTCCATGCTGCTGGCAAACAAACCATATACGCCCGGCTGACCACTTTTTTTATGTTCCAGTAGCTTGTCCGTCATTCCACCATAGGCTGAAACAACAAATACGCGCTGATAAAGTGTGTCAGGATTGGACGGTTTAAAAATAATATTATCCCGGACTGACACATAATCAGACATCGATGTGCCGCCGATCTTTTCTATAGTATGCATAACTCTCAAATTTTCTGGTTATAAGATGGTTGCAGACATAGCCTGCCTGTTAAACCTGAGCCGCACAGAGCGGCTCACAGGTCAGTCGACAACCGGAAGCGCGCTAATATGTTCGCGACTGCAGATATACTCCGGGCGGGGAGGCTGCTCACAAAAAGGCTCAACAACCCTGTTGCTGAGTGCGTTATAAACAAAGAAAACGTTAGAACGTGGCTCAGGGGTGATGTTGCCGTTTGAGCCATGCATGACATTACAGTCAAACACGATGACACTGCCCGGCTTACACTTAGCGGTGACAATACCACCCGACTCCGCCATCACGTTCAGCTGCTCATCTGAAGGAACGCCGTATTCCTGCTTCTTCAGCGAGGCTTTAAAATGATTCTCCGGGGTCACTCCGGCACAGGCGGCATAGCGTTGATGTGAACCCGGCATCAGCATTAACGGACCGTTATAGTCGAAGTTTTCCGTCAGCGTGATCGACATACTCAACGCCCGCATTCGCGGCATACCATCTTCAACATGCCAGGTTTCAAAGTCCGAATGCCAGTAGAACTCTTTACCCCGGAAACCCGGTTTATAGTTCAGGCGAGACTGATGGATATACACCTCATCATTGAGAATATAGCGTGCCAGCTCTGCCAGCCGGGGGTCCGCCGCCAGCTTCTTGAACAGAGGGCTATTCACGTGTACCTGAAACACCGAGCGCACTTCGCCACTTTCGGGTTCGGTAATGGTTTCACCGGACTGTTTTACGGCACTATCATTACGCAGCCGCTCCAGCTCCTGCTGAAACATCATCACTTCAACGGGGGAGAACAGATCCTCCAGCACCATATAACCCTGCTCAGCATAGTCATTTATCTGCTGTTCAGAGATCGGCGCTTCTCGATCCTTGGGCGCATAAACAGTGGGATCCTGCCGCGCGGTAAACTGGTGCACTCCCTGTCGAGAGGGGTAGACATCTTCACACTCTTGCTGACCCGACATAAACATTCCTTTTACATTCATAATCAAGCCGTCACTGCTTCTGCGCTCAGCTCATAAGCGCCGTCAGCGTTATGAACCTCTTTACCATTCAGCGGTGGATTAAAAACACAGGCCATCTGCATCTCTTCAAATGCCCGCAAGATGTGCTTATCATTTTTATCAAGGATATACAGCGTGCCCGGCTTAATCGGGTATTTTTTACCCTCTGGCACGGTCTCTACTTCACCCTCACCGGAGATGCAGTAAACCGACTCCAGATGATTCTGGTAATGCATGCCAAAATCAGCGTATTTATAGATAGTGGTGATGTGAAAAGAGAAGCCCATATTGTCATCTTTCAACAGCATCCGCGTGCTCTCCCAATTACCATCGGGGGATACCACTCGGCGGTTGCTCTGCTCGGCTGTTGCTAAATCACGTACAATCATTTTGTTTCCTCTTTGTTCAGTTGTGCTTAATTCAGTTACTTAGTGTCTGTTTCGGGCTGCAGGGTGATGACCATATCTTCACTGCCGGATACAGTGACCACCTCATCTGCCGGAATCAGCAGGCTTTCCGCCGACTTCAACCGATAGGGACGTGAACGGGACATCACCCGAATAAGCCCTGAGCCGCTGATACAGTGAAGCCTGTATTTACACTTCAGCGACCTCTCGGGAAGCAGTACCCACGCCCCCCTCTCTTCTCAAAAGATGAATCAGATCCTGCTGCGTCATCCTTAGCTGGCCAGACTGACCTGATCGAAGTACTTCTTCTGCTCCATAAAGCTATCCTCTTTGGCGCAGACTTCACGAATAGCGTTCTCGAGAATATCGATACCGGCTTTCAGGTTGTCCATGCTGATAATCAGAGGGCAAAGCAACTTAATGACCTGGTCATCCGCACCACTGGTTTCAATCATCAGGCCATTCTGGAACGCTTTAGAGGTGATCTTATCTGCCAGTTCACCACTGACACAGTTGATGCCCTGGAACATCCCCCGACCACGGGTAGAGAAGTTGCCATCACCATACTCTTTGGCGATCTGCTCCAGACGCTCTTTGACATAACGCCCTTTCATCTGCACATCTTTAGCAAAGGTGTCATCGGACCAGTAACAATCAATCGCAGCTTTTGCGGTAACAAACGCGAAGTTATTGCCCCGGAAAGTGCCGTTATGCTCACCCGGTTTCCACTGATCCAGTTCCGGACTAAACAGAACAACCGCAAACGGAAGTCCGTAGCCACCCAGGGATTTTGACAGAGTCACGATATCCGGCTTGATACCCGCTTCCTCGAAGCTGAAGTAGGTACCGGTACGGCCACAACCGGCCTGAATATCATCGACAATCAGCAAAACATCATGCTTGCGACATACTTTTTCAAGCTCCTGCAGCCAGGTGAAACTGGCAGCATTGATGCCGCCCTCACCCTGAACGGTCTCAACGATGACCGCGGCAGGTTTGTCGATACCACTACTGGAGTCGCTCAGAACCTTATCCAGATACAAGGTGGTATCAATATCGTCTCCCAGATAACCGTCATACGGCATCCGGCTGACACCGCTCAGGCTGACACCCGCAGCACCCCGGTGGTGAGAGTTACCGGTAGCCGCCAGCGCGCCCATGGTGACACCGTGGAAGCCATTGGTGAAACTGATAATATTTTCACGACCGGTGATATTACGCGCCAGCTTCAGCGCCGCCTCGACAGCGTTCGTTCCGGTAGGGCCGGTAAACTGCATCACATAGTTAAGACCGCGGGGCTTAAGAATTTTTTCATTAAACGCTTCAAGAAACTCGCCTTTAGCTTTGGTATGCAGATCCAGACCGTGGGTGATGCCGTCGGAGTGGATATACTCCAGCAGCTTCTCTTTAAACATCGGATTGTTGTGGCCGTAGTTAAGTGTCCCGGCACCGGCGAGAAAATCAAGATAGCGCGTGCCATCTTCATCATAGAGGTATTCTCCCTGCGCCTTGTTGAAGACACGTGGAAACGAACGGGCATAGGACTGAACTTCAGATTCAATCTGTTCAAAAATTTTCATAAAAGCACTCTTAGTAAGAATTAGTGGATAATTTATATCGAACTACGAAATATTACTTTTGGACTGGTCCAATACGGACCAGGAGCTCTGAATCGTGCTGATCATTAAAATGAGTCACACGATCAAATATCAGAGCGCGCTCAAGAGGCGCATTGCACTGGTCTGCCAGACGGGTAAACAACGCCCAGGACGGAGCGTTATCTGAGGTAATAGTGGTCTCAACATGAGACACCGAACGGTTTGCTTCAGATGCCAGTAAATTCAGTAACATCTTCGTTGCAAGCCCACATCCACGGGCGTTCGGAGAAACAGCTACCTGCCAGACAAACAGCGTGTCAGGTGCCTGCGGCTTACGATAGCCACTGATAAAGCCAACCACCTGACCCTGATGCTCCGCGAGTATCGAGGTTTCTGAAAAATGGCTGCACTGCAGCAGGTTGCAGTAACATGAGTTACTGTCGAGTTCGGGAATGTGATTGATAAGCTGATTCACTGCATAACCATCGGCAGCTGTGGGGTTGCGTAAAATTACGCTTGAGATATCCATTGTCCCTCTAATATTTAGAATTACATTTATTTAGCTTTGCAAATTACTTTTATATTATAAAACATACTAAGCAGCGTTAAACAACCTATATAAATGGTTATTTAGAACAAAACCCTTAAAAATATACTTTGTTATGCTAATTATTCAGGCAAACTATAGATCGATTTGTGGAAAAAAGTCAGGATATTCCGTAGAATAGCCAACCAACTACAACTCAGGACAAGCCATGGAAAACAGCCAGAAAGCACTGGTGCTGCTACGTCAGATTATTCGCTCAACCGATATGCAGGATAAGGAGATCAGCCGCAGTACCGGGGTGACCCCGCCGCAGCTGATGGTGATGCAGACTCTACGTGAAAACATACAGCTAACCACCGGCGAGCTGGCTAAAGAGATGGTGCTGACGCAAGCAACGGTGACCAGCATTCTGGACCGCCTGGAAAAGAAGGAACTGATATCCCGCGAACGAGGCAGGGAAGATAAACGTAAGGTTTGGGTCAGCCTGACAGAAACCGGCAACGAGCTGATGAAAGGTGCCCCAACTACACAGCAGGACATCTTTGTGAGAAACTTCGAAGATATGCAGAATTGGGAACAGTCGATGATTGTGTCAAGCTTGGAGCGGATCGCATTCATGCTTAACGCTCAGCATCTGGACGCAGCCCCCCTATTGGATATCGGAGAACTGGATCGTTCTCAGCAAGACTACACAAAAAGCTAAGGCTCAGAAAAGCCCATTACGAAAGGCCCGCTGCAGCTAACAGAGGCCTATCAGGATTCAGTGAATAACCGGGGTCGGGCTATCATCTTCCGGCAGCAAGGGATGACCGCTGCTATCACTTCCCAGTACACCCCGCTCCACTGCCAGCTCTAACAGTTGCGAGACCACCATCTGTGTCAGATGAGCACTGACGATCATACCGGCTGGCGGATCACCTTCAAACATATCTTCATCCACCATCCCGTCGCCTCGCAACCCCAGAAGCAACGGATTTTCATCCACCAGCGGCGCCAGATCATCAGGGGCAAACAGGGAGTACTCTGAGGCAACCTGCAACGCCAGAGCGTACGCATTCTGATGGGAATCGGTTAACCGCTCAGAGAAGGCCGACTCAGCCCGATTCATAACCCCGGTCAGCAGACTCTCCCCGGGCAACACCAGGTTCTCACGGGCCGTCTCAGACAGACTATAATCCACTTCTGCTGCGTCAGGCTCAGGCAACGCTAACTCTTCAGCGTCAAGCATCAGCCGGCCATTATCATCCACAACCAGCCAGCCCCGCTCAAGTGCAACATCCATCAAACCTTCCATCATCGCCGCGGCAATATTAGCACTGATGATCATGCCGACACTGGGGTTATCCCGTTCTTTCTCGCTGGCGATGAGATTACCACGACGCGCCGCCAGCAGAGTCGGGTCTTCAGCAACGATCCGTGCCAACTCATCCGCGTTCAGGTAGAGTCGTTCATTACAGATTTTTTCAGCAGTGGTGTAAGGGTATCGACCCGCATCCTGCTCCATCAGCAGCAGATAGTCCGCCCTCACCTGCTCTATCAGTGTTGTCAGTATCTGACTCATCTCTATCTCCACACTGCAGCTGACTACAGTTTTCACCTAAATTATTTTAGCTTATCGACCCTAAAAACCGCCAATCTATAACCTATACTAATGTTTACACACTCTCAGCCGAAGCAGTATTAAGAGGCAGGAATCTTTAGTAAAGGGCCAGATTCCATACCTCTATGGATCAATATAATAAGAGGATGGATCATGCTTAGTCAGATACTCTGGTGCAGCACGTTTACTGGCGAAGAGGATGAAGAGGGTAGCATCTACATACTGTCGGACAATTAACGCGGTTAAACCAAAGCGGTTGAATCAATGATAGATTAGCCCGATCGGGCTAATATGATTACGCTGCTGATCAAAACAGTGTCGCAGCTCAGACAACGGCTGCAGCACATAATCTACCGGATCTGCCGGCAGATCATACCAGTCCAGGGTGGAAACCCGGGTCATTAGATCGTATTCGCCAATCAAAGCATCCAGATAGATCATCACCGCCTCAATACGCGGCTCCATATCCAGCGACTCGGGAAGATCCTGCATATAGATGTCCAGATGATAACGCCCGGATTCTACCCGGTAACCAAACCAGAACTCATCCAGCTGAAACTGCTCATCACCAAAGTTAACCGTGGCAGGCACCGGATCGTAGCGATTATTAAAGGCCACAAAACTGACCCCACCGATATCGGGTGCAGCACCCACCAGCGTCAGCACTGAACTGATCGATTCAGGATAGCCATCGCAGCCAAAGATCATCTCAACACTGCCCTCACCTTCATCACGTTCGAAGTGGAAGGTCAGGTTAGCATCAATACCTCTCAGGCTTTTACTGTATTCCAGCAGCAGTGACTCGTTATCAAACTGATTCTCTGACTCACTGGTCAACAGCCGGTCAATTGTCTGCTCTACCTGCTGCCAGAAACTCTGGATTTTTTCGCTTGGTTCAATCATGTACGAGGAACAACCACCCCTGTTTGCCCCTGATATTTGCCATCACGGTCTTTATAAGACGTTTCACACACCTCATCAGCCCCCAAAAACAGCATCTGAGCAACACCTTCGTTGGCGTAAATTTTCGCAGGCAGCGGCGTGGTATTAGAAAATTCCAGCGTCACATGCCCCTCCCATTCGGGCTCCAGAGGCGTCACGTTAACGATGATACCGCAACGGGCATAGGTACTTTTGCCCAGACAGATGGTCAGAACATCACGGGGAATGCGAAAGTATTCAACCGTCCGCGCCAACGCAAATGAGTTTGGCGGAATAATACAGACATCAGATTTCACGTCGACAAAACTGCCGTCATCGAAGTTTTTCGGGTCGACAATAGAGGAGTTGATGTTGGTGAAAATTTTAAATTCATCGGCACAACGAACATCGTAACCATAACTGGAGGTACCATAGGAGATCAGTCGTTCTTCTCCACGACGACGCACCTGGCCCGGTTCAAACGGTTCGATCATGCGCTGTTCAAGTGAGGTACGGCGAATCCAGCTGTCTGATTTGATACCCATCTTTTCAGTTCCAGTTATTGGTTATATTGTGCGGCCGCACATAATATCGTTTTTGCTAAAAAAAAACCGCATTTTCAGAAAAAAAATGCGGTAGCTGATCGCCAGAACCCGGCATCCGGGGTATGCCTGGTTAGTCCTGACTGATAGAGATATTCGGCATCGCTTGCTGCACACCACTCCGACTTTTCAGCGCTTCAACGACCTGACGCGCAGTCGCACGGTAGATTGCGGATTCAGCACCGTCAGGGTCCGCCACCAAAGTAGGCTTACCACTATCAACGGCTTCTCGAATCGACATTTTAAGCGGCAACTGGCCCAGTAAAGGCGCCCCATAAGTGCGGGACAGATCCTCACCACCGCCACTGCCAAAGATCGCCTCTGCATGACCACACTGACTACAGATATGCACACTCATATTCTCAACAATACCAAGCACCGGAATATCCACCTTGCGAAACATCTCAATCCCCTTCCGGGCATCCAGCAACGCGATATCCTGCGGTGTAGTCACAATCACGGCGCCGCTCACAGGCAGTTTCTGGGATATTGTCAGCTGAATATCACCGGTGCCCGGCGGCATATCAATAAACAGAAAATCAAGATCTCCCCACAGGGTCTGGGTAACTAGCTGCTGCAACGCGCCACTGGCCATCGGGCCGCGCCATACCATCGGTTGCGAGTCATCAATCAGAAAAGCGATGGACATCACTTCCAGTCCATGCGCCATTACTGGTTTCATCGCGTTTTCACCGGAGGGCTCCGGACGAGTTTTCGGTGCAACGCCCAGCATCGTCCCCATACTCGGACCATAGATATCGGCATCGAGAATACCCACACGATAGCCTTCTGCCGCCATTGCCAATGCCAGATTAACGGTCGTTGTAGATTTACCTACGCCTCCTTTACCGGACGCGACAGCAACAATATTCTTAATATTTTGCATGAAATAACACCTTAGCCTGTGGCTTTACTGTGCATGTAAACAATAAAAATTATTAACCAACCATATTAGTCAGGTATTATGCATGAAGCTGTGGAAAACCTCCAGATACAGAAAGCTCCAAACACACTATGGTGCCACAATTTAAGATCTGTTGACTCACTCTTTATAAGCTTCAACCTTAAAAGCATCGATTTTGTACCCGGAAGAGCCAAGCTCGTGCGTTGTCGTTTTAACACTTAGCTTACCGACAATCCAGACCGCATCATAAAGGTTCTCAACATTAACACCCGGCTCGTAGGTCACATGAATAATCTGATTGGAAGGCGGTGGCGGCACATGAATACAGGCACCGAAATAGGGCACCAGAAAGAACTCGGTCACCTTTAAGCCCTCCTCCACCAGCGGTACGACAAAGCCTGGGATACGAACCATTTTGCCGTCCATCTCCGGAACAACCGGCGCCGAGCTCAACGCCTCCATCATCACTTTCAGCTTTATCTCAGCCATGGGATCATAGTCATCCAGTGATGAGAACTGACTGGTATCAAAGATTTCCATCGGTGAATAGTCAGCGGGCATCAGAATATCCCACTCAATCGTCTCAACCTGTTCGCCATTAACCGTTTCAGCCTTCACCGGCGCCACACAGACAATTACCATCAGAGACAACAGAGCAATTATTTTATGCATTATTTTCCTCATTTACCCTTCTTACAAACGCACGGTCATGCCATCGGCAAGACTATATCGATAAGCACCATAGCCCGGCAACAGCCCACACAAAAGCCCCGTTATAAAGACTAGCGACAGCAATTTAAGTTCATATAGTCCAGGCAGGCTTAGCTCTAAAAAGAGACCAAAGTGGTTTTCAATAAAAGGGATGGAAATGGCTAGTCCACCATAGAGAAAAATCAGCGACAGCAAAATGCCCGATAGCGTCAACCCACCGGTCTCCAGCACCAGCAGCAAGCATACCTGCCAGGGTCGCGCGCCAACCGCTCGCAAAATCGCCATCTCACGCCGACGTTCATTCAAACTGGTCAGCAACGCTGTCAGCATCCCAAACAAGCCCGTGGCGACGACAAACCCGGAGATAATTAACAGGGTACTTTCAACGATACCAAGCATGCTCCAGAGTTCCTGCAGCGCCACGCCGGGCAGGATTGCCTGCAACGCCTCTTTGCGGTAGTTGTTAATGGACCGTTGCAGCTGAAATGTCGACATTTTTGACTTTAACCCAACCAGAATCGCAGTGATCTGTTTTGGCTCCAACTTACGTTCAGATACTGGGGTCGTGCCCCCGGAACCGGGTATATAACTGCCCGACTGCCAATCGATATGGATAGCCTCTATCGCAGCAAGACTAACATGCAGCGTACGATCCAGAGGCGTCCCGGTTGGCTCAAGAATACCGACAACCGTAAAAGGCTGGTCCTCATGTTTGCTGAAGCTGGTAGTGCCAGTGCCATGACTAATCACAACCTTCTGACCTAGCTGATAATTCAGTTGTTTCGCTACCTCGGCCCCCAACACCACATCATGCAGGGCTTCAAACGGCTGCCCGTCGCGAAAGGCTAAGGTGTGTTTGCGTCCATAGCGGTAGTGTTTAAAGTAGTCGGCGGTAGTCCCCAGCACCCGGTAACCCCGATGCGAGTCGCCCAGTACCATAGGGATCGTCCACTCCACTTTTGGCTGGGATGCGATCTCCTGATAACTCTGCCAACTGATATTATTGGTGGCATTACCTATGCGGAAAACGGAATAGAGCAATAATTGAACAGACCCGGATCGCGCTCCGACAATCAGGTCAGTACCCGAAATGGTAGAACTAAAGCTACTCTTCGCTTCTGTTCTGATTTTTTCTACCCCGAGCAGCAACGCGACGCTAACAGAGATAGAGATCACCGTCATAATCGCTGTCAGACGCCGGTTATAGAGGCTGCGCAATGCCAGCATTAAAACAACTTTCACAGGCACTCCTTTGCATGATTAATATCACCCAATGAAACTATCTGACTAAAGTGCGCTTCCAACGAGCGGTCATGGCTGACAAAAACCAGCGTACTCCCGGACAGTTCACATTCACTGATCAGCAGATTAAGAAACCCGTCACGGCTATCGCTGTCCAGCGCGGAGGTTGGCTCGTCTGCGACAACCAGCTCAGGGCTACCAATCAACGCCCTGGCCACAGCCACCCGTTGCTGCTGGCCAATACTAAGCCGTGTCACCCCTCTGCCATGCAACACATCACTGGCTATTCCCAGATGCTCCAGCAGGTGTATCGCAGCATTCTCGAGTGACCCATAACGTGCAGTTGCCCGCGCTTTACGTCGTGTTGAAAACCGACAGGGCAACATCACATTATCCAGCACCGAAAGATAGGGAAGCAGATTAAACTGTTGAAAGATCAATCCTAGATGATCAGCCCTGAAGTTATCTCTCCAGGCGCTGCCATGATGATGCAGAGGCTGTCCTAATACGCTGACACGCCCCTGCTGTGGGGTATGTATTCCAGCGATCAGATTAAGCAGCGTACTTTTGCCACTCCCCGAAGGGCCTTTCAGAAAAACTCGTTCACCTGCGGCAACGGTTAGCGCAGGAATATCCAGAACAGGCGGGCTATCCGGCCAGCCAAACACGACATTATCGAGCTGAATGATTGCGTCCGGTATAGCGTCCATCGGCGCCAAACTTAAAAGTTTATCCATCTGTTGTCTTCATCTAGCTGCTGGTAACTTTGACCAGAAGGACCAATTAGCTGAACCTGCAGCTGTTTCATCTGTGGGTAATATTCAAACAGCTCAACGGAGAAACCCTTCAGCAACGCGGGAGAGCCGCAATGAAACTGATATGACAGCTGAAAATCGCTATGATTATCTCCGTCATGGCCAGAATCTGCTTGATGACCTGTCTCATGGTCGTGACTCGCTTCATGGTCATGATCTGTCTCATGATCGTCCATCATGGTCGTTTGAACCTCTGCCAGATCTGCCAGACAGGCAGAACCGTCAGGAAAAACAAACAACTGTTCTGGTTTTTTTAGTTGCCCAATCACAGAGATCAGAGCATCCTTCTGCTGCTTATCAGCTGGAGCATGCTCAAAGCCAACGATATTGGCCGCTGGAGAGTTAATCTCTATCTGCAATGCCTTGCCTTCTAACACCACTGTCATGACGGCCTTACCATGCTCATGGCTCTCGAACTGTCGCTCAATCCCCTCAGCAACCACAACGGGCGCAACCAGTGCTAACAACACCCCACTCAACAGTTTCATTACCCACACCCTTCGTCTTTACAAAAAAAGGCAATGTTACAGTATAACATATCAGTAAGACAACAAACTCAATCATCCAAAAAGCAACCTTCGAGTTCAACACAGGGAAGGCCATCACACGGCTGAACAACGCCTGACACCAGGGTAACAGCGCAAGGTTTAAGAGGAATAATACAGAGAAGGAACCGGGCCTGAAACAAGACCCGGTTTAAAAAGCAGCCTCTAGCCTGAAACCAGCAACTGCTCCGCAAGTGCTTTTGCCGCCGGATAGTTCGTTTTACCACTGCCCAGTAACGGAATCTCATCAACCCGGAACACTTTCGCCGGCAACATCAGTGGCGGAACACCCTGACTGGTCAGGTAGCTTCTGAAGTTATCAACGTCAATATCCGCATCCAGCAGCAATATAATCTGCTCGCCTTTACGCTCATCCGGCAGATTAATGGCCACCAGCGCGGCTTCATCATCGACAAGGTGCTTTCTCACCTCCTGCTCAACCGCACCCAGACTGATCATCTCTCCACCCAGCTTGGCAAAGCGGGAATAACGATCAACGATCGTGAGGAAGCCGTCTTCATCCAGATGGCCTTTATCGCCACTTTTATACCAGCGCAAACCATCCATTTCGACGATTACCTCGGCGGTTTTTTCCGGATTATTCAGATAGCCCTTCATGATCTGGGTGCCCCCGATCAGAATCAGTCCATCTTCTCCGGTTGGCAGTTCCTCCAGGGATACGGGATCAACGATGCGGAAAGTCGAACCCGGCAACGCCAGACCCACTGTCCCCGGGCGGGTTCCCACCTGCACAAACCAGCCATCAACCGACAGATGATCAGGCAGGTTAACACTGGCAACCGGAGTCGTCTCGGTAGAACCATAACCCTCAATAACCGGCACCCGAAAACGGGATTCAAACGCCTGCTGCACAGCAGGGTCGAGTCGTTCAGCACCCGCAACCGCCACCCGAATCGACTGTAGCATCAACGGATGAAGCTTCTTGCTTCGGGTATAGAGACGCAGGAACGTTGAGGTCGCACAGATCATCGTTGCCCGGTATTTCGCCACCCCTTTACCGATGTTTACCGCATCGGTCGGGTCCGGATGGCAGACCACCGGCAACCCCTCAATCAGCGGCAGGAAGCAGGTTACAGTCAGACCAAAAGCATGAAATAGCGGCAACGTTGCCATAATACAATCGTCTTCACGGACATTCAGCACATCGGCAATCTGACGCAGGTTAGCGAGAATATTCCGATGACTGAGCATCACCCCTTTGGGCGCTCCCTCACTGCCGGAAGAGAACAGGATCGCAGCGGTATCCTCCATCTTCGTGCTGGCTCCCAGCCACCACTGCAGCACAGTTGTTGGCAGCACACTCAGCAAGCCCATCGTCACCATCGCTTCAGCTTTACCGATCTCCGCCTTGAGATCTTCCATATAGACCACCTGACGCCCTGCAAACAGGGCTTCAGGGTCAAGCCCACGGGCTTTGAGTTTGTTAACAAACTTGTGCGCCGTGACGACCGTCTTAACCTCGGCCTGCTCCAGCGCCGCCAGCTGCGCCGACTCAGTCGCGGTAAAATTAATATTAACCAGCGTCCGTCCGGCAAACAGCGCAGCCAGATTGGCTATCGCTCCGGCACTTGAGGTGGGTAACAGCAGCCCCATGCGCTGTCCCGGTGTTTTTTTCAACCGCTGACTAAACAGCACCACAGCAGTCAGTAAGCGACGATAACTTAACGGCTCCCCCTGAACATCGGTAATCGCCATATCAGACATAGCACTCTTGGCGGTATGAATGAAACTCTGTGGCAGCGGCTGAAGTGTGCCGGTATAGCGCTCCCAGGTATGAATCGACAGCTCGGTTACTTTCTTTTTGACCTCAGAGGCACTGCTGCTGATCGGCATTGGCTGACCGTAAGCAACGATTACATCGCGCTTCAGGCCACCGCGGCGAATCATTTTCATCTTATCGGTTGAGCGGGAGAAGCGGCTGCCCCACAGTCCCCGCAGATAGAAGGGAACTATCACCCCCTCAGCCTCTTCACAGGCGCGCTCAAAACCCTTTTTAAACTCACCGATCTGACCGGTGTGACTGATCGCCCCTTCAGGGAAAAGGCACACCACTTGCCCGGCACTGATCAGTTCACCGACTGTTTGCAGCGCCTCACGGCTATGACCGCTGGAGATCGGAATCACCCGGTACATCGACATAAACCACTTCAGGTACCAGCGCTCATAGATTGAACGTTCCATGACGAAATGAATATGACGGGGACAGGCCATCTGAATCATCGCCCAGTCCAGCCAGCTGATATGATTTCCCAATAGTAATACCCCCTGACCAGCACGGGGCAGATTTTCAAACCCCAATACCTGCAAGTTGTATTTACGCTTGATCAGACCCGCCACCAGTACCCGCACCAGCGCCTGCGGCAACATCCTGATAGCAAATAGCGCCGCGACAACACCCATCAAAGCCAGCAGCCAGAGCAACCAGAGACCATCAATCCCGGCCCAGGCGAACAACACGGTCAACGAGAGAAAACCGAGCATCGCTATATTCTGAATGAAGTTACTGCCCGCCAGCACTTTGCCGGTCTCTTTGCCGCTGGCATTAAACTGAATCAGTGCCTGTAGCGGTACATTTAACAGCGCACCACTGAGCCCGATCAGAAAGAACACCATCGCCTGATAGAACACCGATGAAACCTGCGGCAACAGAACCAGCCCTGCCGCTACGCCTACAGCCCCCAACGGGATCAGGCCAATATTGATATAGTGGGGCGACCAGCGTCCGGCCAGCACCGACCCCACCATAATACCCACACCCGCGAGCGCCATCGTGCCCTGAATGATAAAGGTGTTATGGATGCCATGATGAGATTCAGCCACCGCAGGAAACACCGCCAACATCACTTGACTGACCGACCAGAACAGCGCCACACCGATGATTGATAACCAGATAGTCCGGTTATGGTAGATCATCGACAGATTACGGGTCAGCGTCTTGCCACTGCGGTAGGCCTGCCAGTCATAGCTGACCTGATGATCTGTTTCACGGGTTTTCGGCAAGCGATACGCCAGCACCAGCTCAAACACCGAGCCAATCACCAGCAACCAGCCTAACGGCGCGATCATCTCCAGGCTTTGCTCTGGCGAGAGCTGAAAAGCCCCGTCAACACGGATCTCAAACAACAAAGAAAACACCGCGATACCGGTCAGAATAGCGATCATGGTCACCGCCTGAACCCAGCCGTTACCTTCGGTAATGTTCTCTTCGCCGACTAATTCACGAATAAATCCATATTTAGCCGGCGAGTAAAATGCACTTTGCAACGCCAGTATGAAGGTGAGCGCAAAGGCGGCAATAAACCACCCCTGAAAATAACTCAGGGTAATCAACAGCGTGACACCCACGGCCGCCCAGGCAGAAAATTTCATCACCCGGTTTTTCGGGTACTTATCCGCCAGAAACCCCGCCGGGGTAAACAACATGATGAACGGCAGCAAAATCAATCCATTGACTACCGCCGTCAGCACGATCTGCAGATCGCCGTCATACGCTTTAAACAGGGTGTTTTGAATAATGATCTTATGCCCAAGATCGACAAAGGCATTGATAAAGGCGATGGCAATAAAGGCCAGAAAACCATTGATGCGAAGAAGTGCTGACATCCTACTCTCCCTGATAGAACGATGAAGCAACTGATAATACCGGTGACGTGATCACCGGCGCTGAAATTTTAGTCCTGAGCATAACACTACCTCCCGATAAAGTGATCTCGAAAGTATCTTTTTATCGTCCAAGTAACACTATCTCCACAGTAACAGTATCAAAATACAATACTTAAAGTGCTAAATCCGGGTTCTCCATCACATGCTCAATGGATTATTCATCCCTTTGCTATCGTTACTTCCGTGTCAGATAGACACCACATTCAAGATGATGGGTATAGGGGAACTGATCAAACAGGGCAAAACGCTGCAAAGTATGGGTAACGGTAAGCTGTTTGAGGTTCTCGTGCAGTGTTTCCGGGTTGCAGGAGATATAGACAATATTGTCATACTCAGCCACCTGTTTTACGGTTTCGTCGTCCAGACCACTGCGCGGAGGATCAACCAGGACGGTACTGAAATTGTAGTGGGTCAGATCAACACCGCTCTGTTTCAGGCGGCGAAATTCACGCACCCCCTGCAACGCCTGGGAAAACTCCTCACTGGACATCCGCAGGATTTTCACATTATCGACCTGGTTAGCAGCAATATTGTATTGCGCCGCATCGACAGACACTTTGGCGATCTCGGTCGCAATGACCTGGCCAAAATTTTGCGCCAGCGCCATGGTGAAGTTGCCGTTACCACAATACAGCTCCACCAGGTCACCACCCGCATCACGGGTTACATCCAATGCCCACTCCAACATCTTAATGCACACCCCGCCATTGGGTTGCGTGAAGCTGTTTTCGACCTGTTTATAGATCAGTTCACGACCACCAAGCTGCATCTTCTCCAGCGCATAATCCTGATCCATTACAATCTTGGTTTTACGACTACGGCCGATAAAATGGATACCGAAATGATCTTTTAGTTTTTTTGCTTCCTCTATCCAGGCCTCATCAAGTGCTTTATGGTAAAGCAGACTGATAATCACCTCACCGGACAGCGTACTGAGAAAATCCACCTGAAACAGGCGACGGCGCAGCAACTCATTAGGGCGCAGATAATTCAGCAGTTCAAACATCACCTGCTGAATCGGCTCAGACACCATGGGACAGGTCTCGAGGCGGCTATGCTGATGCTTATCACCCGGCTGGAACATCACATAGTAAAGGTCATCACCTTCGTGCCACACCCGAAACTCGGCCCGCAGTCGATAGGCGGTTTTTGCCGACTCAAACAGCTCAATGCCGGGCAGATTAAAGTCAGCAAACTGCTGTTCGATGTCAGATTTTTTTTCGCTCAGCTGAGCATCATACTGGGACGGATCAACAACAGGCAGTGCCATCTAAACCTCGGAATATAGAAACAAAACAGGCCGCGCATTCTATCAGCCTGCCCCCATCACTCCAAGCTTTCCCGACAAGCACTCACTCATTTCCAGGGATTAGTTCAGAAACCGGTTTAAAAACCATTCCCCGACCCGGAATAGAGCTGCGAGGCAAAATCTTCAGACATCTGTTGCCAGCGGGGAAGCTTATTCTGCAGCCCCAGACGGGTGATATATTTTTCACTAATCTGGCTGCTGATATGGCAATCATTGACATTTACCACATCAGGCAGAATTGCATCCGCCAGATGAACCGCCGTTAACGGAGTGAATTTTTCACTCGAGGTTGCATTAGGATTAGAGTGATAAAGTACCGCCTCCACAACTTCAGGCGGCAGGTTCCACAACCCCAGCATATACGCACCGACCTCCATATGGGTGACTCCCAACCGGAGTTTCTCAATCGCATACAACGGGTGATTCAAGCGTGAAGCCTCCTGAAGCACCTCACTGTAGTGCTCAGCTTCACGGGTAGCGATCACCAGCATACCAATATCCTGAAGCAGCGCTGCCAGAAATGCCTTGTCGGCAATGTCGGCATTCACACGCTGCTCACGGCAGATCGCCCGGGCAAACCGACCAACCACCATACAGCGATCAAACAGGTTTTCGAAGGAAAATCCAGACCAGTTTCTATCCTGAGGAAAATGCTCAAATATACGCGACACCAGAAACAGGTCACGGATCTGACGTACGCCAAGAATCACTACCGCATCTTTGATTTTAAAAACCTTACTACTGAGCGCAAAGAAAGCAGAGTTCACCAGCTGCAGAATTTTGGCACTCATCGCCGGGTCCCGTTCGATAATCGCAGCAATCTCGCCAGCACCGTTGATATCAGATGCCAGTGCATCATTCAGAGCGACATACACTCCCGGCAATGAGGGTAACCTTTCAATCGCACCGACATACTCCCTGACCACCGGTTTATTGCTCGATTGAATCAGTCGCAGACTCTGGCCGACCTCATGAAACAGGTCGGTAACACCGGATGAAAATAGTAACGAACGGTGACAAAGTTCGGATGCTTTGGCCACTTGATAGTTCTGTAGTCCATCATTCAGCATTATCCGTATAATACCCGGATGCTTCGCCACCACTTTGCGCAGCCAGTTGTAGCGAAATTCAAAATCGTCCTGATTCAGCAGAACAACGATAACCTGGTAAGCTACTCTACCCAGCATCTCCATCGCCTGTTCAGGCTGTTTAGCCAGATCAATCGTAACCTTATCTTTCAGCTCTGCAGGCACATTGTTCAGGTCAGCCAGTGGCTTACCGAGCCAAAGCACCTTAATCTGATCTTCCTTAAGAATATATTCGAACATGATCCTCTCCATCTGCTCACTAGAGCGACTCCTTCCACTCAACTCCATAACCTGCTCATCCGGTGTCCCGACGGCAAGCGAAACAGATATGTGTCAAAAAAATTAACAGACTATTGTTAACATCGGTGATAATGCCCATTAAAAGCAGTTATCTGTCTATCAGCATCAAATCTCTGTATTGCCGGTATCCACTGCCTTAAGCTTTAATCCAAAGCCAAAGTAGTCAGTATAGTCTTAAGCGGCAACCCCGGAGCGAAATACTTAATTAAAGTCACACGAGCCAACATTCAGAGTACACGCTTCAGATACCTGTTTCTGGGCTATTTTTAATCCCTGATTTTTAATTCCTATGTAGGTTGTAGCTCTTTTTAAAAAAACTGTCTATGCAGTGTTACCCACAATAGTCACAAAAACGAATGCCTCAGATTCTTTATGATTCGTCTCCAACAGACAAAAAATCCCCGCTCCTTGCTGTAATTTCAGTCATTTAAGAGTAAAATTTCGCGCTTATCTCTGCAACCTAGACCTGCTCCGAATCATGACCGACATACAACGTAAGATTCTTGTTACCAGCGCTCTGCCCTATGCCAACGGCCCAATCCATCTGGGCCACCTGGTAGAGTACATCCAGACTGACATCTGGACCCGCTTCCAGAACCAGCGCGGCAATCACTGCACTTACGTGTGTGCTGATGATGCTCATGGCACCCCGATCATGCTAAAAGCTGATCAAATGGGGGTTTCGCCCGAGGCTCTGATCAGCCAGGTGAGCGAGGAGCATCAGCGCGATTTCGCAGGTTTCATGGTGGGGTTTGATAACTACTACTCAACCCATTCTGAAGAAAACAAACACTTTGCTTCGCTGATCTATACCCGTCTGCGTGACGGCGGGCATATCGCCAGAAAGACCATTACTCAGGCGTACGATCCGGAAAAAGAGATGTTCCTGCCGGACCGCTTCGTTAAGGGTGACTGTCCGAAATGTGGCGCGCATGATCAGTATGGTGACTCCTGTGAAGTCTGCGGTGCAACCTATAGTCCGGTTGAACTGAAAAACGCTTATTCCGCGGTATCCGGCGCCAAGCCGATTGAAAAAGAATCTGAACACTATTTCTTTAAGCTGGCTGACTTTGAAAAGACCCTGCGCAACTGGGTAGACAGCTGCGTGCAGGAACAGATGATTCATAAACTCAATGAGTGGTTCGAATCTGGCCTGCAGAACTGGGATATCTCCCGTGACGCGCCCTACTGGGGATTTGAAATCCCCGATGCACCAGGCAAATATTTCTACGTCTGGCTGGACGCCCCTATCGGTTATATGGCCAGCTTTAAAAACTGGTGCGATAAAAACACCGTCGACTTTGATGAGTACTGGAATGAAGCGTCCGACACCGAGCTGTATCACTTTATCGGTAAGGATATCGCCTACTTCCACACACTATTCTGGCCAGCCATGCTGGAAGGTGCCGGTTTTCGTAAACCGACCAAAGTGTTCTGCCATGGTTTCCTGACCGTTAACGGCCAGAAGATGTCCAAATCCCGCGGCACCTTCATTATGGCGGAAACCTACCTGAAGCATCTGCGTCCGGAATACCTACGTTACTACTTCGCTGCAAAACTAGGTTCCGGGATCGATGATATCGACCTGAGTCTGGATGATTTCCGCATGCGGGTGAATGCTGACCTGGTTAACAAGGTGGTTAACATCGCCTCCCGCTGCGCTGGTTTTATCCACAAGAAGTTTGATGGACAGCTGGCTGATTCACTGGCAGAACCAGACCTGTATGCTGAAGCAATTGCCTCAGGCGAGCTGATTGCAAACGCCTATGAAGCCCGTGAATACGGTAAAGCGATGCGGGAGATCATGCATCTCGCCGATAAAGCTAACCAGTATATCGATGCTGCTGAACCCTGGGTGCTGGCAAAACAGGAAGGTAAAGAGCAGGACGTACAAAACTGCTGCACCATGGGCATCAACCTGTTCCGGGTAATTATCTCCTACCTGGCACCGGTACTGCCTCAGGTTGCTGAAGATACTGCCGCGTTCCTGAATATCGACGGTTTTGCCTGGGATGCCGTTAAAACACCGCTGCTGAATCATAGGATCAACAAGTTTAAACCACTGATGCAGCGTATTGAGGAAGACAGCGTTAACGCCATGATCGAAGACAGCAAAGCCACACTGGCTGCAATCGCAGCGACAACACCGGCAGCGCCTGTAGCAGTGAAAACCGAACTGGAGAAGAATCCGGTTGCCGATGAGATAACCTTTGATGACTTTGCCAAGGTTGATCTGCGGGTTGCCCGCATCGCGAAAGCGGAACATGTCGAAGGCGCCGATAAATTGTTAAAACTGACATTGGATCTGGGTGGAGAAACCCGCAACGTGTTTGCCGGCATCAAGTCTGCCTACAATCCTGAAGACCTGGAAGGAAAGCTGACTGTCATGGTTGCCAACCTGGCACCACGGAAGATGAAGTTTGGTATGTCGGAGGGTATGGTACTGGCGGCTGGCCCGGGCGGTAAAGATCTGTGGATCCTCGAACCCCACGAAGGCGCACAACCTGGCATGCGGATTATGTAAACCGGCATTCATAATGCTTAGATATGATCCCGATACGTTATAATTCAAAGGCACTGTAAAGTGCCTTTTTTATTAAGGAAAAGATATGGCACAGGAAATTGAACGAAAGTTTCTCGTGAATATGGATAAAGTACACCTGCCTGATCAGGGACTGACTATCTGTCAGGGCTATATCCAGACCGCCGATAAAACCACGGTACGTATACGGATTATGGGCGATAAAGCGTTTCTCACTCTCAAGGGAGCATCCAAAGGCATCTCTCGCAGTGAGTTTGAATATGAGATACCGGTAACCGATGCCCGGCAGATGCTGGACGAGCTGTGTACTGGCCCGGTAGTTTATAAGACGCGCTATCTCATCACCCACAAAAGTCACCTCTGGGAACTGGATATCTTCACCGGAGACAATCAAGGTCTGATCGTCGCAGAGGTCGAACTGGACAGTGAGAACGAGCAACCCGAGCTGCCTGACTGGATTACTCAGGAAGTTACCGGCGACAAACGTTATTACAACTCCAACCTGCTCACCCACCCTTTCAAAAACTGGTAGACCGATGACTATTCCACACCCGTTTGAACACCTGACACCGAGCTTTATTCAGGACGCCATTGAAAGCCTGGGGTATCTCTGTGATGGACGGGTATTTGGTCTTAACAGCTACGAAAACCGTGTCTATCAGGTCGGTATAGATGAAAGCGAGCCATTGATCGCCAAGTTTTATCGTCCAAATCGCTGGAGCAGAGAGCAGATTCTGGAAGAGCATCAGTTCTGCTTTGAGCTGATCGCACAGGAATTGCCAGTCGTCGCGCCCCTGATTCGCGAGGGTGAAAGCCTGTTTACCTATGGCGACTTTATGTTTGCCCTGTTTCCCCGTAAAGGGGGGCACGCACCCGAACTGGATAATATGGACAACCTGCTCATCCTTGGGCGGATGCTCGGCCGGATTCACACCATCGGTGCCAGCCGTCCGTTTATCCACCGCCCAGAGATCGATATCGCCAGTTATGGTCATGAAAGCGTGCAACTGATCAGCGAGCGTTTCATTCCAGCGGAGCTCAAAACCTCGTACGACACCCTGACGGCTGACCTGCTGAAACTGATGGAGGAAAACTGGCAGATCTGTGAACCGATCAACCGGATCAGAGTGCATGGCGACTGCCATATCGGCAATATGCTCTGGCGCGATGACGCCCCGCACTTTGTTGATTTTGATGATGCCAGAATGGCGCCTGCGATTCAGGACATCTGGATGCTACTATCAGGTGAACGAGAGAGCCAGCAAGCACAGCTACTGGAGATCATCGAAGGTTACAGTGAGTTTTGTGACTTTAACCCCGCTCAGCTAAGACTGACGGAAACCCTGCGTACCCTGCGAATTATGAACTATGCCGCCTGGATCGCCCGCCGCTGGGAAGACCCCGCCTTCCCCCACAATTTTCCCTGGTTCAATACTGTACGCTACTGGAGCGAACATATCCTTGAACTGAGAGAACAGCTGTTCGCCCTGCAGGAAGCACCACTGCAGCTGTATAACTAAAAGCAGAGGTCCGAAGCCCGAACGTCGCTGCGCGACTTGTCCGCCGTTCGATAAAGCTAATCTGTTTTATAGGCACCACCGCTTTATAGCACGTTCGGACTATGCCCCCTGCACTCTATAAATGGGGAAGGCTTAAACAAATAAGCATGCCCGGCGATTCAGATAATACGCAGCGTTTTACTCATCACCGGTAATCTGATTACCGCCCTGCTGTTTAGATTGCTGAAGACAAATTTCAGCACGATTGAACATAGACTCGGCGCTATCATCCTCCCCCATCAGCGTGGCAACACCAATGCTGACTGTGAAACGCACATCGGTACCCGAATGCGGTGCGGACAGATCAGACACCATATTGCGCACCCGCTCTGCGGCCAGTATACCCTGTTCAGCGTTGGTTTCCGGCAGCAGGATGGCAAAACCATCTTCACCGACCCGGGCAAGAAAGTCAGCAGTACGCTTCAGACTATTGAGAGATTCAGCCAAGCGTTTGAGAATCTGATCACCGACATCCCAGCCTCGCTGATCATTGATCAGCCTCAGGCTGTCAATGTTGATCAGCATCAGGCTACAGATCCAGTCATAACGAACCGCCTGAGCGATAGATTGCGCCAGCACCGGCATCAGCGCCCGACGGTTGTACATGCCCGTCAGCAGATCTCTCTGTACCTGAGAGCTTTCCCGCTGGGCCATTTTTCGCCGACTGATATCCTCTATGCGACAGACCACACTGGGCTCATCTCCCGCAGAGGGGGCCATCCGTACTTCAACCCAGCAGGACTCAACCATCCCCTGCTGTTGCAGGAAGACGATCTCGCTCGGGTCGAACAGAACCTCTTTCACCATGAGCTGATTCAGACTTAAAGACTGATCAACCATCCCCTGCAACAACGAAGCGATCGCTGCAGGAAAAAGGTCACTCAGGTTTTTGTCTATCAGTAGATCACTTCCGCCCCAGGGGATGGGCGATTCGTTGTGCGAGGAAAAAATGATGGTGCCTTGCTGACTTAAAATCAGTACATCTTCAGACAGAACATTGAGCAGGGCATCAATACGGGTTTGAAGAAGATTGGCATTTTTCATTCGTAACTCCACAACTGATAGGTGTCAAAAATTAGCGATAAAGTTGCTAATAACCCTCTTCTTATAACATAGGCGGGAGATCTATCTGAAGAGCCGGTTACCATTCTGTGTAGATAAATCAATTTTAATGAAAAAAAACCCGCCGAAGCGGGTTTCTGATAAATGATTACTCTACGCAGTAGCACTTCAGCGGCGGAAAGCCGTTGAATTCAACCGAGCTGTAACTGGTGGTATAAGCACCGGTAGAAAACCAGTAAAGCCGGTCACCGATCTCCAGTGAGAGGGGCAGCTCATACTTAAAGTTTTCGTACATAATATCCATACTGTCGCAGGTCGGTCCTGCCAGCACAACCTCTTCACCCTCGCCTTCACGTTCAGTTTCCAACGGAAACTTAATCGCTTCGCCCAGGGTTTCGATCAGGCCGTTAAACAGACCTACATCGGTGTACACCCATCGGTTCAGAGCCGTATGCGACTTACGGGAGATCAGCACAACCTCACTTACCAGCAGTCCGCTGTCACCCACCAGGGAACGACCCGGTTCAAGGATGATCTGCGGCGGGTTATCACCGAAATCTTCCATCAGATAGCGGGTGATCTCTTCACAATATACTGAGAAATCGTTGGCTTTAGTCAGGTACTGTGCCGGAAAACCGCCACCCATGTTGATCATACGCAGCTCAATACCACACTCTTCACGTAAGCGCTCGAAGATCACCTTAACCTTCGCGATAGCCGCATCCCAAACGTCGATAAGACGCTGCTGCGAACCGACATGGAAAGAGATTCCGTACGGCTCAAGACCCAGTTTTTTCGCCATAATCGCCAGATCAAGCGCCATATCCGGGTTGCAACCAAACTTACGGGACAGCGGCCAGTCAGCGCCCTCAGCACCTTCGGTCTGGATACGAATATAGATACGGGAACCCGGAGCGTACTGCGCAATATTTTCCAGATCTGCTTCGGAGTCAGTGGCGAACAGACGCACACCTTTTTCGTAAAAATAGCGAATATCATCACGCTTTTTAATCGTGTTTCCATAACTGACACGGTCAGGTGATACGTTATGCGACAGCACCTGATCCAGTTCATAAATGGACGCGATATCAAAGCTTGAACCCAGGTCAGCCAACAGCCCGACAATTTGAGGATGTGGGTTCGCCTTAACCGCATAATAGATAGAGGCAAAGTCAAAACCGTTCTTCAGTTCCTGATATTTTTCTGCAACGGTTTGCAGGTCAATCAACTGGAAAGGAGTCTGATACTGATCGGCAGCCTGCTTCAGGCGAGTCCATTTTTCAGCAGAGATATGATCCGGCAATTTCATCACTATTTTTACCTGTACTCCTGCCGGTATCTCCGGCGGAAAGAGGAGTTATTCACTCCATTAGAAAACGCGAAGTATAGTTTAAACCCACCCTCTGTAAAGTGAATTTTTAAACTCAGCCAATATATTTTTTGCTTATCTTCAAACGATCATCTCGCCGCCCTGCGTTATGATTTTTTCTATCTCGGCGAAGGACTTCGCTTCATACATTATGTCAAACCCAACCTTGAGTTTACGGGAGATATCGCTGGCAGAAATGATGCCCCGGATGCGTCTGATACCCAATTCAGTCTGATCAACAACCAGCAGATGCTGATCCCCGGAATTCTTCAGCGTCAGCATAATATCTCCAATTCTGGAATGACGAATCTGATCATACGTCAGCGAGCGCAGATACTGCTTATGCAGCATAATATGCCCTACGGAAACTTCATCCCGGCTGACACCGTGATTCTGCATATAAACAATCACCTTACTGCCTGCAATGTCCTGCGCACTGATCACACCGACGAACTTACCCGCCAGGGTGATCACAAACAGCATGCGCACATGCTGAGTTTTCATCCGCTCAAGCGCATCATCAACGGCAACACCTTCGGTCACTGTCACCGGCAGCACCCGGCTAAAATCGGTCATCACCTCACTGGCGGGGCTGCGCAAACTGATCGGTTCCTGATTGACCTCAGGGGAAAGCAGATGTTCGACTTCACAGTTGTCCTGTAAACGTAAAGGATAGAATTCCTGAAACACTGGCACCTCCGAATTTTATTTTTATATTTTTCACCTACAGCATAGTTCTGTTTTCAGGTTATCTGCCACTTTTATTCAGCGGGGCGAATGCCCCCTGTTAAGAGCCTGAATAGCTCGCCCTAGAAAAACCGCGTTTGTTCACAACCTTAATTAATATTAAAACAGGCGGTCAGCCCCATTCCTAACACCAGCACCAGAGTGATGGCTTGATATAGGAAGAGACCTTTCGACTCTACATGGGACTCCTCTTCAACAGCCTTACCCGACCAAAATGGCCGTCTTGCTTCACGCAGCGCTTCACTTCTGGTCAGGCCTATGTCTTTTAGCGCACGAGCATCAAGACCTTTGAGTAGTTGCCTGCTGTAATAAATCTGCCTGTATTGTTTAACCTTTTTAAGAAAACGTTTCATTCTGATGCCCTCCACATTTAGGTCTTCAGTTTATGAATATTTCTGATACCATCACAGATTCAGCAATAAATATTTTTAACCGCTACAGATTCAATAAACCCATATCTGTAATGGTTTAAACACAGAAATCTGTACTGTTTTTTACACTGTACGGGAGAGTTTTGATGAAACTGTATGAACAGGTAGCAACAACCCTGAAGGACCGTATCGAGCTGGGCTATTATCTTGTTGGTGATAAGTTGCCCTCGGTGCGAGGTTTAAGTCAGGAACACGGCGTCAGTATCTCAACTGTACAGGAAGCCTATGGTCTACTGATTGATGATGGTGTGATTGAGTCACGGCCAAAGTCAGGTTATTACGTGCTGTTACGCCAGGCTCCACCAGAACTCCCCGCCACCAGCAGTCCGGCCCCTCAGCCACTGGTGGTAGCCCAGTGGCAAAAACTGCAACATATGATCAATGAGTATGGCAGTCCGGCCACCACCAAGCTGAGCCTGGCGCTGCCGGACACCCGGGCAGCCACCCTGAAACCACTGACACGTCTGATGTCCGAACTCAGCCGCAACGCTAATAGTCATGTGCTGGATTATGAACTGGCAGCAGGCTCTGATGCGTTGCGTCACCAGATCGCCAGGGTGATGGTCGACTCAGGTTGCCGGGTACATCCTGATGAGATCATCATCACCTCTGGCTGTCAGGAAGCACTCTCCTGCAGTTTACGAGCTGTGACTGAACCGGGTGATATTGTGGTGGTGGATTCCCCGAGTTTTTTCGGTTCGGTACAGGCGATCAAAATCAACGGCGTCAAAGCACTGGAGATACCTACTCATCCGGAAACCGGAATCTCCCTGGAAGCACTGGAGATGGCGTTTGAGCAGTGGCCGATCAAAGCCTGCCTGCTGACACCGACAAACAATAACCCGCTCGGTTACTCTATGCCGGACAAGAATAAAGTGCGACTGCTGGAACTGCTTAACCGCTATGATGTGCCGTTAATCGAAGATGATGTTTATGGCGATCTGAGTTATACCCTGCCCCGCCCGAGAACAATCAAATCCTTCGATACCCAGGGGCGGGTGGTTCTCTGTTCCTCATTTTCAAAATCGATCGCCCCCGGAGTCCGGGTCGGCTGGATCTCCCCCGGTCGCTATCGGGAGCATATTATGATGGTTAAATACCTCTCCAGCCTGTCGACCCCCAAACTGACGCAGATGGCAGTGGCCGAATTCATTGCGCAGGGCTATTACGAAAAACACCTGCGCCGGGTTCGGCGCGACTATCAGCGCGATCGCGACGCTATGATCGGCTGGTTAAAACGGGATATGCCGGAAGGCACCCGTATCAGCTACCCCCAGGGCGGTTATCTGTTGTGGGTCGAGCTTCCGGATCAGATTGATTCACATGAGCTGAACCGGCGTGCTAAAGAGCAAGGCGTAAGCATCGCCCCCGGAACACTGTTTTCCGCCTCGGGAAAATATAGAAACTTTATGCGCATCTGCTGCGTTAACAGTTCCAACCCGGCACAGGAAAAAGCGGTTACGATACTGGGTCGTTTATGCAAAGAGATGCTGACAAGTTCACTGCTGCCTGAGGAGTAGACCAATACAGCCAGAATGCACTTGAAAACATCTCATGATTTTTCCTCCAAAGTCTGCAATTTTTGACTACACTTTTTCTATATGTCAGGAGGTAGTAGGTTAAGGAAACAACTGCCGTGTGAATTATGACAATCCAAGGGGGATTGAATGTGGATGGATATAACCTGGAGTCACGTGTAAAAAGTCTCGAGGTGCTCACCTCTCTGCTTCTAGCAATTACTAACAACATACATCAGGGATCACCTGCACCACTAGAAACGATCAGAAGCCTGCTTAACGCTCACCCGGATATACTGTCAGAGGATCTGCTTAACTACATGGAAGAGCTTGAGAATACAGCCAGACTGCTGCAACAGCGTCATCAGCACTAATCATTGCTGATCGCTGAGTTGCTTATTTCATCAACCTTACCTACCACTGTGGCGATAATTTATTTATCGCCCCAGTATGATTCCCGCCACGACAGCTGCTCGGCTTCAGACAGAAATGTCCAGATTAACAGTCGGCTCACCTTCATCCCCTGAGACATAGCAACCACCTGAACGCGCTTCGCCCCGGCACTTTTTAATTCACGTTTAAGACGGGTGATGTTTTCCTGTTTTGACACCAGACAGCTAAACAGATAACACTGTTCGGCAACCTCCTTACTTTGAAAAATCATCCGTTTTATAAACGCCAGTTCGCCACCGTTACACCACAACTCATTGCTCTGGCCTGCGAAATTCAAAGTAACCTTGTCATCGCCTTTACCCAGGTTACGCAGTTTACGTCGGCTAACCGCTTCAGCTTCCTCTGCGGAACCGTGAAAAGGAGGATTACATAGGGTAAAGTCAAACCGGTCTGAGGGTTTTACGACCCCTCTGAATATCTGTCTGGCATCACTTTGCAAGCGACACTCGATCTGCCCTCTAAGCACGCTATTTGCTTCACTGATCAGTGTTGCGGTATTGATCGCCACCGGGTCTATATCGGTACCAACAAACTGCCAGCCATAGCTCCGGCTGCCGATGATGGGATAGATACAGTTCGCCCCCACTCCGATATCAAGCCCGGTGATATTACGCCCTTTTGGCACTACACCGTCATTATCAGCGGCCAGCACATCGGACAGGTGATGGATATAATCCGCCCGCCCGGGAATCGGTGGACAGAGATAGCCCGACGGAATGTCCCAGAAACTGATGCCATAGCTCTGCATCAGCAACGCTTTATTGAGTGCTTTTACGGCCGCTGGATCGTGAAAATCGATCGTTTGACTGCCAAACCGATTGACGGCGACATAGGGCTGAAGCTCAGCATTCAGCTGGCACAGCCGGTCAAAATCATAACGACCCTGATGGGGATTTCTCGGATGTAAGCGGGTAACCTGTTTCGCTTCACGATGATGTGCTTTAGCCATAGCCTGGAATAACTCTGCGATGAAAGTAATGCATTGTATCCTAAGTCAGGCAGAAAGCGCGCTATCAACGGATCTCAATATAAGGTAACCAGCGTTTATCCAGGTCAGCCTCATCGGTATCAAACTCGCCGATCGGTGGCTGACTCAAATCGTCAGGGGGAGAAGCAAGCCTGTTCAGGTCAACAGCATGAGCAGTGCCGCGAATCCCCTGATCGGTCAGTTCCATTTTGTAGTAGATTCCGTTCCAGAAATTCGCGCCAAACGCTTCAGGCGGCTTAAACATAAACAGCAGATCATGCTCCAGCCAGCGCAGATCATCCTCGGCCACTGTTCGCGGTTGTGTATAAGGGTAAGGAATAAAACACCAGAGTTCATCGCCCTCCAGACACTTCATCTCTTTCATAGAAAGGAAATAATCCTTAAACAGATCGTAATCCAGGTTAACCTTATAACTCAGCAGGCTATTCTCAGCCGGGCTCAATACCAGCTCGCCAATACGCTGTTCACTGCCATCTTTCTGTTGCAGATAGATCTGTCTGACACCCTCGCTTAAACTGGCTGCGCCAACCGATGTCACCAGGCAAAACAGAGAAACAAGCAGCATCAACCCAACAGATAGTTTTTTCATCACCGCGCTCCTGATTATAGTGCTTCAAGTTTAGGAGGCTAAAGCGAAAGCACTATGGTACTTCAGTACTGTTTTTATTATCGGGTAACGCTGAACTTTGAGCCCAATATGGATACAATGCCTGACCTTGCCGATTACCAGCCATAAATATAAATAAACCGTGTTTACAGAAGGGCGTTAATGAATACTGAATACCTGAAAGGATTCTTACTAACATCATTGGGTGTGCTGGTATTGAGTTTTGATGCCCTGCTAATCAGGCTGATTCAGGTTGAAGCTTTCAGCCTGCTGTTCTGGCGCGGCCTGCTGCTGGGCCTGATGGTAACTCTCTGGTGTCGCTACCGCTACCCGGGAAAACCCCTGTTTTATCGCGACTGGGCCTACATCCGCTCAGCAGTGTTTTACAGTATCTGCTCTATACTGTTTGTCGCCGCGATCCATCACACCTCGGTGGCCAATGTTCTGGTGATCATCAGTGCCCAGCCGCTGTTTGCTGCCATTATCGCGCGGCTGTTTATTGGTGAGCGCTCGGCCCCCATTACCTGGATCGCAATATTGATCTCCATGTTCGGCATCGGCTGGGTGATGAAAGACTCCTGGTCCAGCCCCAACCTCAAAGGGGACCTGATGGCACTCTTTTGTGGTATCGCTCTCGCGGCTAAGTTTGTTAACGACCGCGCCGTAAAACATCGAAATATGACTCCTGCACTGATATTTTCAGGCCTGCTGGTGAGCCTGATCAGCATTTTCTTCGGTTCGCCTCTGGCGCTATCGGGCCCCGATTGGGGCTGGATGCTGTTATTGTGTGTTATTGTTGTGCCAATCGCCTTTGTTCTGATTACCATAGGCCCAACCCTCATTTCAGCGGCAGAGGTCGGCATGCTGATGTTACTGGAAACCGCCTGTGGCCCTCTGCTAGTCTGGATATTTATTAATGAAGAGCCCAGTCGCGCAGCACTTCAGGGAGGCGCGCTGGTAATAATCACCCTGCTGATTCATGGATATATACGCTGGAAAAAATAAGCTGCACAGACCGAGTCTGAAAAAACATTTGCATCAGCCATGCTGAATCGTAAGAATAAGAAAACTAGTTTAGATATTAAGAATCTCATATGCGTAAATTTGAAGACTCCTTACCCCTGCAACTGCTCAAAGCCCGCGAAGCCACAATGGTGTTTTTCCGCCCGTTGCTGCAGGAAAACAGTGTAACTGAACAGCAATGGCGTGTTCTCAGGGCGCTTAAAGCCTATGAGGAACTTGAGTCAAAACAGCTTGCAGAACATTGCTGTATCCTCAGCCCAAGCCTGACAGGGATTATTAAACGCCTTGAACAGCAAGGGTATATAAAGCGCAAGAAATCAGAAGAGGATCAGCGACGCACGCTGTTAAGTCTGACAGACAAAGCACTTGATCTGTTTAAACGCTTAAGCCCGGATGTTGAGTCGCGCTATAAAGCGTTTGCTGAACGATATGGTGAAGAAAAACTGGAGCAACTGTCTAAGTTACTAAAAGAACTGACGGAGCTGGAAGCCTGAGCCGAGTATAGCCAGGCAGAGAACTCACGGAGAACAACTGCTGTCGTCGGGGCAGCATAATCGCCACCTCGACAACAGCAGCAGGCCCGGCAAATAACGCTGAAAGCCTGCAGTGTTAGCGGTTAGCGCTGCAGTCCACCAATACAGATGTACTTTGTTTCCAGATAATCATCCAGACCATATTTAGACCCTTCACGGCCCTGACCAGACTCTTTCACACCGCCAAAAGGGATCACTTCAGAGCTGATAGCCGTCTCATTCACCCCAACCATGCCGTATTCGATCCCTTCAGATACACGCCAGATACGCCCAACATTTTCGGTATACACATAAGCCGCCAGACCAAACTCAGTATCGTTGGCCATCGCAATAGCCTGTGTTTCGGTGCTGAACTTAAAGACCGGCGCAACCGGGCCAAAGATCTCCTCAGAGAAGATACTCATACTGTCATTGACGTTGGTCAGCACAGTTGGCTCGTAGAAACAGTTACCCAGTTCTGATGGCTTACCGCCAGTGACAACATTAGCACCCTGCTTCACGGCATTCTGCACAATCGCATCGATATCGCTGAGAGCTTTCTTAGAGACGACAGGGCCGTGGGTGGTCTCAGCATCAAAGCCATACCCCAGTCGGAACTCTTTTACCGCCGCCGCAAACTTTTCTACGAAAGCATCGTAGATACCTTCCTGAACCAGCAGTCGGTTAGCACAGATACAGGTCTGGCCGGAATTACGGTATTTAGACACCAGCGCGCCTTTAACGGCCAGATCCAGATCAGCGTCATCAAATATAATCACCGGTGCGTTGCCCCCCAGCTCCATTGAGGTACGTTTAACGGTATCGGCACACTGTTTCATCAGCAGTTTGCCCACCGGAGTGGAGCCGGTAAAGGTCAGTTTTTTAACTGTCGGGTTGGAGGTCATCTCACCACCCACGGATGAAGAACGTGAGCTTGGCAGAACACTGAACAGACCCGCTGGCAAGCCTGCACGGTTAGCCAGCTCGACCAGCGCCAGTGCTGACAGCGGCGTTTCTGCGGCAGGTTTAAGAACGATGGCACAACCGGCAGCCAGCGCAGGCGCAGCCTTGCGGGTAATCATCGCATTGGGGAAGTTCCATGGGGTAATCGCCGCCACGACGCCAACGGGCTGTTTAATCACGATGCTGCGGCGATCACTGGCGGAAGGCAGTACGTCACCATAGATCCGCTTGCCCTCTTCGGCAAACCATTTCAGATAGGATGCACCGTAAAGCACTTCACCTTTGGATTCGAAAACCGGCTTGCCCTGTTCGATCGTCATGATCGCCGCCAGATCATCGATGTTTTCAATAATCAATGCATGCCAGCGTTCCAGTATCCCGGATCGCTGCCCTGCCGGAAGGGCTTTCCATTCCTGCATGGCGACATCAGCTGCGGCAATAGCGCGGGCCGTTTCCGTTTGACCAACACTGGCAACTTCAGCGATCACATCACCAGTTGCGGGATTCAGCACAGCAAAAGTGACACCGTCGTCGCCATCAACCCACTGCCCGTCTATAAACGCCTGAGTTTTCAGCAACGAGGAATCTTTCAGTTCTAATTTCATAGCTATCTCTTTTAACGTTATCGGGCAGCTGCGCCCCGTTGGTATCAATTTTTTGTGTTATAATACACAACACTACTTAACATGTTAAGTTTTTATATCTTCCTGATTCAGCTGAACATCCTCATATTATGCTTTTGAACGGTAAAACTGCTCCATAAGCACGGGACTTTCCGGTAACGTTGAACCACCGTCCACCGTAATCGTCTGGCCGGTAATATACGCCGCCTGCTCTGACGCCAGAAACAACATGGCATGGGCAATATCAGCCGGGGCGCCCAGGCGGCCTATGGGAATCTGGCTGGCCATCTCCTGCAGCCCCTCTTCATCAACCAGCGCCCCCATTGCCGGCGTCAGGATATAGCCCGGTTCAACGCCGTTGACGGTTATGTTCTCTCTGGCAAATTCCAGCGCGGCACTACGGATAAATCCATTCAGACCACTCTTGGAGGCGGCATAATGCGCGGTTTCCGGCATCACAACCTTAGGGCCGGTCACCGATGAGGTAAAAATAATTCGACCGAATGGCGCCTTTCGCAGATAGGGTAAGGCCGCCTGAGTCAGCCAGAAGGCGGCCTTCAGATTAACAGACAGGGTCGTATCCAACTGTTCATCCGTTAAGGTCTCGATGGATTGCATCGGGTAGACCGCCGCATTATGAATAATGGTGTCGAGGCGACCATATAGCTCAATCGTTTTTTCAATCAGGCTCTCATTTTCAATGCGGCTGCCCACGTCACACTGAATCAACGCAGCCTGGCCGCCCGCCCTAACTATACTGTCGACCGTCTCCTGGCCGTTTGCAGCGCTACGGGTCGCCACAACAATCGTTGCACCGGCGGCCGAGAAAGCATACGCAAGTCCTTCGCCGATCCCCTGTCCGGCCCCCGTAATAATGACAACCTTACCGCTCAGATCGATATGCATAATCAACTCCTGAATAATAATATGTTGGGTATCAAGAAAACTCAGTGAGACACCTTCTCTGTCGTCGGTGCAATAATAAACAAGCCACCGGTTACGGTGACTTGTCGTCAAGCGACGCTGAAGCAAACGCAGGGCAATATCAGGACTGCGACAGAAACCGCTTTGCTTGCTGGCAAGCCATCCGGATCAGTTCGGGCGCCAGTTCCTGTGCCGTTTGCGTTTCCTGACGGCTGCGAATCCAGCCAAGATAGGTGAAGCCACGAGCGGTGAGGAATAACTCCAGTAATCCCAAATCCCCTTCACTCAGATGCCGGTGCTGACGATAACCGTCAAAAAGCGCCTCTTTGGCAACGTCATAAACGTTTTCTTCGATGATGAAATAAAGTGCTGTTGCCAACTCGAACATATGCCAGCCAAAACCGGCATCATCAAAGTCCAGTAGTCGAACTCCGGCACCATCAGCCATCAGGTTTTCGGGCACAAAATCAGCGTGGATCAGGCTGTAATTCTGCGGTGCTCTTGGTAATTGCTGTAGCCTGAGCCGGACTTTTTCCCGGGCTTCAGTTATCAGCGCTTTCTGCTCAGAGGTCAGCAGTTCCAGCTCCCAAAAACGCCCCCAGAATGGCTGTTCGCCCACCAGGCCATCGCAGTCCCAGGCATGCCGCTGAAACCCCTCGGGCAGCGGCCAGTGACTGGACTGGTTATGTAACCGCCCTGCTGTTTCACCGATAGCAAAATAGAGGGCGGAAATCTGCGCAGCATTATCGCCCAGACCATGCTCGACTGAACCGAGCTGTTCACCGTCAATCCAGGCAAACAGATCGAGCTGCCGCGGCTCAGGAATGCCTTCTAACTGTTCGGTAATGAGCAGTTCGCCAGCTGCAGTAGGGATCACTTCCGGAACCAATACACCGACCTTATTCAAAGCCTCCATCCATTGAAGCTCTGAACGTAACGCTGCATCGCTGTGATATTCAGGACGATGAATACGCAGTGCGTAGCGAACGCCAGTGGTCGTCACCACTGCAAATACAGCGTTTTCCCGATATTTAATCAGCTCAATACTGCAGGCATCCAACTGCCAGTGACGCAACGCTTTTTGCGCCAGCTGTTGCAATCGTTCACACTGCTGCGCCGGACCTATCTCATAAAAGCTATTCATCCGGCCATCTCCCGACTAACGATTTCAAGCACGTCATCGAGTGTCGAAATCAACAGATCCGCATGTTCTGGCTGGAAAGGCATTGGCGGACGCAGTTTCAGGATCGAATCGGTGACGCCGATGGTGCTGATCAGTACCCCCCGCTCCCGCATCAGGTTAATGATCCGGCGAGACTCAATAATCGCTGGAGCTTTGGTGGTCCGGTCCTGCACCAGCTCAACCCCAAAGAACATTCCCAGATCGCGCACATCTCCGATCAAAGAATACTTATCCTGTAACTGACGCAGACCCGCCGTAACATAAGCACCGGTCGTCACTGCATTTTCCATCAGGCGATCTTCATGCAACGCATCAAGCACCGCCATGCCCACGGCGCAAGAGACCGGTGTCCCGCCGAATGTATTGAAATACATCGCCTCCTTGCTAAACGCCTCAATCATATCGGCACGGGCGACAACCCCGGCCAATGGGTGGCCGTTACCCATCGGTTTGCCCAGGGTGACAATATCCGGCGTCAGATCATACCGTTGATAGGCCCAGAAATGTGTACCGCTGCGGCCAAAGCCCGCCTGCACTTCATCGGTAATCATCACACCACCCGCTTTCCGCACCAGTGCAGTGGCTTTCTCAAGGAAGCCCTTGGGTACAGTTAACAAGCCTTCATTCGCGAAATCAGGACAGACCAGCATCCCCGCAACGTTTATCCCTTCCGCTTCAAACTCATCAATAGCTTGCTGTACTTGTGCTGCATACGCATCGGCAAGATCACTTTCAGCCACACCACTGATACCCCGATAGGCGTCTGGAATAGCAAAAGACTTAACCCGTTTAGTCGTCTTTGCTTCCGGCATAAAACCGGTACCCAGTTCGGCAACCGCTTCGGTATTACCGTGATAGGCAAAGTCGGTCACGATGATGCCCTGATTTCCGGTACAAAAACGAGCCATCCGCAGTGCCAGTTCATTCGCTTCACTGCCGGTACAGGTCAGCATCGCCATTGACAATCCATCATCGAAGGTTGCTGTGAGACGCTCAATATACTCAACGATATTATCGTGCAGATAACGGGTATGAATGTTAAGCGTGGATGCCTGCTTATACATTGCCTCTACAACACGGGGGTTACAGTGACCCACATGGGGGACATTGTTATACACATCCAGATAACGGTTCCCTTGATGGTCAAACAACCAGACCCCTTCTCCACGCACCAGATGCAAAGGTTTCTCGTAAAAAAGCGGAGAGCTTTTGCCCATAACATTGTAACGACGCTGTAATAACTCAGTATTTGTAGTGCTTGACATAAAGTTGCCCTGTATTTCTTCAGGTTCTGACCTGATTAGTTTTGGCAAACAGTATCTAAGTAAGAGGTATTAACCGACATCCACCAAAAGGTGGAAGCGGACAGATTAGCGCAATTATAGATGCGTTTTTCAGGCTTGCAGATCCAGCAGAACGCTGGCTATCAGTTCACTGCGAGATTGTACTGAGACTTTCTGAAAGATGTGATGCAGGTGAGTCTTAACCGTCGCCAGTCCAAGACCTAGATCAACCGCAATCTCTTTATTACTCGAGCCACTCAATAACAACTCAAGCACATCCAATTCACGTTCGGTCAGTGCGTATTTATCGGTAATTGAACTGCGTTCTGCATTCCGGTGAGGCAGATATACCGCATTCAGACTGTATTCGAGAAAGGGCTGTAGTTTACGTAATAGTTGCAACTCATCATCGCTATAGTTGCCCAATCGTTCTTCACGCAACATCGACAACACCGCAATAATGCGCTCTTCACTGCGAAAAAAAATATCCGCTACATAGCGATGATTATTGGGCACCATAAACTCCTGATAATAGATGGTCTGCTTCAGGAGGTGCGGCGACATCTGTGAATCAAGAGTGACCACCCGCTCGACGCTACGATTGAAACGTTCCGGATTTAACGGATCCATGTTTCTGTATGTCGTTTCATATTGCTTTTCAATATCAGAGCCACTTTTATACACCACGGCCCCGCGATGGCGCATATCGGGCTCAACCAGAAAAAACACCGATTCACTCAACGGGATCAGATCGTTAATCAGGTCCAGGGCTTTACGCTGAAATATATTTGGAAACTTAGGTTGTGGCATCTATCTAATCCAATATTTCATGATGAATGAACCGCCAATAAGGTTGCCAGACTCTGACAGGCAATACAAACATCACGATATCAACCATACGGTTGATTACTTTCAGCGTTGATTCCGGGTCGAATAAAGGCGTAGTTGGTCTGGTTATCTACTCCCTTCAATAACCGCTTCTGCTAAAAAAACAAAGAATCCCCGGAGGATCATGTCGATGACACAACACTTTAAACAAAAGCTCTCTGCTGTAGCGCTGGGTTCAGCCATTGCCCTGGTTTCAGGTTCAGCATCTGCTTACAACCTCTATAGCGAAAACGGTTCTGAACTGAATCTGGATATAGAAGCCGTTGTTGGCACATTCAGCAGCCAGGAAAACTATTTTGGCAAAAGCGGTAACAGCTCCAGCTGGCAGGAAGGCTACCTGAAGGCTGGCTTCAGTGGCAGCAAAGAAGTCTCTACTGAAAGCACCATCTATGGCGGTATAAATTTTGTTTCTTCCGGCACCTGGGGTGACGGCGATGCCGGTGGTAACACGAATGGTAGCGAGCGCCATACCGAAATTGAAGACGCCTTTGTGGGTGTCCGTACAGGCTTACTGGATCTCTCTATCGGTCGGCAGAATTTCTCCATTGGCGATGGCTTTTTAATCAACGGCGATGCGTTAAACCTCGGTGAAGGTGTTTTCCCTGATTCCAACCGTGGTGGCGCATACTGGCTGGCAGCCCGGAAAGCATTCGACCAGACCGTAATTGCCCGTATTGGTGGTGAAGACGGCCTGCGCGGAGACCTGTTTTACCTTGGGTCAGACAATAAGGCTCAATCCGAAATGGAGCTGGGCGGTGCAAACATCGAGTATGTTACTGAAAAAGGCACTTTCGGAGCTACATACATCAAGGGACTTAACGCCGTAGACAATGCCAAACGTGATGGACAGAAGACTGTCAGCGTGCGTTTCCAGGGTAATGCAGGTGTTGAAAACCTCTTCCTGTCTGCAGAATATGCTGATCAGTCTCAGGGCGACAGTTCTGCCGATGCGAATGCATGGTATGCAGAAGCGGGTTGGACCTTTGCCGATGTTGCCTGGTCTCCACAGCTGACTTATCGCTACACGAAGTACGATGAAGGCTTTGACTCCCTGTTCTACGGTTTCAACCGTGGCTACGGTACCTGGTTCCAGGGTGAGGTTGCGGCCAACTACGCCGGTCCGTTCGGTTCTTCTGCCGAAATCCAGCATGTGTCGCTTAAAGCCTCTCCTACCGAGATGCTGTCTGTTGGTGCGCTGTTCTTTGACTTCAGCAATTCAACCACGTTTGGCTCAAACTCCGATGGCCAGGAAGTAGATCTGTACGCTGAATGGGTTGTGAATGATCACCTGATCATCAGCCCACTAATCGGTGTTTATTCCCCTGATAGCGATAATGCTACCCAGAATACCAACGACGATAACTTCTACGCTCAGGTTATCGCTATCGTACCATTTTAAAAACCGGGCTCTATCTATATAACTATAACAGAGCCCTGCCTTTGCAGGGCTCACTTGTCTCCAGGAGAACCAAGATGCTGACCTCTTTTTCATTGACCATTAACGGTGAACAACTTGCTGGCGCAGCAGGCACCTTTGACGTAATCAACCCGGCGACCGAAGAGGTTATTGTTTCTGCCCCTCTCGCGTCGGTCGAACAGCTGGATCAGGCCGTTACCGCAGCCACCCATGCTTTTAAAACCTGGCAGCACACCTCCGATGCAGAACGCCAGGCTCTGATGCATAAGATTGCCGATCTGATTGAAGCCAAGGCCGATGAACTGGCGGAGATCATTGTTCTGGAGCAGGGTAAGCCGATGTTTCTCGCTCAGGCAGAAGTGGGTGGAGCTGTCGCCTGGACCCGCTACAATGCAGACCTGACTATTCCGGTAAAAATTATCGAGGACAGCGAGCACAAACGGATCGAAGCACACCACAAACCGCTGGGAGTGGTTGCCTCTATCACGCCGTGGAACTGGCCGCTGATGATCGCTATCTGGCACATCATGCCGGCACTGCGCACCGGTAATACCGTCATCTGCAAACCATCAGAATATACGCCACTGAATACCCTGCGACTGGTTGAGCTGATCAACGAAGTCCTGCCTGCAGGCGTGGTCAATGTGCTAACCGGACAAGCCGAAATCGGCGGCGCGATCAGCAGCCATCCGGGTATCAGTAAAATTGTCTTTACCGGATCAACCCCTACCGGACAGCGGATTATGAGCAGTGCCGCTGCCAATCTTAAACGTCTGACGCTGGAGCTGGGGGGTAACGATGCCGCCATCGTCCTGCCGGATGCCGATGTTGATGCCATTGCCGAGGGGATCTTCCAGACTGCGTTCCTGAATATGGGACAGACCTGCGCAGCCCTGAAGCGCCTCTATGTGCATGACGACATCTATGACGCCCTGTGTAACAAGCTGGCTGAGATTGCTCAGGCACAGGTTGTTGGTAATGGTCTTGAAGCTGGAACTACCTTCGGCCCGATACAAAACGCCAACCAGTTCAGAATTGTCAGCGAACTGGTTGAAGATGCAAAAGCCAATGGTGCACGCATTCTCTGTGGCGGTGAACCACTGGAAGGCAATGGTTATTTCTATCCGCCGACCATTGTTGCGGACATTACTGACGGTGTCCGCCTCGTTGATAAAGAGCAGTTTGGCCCGGTACTGCCTGTTATTCGCTTTACCGACGTGGAAGATGCTCTGGCCCGGGCGAACTCAGCCAATGTTGGCCTGGGTGGATCGGTATGGTCCGCAGATATTGAGAAAGCCACGCAGATCGCCAGCCAGCTTGAATGCGGTACCGCCTGGATCAACGGACACGCCGAAGTACTGCCCCACGCGCCTTTTGGCGGCTGTAAGATGTCGGGCTTTGGTGTCGAGTTCGGTGAAGAGGGGATGTTGGAATATACCCAAATGCAGGTACTCAATATCAACAAATAATTCCTCAGCCAGAGGTTATGCGGGGGCAGATTCCCCCGCTTTTCCCTATATCTATGACACAAAAACGATGACCGATATAAACCTTATTGACGACCTTAAAGGTCGTGGACTGATCGCCCAGCAAAGCGGCGATGCCGAAAAACTGACTGAACATCTGCAACAAACACGAACCCTGTATTGTGGCTTTGATCCAACCGCAGACAGCCTGCATATTGGCCACCTGGTGCCGTTGTTAATGCTTAAACGTTTTCAACAGGCAGGACACCGGCCTATCGCATTGATTGGTGGGGCAACCGGAATGATTGGCGACCCCAGTTTTAAAGCCACAGAGCGAAGTCTGAATACGGTTGAAACGGTTGATCAGTGGATTCAGAGCATCAGTGATCAGCTCGCCCGCTTTATCGACTTCGAGTGCGGCGCCGAATCAGCCATGATCGCGAATAATCGTGACTGGATGGGCAGCATGGATATCATGAGTTTTCTGCGTGATATCGGCAAACATTTCTCGGTGAATGCCATGATCAACAAGGAATCGGTACGTCAGCGTATTGAACGCCCGGATCAGGGGATCTCCTTTACCGAGTTTTCCTACAGTTTGCTGCAGTCTTACGATTTTGCCGAGCTTAACCGCAGCTATGAGTGTTCGCTGCAGATCGGCGGTAATGATCAGTGGGGCAACATCACCGCCGGTATCGACCTGACCCGGCGACTCAATGGTGCTCAGGTGTTCGGGATGACCCTGCCACTGATCACCAAAGCCGATGGCACCAAATTTGGTAAAACAGAATCCGGTGCTATCTGGCTGGCCCCTGAAAAAACCTCGCCCTACAGTTTCTACCAATTCTGGATCAACACCGCAGATGCGGATGTCTATCGGTTCCTGCGGTATTACACCTTTTTACCGCTCACAGAGATTGAACAGATTGAGCAAACCGACCAGTTGAGTGAATCAAAACCTCAGGCACAGCGCATCCTTGCAGAACAGATGACCCGCCTGGTGCACGGCGAGCGCTCACTTGAGCAGGCCCGGCGAATCTCTGAAGCGCTGTTCAGCGGTTCAGTCGATACACTTACGCGGGAAGAGCTACAACAGCTGGAACAGGATGGTCTGCCCACCTGCGAAGTCACTGAAGCGATGACCGTGACCGACCTGCTGGTCAGTTCAAGGCTGGCGACATCCCGCCGACAGGCACGGGAGTTTGTCTCATCTGGCGCAGTCCAGCTGAACGGGTCGGTGATCAATGAGGCGGACCTGGCGATGAACGCTGACCTGGCACTTCATGACCGCTTTATGCTGCTGCGTCGGGGTAAGAAAAACTTTTCGCTGGGCTGCCTGAATCCAAGTAGCTAATGAATCACAGTATCTCACGGCCCTGCAGATCATTGCAGCAGCACACTCTGGCTCAACCCTTTGGTCGATATCGGTCAGGCGGTAATGCTGGCTTAATAGCGATGTCTGTTGCACTGGCTTAGCAGACGCTTGCCAATACTGGCGGATGCTCGCAGCACGCACCTTGTCAACAGTATTGGGGAGCACCTCTTCTCTCATGAAGATTTTGCAGAGCTTACCCCGGTAAGCTCTTTTTTTATGTTCCTGCCCCAAATACTAAGCTCACCCCTTTAGCCCATAACGGCGATGGGCAAAGAGATGACCTGTTAAAAGCGTTAACGCGGTAGTGCTTCGTCATGAGGCACATTTTACAAGCCTGCTCTGCGGGCTTTTTTTTTAAAAAAATAGCACCTCAGTAATCCGGTCAACCTTATGGTTGATACTCAGTCGCAGAGTTTTGCTCTGTAATGAGAGATAAGAAGAATTCAACGGGAAGATTTAATCATGCTACCTGAGATCAACACAATTCTGTACGCCAGTGATATCAGTGAGGGCAGCCGACCTGCGTTTCGTATGGCGGTCAAGCAAGCGATCAATAACAACGCACAGATAATCTTCCTTCATGCCATTGAGCCAATGGACGATTTTATCGATGATTTTTTACCGGTAAACGCGTCACTCAAACATAAGAATCAGCTTATCGAAAGTTTCAAAATACGCATAGGTATGCGTATTAAAGAGTTTCTTAAAAGCGAGCTCGAAGAGGATTTCGAACTCCCCTATCCGCCCACGATTCAGGTATCTCCAGGAAAACCTGATCAGGTTATTCTCAAAGCGGCCGCACGGCTGAACGCCAGCATGATCATCATGGGCGACCGGGAAACCTCTTCGGTTTCCAGAGTATTTCTAGGCTCAACCGCTCAGAAAGTCATTCATCACAGTGAAATACCTGTATTGATTGTTCCATTGAAAAAACACACTAAACAAAACTAAGATTAACTCCCGAGGAATGTCTATGAAGAAAATAATAAAGGTATGTGCTCTCGCTGCGCTTGCAACGGCTCCATTTATGGGCTCAGTTGCAGAGGCCTCCGACTATCCTAATCGCCCGGTAAAGTTCGTAGTGCCATGGCCTCCAGGTGATCTTGAAGATATCCTGACCCGCATGATTGCGGAAGATATGGCCAAAGAAACCGGCAAGCCAGCCACCGTCGTTAACAAACCAGGAGGTGCAGGTATTGTGGGTGCATCTGACGTCGCCCGTGCCCGTGCAGATGGTTTGACTATCGGTTCTTTTGTCATTGATATTCTGACGACTCACCTGTTGTCAGGTAATGCCCCGTATGACAAAGATACCTTTGAGCCTGTCGGTATCTTCCTGGATTATCCATTTGTACTGGCCACGAAGGCGGACTCCAAGTACAACAACATTGAGGAGCTGGCCGAATACTCCCAGACTCACGATGTATCGCTGGGCCACTTTGGCTATCAGGCACTGCCCACAGCAATCACCTTTAAAGTTGCTGCGCAAGAGGGTATAAAATTCTCATCTAATGCGGCGTTTGATTCGAATGACTGCTCTACCCTTTCAAATGGCGATGCCGATGTTATTAACACCACCACGCAGCAGATTCTGGCGTGTCTGAAGTCCGGCGACGTTAAGCTGCTGGCATCGCTGACCCGCAGTCGCCTGAGCATTGCGCCTGACGTCCCAACACTCAACGAACAAACCGGTATCAGTCAGACAACCTGGAACGGGCTGTTTGTTAAGAAGGGCACCCCTGAAGCGGTTAAACAGCGTATCGCAGAAATTGCTGAAAAAGCCCTTTCCAGCGATCGGGTTAAAGAGCTGAGTGCGACGACCGGTGCAGGTATTTACTGGATCGGCGGTAAATTCGCAGAGGAGGTCGTTGCTAACGACTACGAAGCGTCTAAATCCTTACTGGATTACATGAAAGAGTAATCACGCCAGTCACTGCAGCAGGCACAGCTGCCTGCTGCAGTATTTCACCCTGTTAACCCATAATAATAATGGTATCAACTCATGAGCAGTCAGGTAAAAAGCACCGCAGAGATTGACACAGATGAGCTGACTCAGGAAAAACACTACGGTATTTACTGGTGTATCCTGGCTCTGTCCCTGATATTGCTGGGTTTACTGCCTTTCCAAGCACCGTTGATTCATACCAATCGCGGCTGGTTTTTACAGCCGATGTTCGGTTCATCTGTAGGGCTTTTGCTATTAGCGATATTCACCAGCGTCAGGGTGATCGAGTCATTAAAAAGCGGTTTTCTCAAGCGGTGGAATATTACTGAATCACTGTTTGACACCCTGAGCAGTTACCGTACAGCGCTGATCTCGGCGGCTCTGTTTTTTCTCTATATCAACACTCTGTCAGTGCTTGGCTTTGTACTCTCGACTCTTTTATTCACCACTACACTTTTGTGGATGTGTAGACTGCTGGACCGAACCTGGTTCCTGGCAACGCTGGGCACACTGACAGTCATGGTGTTGATTTTCCGTGTTGGCGTCAGTCTCTGGCTGCCGGATGTATGGCTGTACAGTCTGCTACCGGATGTATGGTCTGACTTTGCTAACCAATACCTTTAAGACGTGATTCTGCTATGGAAACCCTGCTATTAGGTTTGAATGAAGTCGGCACACTCAATGTGATGCTGGCTATTGTTATCGGCGCACTTATCGGCGTCACTATCGGCTCTATACCCGGCCTTGAACCCGCCGGTGTCATTGCAATCCTGTTGCCACTGAGCTTTTCAATGGAGCCACTGGCCGGTGTATCGCTGCTGCTGGGTGTATACGGAGGTGCCTGGTACGGCGGCGCAATCCCTGCCATTCTGATGAATACGCCAGGCACGCCTGTCGCGGTGCTAACCACCTATGATGGCTATCCAATGACGTTAAAAGGAGAGGGAAAGAAAGCCCTCTCTATCGCTTACACCTCCTCTTTTGTTGGCGGTATTATCAGTGTGTTATCACTGGTCCTGCTGGCCCCGGCTCTGTCTCAGGTTGCGCGCCTATTCGGCTCTGCCGAATTCGCCATGCTCTCGGCGCTGGGGATGATATTTGTGGTACTGGCACACCGTAAACATGTTGTCGAAGCCGCCATGATGCTGGGGCTGGGTATCTTTCTCGGCACCATTGGTCTCGACCGCTCATTCAGCACTCAGGTATACACCTTCCATCAGGAATGGCTGCTCAACGGTATTCCACTGGTGCCTGCGGTCATCGGCTTGTTTGCCATGTCTCAGGCATTTGTCTTGCTCTCTGCCCGCGGCAATGACTCCAGTGTCACCAAACTTGAGGGGGAGGGTCTGTTCGGCGGTTTTTTTGTACTCATGAAACACAAAATCACCGTACTTCGCTCTGCTGCTTTAGGGGTTGTCATGGGACTGCTGCCCGGCGTCGGCGAGTTTGGCTCGCAGTTCTTCTCCTATACCCTGGCACAAAAGTTTTCCAAAACACCTAAGCTGTTTGGTAATGGTGCCCCGGAAGGTATTATCGCATCAGAAACATCCAACAATGCAGTCACTGCGTCCGTGATGATTCCGCTGCTGGCATTTGGTATCCCTGCAGATGCGCTGATGGCAATGCTCCTGGCGGTATTCATGGTACATAACTATGTACCAGGCCCAACACTGTTCGCCGAGCGTCCCGAGTTTATTTCAGGTCTCTATATCTCACTGTTCCTGATGAATATCGTGGTATTTGTCTACCTGACGTTCGCGACTAAGTGGATCGTTAACCTCACCCGTATCCGGGGACGCTTTATCGGCGCTTTCATACTGGTGCTGGGATTTGTCGGCAGCTACAGCCAGAACTATCAGTTCTCTGATGCGTTGATAGCGTTGGGCTTTGCCGTGTTCGGCTATATTCTGCGTAAAAATGATATCCCTGCGGTTCCGATCATTCTCGGTCTGGTTCTGGGGCCCGTATTCCTGACACGTTTCCGTCAGGCAATGGGCGTGGCAGATGGTGACCTGAGTATTTTTATCAGTCGCCCTATCAGCCTGACTCTGTTCTCAATGATTGTGCTGTCAATTACGGTCTATCTATGGAGCACGCTTAAAGCAAAACGTCAGATAAGCTCCCCCTCAATGCCTCATTGATTGGCATTCAGACTAACAGCACCATGCGGTATCATTCGCCCGCCAAAAACAACTTAATATATTAATTTGTTTTTGGCGGCAAGTTGACGTATTCTGAATCTCTTGGTTTTAAATCAGGAGATCCGGTAATGAAAACAAACAATAATATTTACCCTGCTGGTCTGTACAGTTTTCAGGATGAGTGCCTGTCGCTCCTGACCGGGGTTCTTAATGTGTCCAAGGCTGTCACCTATCTGGTCGACAATCAGCGAAAACCTATCTGCTATAAAACATGGCAGCTGCAGCCGGCAATGCACCGGCAGTATATGGATACCTTCTATAAGATGGATCCCCTGCACCCGACCCAGTTTGTTGATCAAACTGACGCCACTGTGGTCAAAATGAACGACCTGGTGAACAGCCAGGAACGCTATCATCACCCCTACTATCGTGACTTTATCTCGCCCTGGGGTGTACAGGATATTGTCGAGCTGTTTTTACGGGTTGATAACAAACTGATTGCGGGATTTGCCCTGTTCACCTCAAAACAACAACCGGAGATGCGCAGTGAAGATCTTCGTAAAGCCCGGCAACTGCATCAGTTTATGCAGTTTTCTCTGGAACAGAGCCTGGATGCGCCAAAACATAGCCAGTTTGAAAGCTTTTGCGAGCAGTTTCAGCTCACCCCTAAAGAGCGCATGGTTGTCGAGCTGGTCAGTCAGGGACTGCCTAACAAAACCATCGCCGCCAGTCTTGATTGCAGTCTGGCAACGGTAAAAACCCATCTGCAGCATATCTTTTGCAAAACCGGGGTTAACAGTAAAACGGAAATAACCTCCCAGCTGTATAACCAGCACTGATCAGAATCTTCAGTTCAGGGATGAGCTGAACGGCCACAAATTGCCCCTTTATCAACCTTCTGGTTGATACCCTGTTCAACTGATCCATTCATACTTAACTCAACCCCGTAGCACTGCTGCAATGTTCAGCACACTCCCCTGTATCGCTACGGAATTAATAAAAGAAGCATCCGGAGTTATGTTATGAGTGAAAAATCAACAACGTTATGGAACCCGATGGTACATCCGGGCGTTCCAGGTTCGCACAGCACTCTTGAAATTGTCAAAGGTGACGGCAACTACGTGCAGAATCGCGAAGGTCAGTGGCTGGTTGACGGTGTCGGCGGTTTGTGGAACGTTAACGTCGGACATAACCGGACTGAAGTTAAAGACGCGATTAAAGCTCAGCTGGATGAACTGGAATATTTCCAGATCTTTGACGGTGTCACCCATCCCCGTGTCAAAGAACTGTCTGATCTGATCATCGAGATGACTAAGCCTGAAGGTATGGCGCGGGTCATGTACAGCTCCGGTGGCTCTGACGCGGTCGAAACCGCACTAAAGATTTCCCGACAGTACTGGAAAGCCATTGGCCAGGCGCAACGCTATAAATTCATCTCGCTGAAACAAGGCTACCACGGCGTTCACTTCGGCGGTGCTTCAGTCAATGGTAACACCGTATTCCGTACCAACTATGAGCCGGTACTGCCAGGTTGTGTCCATATCGATGCGCCGTGGCTGTACCGTAACCCATGGAACTGTGAAGATCCTGAAGAGCTGGGTCAGCTGTGTGCGAAACAACTGGAAGCTGAGATTCTCTTCCAGGGGCCTGAAACCGTTGCCGCCTTTATTGCTGAGCCTGTCCAGGGTGCCGGAGGCGTCATCGTTCCCCCGGCTAACTACTGGCCGCTGATTCGTGAAGTCTGCGATAAATACGGTGTTCTGCTGATTGCCGATGAAGTCGTGACCGGTTTCGGTCGTTCCGGCAGCATGTTTGGTGTTCGTGGATGGGGCGTGGCCGCCGACATCCAGTGTTTCGCAAAAGGTATCAACTCTGGTTATATCCCGCTGGGTGCGACCGTTGTTAACGAGCGTGTCGCTCAAGGTATCGAGAGCTGTGAAAACTTCAGCGGAGCAGTGATGCACGGTTACACCTACTCCGGTCACCCGGTCGCCTGCGCCGCAGCACTGGCCTCGCTGAAGATTGTTCAGGATGAAGATCTGCCGGGCAATGCCGCTGTTCAGGGTGAAGACCTGAAAACCAAGCTGAAAAATGCACTCAGCGACTTCCCATCCGTAGGCGAAGTACGTGGTAAAGGTCTGATGGTAGCTATCGACCTGGTCAGCGACAAAAAAACCCGTACCCCGATCGATCCGATGGGTGGCTTTGCCAATCAGATCGCCGCTGTCGCCCTGCGTGAAGGCGTTATTGCCCGTCCGGTTGGCACCAAAATCATCATCTCTCCACCGCTAACCATCGGTACAGAGGAGGTCGACAAAATGGTTGCAGCCCTGCTACAAGGCTTCACTGAAGTCGACCGTTAAGTATCATCTGCAATGGCATTCCGTCATTAGCCCCCCCCCTTCGGGACCGCCAGTTAATCTGGCGGTCTCATCACCCTTCCTGTATTCTGTTAACTTATTAAGTATTTTCAGTTACAGAATATGCCGACATCCAGCAATACCCAATCTGTCCAGATAAAAACCCCGATCGCCCTGTTAGCCGGCATGGCGATTGCCAGCCCGGTGGCCCTGAATGTATACGCGCCGGTCATGCCAGTGCTGGCTGAACAGTTCAACACCACCCCTTTTACGATTCAGCTGGGGTATACCTTTTATTTGCTAACACTGGCGATCGGACAACTGATCAGCGGCCCTTTAGCCGATCGTTATGGCCGCCGCCCGGTGTTTTTCTGGGGGTTTCTGCTGCATATATTCGGTTGCATCATCGGTGTTATGGCCTTCGAAGCCTGGCATCTCCTGTTGGCCCGTATACTTCAGGCTGCTGGCGGCTGTACCGGTATGCTACTGGCCCGCAGTATTATCCTTGATCAGCATGGCAAAGATAAAGCCGCCGGCATGCTGGGCTATATCACCATGGGGATCGCGACCGCTCAGGCGGTAGCACCCACCATCGGTGGTTATCTCAACCTCGCGGTCGGCTGGCAATCGGTATTCTGGGTCTCTATGGCACTGGGCACAGTCGTCTGGCTCGGTGCGCTGATCCGTTTACCGGAAACCGCCGGACACACAAAAGACACGGGCAGCCTGCTCAGTAGTTTTACCCGCTATAAGACCGTGCTCTCCTCCCGTAGCTATATCTACTGCGCGCTATCGGCCACCATGATTGCCTCGGGATTCTTTATCTTTATGAACAGTTCCCCGTTTATTGTCGATGCCATACTCAAGGGTAACTCCGCTGACTACGGTAACTGGTTTCTGATGGTTGCCGGAGGGTTCTGGCTTGGCAGTCTGGTCGCCGGAAAAATTTCCGCTACGGTTGGTACAAAACAGATGATGTTGATTGGCTGTGGCATCTCTGGCGGTGGTGCCCTGCTGATGCTGGCACTGTTTACCCTGCAGCCACTCAGTTTTACCGCGCTGTTTATGCCAATGGCGATCTTTACCTTCGGCCGTGGACTCACTCAGCCCAACGCCCAGGCTGCCGCCGTCTCATCCACCACCGGCGCCGTGGCCACCGCAACCGGCATGTTAGGTTTCATGCAACTGACCATCGGTTCACTGGTGGCTCAGATAACCCCCCTGCTGATCGCTATCAGTATCTATATGCTGCCAACGGCGCTGTTGTGTCTGGCACTGATGGCTTCGATTTTTGCGATCAAAGGCAGCCAAAGTGAACAGAACCACTAGTCCCTTAAACACTGAAAGGTTTAACCGAAAAACAGCTCATGCAGTAAACGCCCCGGCATTAAAACGGCCCCCATTGCCGCACCAACCGTGCCCAGATAAGCCCCGACGGCAAAGGACCGGTGGTAGCGGATATTACCTCGTCTGGCAGCGCTGACAGATACAACCACACAGATCAGTACCCAGAGCGAAAGCAGGTGAATCGGCCCATAGCCATAAAACCAGTCGATAAACCCGCTGATCCAGAATGAGGATACGGATGTAATGATCATCGCCGCCATCCAGGACCATCCCAACCCCTTATGCAACGCCGTTCCCTTACTTCTGAACAACTGGACCAGACCAACAAGCAACACCCAGAATGCCGCAGTAAGATGAATATAAGTGTGCATGTTCTCGCCTATGAAGAGTGTTGAAACTGATCAGGTATGTCGATCAGAAAATCAGTGACTCCGACATCAATATTTTCCTGACTCAGCAGGGTTGTTATCTGTCCCCGGTGATGGGTCTGATGATTAAAAAAATGGCAAACCAATTCACCAAAATTCCGTTCACTCACCACGCCTTTAGAGTTGGCATACACCAACGGTCGATTAAAATCAGCTACGCTAACCTCTTCAGACAACCACTGCCTGATCAATCTGTCGAGAGTTGTACGGACAGTAACCAAAGAGGATAGATCAGCATAAAGAATCTCATCCAGCGCCTGAGGCGTTGGCCAGGCACTGAGGTTACTCAGCGAGTGATAACGGTCAGAATGTACTGAAAACCGGGCCAACCAAAGCAGATCGCCCACTACTAGATGGTTAAGTGCTCCCAACAGAGAGCCGAAGAATGCCCCACGATCCGCGCTGAGCTTATCGGCACTAAGACCGGTACACGCATCGTATATCTGGCCATTCATCCGAATATTGTAGTCCGCCATCAGGATGAAATGCTCTCTGATATCCATACCCCATTTTTCCTTTTCAGTAATACGCTATCTATTTTCAGCTTTTATCGATTTTATTGAATCACTAAATTCACTCAGCTCGGCAGCACTGTACTGCGTGTGCACCCGCACCGTGGATGCCGGATGGTACTGCAACCCCACACCGTCGCGGTACACCTTGGCGGGACGAATTGGCCTCGGGCTAAAACCACCACCGCAATTAGGACACACATTATTAAGCAGATTCTCCACACAATCACGACAAAAAGTACACTCGTAACTGCAGATACAGGCTTCTGTTGAGTCCGGTGGCAGATCTTTATCACAGCATTCGCAGTTGGGTCGAATCGCTAACATAGACAGCTCCCTGATTAAGATAGATCCGGTTGAAGGTTTCACCTGAGACTATTACAACTGGTAAAGTTCCAGAGGTAAATGATCCGGATCACTGAAAAATGTATACTGCTTGCCGGTATATTCATCGATGCGCACAGGCTCAGCAGCAATGCCATAACCCTGTAAACGTTTCACCGCCGCTTCAATTGAGTTCACTGAAAACGCCAGATGGCGCAGCCCCAGAGCTTCAGGATAACTGGGCCGTGCAGGACGGTCTGGAAAGGAAAACAGCTCAATCTGGCCACCGTCGGGCAGCTTCAGATCAAGCTTATAGGAATCTCTCTCATGCCGGTAATTTTCAGCAATAACCTCTAAGCCTAAAATCGAAACATAGAAATGTTTCGACCGTTGATAGTCAGAGCAGATAATGGCGACATGGTGAACTCCAGCTAACATGCAAACTCCCGGTGCAACGAATAACCTTTAAACCGATTTAGGCGCAAACATAATAATAGCCATACCCAGCAGCGCGATACCCGCCCCGACCATATCCCAGGTGGTTGGTTTTATGCCATCCACCAGCCAGAGCCAGAGCAACGCTACAAAGATGTAGACACCGCCGTACGCGGCATAAACACGCCCGGCAGCGGTGGGATGCAGGGATAATAACCAGGCAAACAAGGTGAGACTGATAGCTGCAGGAATCAGCAACCAGACACTCTTGTCCTGCTTCAACCAGAGATAAGGCAGGTAACAACCGACAATTTCAGCAACCGCCGTTATCATAAACAACGCTATGGTTTTCAGTTCAAACATAAACAGGAGGATTCCAATTAAAGGGGGCTTTAACCGATTAAACATTCAACAATATCGTTCGCGTGCCAATCAAGCGTAAACGGCCTGATACACGGCGTAAGCGGTCAGCATGATAACAATCAGTACCGCAGCGACCACGGGGCGGTCTTCCCCCAGCTCATCGCTCAAACCATCACGTTTCGCTTTCGCCAAGTCATCGGGATGATAAACGCCCTTGCGACAGAAGAGAATGGTGACAAAAAACATTCCGGTTACCGCCATAAAAACATGCAGGGTATAGGTAAACGCCATCAGAGAGTCGGGGTTTTCTATCTGGGTCGCGCTCATTCCCAGAATCGATGCACAGGACATCATCGCGATAGCAAACAGATTAATCGGTGTTCGGGATCGGGTCACGGCTGACCAGGCACCACTCGCCCCGGTGCGGGACGTTGACGGTTGTACTGCAGCATCTGTCGGACAACCACAACTGATACAAACCTCTGCTTTATCCGATATAGCATGACCGCACTCTTCACATTTAATCATTGCCATTGTTCAGCTCCGCCAGTGTAATCAATAATACTACTGGATTATTGTCAGTCAGGCACGCCACTCTGATTAAAGAGCCCTCAGAGTGGCGCCGTGGCCTGAAAGTGCATCGCATCACGCCCCCAGAATGCTCCGGCAGACAACCAGCCCTCCTGTGCAAAGCATTCCATAACCTCAAGCGGCATCGTGGCGTTCACCGGCCATGAGGTTTTATTGCCATTTCGCCCGGCATTGATATCGATAGCATTCATCCAGGCATGCATCGACCAGGAGTTCAGACTGTTACGCTTTAAACGGGGATTATAGAGCCCATTATAGGTGAGTATGCCGGCAGCCCTGCGGGAGGCCTCATCGGGGTACACTGATGCCAATCTCTTAAATACCCGCAGCAGGCTATCCGCACATTTCTCATGCACCCATAGGGACTTAACCGGCTTATCACCATAATAGATCGTGAATGGCAGAGTGATTTTCTGACTGGGTGGACCGTACTCTTTATCACCATGTTTGCCGAAAAACGCTAAAAAATCCGGCGTTCCCTCCACCGGAAACGGGTGTGGTGATGGCATCATACTCTTAAGGTGCTTCTGGCAGGCGGCAATGCTCATCGGACCCCAAAAGCCATCCCCCAGGGTACCGATCCGTTCCTGAATACGAACTATCTCAGATCTGTTCATCGTTCATACACCCCCTATTTAATTGACTAAAGGTTGCTACTCAAAAGAGATCGGTTATCTGAACGCTTTCACTGCAGCATCAATATACATCCCGGTTTATATAGGGCTGCCCTACTTATCACTCTCATGCTTGCCCGATAGCTGACCGAGAACGTAGCCCGCTATACCACTCAGAATCGCACCGGTAATATTGCCTTCAAGCCGTCCGGCTAAGCTCAATACCACGGTTGCAGCGATAACCCCCATGACGGTGACCGTCTTAAAAAAGGATGGGCTCTTAAGTATATCCATTACATTCGACTGAGATTTGGCAACCGAGTGCCAGAATAATCCCCACATGGCGACTAAGCCAACGGTGGCCAGAATTGAAAGACCAACAATATATTCAGGTTTTAACTGAACGGCTCCCGCTGATATCTCATCCATTACCAACCTCCTCAGTTCACCTCATTTTTAAAGCGTTCCTAATAAGTCACAAAAATGAAAAAACCCGCAAACATTACTAAACAGAGCAATAACTCTGCGGTGTTTATCGGATACGGCTTTATTGAGTGTAGATGGAAATTAAACATTTGTTCAAAAATGTCTAAGGAGGGCGCAGCGAGGAAAAACAGGGGATATTCCGGACCGGCACAGTGCACCGACCCGGAGAGAGGTTTAGAAGCTCACACCGAACACCAGGTTTGCGAGCAGGGTAAACAAACCAAAGGCAACCGCGATAGCAACGATGTTCAACAGAAAACCTGCGCGAACCATATCCCGCAGCTCCATCAACTCATAGGAAAACACAATCGCATTGGGCGGTGTAGCAACCGGCATCATAAAGGCCATCGAAGCCCCCAGCGCCACCGGTACACAGAGCAACACCGGATCTAGTCCAAGGCCAACAGCGACCGCAGCCAGTATCGGCAAGAAGGTGGCGGTTGAAGCGGTGTTAGAGGTAATCTCGGTGAGATAGACGATGGCAACTGTCACCAGTAGTATCAGCACCAGAGTACTGACATCTACCCCGGCAACGGAATTGCCGATCCACTCAGCCAGACCGGTGCCTTTAAAGCCACCTGCCAGCGCCAAACCACCGCCGAACAACAACAATACGCCCCAGGGCACGTTACGCGCAGCTTCCCAGTCCAGTGCAAACTCCCCTTTGGTGCGGGAAATCGGTACTGCAAACAATACCAGCGCAGCCAGCAGTGCGATCATAGTGTCATCCAGGGGTAAACCGGTCAGGTCGACGATAAACTTGCGGAAAATCCAGCCCAGTGCAGCACTCAGGAAAACGAGTGCCACCAGTTTTTCGCCACGAGACATGATTCCTAGTGCAGCGAGTTCACGCTGTACTACAACACCCGGGTCTTTAATAGCGATCTGATGCGAGGGGAATAGAAAACGGGTCAGCAATAACCAGGTGATCGGCAACATAATAACGACCACCGGCACCCCCAGCAACATCCAGTCAAAGAAGGATATTTCGATGTTGTAGTTGCTCTGTAGAAAGCTCGCCAGCAACGCATTGGGCGGCGTACCGATCAGTGTACCCACACCGCCAATCGAAGCGCTATAAGCTATTGACAGCATCAGGGCAACGCCGAAATTACGCACCATACGCTTATCTTCTGTCTGCTTAGCAACAAAATCGATCACCGACAGACCCACCGCAAACATCATGATGGTGGTGGCGGTGTTAGAGATCCACATGGACAGAAAAGCCGTCGCCAGCATAAAGCCGAGAATGATCCTTGAAGGTGAGGTACCCACCCGACTGACAATCTGCAGCGCGATACGACGGTGTAAGCCCACATGCTGCATCGCCGCTGCCAACAGGAAACCACCGAGGAAGAGAAAGATTAACGGATGACCATAATTAGCCGCCACTGGCTTGATCTTATCAATTTCAAACAATGGCATCAGCACAATCGGCAACAGTGCCGTGGCAGGAATAGGCACCGCCTCGGTCAGCCACCAGATAACCATCCAGGTTGCCATCGCCACCAGACGCCAGGCCTCAGGCGGCATACCCGCAGGAGCAGAGATCATGAGGATCAGCGCGGCGGCAACCGGCCCACCCAGCAGTCCGATAAGTCGCAGACCGGTTACCGGCGATCCGCCAGGCTCTGCGCGGTCCTTATAATCAGGATCACGGCGATCTCCGGGGGATAGAAAATCTTCATCATGAGCATGGACGCTCTTGTCGTCGTTTGTCATCGGGTAGTATCTCTCTGAGTAGCAGGCGTATTAAACGGTCATTCACAGTATCTGTAATCTTAGGCCGGGTTCGTGAAAAAAACAGATGCATTCACGGGTTCCTCGTACAAATAATCATGCTGGCGCAAATAAGATCACTTAGCCTGAGGTGAATAAAGGCGATTGCAGGATAATCAAGAGACTGCCGATAGTAAACCTTGCGACTTTATATAATACGGTAAATCTGCCACTTTGCTGATACCACTCAAGAGACGATCCGGCGATAAGTTTCCCCCGCCCGCCGGACAGGGGAACAGGTCAGCCGTGTTAGCGCATCTGAAACAGTTCCTGATGGAAATGTCGGGCTGCGAGCCCTTTCGCCATAAACGCTTTACGCAATGACTGTCCAAACCCTGCGGGACCGCAAAACCAGACACTTGCCGCACGCCACTCAGGTATGGCTGCGAAAATTCTTTCGCAGTCAAGCCGACCATCTTTGCTACTCACCAACAGATGCAGTGTGACACCCGCCGCCGCTGCATCTGCTGTGAGCTTATCAATCGCGCGCTGATCATAATCAGCGGTTGGATGAAACAGGTCGATCGGTTTATCGCCAGGGGTCTTCGCCAGCTCTTTCATCCGCGCGATAAAGGGGGTAATGCCGATGCCTGCCCCGATCCAGATCTGCCGTGGCGGCGCATCATCAAAGTCGAAACAGCCATAAGGCCCCTCGACGGTGACCGGCATACCGGCTGTCAGCTGTTCGCGTAAACGCCCGGTATGATCACCCAGCGCTTTGGTAATAAACACAATGCGCGGATCCGCAGGGTTCCAGGCCGAGGCGATGGTGTACGGATGCGCCCCTTCCTTTCGGTTTGAGGTCACAAAAGCGAACTGTCCGGCAGCATGTCCCTGCCAGCCTTTTTCCAGCACCACCTCACTCTCCAGCACACGAAGACCATCATAGTGGCTGAGACTACCGATGGTTCCTTTAACCTTTCGACCGTTACCAATACGTCCGGTCAGTGCCAACAGTGCGGCTACCGAGCCACCTGTCAGCAGTGCAGCCAAGAGTATGCCGACCGGCTGCAGCCAATAATCAAATTTGATCAGCACCACAGAATGATACGCCAACACCAGATACGCGATAGAGATCAGTTGATGGGTCTTAACAAACAGGTGATAGGGGAAACGTTTAATCAAAGCCAACACCATCAGTGCGACAGCTGCATAAAACGCCCACTCTCCCACCGATTCAGCAAAGCCTCGCTGACTGCGAAACAGATCCTCTATAAACCCGAGAGTTTCCGTTGATCTGGGACCACGAACAGGCTTATCCAGCCAGCCCCAGCCAACCATCCATTTACTGCCCTGTGCCATCCACCAGTGAACCACAGAGGTAACCAGTGCCGTAATACCTAACCACTTGTGCAGCCGGTAACTTTTATCCAAACCGTCCAGATAGCGCTCCAGCCATTTAAGGCGAAGCGCCAGCAGCATCGCGACGCTCATCACCCCGATAGCAATCACACCACTGTACTGGATGAATACGCCGCGAAACGCGAAGTAACTGAAAGGCTCCGGCATCAAGGTATCAGCAAACAGCCACAAGGCGGTCAGTACCAGTAATAACAGGGCAAAGAAGATTTTAATCGGTTTCATTTTGCGTATCCTTTAGGAATGCGGACAAAAAATCCATCTCTTGTAGTTTGGCAGATGTGCACCACCATCTTCACCAGGGATATTCGGTGAGCAGGCCGACGGATTGTCGGAAGGTCCTGAATAACAGATCTCCAACAAGGAGTAACGGCTTAACCCACACCTCTATTTTATCGGGTATGGTGCTGCAGGAAGAAGCCCTGTCGATGTAATGTTGTGTAAAGATTTGCGAAGAAAAGCACCGGAGAGTATAGCTCCGGTGCTTATTTTGTCAGCTGATCCACGAGTTGATCAGAGACTCAGACTCATCAGAGAGCAGCACGATAGATCGCGGCAACTTCCGCATCTTTCAGGGTGCGGGGGTTGGTCAGACGACACACATCTTTCTGCGCATTAGCCACCATTGTTTCAATGTCATCATCTTTAACACCGAGTTCAGACAGTGTCCGCGGAATACCCACATCCTGTCCCAGTGTTTCAATGGCATCGATAGCCAGCAGCGCAGCATCACGCTCTGACAGCCCGTCGGTCACTTCGCCCAGGGCATCAGCAATATCGGCAAAGCGTTCGGTAGCGGCGATCATGTTAACCCGGCAGACATGGGGCAGCAGCAAAGCATTACACACCCCGTGCGGCAAGTTATAGAAGCCGCCAAGCTGGTGCGCCATCGCATGCACATAACCCAGGCTGGCATTATTAAACGCCATACCGGCCAGGTATTCCGCATAAGCCATCTTATCACGTGCTTCCATGTTATCACCCCGGGCAACCGCTTTACGCAGGTATTGTCCGATCAACCGGATAGCCTGCAGTGCACAGGCATCGGTAATCGGCGTAGCTGCCGTAGAGACATAGGCTTCAACCGCGTGAGTCAGTGCGTCCATGCCGGTTGCAGCCGTCAGAGCGGGCGGCATATCCACCATCAGCTCCGGGTCATTGATCGCAACATCCGGGGTTACACGCCAGTCAACAATCGCCATTTTGACGTGATTGGAGGTATTGGTAATGATGGTAAACCGGGTCATCTCGCTGGCGGTGCCCGCAGTGGTGTTGACCGCGATATAGGGCGGCAGCGGCGCTTTTGCCTGATCCACGCCTTCGTAATCGTGGATTGAACCACCACTGGACGCCACCAGACCAATACCTTTACAGCAGTCATGGGCGCTGCCTCCGCCCAGAGAGATCAGCATATCGCAGCCATGCTCACGATATACGGCAAGGCCCTCAGCAACGTTGTTATCGGTTGGGTTAGGCACCGTATCGTCATAAACAACACTCTCAATTGCCTGACTGCCCAGCAACTCAGTCAGACGAGCGGTATATCCCAGGGAGGTCATCCCTTTATCTGCAACCACCAGTGGCTTGCTACCACCGAGCATCGTTACGCGTTCCGGCAAACTGTTAAAACAACCTGGCCCCATCAGCGATACATTAGGTACAAAAAACGCTTGTGTAGTCATAATCTTAACCTCAATAAAAATATGAAAATCAACAGATCCTTCCGGGAAGAACAACTCACCGGAGACTTTCTTATTTTTTGTGCCCACTATAGTTGAGTACGAACCTCTTTATGTTGATCCAGACCATCTATTGCGGATTAACTGGCTTTTTAGTCAGGTTGTTGAGGGTCAGTCTTGCCGGACCCGGCACAATTGCAACTGCGATGAACTTTACTGCGGAACCGACGGCCATGGACTGCTAAGCATTCAGCGACGCTCTGATGCAAATCCCCAACTGAGGAATTTATACAGACATTCTGCTGAAATTAGATAAAATACAGAGCGTTAAAAACTAAAGAAGATGGAACAATGACAATCCTTGGGATCGATTTGGGCACAACCAACAGCGCTTGTGCAGTATGGAAAGATGGAAAAACGACGCTTATCCCCAACCAATTAAATGCGTTTCTGACCCCCTCTGTCGTTGGTATAGACCAGCAAGGAGAGATTCTGGTCGGCATGTCGGCCAGGCACCGCCTGATCAGCCATCCCGGAAATACAGTCGCTGTATTCAAACGCTACATGGGTACAGATTACTCGATCAATCTGGGTAAACGCAGTTTTACAGCGGCAGAACTCTCCTCGTTGATATTACGCAGTTTGAAAGAAGATGCAGAAGCCTATCTTGGCGAGACGATTACCCAGGCAGTGATCAGCGTTCCGGCTTATTTCAACGACGTTCAGCGCAAGGCAACCAAACTCGCCGGTGAGCTGGCGGGATTAAATGTAGACCGACTGATCAATGAACCCACCGCAGCGGCGATGGTTTATGGCCTGCATGATAAGCGCGATGGCGTACAGTTTCTTATCCTCGACCTGGGCGGAGGAACCTTCGATGTTTCACTGGTTGAGTACTTTGATGGTGTGATCGAGGTACATGCGTCTTCTGGTGATAACCACCTTGGGGGGGAAGATTTCCTGGAGATGCTGGTTAATTATTACTTTGAAAAAAACGGATTGGCTAAACGTTCGCTGACGGCCAACGAACTGCAACGTGTGTATGAAGTACTGGAAGGCGCCAAACGAAAACTAAGTTCTGAGCGCGAAATTGTCATCGAGCAGGCAGTGAAATCACAGCAACAGCCTTTTAGCCTCAGCCGTGAAGAGTTTGATCGCATCGTTCATCCTCTGCTTCACCGTGTACAACTCCCCATAGAGCGTACTTTACGAGATGCTGGGGTCAACCCTGCTGAGATTGACGAAGTCGTACTGGTCGGCGGAGCAACCCGAATGTTTGCCTTCCGTTCGCTGATTACCCGCATGTTCCGGCGAATGCCTGCAGGAAATATCGACCCTGATCTGGTGGTCGCGATGGGCGCTGGTATTCAGGCCGGTCTGAAGCAGAAGCACGCTGATCTGGATGATGTGGTCCTGACCGATGTATGCCCTTATACACTGGGTGTAGAAATACACAATGAGGGTGATAAAAATGATAAACAGGGAGGCCTGTTTATGCCAATTATTGAGCGCAACTCAATCGTACCGGTTAGCGTTGAACGCACGCTTTATACGGTGTGCGACAACCAGAAAATAGTCTCGATCAACGTCTATCAGGGTGAAAGCCGTCTGGTTAAAAACAACGTTAATCTCGGCGAGCTTGAGGTCAGAATTCCGCCAGCTAAAGCCGGAGAAGAATCTCTTAACGTACGCTACAGCTACGATATGAATGGCTTACTGGACGTTGATGTAACGGTCAATTCAACCGGCCTGACCCAGCACAGGACCATTATCAATTCAGCCAGCGGCTTAACAGATAAAGAGATCGAAAAATCCAGAGAGAAACTCGCTAAATTAAAGTTTCATCCGCGGGATCAGGCAGAAAACCGTGTCCTAATTGCACGGGCAGAGCGTCTGTATGAATGTTCGCTGGGCGACAAACGCGATTACATCAGTAATCTGCTGTCCCATTTTGAGCAGGTGCTGGAAAAACAGAACCCTGTTGAAATTAAAAAGGTAACTGCACAGTTCTGTGAAGTTCTCGATGGTCTGGAAGAAGATAACCTATTCTCATGAGTGACTGGCAGATACTGGGTATCGATAACACAACCGATCTGAAGGTTATCAAACGCGCCTATGCGGCCAAACTAAAGATCACGAAACCGGATGAAGATCCGGAAGGCTTTAAGCGCCTGCATGCGGCCTATAAACAGGCATGCCAATCGGCCAGAAATAATGCCTCAGCAGATAAACAAGCCGTACCTCACCGAGTTGAAGAGCCACCAGAGATTGAAACTCAAGAGGTTGAGACTCAGAAGATTGACGAGAGTATTACTACCGATGAACAACCCCGGAGTGAAGAGTATTTTGAGTTTGTTTTAGACGACTTTGAAGAGCCATCAGAGTATTCCCGCCAGGACTATCGAGACGCTCAAGCGTATCAACAAGAGCTGGAAGATATTGCCAGGATTGACCTGGACGCAGAGCAGGCCTTTTTAAAACAACAATGGCGCGACATCACGGAAAGCGTTGATACGATAATAGCCAGCGATAACACGCTCAACGAGACCGGGGCGTGGGCGTTCCTCAATGACCGGGAGGCATTACTGGATATCCAGTTCAAATCGGAACTATCAAACTATACCTTTGGCTGTCTTGCTGACCACCTTAGCAAGACACCCAAGCCGGTGCTTAACCACACCGTTTTTATCTTTCTGGATAGCCTGTTCCAGTGGAGTGATCGCAGAGATCTACTGGAAGATGAGTTTGGTCATGAAGCGGTTGAGACCGTGATGCAGGCAATCGCTGTAATCAAAGAACCGTTTTTCAAGTGGACATCGCCCGAAGTGCATGTAGGAGAGATGGTTCCCTGTAATTATTTTTTGCGATTGCTCGCCGCTTTTCTCGATTGGCTGCTGCTGGGATTCATTGCTGTTCTATTGAGAAAAATGGATATGCCAATACTCAGTACAGACAGCGACGGTCTAATACTCGACTTCATCGTTGGTGTTTTGTTCTATCTGCTATTGGCTCCGGTGATGGAGTCGTCTTCTTTACAGGGCACTCCGGGCAAAATTCTGTTTGGCATGAAAGTGGTTAGTAAGCAGGGGAAGCGACTCAATATCCTGCACACAATACTGCGCTCTTCCATGTTTATGCTGGCGATGATCGCATTCAAGCTGACGATCTGGATAAACATCTTCTTCCGCGATCAGCGCCTGTTACATGATCGCTTTAGTTATTCCAGAGTAATTGAACGCTGAATTTAAGCGAAGCTGATAGCAAGAGATCAGTCCTACCCTGGGCAGCTGCAACCACCGGTTAATCTGTTCAGTAGCGGGTAAATATTATTGCCCGGTTGAATATTAGACCTGTTTTTCCCTCACGAGCAGCGAGTACATATACCAGACAGTCGCCAGATTGACCGCCAGCACAGCGATACTTAACAGGCTGCGGTTAACAAGCAGCTCGTACATTTCAAACGGCAGATAGATGCCCTCGCTGGGCAGGGCAAACCATTCGGTCTATACCAGCCGGCGTCAGAGGCCATAGGCTTCGATCAGCCGAACCATTAGCCGAATGTAAGGAAAAAAACAGAGTGTGCTAGCCTCTTGGCTAACACCCCCTATATACGCTGCTGACTATCACTGAATAGCAAAGATGCTCAGCCTTTATCAGCCAGCTTCTTATGGATGTTATTCATCCGGTAGTTGCGTTCAGGATGAAGCTCAATCATCTCAAAACCAACGCTCATCCAGCGACGGTCAAACACCGGTTTAAGGCATTCACTGAAGGTTTCAAAGATTTTATCTGAAGCCTCTTTAAGCACTTCAGGCGTACGGCCAGACCCCACTTTAGCGGTCAGGTGTACAAAGGTGTTCTCAGGGTCACCCTCGCCTACGCGGAAATGCTCGCAGCGGATCGCCCGGCTGCGAATGCCACCAATCGGGAAAACCCCGGTAGCAATAGCCGTGGCGTTCAGCTTTTCAAACAGTGCCGGGATATCCAGATCATCATCCAGATTGGCTGAGTATTCCATAATAAAATGAGGCATAAAGTTTCCTGTGTTTAATCAATCTATCTAATTTATAGATCTACGCATCAGTCTCATAGCACTTAAAATCAAAAGCTGGCTAAGATTACTCTAAACCAGCTTTTAAGGCCGTGTAGCCAAACGCAATAGCTTGTCTAAGCGTCACGAGCGCAGATCAGACAAGGCGGAAGCAGGTGAAAAGCGCGCAAGTTTAGCCTGCTAAATGAGCCCTTTATGCCTTCTCTCAACACCATACGATCAAACGCAATAGCTGTCTAAGCGTCACGAGCGCAGATCAGACAAGGCGGAAGCAGGTGAAAAGCGCGCAGTTTAGCCTGCTAAATGAGCACTTTGAACCTGCTTCCAACGCCGTATGATCAAGCGCAGTAGCTTAGACGATTAGCGGCCGAGGACAGGGACCTTATGCGTATCATGGGCTATACACACATTCTTCGTTTCCATATAGAAATCGAAGCTCCAGTCACCACCGTCACGACCAATACCCGACATCTTAACGCCGCCGAACGGGGATGGCAGGTTACGGTTGTTTTCCGAGTTAACCCACAGCATACCGGCTTCTACTGCATGCGCCATACGCATTGCACGACCGGTGTTGCTGGTCCAGATATAGCCTGCCAGACCATACACAGTTTCGTTAGCCAGCTGGATCGCTTCCTCTTCGGTTTCGAACTCAATCGCGGTCAGAACCGGACCAAAGATCTCTTCCTGAGCGATGCGCATGCTGTTCTTCGCATCAACAAACAGGGTTGGGGTGACGAAGTTACCAGGGCCCATCTCATCACGCAGAGACTTGCCACCGACAGCGATGGTCGCACCATCCTGCTTAGCAATTTCGAAGTAGCTGGTGACTTTATCGTAGTGACCGGTATGAACCAGTGGACCCACTTCAGTTTCAGGGTCCAGCGGATGACCTACTTTGATGTTTTCTACACGCGCTTTCAGGGCAGCCAGGAACTTGTCCTTAATACCACTCTGGATCAGCAGACGGCTGGAGCTGGTGCAGCGCTGACCGTTCAGGCTGTAGATCATGAACACCACGGCATCCAGAGCACGATCAAAATCGGCATCATCGAATACGATAATCGGGTTCTTACCCCCCAGTTCCAGATGCAGACGCTTCAGCGTTTGTGCCGTCTGTGCCTGAATTAGTTTACCGGTGGCAGAATCACCCACCAGCGCGACCGCTTTGATAGCAGGGTGTTGGGTCAGCGCTTTACCGGCTACCGTACCAAAGCCGTTAACCATGTTCCAGACACCTTTCGGCAGACCCGCCGCTTCAGCACACTCAGCCAGAATGGATGCAGTGAGTGGGCTCAGCTCAGCAGGCTTGTGAACTACGGTACAACCGGATGCCAGTGCGGGTGCAATCTTCCAGGTAGACAGCATAAACGGCGTGTTCCACGGAGTGATTACAGCAACAGGACCGATTGGACTACGCACGGTAAAGTTGGTGTGTTCAGCCTGATGCAAAGACAGACCGTTACGCGCTTCAGGTGCCTGATCGGCAAAGAAACGAAAGTTAGCCGCACCACGAACAGCCGCCTGACGCATAAAGCGCAGCGCCTGACCACAGTCCATTGATTCAACCATAGCGATCTCTTCTGCGCGCTTCTCCAGCTCATCACCCAGACGGTGTAGAATCTTACGCCGCTCAGCGCCCGGCGTTGCAGCCCAGCCAGCCGCAGCCTCAGCCGCCGCCTCACAAGCCGCATTTACATCAGCTTCAGTGGCCGCAGCAACCTTACCCAGAAAGCTCTGGTCGAATGGCGTGGTGTTATCAAAGGTTTCGCCACTGCCCAGGGTCCACTCACCGTTAATATAATGACCCAGAGTGTTTTCTTTAAAACGCGCCAGGTAGCCTTCCGCTTTACTGATATTTTCTTGTAGTTGTGCACTCATCAATCTATACCTCAATACTTATCGCCGTAGAATGTTTGCTCAGACACGATGTGCGTTACCAGAGCCCCTACTTTTTCAATTTCACAGACAACCGTATCGCCCGGCTGCATATCTTTCAGACCTTTTGGTGTGCCGGTGGCGATCATATCGCCGGGTTTCAGGGTCATAATTTTACTCAGGTATTCCACCAGGAACGGCAGATCAAAGATGATATCCGCTGTGGTGCCTTCCTGAGTCAGCTCACCATTCACATGGGTGGTCAGTTTCAGGTTGGTGATATCACCCACATCCTCTTTGTCGATCAGCCAGGGGCCAATCGGACACAGTGAGTCACGGCTTTTAACCCGCAGGTTAGGACGATAGTAGTTTTCCAGATAGTCGCGGATGGCAAAGTCATTACAGACGGTATAACCGGAGATGTAGTCCATCGCATCTTCACGGGAAATATTCTTGCCCTCTTTACCGATCACCGCCACCAGCTCACACTCATAGTGTTGAAACTCTATGTTATCCGGACGATAAGCGTTCTGTTTGTGGCCGGTAAGAGTGTTAGCACCCTTGAGGAACACCAGCGGCTCTTTCGGTGGTTCAAAGGCCAGTTCAGCGGCGTGATCCGCATAGTTCAGACCCAATGCGAAGATAGTGCCAGGCGCTTCAACCGGACATAGCCAGGTAACATCCGCTTCATTGATCAGTTGACCATCAGTTTTCGATTTCAGCTGACCATCTGCCTCAACGGTTACATCCAGTGCAGAGCCATTAAAAAGTACGCGTGCGTGTTTCATTCTGAATGATCTCCTTACTGGCCAAGTGTGTTGTTGAGTTCGGTAACACCGTCAATCACGGAGTGGACCTTGTCACCCGGTGCAACCGGTGCCCGCTGACCCGGGAAACCCACTGCGATCACATCGCCCGGCTGCAGTGTCATGATGTAAGAGATTGTGCTGATCAGCTCAGCAACACCGCGCACCAGCTGAGAAACCGGCGTCTCATTGACGACCATGCCATTTACCGACGTAACAACCGTCAGAGCCTGCGGGTCGGCAACGGCAACCACATCAGCACCGATAGGTGCAGAGGTATCCAGACACTTGCCTTTGATATCAGGGCGGTAGTAGTTCTGCTCTACCAGTGAGAAGTCATGTACCAGGGTGTAACCCTCAACATAGTCCAGCGCCTCTGCCTCGCTGACACGGCAGCACTCTTTGCCAAACACCACCGCCAGTGAAGCACCCACCACCATCTGCTCAGCGGGTGAACCATCAACCTGTGCCCACTCAACCACGGCACCATCGGTACTCCAGGTGTTGTGGGGTTTAAAATAGAGAACCGGCTGTTGTGGTGCACCTTTATACGGTGCTTCAGCAAACTCGGCTTGCATGGCGTTGAACTGTTCAGCGTCGTTCAGCGCTACACAGACTAACTTACCTTTCACGATTGGATTTTTACTCATTACACTTTCACCTAAACCTGTATCTAAACTTGTGCCTGAATTTAATATCCGCTGGAGCCAGTGGCATCAGATTTGTTGTCCCCGGACTGAAAGCTTTCTGCCAGTTGTTTGGCCGCATTGCCCAGTAACAACGTATCGACTCCCACACCGACAAACTTCGCACCCTTCTCAACATAGTGATGCGCTTTAGCAGGATTGATACACAACAGCCCCGCCGCTTTGCCTGCCGCATTGATCACCTTAAAGCCGTTTTCAATCGCCGCGACTACCTCAGGGTGATCGGGATTACCGATATGGCCCATCGAGGCTGACAGATCAGAGGGTCCGATAAACACCGCATCCACCCCTTCAACCGCAGCGATCTCTTCAAGGTTAGCCATGGCGGTAACCGTCTCCGCCTGAACGATCAGACAGATCTCATCGTTGGCTTTTTGCAGATAACCAGGGATACGGTTCCAGTTGGCCGCCCGGGCCAGTGAACTCCCCAGCCCCCGCACACCCATGGGTGGATATTTAACCGCTTTAACCAGCTCCCGCGCCTGCTCTGCGGTGTCACACATCGGCACCAGCACCGTTTGCGCACCGATATCCAGAATCCGTTTCAGCAATGCGGTCCGGCCCTCCTCCGGGCGCACAATCGCAGGTACACCATAGGGTGCAATCGCCTGCAGATGACGCATCGTCGAGTCCAGTTCAAAGGGTGCGTGCTCGCTGTCGATCAGCAGCCAGTCAAACCCGGCCCCGGCAACAATCTCAGCGCAGGTTGCGTCGGGCAGCCCCAGCCACAACCCCCACAAAGGCTTGTCGCCTTTCAGGCCCTGCTTAAATTTATTAACAGGAAGATCCATAGCCACCTCTTAAACAAACTTCACTGAGATACCGCCCAGTGGGCCGTAATCTGCATGCACAGTATCACCGGCTTTAACCGGCACCGGACGGGTAAATGAACCGGCCAGAATCACCTGACCCGGGTCCAGCGCTACGCCATGAGGGGCAAAGCGTTTACATACCCAGCAGATACCATTGGCCGGATGACCAAGAACACCCGCGGCAATACCGGTCTCTTCAATCTGACCATTCAGATAGAGCAAAGCTCCGGCCCAGCGCAGATCCATATCCATCGGTTTGATCGGGCGACCGCCAAGAATGATCCCGCCATTCGCCGCGTTATCCGCGATCGTGTCATACACTTTGCGGGTATAGCCCGTTTCAGGGTCGGTACGGTGACACCGGGCGGCGATCAGCTCCAGAGAGGGAATCACATAATCGGTGGCATTGAGCACATCAAAGATAGTGACATCGTCACCCTCAAGTCGATCTTTCAGCACGAATGCCAGTTCCACTTCGATACGGGGATCAAGAAAGTCAGATGCTTTGATCTCAGCCCCATCGGCGAAGAACATATCATCCAGCAGCACACCGTAATCAGGCTGATCGATATTCACCGCCATCTGCATCGCCCGGGAGGTAAGACCGATCTTATACCCTTTAACCTTAGCACCGTTGGCGATCTTCTGATCAACCCAGGTTTTCTGCACAGCATAGGCATCAGCCATAGTCATATCAGGATAATCGAGCGTCAGGGCTGGGATCTGAACACGATCCTTCTCTGCCTGATAGAGCTTCTCTGCGGCTATTTTTATCTGCTGTTCTGTTAACATATCTGACCTTCCATCATAATGCTGACCGCTGCAGTCAATGACTGCAGCCTGAAAATTGTTTGCCGATTACCCTGTCCATTTTATCTTCCACACTGGAAAGGCTAACATATTAACGATAATATACTTAATATATTAAGTAAATTCCAGCTTTTATTTGCAGGTTATAGGATGACCACCAAGAGTATTACCAAAAATCTGATCAGCCACTGGCCGGGGGGGCGCATAGCCGGCATCACTGTTTTACTGATGTGCCTGCTGACACTGACAAATATAGTGCTGCCTCTGGGCTTAGCCGGCGTGGCAACCCTGCTGTGCTGGATCTATATAGTCATCGAAGCACCACGGCTTAAACCCAAGCAGCGCAAACAGATTGCGATGCTGTTTGTTGCGGGCATAGCGGCAGCGCTGCTGGCTTGGAGCCTGGGGTCGGATATGTCGTTGCAAACCCTGTTTGGTGCCCATCTGAAGCTGGCCATGTTACTCACGGCGATCAGCTTTATCGGCATGGCGAGCAATGTTGGCTGTGAAGTCAGCAAACCTGGCCTGCGCAGCTTTTTCACGACGCTATTAGGCATGCATTTCTTCTCCTCGGTCGCCAACTTCTCTTCAGTGATCGTTGTCGGTGACCAGATTAAGAAACATGAGGGGATCGATCAGTTATCACAACTGGTGCTCAGCCGGGGCTTCGGTATGGCGGTGCTCTGGTCCCCCTTTCTCAGCCTGTTGCCTCTGGTGCTGGAACAGGTTCCCGGTGTCGAGCTATCCCAGGTTTACCCGTTCTCTATATCCATTGCCGTTATCGGCCTGATACTGAGTATCATTGAAGCACGCTTTCGGGTGGCTACGGCCTTAAAGAGTTACGCCGGATACCCACTTAAAACTGAAACACTGGCCATGCCGGTGGTATTGATCGGCATGATTCTGCTGCTTAGCTGGCAGCAGCCTGAACTGCCGACTGTATTTCTGGTATCGCTGCTCTCAATCGTCGTGCCTGTCTGTCTGCTAACACTAAGAACTAACCTCCGCTCATCCAGTCAGAAAGTGTCGTTACATATCACAGAAAAACTATCCGAAAGCCGCGCGGAAATAAGCCTGTTTATGAGCGCCGGGGTATTAGCAGCAGGGGTAAAGGCCTGTATCGGGGTTGGTCTGATCAGCCTGCCCTTTACCGAAACCGATGCCGGTGTTGCCTCTCTGGTATTGATGATGATTGTCGGTCTGGCGTATTTAGGCATCCACCAGTTGGCACTGGTGGCGATCTTTGCGGGTCTGCTAGCCGATATAACCGTGACTCCCAACCTGATGGCAATCGCCTATATTCTGGGCACATCACTGGCGATGTCAGGCAGCACCTTCAGTGGCCTCAACTTCATCATGAAGTCCCGCTTTAATGCCACCGATAGTGAGATCATCCGCAATCAGTTGCCTTACAACCTGGTCATGCTGGCGGTTGGCTGTGGCGTTATCTATCTGATGCAGGCGATGGGAGTTCGTTAACTCCCTTTCCCTCTCTGGAGAATCTGATCAGCGATAGGTTGATCGTTTATAGGCTTCTATAATCGCTAAAGCGACCTGCTGAATAGGCAGCTTCTGATCCATCGCGCTTTTCTGTAAGGTTCGATACGCCGCGTCATCATCAAGATTCAGGTTCTCCTTGAGAATCGCCTTTGCACGTTCCACCAATTTTCTTGCTTCCAGCGCTTCTTTGGCTTGTTGCAGATCATTTGTCAGAGCCTGGATCTGTTTACGCTGCTCTAAAATCAGAGTCTGAACCGGATGTGATGGGTTCGCTGCATTGAGTAAACCGCTGCCAACCGGTTCGCCGGAGTCTGTCTTAAGGCCGGTGAGAAGCGCTATCTGCTCCTGAGCCGCAGAACGATTGCGTTTAGCCAGGTCGACCCGGTTATCACACAGCGTCAATATCTGATTCATCGCCTGTATTTCCAGAGCATGCAAGGCATCGATATAGAGTGTGGCTTTCTCATACCAGGTATCGGCCAGCTCAGGGTTCACCTGTTGCCCCTCGCGAAGCTTATCCCGCAGGGCTCTCATCTGCTTAAAATCAGCAATCAGTTCACTGCTCTCAAGCTGAGACAATGCGGCGTTCAACTCAGGTCGCGCGGTTTGCTGAAAACCACTGAATATCTCAACCTGCTGGTGATTAACCCGCTCCAGTCGTTCACATAAGCGGGGGGCAAAACTCCCCCGGGCAAACCCAACCACCGTCCAGGCCCGCTCCTGGCCCACCAGTTCCTTCCCCTGAATCAGATGGAACAGAGTACTCAGCCCCTGCGTCACCTCCGGGTCGGTGGCATGATCGGCCACCTCAAACACAATTAACAACAGATTTTCGATTAAGCGATTATATGAAGTGGTCGCATCAACCGGCTGGTATTTGTCATTTTCAATATCGGTTCGCAGACGATTTAAGCCCTCCAATGCCAGCAGCGCCGAGGCGATCAGGTTAAGCAGCTTCGCACTGACTGTGCCCTCCAGTGCGGATTGGTGGACGACAGTAAGCCCTTTTTTCATCGCCTCAAAGGCATCATCAGTCAACCGTAACTGTTCAACCCGCTGCTGCTTTGTTTTCTCCCCGCCCCCGACTAACAACCTGTTTGAAAGACCCCGCTCACGTTGTAACTGATGGATAAACTCACAGATCAAGTTCACCCATCTGAGCATCGACTTCAGTTCGATGATCGTGTTGATCTCTGACTGTTTGGCAGCCAGAAAAAAGGATTCGGGAGAGACCGTATTTTCTTTCATTGTTATGTGCGTATCGCATGAGATATGAACAATAGCTGCAGCAATAACAGTGCCACCGATCAATATGATTAGGCCCAGGGGCAAATCAGGCATATTCATTGCTTAGTGTTATTTAATATCGGTTAGTATTTTAAAAAATCTGAAGACGAAACTGCTTTCGTCGGGTAATGAAGCCCAAAGCTCCTCAGAGCTTTGGGCTTTTTTTTGTCTTTAAAGCGGAGAATGACCATGTTAAGTATTGATTTTATGCGCTACCTACGCGAATGGATCAGCAACAAAGAGGGTATGGGGAACAGGGCCTCCAGGCTGCGCAGCCCGCGCAAACACTTACCTCTCGGACGGGTCGATCTGGTAGGTGCAGGCCCCGGCGACCCTGAACTGTTAACCCTAAAGGCCTGGCGACTGATTAACGAGGCCGATACGATCGTCTATGACGCGCTGGTCAGCCGCGAGTTACTGGAAGGCATAAAAGGCAATCCTGAACTCATCTATGTCGGTAAGCGTATGGGCGATCATAGTGCAACCCAGAGCGAAATATGCTCAATTCTGGTGCATCTTGCAGCAGAAGGTAAGCATGTGGTGCGTCTGAAAGGTGGCGATCCTCTGGTGTTTGGCCGCCTGGGTGAGGAACTGCATGCACTTCGATGCGAAAACATCCCCTACAGTATTGTTCCGGGTATCACCGCCGCCTCCGGTTGCGCAGCCAGCCTGGGATTCCCACTAACTGAACGGGGAAAATCGACCCGGCTGAGACTGATTACCGCCCAGTTCAGCGAAACCCGTGAGATCGACTGGAACGACCTGGCAAAAACCGATGAAACCCTGGTGTTTTATATGGGGGTATCGAAAGCAGCAATGATCAGCTCAGAACTTATAAAAGCGGGTTTGCCTGCCGACTACCCGGCGCTGATCGTTGAGAACGGCACCCACAAAGAGCAACGAGCCATCGAAACAACTCTGAGTCAAATGACTACAGCAATCACTGCCAACCAGATTGAAGCCCCTGCATTAATCTATGTGGGCAGGGTTGTCACCGGTGTTCGCAAACAGATTCATAGCAGACTGGAAGCGAGGGTAATATAAAATATATCAGCGAAGCGAATACTCTTACATAAGTGCATTATATGGGTGCTTTACATCAGTGCTCTTCATAAGTGCTCTTCATAAGTGCTCTTCATAAGTGCTCTTCATAAGTGCTCTTCTTAGATTAGTGCTTTAGATTAGTGCTTTGGCATGTAGCAGGGACAAAACATCAATTTTTCTGCTCCGTCGCTGACTGGCAGTTAAGACATAAACGGCTGTCAGGCCGTGCCAGAAGTCGCGGCGGGCTAATCAACGCATCGCAGCTTTCACAATAACCATAGTCGGCCTCATCTATCTTCTGTTCAGCATGCAGTACCTCATGCATCCGCTGGTGGCACTGTTGCAGATTGGCCAGCGCCATATTCTGTTGCTGCAACGCATCGCCACGGGAAACCCGGCCAACGGCCTGTTGATCCAACACTACCGGCCTGGCACTCTGTTCCAGACTGCTGATCTCTTCGCTCAGCTCTTGTTTAAGTTTCTCCAGCGCCTCATGGCACTGTTCAAGCTGATCGCTATTCATCAGAGCGCTACCCCTCTGCTTGTTGCGGCGGCTGCAGCAGGTGGGTGATCAGCGCCCGCAGTTTGCCTGGTTTAACCGGTTTATTCAGCACCGGCAGTTGGCGTTCGCGGAACAGCTTTCGCCCCTCCGGCGAACGGTCTGCGGTAATGATAGCGGCGGGGATATCATAGCCAGCAAACGCTCGCACCTGATCGACCGCTTCCACCCCGGTGGCATTATTATTCAGATGAAAGTCCGCGAGAATCAGCTGCGGCTCTACCCCTTTACGCAGATATTTTTCAATCGCCTCGGCCGGATCGATAGCAACATAGACTTCACAGCTCCACTGTTGCAACAGCGCCTTCATACTCACCAGAATATCCGCTTCATTATCAATCACCAGAATCGGCCGACCACTCAGATCCTGATGAACCATCTGCTGCGGCTGCAGGATCGCCTCTACAGTATCGCTGCTGACAGGCACGGAAACGCTAAACATGGTCCCCTTGCCAGGCCGGGAGCTAATCCGGATCGGGTGATCCAGCATACCAGCGATCCGTTCAACAATCGCCAGCCCCAGTCCTACCCCCTTGCGGCCGGTCTGATACTGATGATCAATCTGCTGGAACTCTTTGAAGATATCCTCAAGCTTATCTTCGGGAATACCGGGACCGGTATCCCATACCTGCAGCTCAAGGTGGTCTCCCCGGCGGCGAACTCCCAGCAACACCCTGCCTGCCGGGGTATAGCGAAAGGCGTTGCTGAGAAAGTTGCGCAGTACACGCATCAATAAACGGCTATCACTGCGAATATTAAGACCACTGCCCAGCACCCGCAGCGACACAGAACGCTGTTCTGCCACCGGTTGAAACTCCACCTGTAGCATGCGGAACAGATAATTCAGCGGGATACTGGTCAGGTCAGGTTGCACCGCATTCTGATCCAGCCGGGAGATATCCAGAAGATCACTCAGCAACTCTTCAGCCCCCTCCAGCGCCATATGAATCCGCTCAACCAGATGATTATTTTCTGCTGCCAGTTCCCGCTCCTGCAGCGTAGATACCAGTAAGCGGGCGGCATTCAGCGGTTGCAGCAGATCATGACTGGCCGCGGCCAGGTATTTATCTTTACTCTTATTCGCCTGTTCGGCGGCATCCCGGGCCTCTTTAAGCGCCTGCTCAATGACACGCCGCTCATTGATTTCGTTCACCAGTTTGTGGTTCAGCGAGACCAGCTCCTCGGTGCGCTCGTCTACCCGCTGTTCCAACTCTTCATTGAGCTTCTTTAACTTATTCTGGGCCTTCTTACGTTCGGTGATATCGGCAACAAACGCCTCCATCAGGCCACCCTGATCATCATCCTTTATCAGCACATTGAGCGACACATCAACGGCACTGCCATCCTGACGTAACAACCGGGTTTCATAGCCAAACAGCTTGCCGTACAGCTTCAGCTTTTCCAGTAACAAAGGATATTCACCGGTATCAAACAGCAAACCCGAAGCAAATGAGTCAACCCGACTGCACAGCTGTTGCGGGTCGGTATAACCACAGATTCTCGCCAGCGCCGGGTTTGCGGCAATCAGGCCGCTATCAAACCGGGCCTGAAAAATACCATGCTGCGCATTTTCAAAGATCGACTTATATCGGTTACGCTCATCTTCAAGCTCTTCAATCTTAGCGACCAGTTCAGGATAGTGACTCTTGCGGGCTGACTGTCCGCCCAGCCCCATCAGACTCTCTATAGTGAGCCTGTCGCTGGGAGAGTACTCAGCCTCAGAGCGCTTCTTCATACACGACCTCGACATCCCGCTTACTCGATCTGCGCGGATTGGTCAGAATACAGGGGTCCTTGATCGCTTTAGCTGACAGGGTTGGGATATCGCTGAGGTTAACCCCCCGCGAGGCAAGCCCTTCGAACAAACCGACATCACGCTTAAGTTTAATCACCCGCTCCTGTAAGCGTTTGTGCACCATCTGGTTGTTCATTCCCCGGGTATCAATGCCCATAGTTTCAGCGACGACACGAAACTTATCTTCAGCGGATTTGAAATTAAAACCGATCACATGTTCCAGCAGCATCGCGTTGCACATCCCATGGGGCAGATCGAGAAAACCACCCAAACTGTGGGACATCGCATGCACTGCCCCGAGAATCGCATTAGAAAATGCCAGACCCGCCTTCATACTGCCGAGCATCACCTGCTCCCGCAGCTTCAGATCGGTCGGGTCTTTCACCAGTGCCACCAGATTGTCATTCACCAGTTTAATCGCATCCAGCGCGTGCATGTCGGTGAGTGGACCAGACCCTGTAGAGACAAACGCTTCAATCGCATGCACCAGCGCATCCACCCCAGTACAAGCGGTGAGAAAAGGGTCCATGGTGACTGTTGTTTCAGGATCGATCAGGGACACATCCGGCACCACCGCTTTACTGACAATGGAGATTTTCATCCTCTCCTGCTGGTCATTAATGATGGCAAACTGTGAAACATCGGCAGACGTTCCAGCGGTAGTGGGGATAAAGATCAGCGGCGGGATGGCCATCTCTATGGTATCCACACCTTCAAACTCGAGAATATGGCGGTTGTGGGTCGCTACGATGCCAATTCCTTTAGCGCAATCCATTGGGCTTCCGCCGCCAACGGCGACAATCAGATTACAGCCATGCTGGGTATAAATCTGAGCGCCCTTCATCACCTCTTCGGAACGGGGATTGGGGGATACGTCGGTAAACAGCTCATACTCAAAACCGGCCATCTGCAGATCCTGGGCAATCTCATCAACCCAACCGGCAGCCTTAACGCCCGGGTCAGATACCAGCAAAATTTTGCGCGCGCCAAAAGAGCGGGCAAAGTTGGCTACGGTTTTTCTGGCGCCAGCTCCAAAGACAATTTCGGGGGCGACAAATTTGCGCAGATTAGCGATGTCATCACTCATTTCAGGTTCCGGCTAAGGCGTTATCGCCATCAGTGTTATTGTTGTTCTATCGCATCATTAGCAATGCGCAAGGAGATGATTATATCAGTGTCACAGACATAAAAAAGGCGACCCGTGGTCGCCTTTAGGAACAGAAATGATAACCGCTTAATTGATCAGATTCAGCAGCAGTTTATTCAGACGGCTAACATAGGCAGCGGGATCATCCAGCTGACCGCCTGCGGCCAGTTGCGCCTGCTCAAACACCACCAGCGCCAGCTCACCAAAACGATCCTCATCGGCTTCATGATCCAGCTTGCTGATCAGTGGGTGCTCAGGATTGATCTCAAAGATCGGCTTGCTTTCAGGCACGGCCTGACCGGCGGCTTCCATGATCTTACGCATCTGCATACCCATATCATAGGCACCCAGTACCACACAGGCAGGTGAATCAGTCAGACGATGAGTGATACGTACTTCACTCACCTGAGCATCAAGGCTGCTCTTAAGGCGTTCGACCAGACCTTCCAGTTCTTTGGCGGTCTCCTCGTGAGCCTTCTTCTCCTCTTCGTTCTCGGTTTCACCCAGAACCAGCTCACCTTTGCTGACATCCTGGAATGATTTACCCTCGAAGTCGAACAGCTGGCTCATCAGCCACTCATCGACACGATCGGACATCAGCAGTACTTCGATACCCTTCTTACGGAAGATTTCGAGGTGCGGGCTGTTCTTAGCCGTATTGTAGTTTTCAGCAACGGCGTAATAGATCTTCTCCTGACCTTCCTGCATGCGGGCAATATAATCGTCCAGCGATACACTCTGTTCAGCGGAGTTGTTATGCGTCGAAGCGAAACGCAGCAGTTTAAGAACGGTATCTTTATTGGCGTGATCTTCCGCCGGTCCCTCTTTCAGCACTTCACCGAACTCGGTCCAGAATTTAGCGTACTGTTCTGGATCATTCTTAGCCAGTTTACCCAACATATCCAGTGAACGCTTAGTCAGCTGAGTTTTCAGCTTATCAACTACAGGGTCTTTCTGCAGAATTTCACGGGAAACGTTAAGGGAGAGATCGCTGGTATCTACTACACCTTTAATGAAGCGCAGATACATCGGCAGGAACTGGTCCGCCTGATCCATAATAAAGACGCGCTGTACGTAAAGCTTCAGTCCACGGGGAGTATCACGGTTCCACAGATCATAAGGGGCATGAGCCGGTACATAGAGCAGACTGGTGTAATCCAGCTTACCCTCTACCCGGTTATGGCTCCACTTCATCGGGTCCTGAAAATCATGGGAGATATGCTTGTAAAACTCCTTAAACTCATCGTCGCTGATATCGCTTTTAGAACGGGTCCAGAGCGCGGTCGCAGAGTTTACGGTTTCATCTTCAGGCGCAGCAGGTTCTTCACCCTCTTCCACCGGCGCCGCTTCTTTCTGCATAATCACCGGCAGAGAGATATGATCAGAATACTTACGCACCAGACTGCGCAGACGGTAGCTGTTAGCAAATTCCAGCTCATCCTCTTTCAGATGCAGAATAATGGTGGTACCGCGTTGCGCCTTTTCGATATTGGCAACGGTAAACTCACCTTCACCCTTAGACACCCAGTGCACACCTTCAGAAGCAGACTGGCCTGCACGGCGGGTAATCACTTCTACCTCATCGGCGACGATAAACGCAGAGTAGAAGCCGACACCAAACTGACCGATCAACTGAGAGTCTTTCTTCTGGTCACCGCTCAGTTGAGAGAGAAACTGAGAGGTGCCGGATTTAGCAATCGTCCCCAGATGCTCAATCACATCCTGACGGGTCATACCGATACCGTTGTCATCGATAGTAATGGTTTTTGCTTTCTCATCGAATTCGATGCGAATACGCAGATCGCCATCACCTTCATAGAGGTCATCGTTGGACAGTGCTTCAAACCGCAGTTTATCCGCTGCATCGGATGCGTTAGAGATCAATTCCCGAAGAAAGATCTCTTTATTTGAATACAGAGAGTGGATCATCAGGTGAAGCAGTTGCTTCACTTCGGTTTGAAAGCCAAGAGTTTCCTGCTGAGTTTCTGTGCTCATCTATCAATTCCCAATCTTACTGTTACAAAGATTTACTGTTTAAACGAAAATCGTTGACAGTAAAGATGGGGCCAGCCCCTCCCTTTTCAAGGGGCTATCAGGGAAAAAGCGGCACAAATTAATCCATGCGACTGATGACCAGCTGCCGCAACGTACTGGAATTAAACTCCCGACGGTAGAGAATGATAACCACACCACCAGCCATCAGCATAAACAGCCAGGGGTTAATAAACCATGCCAGAACAGAGAGACTGAAGTAGTAAGTACGCAGCCCCAGGTTAAAATTATTAGCCGCCATTGAACTCATAATCGCCAGGCGCGTGGCGTGGGATTTCATTTCCGTCTCGGTCGCATCGTTTGGCTGAGGTGCACCGCCTATCATGACTGAGGTGAAACCATACTGGCGTAAACTCCAGGTGAATTTCAGAAACGCATAGACAAACAGACAGATCAGCACCAGCAGTTTAAGTTCCCATTCGGTTTTGGTTGCATGGCTGGCAAAGGGGATATCGCCGATCACATCGATCGCTTTATCGGTCGACCCCAGCACCGTCATCAGGCCCGCTAAAATAAGCATGGTGGATGAAGCAAAAAATGATACGCTACGCTCCAGATTAGCAATGGCTGCTGTATCAGCGATACGCACCTCTCGGTGCAACATCCGCGTCATCCATTCGAGGCGATAGTTATGCATTACGCTGGCCAGACAGTGAGTGTCCCGGGCACGTTTGCGGGTATAGGTGTTATAACCCTTGAAACAGAGCAGAAACCAGCACAGCGCCAGCAGGTTAAGCCAGTTTGTTTCTAAAAAACCTATCAGCTGTTCCATGCGTGTTCCTGAAAAAGAAAATGTAAAGCTATTGTAATTAAAGCAACAGGATAGACAACCTTGATCAAACAATATTCGAACCTGTTGCTCGGTGCGGCCCTGGCACTGGCGACCACGATGATTATGAGTCTGGCTGCGGCTGCCACAAAATACACAGCCAGCCTGGTATCAATCGAGCAGATCGTATTAGTACAATATCTCATCTGTACACTGATAATGCTGCCCTGGCTGGGGCGCAAAGGCGTTCATGTTCTTAAAACCGAAAAATCCTGGCTACATCTGGCCCGGGGCGTTTCCGGATGGCTGTGTTTCTACACCTACTATCTTGCTCTGAATGAGATCCCCCTGGGTGAGGCCGCATTACTGAGAAATGCAGCGCCGTTAATTGTGCCGCTAGTCGTTCTCCTCTTACTTAAATACCGGATGCCGCTACTAAACTGGTTACCGGTTGTGATCGGTTTTATCGGCATAGCCCTGGTACTCAAGCCCGATGGCAGCCGTTTTGATCCATGGCATATTGCGGCGGTGGCTTCCGCTATTTTCTTATCAGTGTCCATCGTCACCACCCGGATGTTGACCCAGACAGAGCCAACGAACCGGATTCTGTTTTACTATTTTGCGCTCTCGGCACTGTTTTCCCTGCCCCTGGCAGTAGCAGACTGGCAACCGGTTCCAGTTGCCAGCGTCCCCCTGATGATCGGGATAAGCTTATCGATCTGGTGTACCATGTGGCTCTACACCAAAGCCTACAGCTACGCCAAAGCCACCGTGATCGCACCGATCAGTTATGTTGGCGTGCTGTTTGCCGGGCTGCTGGGCTGGCTTTTCTGGCAGCAGGTTCCTGATATGATGTCGGTTATCGGCGCGGCACTAGTGATTAGCGGCGGTATCGGTTCGGTATGGCTGGGAAGGGAGAAAAACTGATGTACCTGGAAATAGCTGATCTGTTCTGGCTCACGCTGATTGTGCTGCTTCTGTTGCACTGGTGGCAGTCGCTTAAAGTTAAGGAGATCGCACTTAAAGCAGCCAGTAACCACTGTAAAGAATTAGATCTTCAGTTACTGGACCAAAGCGTCTATCTGCGTGGCCTTTGGCTAAAACGCGATGACAATGGCAAGCTCAAAATCTGGCGTTCCTATCTGTTCGAGTTTACCGCCACCGGTGAAGACCGCGCCCGTGGCAGGGTTATTCTGTTAGGTCTAAGGGTCACCGGAATCACGCTGGATGCCCACCGAATCTGACCACTGCGCCCCATAAAAGCATCCTTTAGTGTTGATCTACTCCTCCGATCTACCCATCATCATAACAGCTGGAATCAGACCTTTTGATCTGCTAGGGTCTGCGTTTCCATCGATGAGAAGAATAACGGTTACGGCAGGTTGGGTTATCTCAGTTTAAGATGCCAAACCATTGATCTAGTGCAGTCATCTTAGTTGCTTTAACTGGATGGTATAACAATAGTAAAAGCAGAGAAGTTGTGAGAAAGCCGTCATGCCAGAATTAGACGACCTGTTAGAAAAAATTGATCAGAAAGAGTTTGTTCGACTATCTTCGGATATCCGCGCGGTTTTTCATCAGCATCAACACTGGTTTAACTCCCTCAATCTGGCGCTGATCACCCACGAAACAACGCTTTCAGAAGAGGACTACTGTTGCTGCGCTCATACCCGCTGCGCGTTTGGTCAGTGGATCCAGAAAACGTTGGATAATCCTATTTTTCGACACCCATTCTTTTTCAAACTCGAGAAGCAGCACAAAAGTTTTCATAAGATCGCAAGCCAACTGATCAATGACCTGAACGCGCAGCAGCCCCTCAATGTGACGGTCTATAAACAGCTTATTCAGGCGCAGCAGATGCTATCAACTCAACTGCTTAACTTGTTCGAGTTCAGTGTTGTCACTAACGGTCAATTTGATGCAATTACCGGACTGATGAATCGTCGCAGTGTGAATGCGGTTCTTGCATACGAGAAATACAGAATGTCCCGCAATCAAACCAGTCGCTGCTGTATTGCACTGGTTGATATTGATCATTTTAAACTGGTTAACGATACCTATGGCCATGACATAGGAGACTATGCGCTGGCGCAGGTCGCGTCAATTCTGCAGACTGTTACACGGCAAAGCGATACAGTCTCCCGTTTTGGGGGCGAGGAGTTCCTTTTCGTATTACCCGATATAAGCCTGGACGAAGCAATAACCAGCATAGAGCGGGTGCGGCGTAAGCTGGCTGAAACACCGCTGGAACTGTGCCAGGAAATGATTACGATTACCGCTTCGTTCGGCATCACCCAATTATGCAACGATTGCGATATTGAGCACTCAATCAAAAGGGCCGACGAAGCGCTATATCTGGCCAAACACATGGGCCGCAACCGCAGCGGTTATGTTGATATCGACAGTTTTTCAGAAGCCGACCGTCTGATCGCCCTGGGAGAGATCAACCCTGAATTTCAAACGATGCTGTCCCGATACTGTAAGCTAGTAAACTCAGAGCTGTAACACCAGAAGCTTAAGCGGAAACTGTCCATCCGGAGAGGGAAAGTCGCTCTCCGGCTCAAGACGGGTCACTTGCTGTACCGAACATCCGGCCTTATCAACACAACGCAAGACAATATCCAGCCAGTCGTCATAGGCAACACTGGCGACATTATTAGCACACAGCAACTGTCCACCAGGCCGGGTTGCGAGTAATGCGGGTTTCAACACGCTGGGATAATCACGGATCAGATCGACGGTGCCAAAAACACTTTTTGCCCAGCGAGGCGGGTCAAGAAACACCAGATCAAACTGCTCTTCATCAATCCTGGGGAAAGGCTTCGGCTTACGTCCACGTCCCACTCGCTGCTTAATCGGGATACCCGCCAACTGCTTGGCGGCGGTAAAAAAGTCACTTTGAAAAAACTCGATCTGCTGCTCATTCAGATTGTTAAGCCGGGCGTTTTCCCGGCCGACATCCAGCGAACGGGTGGAGAAATCGACATTCAATACCCTAGTCGCACCCGCGACAGCGGCGACAACACCGACACCACAGGTATATGAAAACAGGTTTAACACCGATTTGCCTGCTGCGTTTTGCTGAATCCAGCGACGACCGGCACGCATATCAAGAAACAGTAAAGGGTCCTGCCCCTCATGTTTGCCCTTTACCCGATAACTAACCCCCAGTTCATGGGCAACCCCTTCCCGGTTATCGACCCGGTAATCATCACTACGCCGCGAGTTTGCCGAGCTGCGATCGTTGTATACCATTTCCAGCGAGCAGTTAAGAAACGCTTCAACCGTACTGTGAATCAACTCACAATCGCCATTACTGATCGTCTCATGGAAGGTCTGAATCAGTAACTGCGGACCATAGCGGTCAACGGTCAGGCCGGGAACTCCCTCATTGACCCCATGAAACAAACGATAGCAATCACTGTTTTCAGCGTGTAGCGTTTGCAGTAACGGGCTGCGACTAACCAGCGCCGCTTGAATCAGATCAAACATCAGAGTTCCTTGAGAAGAGTGTAAATCGATTCCAGCCGCGCCACCGGACTATCAAGTTCCAGTAACCGCTGCTTATCTGCGCCGGAAAATGGCAGAAGCGCTGCCAACTGATAGCTGAAAGTGTCAGCGTTTTCAGCACTAATCTGAGCAGGGCTGAATGATAACAGAGGATGCTCTGCAAGATCAGAGATAATCCGTGCCAGCGTTAATGATTGTAGTTCTGAACACTCCCCACCATCGACGTTAAGATATTCCACCTCACCGACCAACAACCCATCACTCTCCTTTTGAATAGCGGATACCCTGACCCGCTGTTCACCCTGCAACTGAATGCCGATCATCTGATTTGGCAGCGGTTGCCAGTCCAGAATAGTGCCGCTGGTACCTATCCTATCGAAATCATCATCAGGCGCAGCCGGGTTTCGGCCGTGAACAATAACCAGCGGTGTCTGGCTGGCCAGGCAATCTTTCACCATACGCCGATAGCGCAGTTCGAAAATTTGTAGTGGCAGTAACGTTCCAGGGAACAGCACCACAGGAAGAGGAAACAGGGGTAGTTTTTTCATCTCCTCAGTATAGAGGGTAATAGTGCCAGCGACGATGCTTCAGGAGATAAAAAAGCACACCGCTGTTACAGCAGACAGTGCGCTTTATTCAGTCAGCAGGAAGGATTCAGAAATTAAACACCCGCGTCCCCTCAGCCATTAAAGCCTCCGCCATTGTTGCAGGCTTTGCACTGCCAACCCCCTCTTTAAGGGCCTCCATACCCACACCTTTATTTGGCAGGTATAACGCACAAACGTCGACCCTGGCACCGCCTGACATCAGTTTTTGCAGCAGTTGTTCCGGGGTGACATTCTTCGGTTTCAGCGGAGTTGACTGGTGCTCTTTAAGGGCCATATCACCGGCGCTATCACACAACAATACACTGACATGTGCCCCTTTAGCCTGCATTGCGTTGGCCAGCACCATGGCCATCCCCCGGGTCTGCTGCTCAGCACTGGTAAGCGTTATGACAACATTATCTGTGCTCCCGGCAGCAGCAGGTGCTATAGGAGAGATCAGGGCCGCAGCAATAATGGCTGGCATCAATAATTTTTTCATTATCTCTTATCCGTTAGTACAGAGCCCTGACAGGCTCTGGTAGAAAAAGTAGTTACTTCCCGGGTTGCCAAGCAACCGCAGGGTCAACCTTATAGCTCCAGGGTAGCCCCGAATTACGCCACCCATTAGAGGCGCGTACACCTTTAGATTTCCCCTCTTTCAGCTTGCCGCCTTCAAAACCATCAACGACTGTCCAGACGTTGCTATAACCCTGCTCAGCCAGCACATTCACCGCGGGCGCACTGCGGGAGGATCCCGAACGGCACATCATAATAATGGTCGTGTCCCTGGTGGCACCAAGGTCTTTCAGCCGGGCACTTATCTGTTCGGCGAAGTCAGGATTTTTCACCATTGTCCAGCTACTGTGCTTATCACTCCAGCCCTCAGGGTTAGCAATCATCCAGGGCACGTGAATCCGGGTTGGTGAGGCAAAACCCGTAAACTTAATTTCCACCGGATCACGGACATCAACCAGAATAGCGGTCTTATCCTGCTGTAACATATCCCAGGCTTCTGACGCGGTTGCATACAGATCCAACACCGTTTGCGCTGTTGCTTTTACGGGCTTCTCTGCGGCAAATAATGGCATCGTCAGCAGGCAGCCGGACAAGCTGACAGCGATCAATAGTTTTCTCATATAACGTCTCCACCAGAGTATCTTAATTGATGAAAAGCACTATATTAGAATTATCTAATAAATTAAAGCCTTAATTACATGCATGCCGATTACTGCCGGTTAAAAGACAAAAAAAACCACTCCGAAGAGTGGTTTATACGCAATTACGGCTTAGTCGAGATGACTCAGATCTGGTAGTCACTATCCAGCTTAAGCGTTGACAGTGTGCGTTTGCGGATAGTCCGCAGCAACTGACCATCTTTCGTCAGAGACTGGCCATAAGAGGGCACCATCTCTTTCATTTTCGCCTGCCATTCAGGTGTCGCTAAACGCTCAGGAAAGCAACGTTCAATCACATTGATCATGGTAGGCGTTGCGGTCGATGCACCCGGAGAAGCCCCAAGCAATGCTGCCAGACTCTTATCAGCAGAGGAAATTACTTCCGTACCGAATTCCAGCTTACCCTGCCCTTTCTCATTCTTCTTGATAATCTGTACCCGCTGTCCTGCATAAGACAACTCCCAGTCTTCATCCTTAGCATCGGGGAAAAAGCGGCGCAAAGACTCGACACGATCAGCATGAGACTGCATCACCTCACTGATCAGATAACGGGTGAGGTCCATATTCTTGGCACCCACCTGCATGATCGGCTTGAGGTTATTCAGACGCATACTCAACGGCATATCCATCACTGATCCTTGTTTCAGGAACTTGGTGGTAAAGCCAGCAAAGGGACCAAACAACAACGCACGTTTACCATCAATAACACGACTATCCAGATGGGGAACAGACATCGGCGGTGCGCCAATAGGGGCCTGGCCATAAACTTTGGCCATATGTTGTTCAACAATTTCAGGTTTTTTACACACCAGCCACTGACCGCTGACAGGGAAACCGCCGTAGCCATCACCTTCGGGAATACCGGACATCTGCAGCAACGGCAGGGCACCACCACCCGCACCGAAAAACAGGAATTTGGTGCGTATATGTTCAGATTTACCGGTGTGACCATTCTTCAGTTCCACCCGCCAGTCGCCGTCACTGTATTGAGACATATCCTCAACTGAGTGACTCAGCAACAGCTCAAAATCGCTCTGTTGCTCAAGATAACTGACCATACTTCTCGCCAACGCCCCAAAATTTACGTCCGACCCATAACGCATACGGGTGGCCGCTACAGGCTCTTTCAGGGAACGGTTGTGCATGATCAGAGGCATCCACTGACTCAACACATTGGTATCTTCGGAATACTCCATCTCAGCAAACTGAGGTGTAGCACTCAATGCTTCATAACGTTTACGCAGAAACTCAACATTTTCTTCGCCCATCACAAAACTCTGATGGGGAACATTATTGATAAAATAGTGGGGCTCAGGCAGAAATCCCTGCTCCACAAGATAGGACCAAAACTGCAAGCTGGTCTCAAACGCGGCGTTAATAGAAAATGCTTTGTCGGTATTAATACTACCGTCTTCGTTCTGCGAGGTATAATTCAGTTCACAATAGGCTGCATGACCAGTACCCGCGTTATTCATCGCGTCGGTACTTTCTATTGCCACATGGTCAAGACGTTCTACCATCACAATTTTCAGGGAAGGGTCCAGCTGCTTGAGCAAAACCCCCAGAGTAGTGCTCATCGCACCTGCACCAACCAGAAGTACATCAACAGATTTTGAGGTCATACTTACTTCGCCATTCAATTTTAAATAATGGAGGCTGAGAGATTTCAGAAACTGGCTTGTGGCCGCACAAGAGAATACCAACATTAAAAGTAATGATATAACTGCTTGATATATCTGAAACAATCCCGGACAACCAGAGTTCATGCGTGATATGTGTCTTAACAACAGTCAACGTCTATCTCTGATTCTTGCTGTGTCGCTGATTATACTCAATCCTGCGAAAAAATCTTGTGCGTTGCGGTAAATTGTCATCATCCCTTAGGCTTATTGTCATCCTAAAGTGGTATAAATCTAATAGATTTTCTATACAGATAATTTAAACAGTACATTCTTCTAAAAAAATCACTATTTATTAATGTTTCAGCTATTCTGGTGGTGAATTTTCAAAAAATACCGCCATTAAAATAGCGACATTAAACACTTTCAACTAAATAAATAGCGGTAACATTCTGATAGTAAACAAAAAGGGCCACTCGGGCCCTTTCTGGTATGTTGAGAAACGAGCGGCTGTTTACGCCACTTTAAAGCGTCCAACCAGCTTCTGCAGTTTCTCAGCTTCATGAGCTAAATCCTGCACTGCCTGGTTATTTTCCCGTGCGATCTGAGAGGACATCTCTGAGTGACCGGCAATCTCAGTCACCGTTTGGTTGAGGTTTTCACATACCTGACTCTGTTCCTCTGCCGCAGTTGCAATAACCACTGACATCTCCTGAATCAGATCCATATGCCCCGACACCTTAGACAACTCGGACATTCCCTTTTCTGATTGAGTCACCGCCAGATCTGACTGTTTAAAACTATGCTGCATGGTTTTCACAGCATCACCGGAAGCTTGCTTGAGTTTTTCAATGCTCTCATGTACCTGCAGTGTGCTCGCCTGTGTACGGGTAGCCAATGTACGCACCTCATCGGCAACAACAGCGAAACCACGCCCCTGCTCACCTGCACGAGCGGCTTCAATCGCTGCATTCAGCGCTAACAGATTGGTCTGTTCAGCAATTTCCTGAATGACACCAACCACCGATATAATATCCTGCACATTAATTTCGAGCGTAGAGATAGCCCGGTTTGAACCCGCAACATCATCAGCCAGGTTTTTCACAGCACCTGTCAACTCAACCACACTCCCCTCAGCCAGATTAAGATTATCCCGAGACTCGTTAGTAGAATTTGCCGTTTCTGCCGTATTGTGAGCGATATCCTGTGCAGTAGCAGACATCTGAGACATCGCCGATGCCGAATGTTCGATCTGGACTTGCTGCTGGTGTAGCAGATTGGATACGACGGTCATCTGTTCACTGATCGAAGAGGAGCGCTGAGTCACGCCTGCAGACAGGGTAACCACTTCGACAATCATCTTTTGCAGGGTATCGATAAAACGGTTAAAGCTATGAGCAAGGTCCGCTAACTCATGATCCCCATCAACCTCAAGCCTGGCAGTCAGATCTCCCTCTCCGGAAGACAGCGCTTTCATAGAATCATTAATGCTGTAAAGCGGGATCATCACCGAACGTTTGACTAAAGAGCTGAATATAACAGCCAGAATCAAAAGTACCAGACTTGCAAGGACAAAGTAGATCATCAACGTATCCAGACTATCTACAGAGGACTTTTCTATCTCACCTAAAATAGTATTGACATCATCCAGATAAAACCCAGCTCCAACCATCAGATTCCAGCGATCCAGATAGATCGCATAGGATAACTTCTCTTCTGCCACATCCCGACCCGGTTTAGGGAAGTAATAACTGACATAATCTCCACCCTGCTTACCCGCTTTGACGAGTTCACGTATCAGGGGGACACCATTCGCATCCTTCAGATCAGAAAAGTCCTTACCTATGCCTTTATCGGAGTTACCCATAAAGACCCGCACACCTTTGTCTGTATAGCCAAAAATGTACCCATCTCCGGCAAACGTCATATTACGCAGCGTAGGTAACGCATCCTCCAGTGAGCCACCGGATTCATAAATCTGTTGTATCGCGCCAAATGCCATCTGATTTATCGACTTCAGCTCTGCGCGCTTAATCTCTATCAACTTACTTTTAGTAATATCAAGCTGTACACGTCGCAGTTCGTTATTTTCAAATACGGTGAGTATTAGCAAAATAACGGCCAACAAAGTGACAGGTACTGCCCCCATAATAGTGAGACGTTTACTGATCGATAGAGCCATTTGGTTATATCTCGTTTTAGATTGAGTCAGTCTTATTACATACACAATTACAGTTGATTACAAAATAACTGTCACCATTTGGAGGAGCAACCTTGAGTTAAACAGCCTCCTGCTACCATTGGCTAATCAAGGGGCACAAAAAAAGCGGCATCAAGCCGCTTTCACCAGAGATGATCGACCTTAGATATCGATCACATCAAACTCGACCAGCGGACTCACGTCAGCATCGTAGTCTATTCCATCGAGACCAAAACCAAACAGCTTCAGGAACTCATCCTTATAAAACTGATAATCAGTCATTTCAAACAGATTTTCAGTGGTAATAGCGGGCCACATCTCACGACACTTTTGTTGAATGTCGTCACGCAGCTCCCAGTCATCCATACGCATCCGGTTGTCATCATCCATCTTGCCGGTATTACCCGCGATGCCGGTGCTGAACAGACGATACACCTGCTCCATACAACCTTCATGGACACCCTCAGCGCGCATAATCTTAAACACCATAGAGAGATACAGAGGCATCACAGGAATAGCTGAGCTCGCCTGAGTAACGACCGATTTCAGTACTGCCACATTAGCGCTGCCGCCCTTCTGTGACAGTTTTCTGTTCAGTTCAGCCGCAGCACGATCAACATCTTTCTTCGCTTTACCCAGTGCACCATCCCAGTAGATTGGCCAGGTGATATCGGTACCGATATAGCTGTAAGCAACACTCTTGCAGCCGTCCGCCAGAACACCCGCCTCATCAAGCATATTGATCCACAGCTCCCAGTCCTGACCGCCCATAACCGTCACGGTATCAGCGACTTCCTGCTCGGTTGCCGGTTCAACCTCTGCTTCAATAATCACATCTTTGTTGGTATCAATGGCGGTTGAACGATAAGGCTGTCCAATTGGCTTAAGGCATGAGCGAATCACTTCACCGGTGTCCGGCAGCTTACGTACCGGCGACGCCAATGAGTAAACAACCATATCGATCTGACCCAGGTCAGCCTTAATCAGCTCGATGGTTTTCTCTTTGGCTTCATTGGAAAACGCATCGCCATTCAGGCTCTTTGCATAAAGACCCGCTTCGTGGGCTTTCTGATCGAAGAAGGCAGCGTTATACCAACCTGCAGTACCGGTTTTTTTATCGCTCGCCGGCTTTTCAAAAAATACACCGATGGTCGCGGCGCCACAACCAAATGCAGCGGAGATACGTGACGACATACCGTAACCGCTGGAAGAACCAATCACCAAGACCCGCTTAGGGCCGTTTTCAATAGCCCCCTGCGCTTTGGTGTAATCGATCTGTTCCTGAATATTACGTTCACAGCCGGTTGGGTGCGTTGTCGTACAGATAAAACCACGAATCTTCGGTTTGATAATCATTATGGATCCACTTTACTTGTCATTCTCTCTGCCGGGCTATATTGCTCACCCATTGCAGTGATTTATGAAATCGTTCTTAAAATCGATGTCTGAAACAGCCGATAAAGATACCCGATTTTAGCGTTCTAATACAGATAAAGCGGTCTGAACCGCTATAAAAAAAGCCCGCTTTTACTGAAAAAAGCGGGCTTTTTCGATGTTAACACTGAGTTTATCAAGGTAAATGGATAAGCACTCGGCGCGGAAGCATCGGCGTAATCGGTTTAAAGTTTAGCGTCCAGTTCAGGCACCGCGTCAAACAGATCCGCCACCAGACCATAGTCTGCAACCGAGAAAATTGGCGCTTCCTCATCTTTGTTGATAGCAACAATCACCTTAGAGTCTTTCATACCCGCCAGGTGCTGAATCGCACCGGAAATACCAACCGCTATATACAGATCCGGCGCAACGATCTTACCTGTCTGGCCAACCTGCATATCATTGGGAACAAACCCCGCGTCAACCGCTGCGCGGGACGCACCCACCGCAGCACCCAGTTTATCCGCAAGAGACTCCAACAGGGCAAAGTTCTCACCGTTGCCCATGCCACGTCCGCCGGACACAATCACACTGGCCGCAGTCAGCTCAGGGCGGTCACTCTTAGCCATCGCTTCACCGATGAAACTGGATATGCCCGCATCATGAACAGCACTAACCATTTCAATAGCCGCACTGCCGCCCTCTGCAGAGCCCGCATCAAAACCGGTTCCGCGAATAGTGATGACCTTGATTGCATCCAGAGACTTAACCGTGGCAATCGCATTACCGGCATAAATAGGACGGGCAAAGGTATCGTCGCTATCGACACGGATAACATCCGAAAGCTGAGCCACATCCAGCAACGCCGCTACCCGGGGCATCAGGTTTTTACCACCGGTAGTTGCAGACGCAATAACATGACTGTATTCGCGCCCCAGCTCGGCCACCAACAGGCTAACATTTTCCGCCAGCTGATGCTCATAGGCAGCGTTATCAGCCAGTAAAACTTTACTTACACCCGCAACTGCAGACGCGGCATCAGCAACCGCCTGACATCCGCCGCCGGCAACCAGAATGTGGATATCCCCTCCGATCTGAGAGGCAGCGGTAACGGCGTTAAGTGTCGCACCTTTAAGAGTGTGGTTATCATGTTCAGCAATAATCAGAGTAGCCATCAGATCACCTTCGCTTCGTTCTTCAGTTTATCCACCAGCGCCTCAACGGAGGCCACTTTAATACCCGCCTGACGCTGTGCAGGTGGTTCAACTTTCAGCAGCTGAGTATGCGCTTTAACTTCTACACCCAGATCTTCAGGTGTTTTCGTATCCAGCGGCTTACGCTTGGCTTTCATAATATTCGGCAGAGATGCGTAACGTGGCTCGTTAAGACGCAGGTCGGTGGTTACTATCGCAGGCAGACTCAACTCTACGGTCTGCAGTCCACCATCGACTTCACGGGTTACCTGAACCTTATCTCCGGACACTTTCACTTCAGAGGCAAAGGTACCCTGCGGCATGTTAGTCAATGCAGCCAGCATCTGGCCGGTTTGGTTGTTATCGGTATCAATGGCCTGCTTACCCATAATCACCAGTCCCGGCTGCTCCTCTTCAACCACTTTAGCCAGCAGTTTAGCGACAGTCAGTGACTCCAGGTTTTCATCGGACTGCACCAGAATCCCCCGGTCAGCGCCCAGCGCTAAAGCGGTACGGATCTGTTCCTGTGCGGACTGAGGCCCCAAGGATACCACCACAACTTCGGTCGCTATTCCAGCCTCTTTAAGGCGAACAGCTTCCTCGACGGCGATCTCACAGAACGGATTCATCGCCATTTTTACATTACTCAGATCAACGTCACTGTTATCCGACTTCACCCGTACTTTTACGTTGTAGTCGATAACACGTTTGACAGTTACCAGCACTTTCATCTGTCTACCGCCTTGCTTTTCTATTATGAAAATTTAGTGGATTGAATTCCCACACCCAAAAAAATAAGGGAATACACCTATTTTACAATTCCTCTGCTAATACGCAACAACTCAAAAAGTCTACAACGCCTCGGCAAATACGCAACAACCCAAAAAGGGGAGCTGGTAATAGGTGTCATTGCCCCTATACGTCTGATATTGATGAGACTGCACCCAATCATCGCCACTGTCAGAATACAACGAACACCTGCTTAATAAAGAAAAAGGGGCCGAGCTGCTCTTTCTAGCAAGTGGCGAAGCCACGTTCTAGCCAGCTGCGCAGCAGCGATCTAGCAACGTTTACCAGACAATCACCAATCCAGCCCAATCTACTACTTATCCAGTAAATACACTATCCACAGACACAACCCCCCCACAATCATCCGGAGAATACCCCGGCAGTTTCATCACCGCCTGCTGAAACGCCTCACCGCGGATGCTCTGCAACAGCCGCAACATAGCTTCCTGCTTCAGGGTTTTGTTATGGCACACCAACAGGTAATGCTCCGAAGATAACGGTATAAAATCAAGACCAAACTGACTGGCGGCGGCTTTTACCCCCATGCCAACATCCGCCATGCCTGCGGCGACAAAAGCGGCTACCGCCGAGTGGGTAAACTCCTCATCGGCGAAACCGTTTATCCGCTTGCTGCTGATACCCTCACGGCGCAGCAGCTCATCCAGCAGAGCACGGGTACCCGAGTCTTTCTGCCGGTTGATAAATTTAACCTCTTTACGCTGCAGATCCTGCAGCCCTGTTATCTGTCGAGGATTACCGGGTTTTACCATCAGCCCCTGCTGTCGGGTGATAAACTTAACGATCTTATGTCCCCGGGGTTTCAGGTGGCGACTGTAGGTCTGATAGAGTGCATCACTCATCCCCCCTTCCCGACCATTGACCGGCACATGAAAACCAGCTACATCACACACACCCCGGTTAAGAGAAGCCAGTGCGTCTTCGGCACTTTTATACTGCAGATCCAGTTGAATATCGTCAGAAAAACCGGGTAACAGGGCCACTGCATATCCATAACTGGCATGCAATCGCAGCAGGGGGCTAACCCCCTCAAGAGCACGATGAATTTCCAGATTGAGCTCCGAAGCCAGACTGTCTAACTGAGGTTCAAGGCGCGCCAGAACCCGCTGTTCAGCCCATAGCAGCTTTTCCCCCAGTGCGGACAGTGTTGCCCCCTTACCCTTCTGCATATTCACCAGTGGCAGGCCAAAAAATGCAGCCCAGGTGTTGAGAAGATTCCATCCATGACGATAGGAAATACCTATTTGCGACGTGGCCGCCGTGAGCTTGCCAGTCTCATGAATCGCAGCTAACAGTGAAAACAATTGGGGATTCAACTGGTTACCGCCAGAGTCCCGGAATGACCAGCTTGGAACAACTTGAATTCGCTTCATATGCACAATATTTCATATTTTGTAGATGATCAACTAATGCTACTTTAAACATTACGATAAAGCACATAAATCAGCTTATACAGTCACAATTGCAGCCATATATGTACTAAGCTGCATATGTTTAAGAGAATAAGAAAATGACCGCAGTTAACCAGCAGTTGTTACCGGTAGTGACCGACGTCATCGCCGGTCTGAAACACAAACCCGGCGCTTTGCTGCCAATCCTCCATGAGATTCAGAACCGTCTGGGCTATATCCCCCCGGAATCGGTGTCACTAATTGCAGAATCACTGAACCAGTCCCGCGCCGATATCCATGGGGTGATCAGTTTTTATCACCAGTTTCGCTCTACCGCCCCGGGCCGACACACCGTTGAGGTCTGTCGCGCTGAAGCCTGTCAGTCGATGGGTTCGCGCCAGCTGGAGGCCCATGCCAAAGCTACCCTGGGGGTGGACTATCACGGTACCACCAGCGATCAGAATATCACTCTGGAAGAGGTTTACTGCCTGGGTAACTGCGCCTGCTCCCCCTCGATACGTATCAATGATGAGATCGTCGGCCGGGTGACCCCGGAGAAGTTTGACCAACTGATCGACGGGCTGCGTTCACAAAAGCTGGAGGTAAACTGATGACCAGTTCAGTAACAAAGAATACAGCGACAAAGATCTTTATTCCCCGGGATACCACCGCACTGGCCATGGGTGCCGACCGGCTGGCCCGCGAAATCGCAGCTGAAGCCGCGAAGCGTGGCGCAACCATCGAGATTATCCGCAACGGCTCCCGTGGTTTGTTCTGGCTGGAGCCGCTGCTAGAGGTGGAAACCACTGCCGGACGGATCGCTTACGGCCCGGTCGAATCGCACGATATCGACAGTCTGTTTGATCAGGCGTTTCTCAGCGGAGAAACGTCACACCCACTGTGTCAGGGGCTCACCGAAGATATCCCCTACCTGAAGAAACAGCAACGACTGACCTTTGCCCGCGCCGGCATTACTGACCCGGTGTCACTGGAGGATTATCAGCAGCTGGATGGTTTTAATGGCCTGAAAAAAGCGCTGCTGATGGACCGCCAGTCGATCGTCGATGAGGTAAAAGCCTCCGGCTTACGTGGCCGGGGCGGTGCAGCTTTTCCCACCGGCATCAAATGGCAGACGGTGCTCGATGCGAATCCTGGCAAAGCTCGTAACGAAAAGCTGGATCAGAAATATATCGTCTGTAACGCAGATGAAGGTGACTCAGGTACCTTCGCCGACCGGATGGTAATGGAAGCCGACCCCTATATGCTGATCGAAGGGATGACCATCGCCGGTCTCGCCGTGGGTGCAGATCAGGGTTATATCTATCTGCGTTCCGAATATCCGGTGGCGCACCAGATCCTCAATGAAGCCATTGCCAGAGCCGAAAGCGCAGGCTTCCTAGGCACAAACATCCTCGGCAGCGGTAAAACCTTCAACCTCGAGGTAAGGCTGGGCGCGAAAGCCTATATCTGTGGTGAAGAGACCTCGCTGCTGGAAAGCCTGGAGGGCAAGCGCGGCATGGTACGGGCTAAACCGCCTCTGCCAGCGATTGTCGGCCTGTTTGGTCAGCCGACGATTGTCAATAACGTGCTGTCGCTGGCGGCGATCCCCTATATTCTTTCCAACGGTGGTCAGGCCTACGCAGACTTTGGTATGGGACGTTCACTGGGTACCCTGCCGTTCCAACTGGCGGGTAATATCAAACGCGGAGGTCTGATTGAACTGGCCTTTGGTGTCACCCTGCGGGAACTGTTAGATGAGTACGGTGGCGGCACCTTCAGTGGCCGTCAGATGCGGGCGGTGCAGGTGGGCGGTCCACTCTGTGCTTACCTGCCGGAAAGCCAGTGGGATACGCCGATGGATTATGAAGCATTTCAGGCGGCCGGCGCAGCCCTGGGACATGGCGGTATCGTGGTGTTCGACGATACCGTGGATATGTCTCAGCAGGCGCGTTTTTCCATGGAGTTCTGTGTGGCTGAATCCTGTGGTAAATGTACCCCTTGCCGCATCGGCTCAACCCGCGGTGTGGAAGTGATCGACCGGATCCGTAACGACGAGAATCGTGCAGCCAATATGGAACTGCTCAGTGATCTGTGCGAAACCATGATTGATGGTTCACTCTGTGCCATGGGGGGGATGACCCCATTCCCGGTTCAAAGTGCAGTTAAGCACTTCCCTGAGGACTTTAATCAACCCGCGCTACGCAACAACGGGGAGGCTTGATCATGCTTCAGTACTTCAACCCTAAGCAACAAGATTTTGACAAAGATTACGGCACCCCTGCCAGTGTTTCAGAAAACCTGATCACGCTGGAAATCGATGGTGTCAGTATTACCGTGCCCGAAGGCACTTCGGTTTTACGCGCAGCTGCAGAAGCGGATATCAATATCCCTAAACTGTGCGCCTCTGACAACCTGGAAGCCTTTGGCTCCTGCCGTATCTGCGCAGTTGAAATTGAAGGTCGTCGCGGCACCCCGGCCTCCTGCACCACCCCGGCGGAAGCGGGTATGAAAGTGACCACCCAGAATAAGCGACTGGGCAAGCTGCGCCGCAATATTATGGAGTTGTACATCTCCGACCACCCGCTGGACTGCCTCACCTGTCCTGCCAACGGTAACTGCGAACTGCAGGATGTCGCCGGCGAAGTCGGCCTGCGAGAAGTGCGTTACGGCTTCTCGGGTGAGAATCACCTACAGGCAGAGAAAGACCATTCCAACCCCTATTTCAGTTTCGATCCGAGCAAATGTATCGTCTGCTCCCGCTGTGTACGTGCCTGCAGCGAGGTTCAGGGCACTTTTGCGCTGACCATTGATGGTCGCGGCTTTGATTCAAAAGTATCCCCTGGACAGAATCAGGATTTCCTCGATTCTGAGTGTGTCTCCTGCGGCGCCTGTGTACAGGCTTGCCCGACCTCTACCCTGATGGAAAAATCGGTGATTGAGATTGGCCAGCCGGAACACAGCGTCGTAACCACCTGTGCATACTGCGGCGTCGGCTGTCAGTTTAAGGCGGAGATGAAAGGCAGTGAAGTGATCCGCATGGTGCCCTACAAAGGCGGTCAGGCCAATCATGGACACTCCTGCGTCAAAGGCCGCTTCGCCTTTGGTTACGCCACCCATGAGGATCGCATTACCAAACCGATGATCCGCGACTCCATTGATCAGCCGTGGCAGGAAGTGAGCTGGGATGAAGCACTGAGCTTTGCCGCCAGCAAACTGCGCGGCATTCAGGATAAGTATGGCCGCGAGAGTATCGGTGGTATCACCTCCTCCCGTTGCACCAATGAAGAAACCTATCTGGTACAGAAGCTAATCCGTGCAGCGTTTGGCAACAACAATACCGATACCTGTGCCCGGGTGTGTCACTCCCCTACCGGTTACGGCCTGAAGACCACATTGGGCGAGTCCGCTGGCACCCAGACTTTTGATTCAGTCATGCACGCGGATGCGATCATGGTAATCGGTGCTAACCCCACCGATGCCCACCCGGTATTTGGCTCGCTGCTGAAAAAACGGTTGCGCCAGGGAGCAAAACTAATTGTGGCTGACCCACGCCGCATCGACCTGGTGAAAAGCCCTCACGTAGAAACTAACCACCATCTGACGTTACGCCCCGGTAGTAACGTCGCCTTTATTAATGCGATGGCTCACGTCATTATGGATGAAGGGTTGGAAGACCAAGCCTTTATCGCTGAACGCTGCGAAACCGAAGCATTTAACGCATGGCGTAACTTTATTAGCGAAAAGCGCCACTCGCCAGAGAACACCGAATCAATCACCGGCATTCCCGCTGCAGAACTGCGCAGTGCCGCGCGTATCTATGCTAATGCCAAAAACGCCGCGATCTACTATGGCCTGGGGGTTACCGAACATAGCCAGGGCTCCAGCATGGTAATGGGTATCGCCAATCTGGCGCTGGCCACAGGCAACATCGGCCGCGAAGGCGTGGGTGTTAATCCGCTACGGGGCCAGAACAACGTGCAGGGGTCCTGCGATATGGGTTCCTTCCCGCACGAGCTGCCGGGCTATCAGCACGTCTCTGACGACATTGTCCGGGCCCGCTTCGAGTCTGCCTGGGGGGTAACACTGGATAACGAACCGGGCCTGCGGATTCCGAACATGTTTGATGCCGCGCTGGATGGCACCTACAAAGGGATGTACTGCCAAGGTGAGGATATTGCCCAGTCAGACCCCAACACCAACCACGTACAGGCGGCCCTGCGGTCACTGGAGTGTCTGGTGGTGCAGGATATCTTCCTCAATGAAACAGCGAAGTTTGCCCATGTGTTCCTGCCGGGCTCCTCTTTCCTGGAGAAAGATGGCACCTTCACCAACGCCGAACGGCGTATCAACCGGGTGCGCAAAGTGATGCCACCACTGGCAGGGCTACAGGACTGGGAGGCCACCCAGGCGCTGTCCAATGCGCTGGGCTACCCGATGAACTATAGCCATCCATCTGAGATTATGGATGAGATCGCCCAGCTGGCACCCACCTTTAGCAACGTCAGTTATGAACGACTCGATCAGCTTGGCAGCATTCAGTGGCCCTGTAACGAGCTGGCACCAGATGGTACACCGACCATGCACGAAGAGAGCTTTCCGATTGGTAAAGGCCACTTCGCCATTACCGAATATGTCGCCACCGAAGAGCGCTCGACCCGCAAGTATCCGCTGCTACTGACCACCGGCCGCATTCTGTCGCAATACAATGTGGGCGCACAAACCCGCCGTACCGAAAATCAGATATGGCATGATGACGATGTGCTTGAACTGCATCCGCAAGATGCTGAAGATCGTGGCATCAATAATGGTGACTGGGTCGGCATTGCCAGCCGCGCAGGCGAAACGGTGATGCGGGCGAAACTCTCCGGGCGGATGCAGCCGGGGGTGGTCTACACCACCTTCCACCATCCCCACAGTGGCGCCAACGTGGTCACCACCGATAACTCCGACTGGGCCACTAACTGCCCTGAGTACAAAGTAACCGCCGTGCAGGCGGTGAAAGTAACTGAACCGTCGGACTGGCAGCAGCGCTATCGCGAATTTAACCAAAAGCAGCTAGGCTATCTGGATAAGGCTCGTCTTAATCAAGAGTCTGTCGTAACGGGAAAGTAAGATGGCCCTGAACAAACCCAAAGCCCCCCCACCTGAAAGCGGAATAACAGTGGACAGCTGCCATCAGCCGTTCACTGTAACACGCTGGCAACAGGGGCAGATGCTGGATGCGCTGGACAGCATCGCCGAAGAGATTCCAGTGGCGATGATCTACAACGGCATCTCCCATGTGGTGATGATGGCCAGCCCCTGCGATCTGGAAGATTTCGCCGTGGGTTTTAGCCTGAGTGAAGGGATCATTCAAAAACAGGAAGAGATCTACGGCATAGATCTGATGATGGCGGATGCGGATAATCTGGCAGCCGGTATCGAAATTCAGATCGCGATTACCACACAGCGCTCGATGCAGCTGAAGCAGCGCCGCCGTAACCTCACCGGCCGCACCGGTTGCGGCCTGTGTGGCGCCGAATCCCTGCAGCAGGCAATCCGGCCGGTTAAATCCGTGCCCGCCCGCTCTCTGGTAAGCCCGGAAGCGATCGAAAACGCAGTCAGTCAGCTATCCAACAACCAACCCTTACAAACGATCACGGGCGCCTGCCACGGTGCCGCCTGGTGCGATAATGCAGGCAATATTGTGCTATTAAAAGAGGATGTCGGTCGTCATAACGCACTGGACAAACTACTGGGTGCCATGCAACGTATGCAGATCAATCCAGGAGAAGGCTTCGCCCTGATCTCCAGTCGCGCCAGCTACGAAATGGTGTACAAAGCCGCCAGCAGCGGCATCAGCACACTGGTCGCTGTGTCGGCCCCCACTGGCCTGGCACTGGAGTTGGCCAGGCAGGCAAAACTCAATTTAATCGGCTTTGCCCGGCCGGGCAGACATGTTATCTACAATCAATCAGGACTATCCCGGACAAGGGATAACGAGGATTAATTAATGGCAAATCACCAGCTCACCAGCCTGATCAGAATGGCCAACCAGATCGCTGCCAACAACACTCATATCGGCGATGAAACGGCAGAAGCAGAGATGATCGCAAACCATCTGACAAAGTTCTGGGCGCGCTCAATGAAGCAGCAAATCGCTGAGTATTTAAATCAGGGAGGAGACGAACTCAGCCCTATCGCGAGAAAAGCAATAGGAATTATGAGTCGCTAGAACGTCGCTTCGCGAAGAAAAGCAGTTGCTAGAACGTCGCTTCGCGACTTGCTAGTTGTTAGAAAAAGCAAAAGGAGCCTGACGGCTCCTTTTTAGTACATTGATGGCTTGCCCCTCACAGCTAACAAGTGCAGCAGCGATACTTTTTTACTATTCACGGCAAGATTTATCAGAACTGATCCTGATCGAAAGCGGCAGCCTTACCATCATTCACTAAAAATTCACGGCGCTGCATATACGCATCACGCATCGCGGTATAACGATCTCCGGTAAGCAACTCTTCCGCCGCAAATAATCCCGCACGGGTGTCAATAATACGCAATGCCGTCAGCTGGTTGCGGGTTCGGATAGGATTAACCTCGCCGACCGGATCAACCATTGAATCAGGTATACGACCGATACCGTCACGAATGTTTGACGGACCTAACAGCGGCAGCACCAGATAAGGCCCGGTATCAACGCCCCAATATCCCAGCGTCTGACCAAAATCTTCATTATGTTCTGGCAAGCCCATCGGCGTTGCAATATCAATAATGCCACCCAAGCCTACGGTAGAATTGAATATTACCCGACCCAGATCCTGGCCTGCAGCATTACCTTTTAACTGCAGTAGATTATTCAACATACTGCCAATATCTGAGAGATTACCGAAGAAATTACTCACCCCGGTTTCAATAATGTCCGGTGTAATCGCCTGATACCCCTGGGCAACAGGTTTCAGCGCATATCGATCGAGGGTGTCATTAAAGCTGAACATGGCGCGGTTAAACCCTTCCCAGGGGTCAACATTAACCGGCTCTTCAGCAAAAGCAAACATTGGAGTAAGCAGAAGAAAAGCGGAAACAAATAAGTGTCTAAAAACGTGCATATTCAGGACCCTGAAAACGTTATATCTATAAACCGTATTGTGCATCACAACAAAACAGATTGCGAATCAGAAATAGTCTTAAAAAGCAGAGAATAAAAGAAGCAGGTATAAAGAAGAGTATTTCAGAAGGGATAAAACGCAGACAAACAAAAAGGGCCCCGAAGGACCCTTTTCTAAAGTGTAATCTTTAAGAAAGATTAGAACTTAACAGTGTAACCTACAGACATGATTTTATCTTCGTCAGCAGCAAGATCAGCGCTCAGGTCAGTATATTCGAAGTCCAGGTAAGCTTGCGCACCCAGATTGTATACAGCGAACAGACCATACTGATTGTCAATTGAAGAAGAATCGAAATCGTAATCGAAGTAGTTAGCGCCCAGAGTCAGGTCACCAATTTTCTGATCAACACGCAGACCTACAACTTTATCTTCTGTAGTACCATCAGCGTTGTCACGCTTAGCGTAAGACAGGCCGATAGTAGTCATGTCGATTGAGTACTGACCACCGATTTGAGCCAGAGACAGACTGTCAGCACCAGCAACATAAGTATCAGTGAATGACCAGTAAGAAGCAGCAACAGTCAGACCACCAGCAGCGAAGCTACCACCGATCAATTTACCGTCAACATTGTCCTGAGCGTCGTTTCCTTCGCCTTCAGCAACGATAGCAGCATAACCAGTGAAACCACCCATGCCAGGAGTAACATAAGCGATTGCAGAACCCAGGTGATCAGGGTTCAAGTCGTGTGGCAGCAGTTCAGAATTGTTACCAGTGAAGCCAACGATCTGCTCAGCAGGGTTAGCGATACGACCGATCAGAGCAGTACCCCAATCGCCAGTCGCGCCAACATATGCTTTACGAACAACAGCATTAGTAGCGGAAGTGTCTGCAGTAGCAGAGTTAGAGCTAGTTGGGTTTTCTGGGTTAACTTCAAGCTCTAAGTTGAACAGAGCTTTAGAACCACCAGCGATATCAGAATCACCTTTAACACCAACACGGAAGTCGTCAGACTGTACTTCCAGGTCAGCATTTTCAGCATCAACAACACGCATTTCGAACTTGCCGTACAGAGTAGCATCTGCTTGAGCAACCATTGGAGCAGTCAGAGCACCAGCAACAGCCAGAGCGATAATTGACTTTTTCATTAACATTTCCCCTTCAATATTTAACGTACTAGTAGTTAAACTTAATTTAGTTAAACTTTATTATTTCTTACTTCACCTCGCGTCATCAACTACGCTCAGCTAACAAGAAAATACTATAATTCAGAATTATTTCAATCCTATGAAAGAAATAATTTCTGAAAGATTATATCTATACAGGACTGACTACTATCACAGCCCTAAATATTTTTTATCTGCAATCCGGCTAGTAACGTTCATTTTAACCGTTTCAACCAGCTCATTATAGGCTATAAACCGTTTAAAACCGAGGTTTCATAGCCGCTTTCAAATAAATTTGACGCATTACAGCATAGCTACCGGATGTTCGCAACCATTTGTTCTGGTTTTTTAAGCAGTTAAGGCGCTTCTACCGTAATTCTGTTCGCAATAACTGATACAGATCAAAAACCACATGCAAATCACGGGCTACAACCCCAAAAAGCACGCTGAAAACCTATCGATCTATCTGCTGCCACAGCTGTTTCAGGCGTTTCTCTGAAACGGTTGTTCGGGTGCCAAGCTGTTGAGCAAACAACGATATGCGGTACTCTTCTATCATCCAGCGATACTCATCGAGTGCGTCACTGTAACGATTATGCTTATTATCCAGCTCCAGCTGCCCCCGATATTGCCGAACCAACTGTTGTAACTGTTCACTCAGCAGTCGCTGACGTGGCAGCTCTCGCTGATATTTCTCCAGCCGCAACGCGATGCCTTTAAGGTATCTCGGGTATTCCGACAACTGCTGGCACGGCACCTCAAGCATAAAGCCGTTATAGACCAATGCTTCCAGCTGCTGACGGATATCGTTGAGGATGGTAACGGCCTGAAGATTAACGGAACCTGAAAGCTGTTTCTGTATGCGGTGATACTGCTTAGCAATATCCCCCAGCAACACCGCCCGCTGCTCTGCCTGCTGACAGTACTCACTGCGATAACGGTTTAACCGATCAGTGAATACTTTTTCTGATCGAATCGTTTCATCTTCACTCAGGAAGGTTGTCACCGCTGCACTGAACAAGCATTGCTCATGCAGCTGATTACGATTTTGGACTTTAGCCAGAAGCATAGCCGTTTGCTGAAATCCCGGCAGTCGGTTTTTCACGAAGCGAACCTGCTCATTCAGCTGCAGTATAAACAAGCGAGCTAATCCCAGACGATTCTGTCTGGCTGCCATCGCCCGGTCTTCAAATACTTTCAGCTCAACGCTATCACCGCAATCCTGCAACCCGGGGTATACCTCCAGCTCAAGGCCTCCAGCTTGTTTCAGCTTAATCTGTTCAGGCAGGTCGCCAAAGTCCCAAGAGGTTATCCCTTTTCGTCCCCAGCTTTCGGAAGGACCTTTGGTCAGCGCCTGCCGGGCCTGTTTACCAAAACTCTGTTGCAACGCGGTCAGTACCCGCCCTTCCGCAACGGTATTACCTTTGTCCGCGGTCAGCCGGATATTCACCCGGTAATGATCATCAAGAGCAACCGCATCCAGATCTTCGCGGGTAATGCGAACCCCGGTCATCCGTTTCAGGTGCAGCGCCAGCGCCTCATTCAACGAACCCTGCGCAAACACGGCAGCCTCAACAAACGCATCCACATAATCCGGGATCGGCACAAAGTTTTTGCGCAGCGTTTTAGGCAGCCCTCTCAACAAAGCGATACACTTCTCTTTTAGCATCCCGGGAACAAGCCATTCGAGACGCTCTTCCGGTATTTGATTCAGCAACACCAGCGGGGTCTGAAGCGTTACACCATCATCCTTAGCGCCCGGCTCAAAGTGATAGCTAAGTTTCAATTTTGCCCCGTTAAGCATTAGCTGCTCGGGATAGCTGCTACGGGTAACGTGGTCAGCCGATCGCTGCAGGAGATCCTCTTCCTGCATAAACAAAACCTGTGGATTCTGCAGTTCAACCTCTTTGCGCCACTGTTCGAAGCCAGCACCGTTAACAACTGCACCACCATTGTGTTGCTCTAACCTGGAGGCATAAAACTCAGCCAGGGTATCTTCATCCACCAGCAGATCGCGTCGCCGGGTCTTGGCTTCGAGATTTTCGATGGAATCGAGCAGGTTGCGGTTATGACTGAAGAATTCACCCTGAGTGGAAAACTGCCCTTCCACTAACGCACTGCGAATAAAGATCTGCTGACTAACTTTGGGGTCAATCCTACCGTAATGCACCGTGCGCCCTGGCACGATAATCAAGCCGTAGAGGGTTACCTGTTCCTGCGCTACCACCTGAGCCTTTTTCTTTTCCCAGTGGGGTTCGAGATAACTGCGTTTGACCAGATGCCCGGCCATCGATTCGGCCCAGAGCGGGTCGATACGGGCGATCATGCGGGCATACAGCCGACTGGTTTCGACCAGTTCTGCCGCCATGATCCATTTAGGGGCTTTCTTATACAACATGGACCCAGGAAAGATACTAAAGCGACGATTACGTGCGCCCAGATACTCTTTATTCTCCTGTTTAAAACCCATATTACCGAGCAAACCGGCCAACAGAGACTTATGCAGTGAGTCATAACTTGCGGGTTGGGCGTTTTCTTTGTAATCCAGATTGCGACAAATCAGATGCAGCTGGCGATGTACATCGCGCCATTCGCGCATCCGCATATAGGAGAGAAACTGTTTCTGGCAGTATTTACGCAACTGATTCTGGGTCAACTCCTGGCGCTGTTCCTCATAGAGATTCCAGAGGTTAACCAGCGTCACGAAGTCTGACTCTTCATCGGCATATTCACGATGTTTCTGATCCGCCGCCTGCTGCTTATCCATCGGACGTTCGCGCGGGTCCTGCACGCTCAGGGCACTGGCAATCACAATCATCTCTGATAAACAGTTATTATCCACCGCGGCCAGTAGCATCCGGCCAATTTTTGGATCCACCGGTAAACGGCTCAGTTGCCGTCCGCATTTTGTCAGGTTGCGTTTTTCATCAACCGCCCCGAGTTCCTGCAGCAGATTAAAGCCATCACTGATAAATCGGGAATCGGGCGGGTCGATAAATGGAAACTGATCAATCGCGCCAAGCCGCAGATTAAGCATCTGCAGTATAACGGCGGCCAGATTCGTACGGCGAATCTCGGCGTCGGTAAACTCCGGGCGAGCATTAAAATCCTCCTCGGAATAGAGACGGATACAGATACCTTCCGCTACCCGGCCACAGCGCCCTTTACGCTGATTGGCGCTGGCCTGGGATACCGGTTCAACCGGCAGACGCTGCACCTTTGAGCGGTAACTGTAGCGACTGATACGTGCCAGACCGGGATCGATCACATAGCGTATTCCCGGAACTGTGAGCGATGTTTCCGCCACGTTGGTCGAGAGGACTATTCTGCGTCCGGTTCCCCGGGCGGATGAGAATATTTTGTTCTGCTCTGCGACACTGAGACGAGCATACAACGGCATCACTTCGATATGCTTCAGGCGCCCCTGCTTGGAGGCTTTACGCAAATACTCGGCAGTTTCGCGGATCTCCCGCTCACCACTGAGAAACACCAGAATATCACCGGCACCGGTGATGCCTTTTTTGCGCTCCAGCCGGATCAGCTCTTCAGTGGCACAGACGATCCCTTCAGGAACACTTTTTTCACTGTCGTCATCCATATCCTCTAACGGACGATAGTGCAGTTCAACCGGAAAGGTCCGACCGGATACTTCGATCACCGGGGCATTGTTGAAGTGTTGTGAAAAGCGCTCAAGATCAATGGTTGCCGAGGTGATAATCACTTTCAGATCCGGACGCTTCGGCAGAATCCGGTGCAGATAGCCCAGCAGGAAGTCGATATTCAGACTGCGCTCGTGGGCCTCATCGATAATCAAAACCTCGTAGCGGTTCAGATACAGATCGTTCTGGGTTTCAGCCAGCAGGATACCATCCGTCATCAGCTTGACCATGGTGTTATCGGCAACCTGCTCGGTGAATCGCACCTGATAGCCAACGGTACTGCCCAACGAGGTTTGCAACTCTTCGGCTATGCGGTTAGCAACCGTTCTGGCAGCCAGCCTGCGGGGTTGAGTATGACCGATCAGACCGACCCGTCCAAGTCCCAGCTCGAGACAAATCTTCGGTATCTGGGTGGTTTTTCCCGATCCGGTTTCACCGGCAATCACCACCACCTGATGTTCACAGATCGCTTTGGCAATTTCCTCCCGGCGGCCACTGACCGGCAGATCCGGATAGTGTACAGGCTGAGTATACTGTCGTCTGGCGACACTCTCTTCAGAACGCAGCAGCAGCGTCTCTACCTCATCCTGTAACCGATCAGAGGGTTTACGCTCTTTCAGACGTCGCTGTAATAGCTGGATTTTTTTCCGTAAGGAAAATCGGTCGGCAATCAGACAGTTATCCAGCCGGGAATAGAGTTGCTTAATAGTGGCAGTCAAAGTGGAGTTATCAGTTTTAAAAGATGGTTTAAATCAGGCGTGACCAAAGCACCGGCTGAGGGGCTGTTGAACGCCTTCACGAAAAACGATCAGCTCACCGGTTTGCAGTTTACGCCAGTGCTCATTCTTAGTCAGCGGTTCAGTGGTGATCACCGTTACTATATCGTTGGGTGTAGTCTGTTTGCAAAAGTCTACGGTCAGTTCTTCATCGGTGAGTCTGGCCCGACCAAACGGCGCCCGGCGGGTAATCCATGACAACTTGGTCGAGCAGTATGCTAACAGATATTCCGATTCCGTCATTAACATATTGAACACCCCCAGCTCTCTTAACTGATCAGAGCAGCAGTGGATCAGCTCAATCACTTCAGAGAAATTATCAGGCCGCTGGGGAAACCGCTCTCTCACCTGACCCAGCAGCCAGCAGAAAGCGTATTCGCTGTCGGTGGTACCCACTGGACGGTAGTAGTTTAGCGGCAGATCAAACAGTCGGGGATCCAGCTGGCCATTATGAGCAAAGGTCCAGTGATAGCCCCAGAGTTCACGGGTAAACGGATGGGTGTTTTCCAGGCAGATACTGCCGACATTAGCCTGACGAATATGGCTGATAACGGTTTTACTTTTGATAGGATGATTTTTAATCAGCTGTGCTATTTCCGACTGACAGCTGGGCGCCGGATCATGAAAAACCTGCAAGCCCTTGCCCACATAAAAAGCGATACCCCAACCATCTTTGTGAGGCCCTGTTTCACCACCGCGTTGCATCAGCCCGCTGAAGCTAAAGCAAATATCGGTCGGGACATTGGCACTCATGCCAAGCAGTTCACACATCGCTTATGCAGATTCCTTTTCCGCTTTAATCGTTACTTTGTCAGGCAGAGAGTCGATCGCATCAATGCCAGATTCCATCTGAGGCGCATGTTCTAACACACCGACCTCTTTCATCCGCCGCTCACCAATAAAGTTACCTTCCGGGTGAATGGCCATAATTTTACTGATGACGGTTGCCACGACTTTACCACCGCGATCAATCTCTAGCTGATCGCAGACAACCTCACCCTCTAGCAAGCCGCATACGGTAATCTGATTCGCTTTTACCACCCCGTGTACATGGCCACTTTTACCAATAGAGATGTTATCCAGCGAGGAAATATTACCCTCAAATGTACCATCAATATGCATCCGTCCGATGATACTCATATCACCGCTGAACTTATTGCCCTCAGCAATAATGGTTATTGCTGAGCTGTTTGCAACGCCTGATTTAGCGGGTACATTTTTTGTAAAGAAGCCCATTTCACACCTTTTACTTCTGAAAACAGTGAATCGAAATTACTTATATTCCACGCCACAAAAGGCGCCGGATCAATCGGTCTGAACAGATAACGAACTTCATAATGCAGATGAGGGCCGGTAGAGGTGCCGGAATTACCTGTCAGACCGATCAACTGCCCCTTACTGACAAATGTGCCGCTGCTAACTTTCACATTACTCAGATGTGCGTAATACGTTTTAAACCCCAGCGCGTGCTGCAATATGATCAGCTTACCAAAACCGCTCGCTTTGTGATTGCCTGCATATTCCACAGCGCCATCAGCCGTTGCGTATACCGGTGTTCCAATGTCAGCTTTAAAGTCTATACCGTTGTGGCTAACCCGTTTTTTGTGGATCGGATGCATCCGCATGCCAAAGCCATCTGTTATCCGCACGCCCTGTGTCGGTTCGCCATTCGGCAGAACACTGAGGAAGAACAGACGCTGGTTGGTCATCACGGTTAGCGCATCCGCCCGGTCCGAAGTCATCTTCTCAGACGGAGGCAGCCCCAGCAGGTCCTCAAGACCATAGAGACTGGCGTCCAGGGTTTCATTCAACTCACCGATACGGAGATTTTCTTCCTGCAACTGATCCCGTTCAACCTTCAGATCCTGCAGGGTAGTAGAGAGCTGGTCAAGCTGTCCTTTCTGCAGCTCTGTCGTACCCAGCGTCATCTCATACTGACTGGCTAACGAGTCGATCCCCTGCTCCAGGTTATCAAGTTCGTCAGTGGTTTTTACCAGTAACAGGTTTGAAATAAAGAAACTGCAGACCGACATCAGCAAAAAAAGGGCAAGCAGATATCTGGCCAGCTGGCCAAGAGTATACTGCCGCGATCCCTGAGCAGTTGTTAATGTAATAAGCAGCTTTTTACGCAGCATGACCGGCAAACCAAAAATTCACGACAAGAAACATCGGTGAAATATACCTTTGTTGAGGCAAAAAGTCATAAAAACGACATCAAAAACACACCATTTTATGCCTTAAGACAGTCCCCGCTACATTTCTGCTCAGCTCTCGCCCTTCTGATCTCCTCCGATAGCAGGTGCTGCTGCAATAATGCGGTCTGCAAGGCGGGAGAACGGCAGACTCTGAACCCAGACACTGCCGGTCCCGGAGAGTGTCGCCAGCCACAGACCTTCACCCCCAAGGAACATCGACTTAAGCCCTTTGACCATTTCGATGTCATATTCGATGCCCTCGCTAAAACCCACCAGACACCCGGTATCGATGCGTAACGTTTCGTTATTCAGCTCTTTTCTCACCACGGTGCCGCCCGCCTGAATAAAGGCCATGCCGTCACCTTCCAGCTTCTGCAGAATAAAGCCTTCGCCACCGAAAAAACCTGCGCCAAGCTTGCGCGAAAAAGCGACGGACAACCGTGTACCCAACGCCGCACAAAGAAAGGCATCTTTCTGACAATAGAGTCTCTCACCGGTCAGGGACATATCGATGGGTACCACCATCCCCGGATAGGGCGCGGCAAAAGCTACTTTGCGTTTCCGTCCACCAGTGTTTGAAAAGTGCGTCATAAACAGAGACTCACCGGTGATCATCCGTTTACCGGCGGAAAACAATTTTGAGAACATCCCCTGTTCAGGGTCAGCACCATCCCCCATCTTGGTTTCAAACCCGATATCCTCTTCCATATAGTTCATGGAGCCCGCTTCCGCGATCACCGTTTCACCCGGGTCGAGCTCCACTTCCAGCATCGGCATCGAATTTCCAATAATTTCGTAATCTACTTTATGACACTTCATATTGCTCTCCATAATAGCCATCCATAACAGCTACCCACCCCATTGCTTCATCAACGGCAGCAGCACTGCCAGGGTAATCAAAGACACCAGGGTTGTAACCATAATCGTTGCTGATGTCAGTGTCACCCGGGTGTTATATTGCTGCGCTAAAACAAACACCATGGCCCCGGTGGGTAGCGCTGCAAGAACTACCGCACTGGCGCCCCAGAAAGGCTCTAACGCAAATAACAATGCCAGACCGAACGTTGCCAGTGGGTGCACTACCAGCTTCACCAACGTCAGCCAGACCAGCTCAAAACTTCCGCCGCGAACCTCCAGCCCACTGAGTGATATCCCCAGCGCAAATAACGCTACCGGAGCGGCGGAAGGTGCCAGCATCTCCATCGGCGTTAAAATCATGGGTGGAAGGGTTATACCGCTGATGGATACCAGCATCCCCAGCAACGGTGCCATCATCACCGGGTTTTTAAGCAGGGCTTGAAATAGCAACGTTTTTAGTTTTGCCAGCACACCACCCTCACTGTTCTGCAACTCTGACATCAGCGCCAGCACCAGGATAAAAAGAAGGTTACTGGACAGCGTCGCGATGATCACCGGCAACGTCCCCTGCTCACCAAAGATAAAGTAGAAGATCGGCACCCCCATATAGACGGTATTAGCCCAGGCAGAGTTAAGGGCAACCACCGTCCAGTCCAGCGGCGACGAAAGCTGCATCCTGCGCCAGCCCAAAAACGCGACGCAGATCGCAACAACAGAACCTCCCAAATAGACTGCGATAAAATCCCATTGCAGCACCGACTCGATATCCACCGCAGCGGTCGAGGTAAACATCAAAGCAGGCACAGCGATGTAATAAACAAAGCGGTTCAGGGCCGCGGCACTGGACTCTTCCAACAAGCCAGTACGACGGCACAGCCAGCCCAAAGCCATGAGGATAAAAACAGGGATGACGATATCAAATAGCAGCTGCATCGATATTTCTCAGAAAAGGATTAAAAAAGCGAAATTGTTATAAATGTTTCACTAATTGGCTAGAGCCTTTAGTGCCGACCAGTGATAAGTTATCTCACCTGACTGCACTACATTTCAAATAATAACAATAAAAACAAACAGCTAATATATAGGACTCAACTATGAGCAAAAGAGAAGTAGTCGTACTGAGCGGCGTACGCACAGCGATTGGTGGTTTTGGTGGCAGCCTTAAGTCTCAGACGCCTTGTGACCTGGCCAGCACCTGTGTTCGCGAAGCGGTAGCCCGCTCAGGTGCAGCACCTGAAGATTTCGGTCATAGTATCTTTGGTAATGTGATTCACACAGAGCGTCGTGACATGTATCTGGGCCGGGTCGCCGCCGTCAACGGTGGTCTGCCAGTTGAAACCCCTGCCGTGACTATGAACCGCTTATGCGGTAGTGGCCTGCAGGCCATTATCTCCGCGACACAACAGATTGAGCTGGGTGTCTGCGATGCAGCCGTAGCCGGTGGCGCAGAAGTGATGAGCCAGTCGCAATACTGGATGCCAACAGCACGCTTTGGCCAGCGTATGGGGGATACAGCAATCGTGGATGCGATGGTGGGTGCACTGACCTGTCCATTTGATAACACCCATATGGGTATTACCGCGGAAAACATCGCTGAAAAATGGCAGATCAGCCGTGAAGACCAGGATGCCCTGGCCGTGATGAGCCATAACAACGCTGAACGCGCTATTACCGAGGGCCGGTTTAAAGAGCAGATCATTCCTATTGAACTGAAGTCGCGTAAAGGCGTCACCCTGTTCGATACCGATGAGCACCTGCGTTATGGCTGCACCATCGATGATATGTCTAAACTGCGTCCGGCGTTCAAGAAGGATGGCAGCGTCACCGCCGGTAACGCTTCCGGTCTGAATGATGCGGCAGCAGCTGTCACCCTGATGGCCGCTGAAACAGCTCAGGCAAAAGGTTTGAAACCGATGGCCCGGCTGGTTGGTTACAGTTTTGCCGGGGTTGAACCAAAATATATGGGTATCGGCCCGGTTCCGGCAGTACGTAAACTGCTGGCCGATAATGAGCTGTCCACAACGGATATCGATGTATGGGAGGTCAACGAAGCGTTTGCTGCTCAGGCTCTGGCGGTCTGTCGCGATCTTGAACTACCGCTGGAGAAGGTTAACATCAACGGCAGTGGTATCTCTCTGGGCCACCCTATTGGCGCAACCGGTGCCATCATTACCGTAAAAGCGCTGTACGAACTGCAACGCAGTGGCGGTCGCTACGCCGTTGTCACCATGTGTATTGGTGGCGGTCAGGGTATTGCGGCTCTGTTTGAGCGGATCTGATACGGCTCCACAAACAAAACCGACAGTATAAGCCAGAGCCCGCTGACATTGGCAGCGGGCTCTTTTATTTTCCAAATAGTAAACCGATCGCATTTAGCCTCACCATTCTGAGACACACCAGGAATAGATAGTTTCCCCTTCCATCATCCTCTGACTATTATTTGATTCAGTTAAGTTAACTAACAGCAGGATCTGTTATGTTCCCTCTCTCACTATATTTCTCTGATCAACAGGTTAAATGGAGCGTTGCGCAGCTGTGGAATAATATCCCTGCATACTACTGTGCTGATGAAGAGGAGCTGATAACCCAACTGGCTGAACTCTCGCCAAAACATAATGAGCCACCGCTACAACTGACGGACAACCCGTTCAGCGGTCACACTGTTACCCTTCAGCTTGAGAACACATTCGCTATACGGGGAGGAATACGCGATGAAGAGAGATTGGTTTTGCTGTCACTCGCCGAACACCTCCTGCATCTGCCCAATCAACAGAGTATTAGCCATCAGATAGACACACGACTCAGCACGACACACTGGCCCACCTACTTTGCCCATAACCGTGCCGATATTCAGCGAACAAGCCTCTGGCAACAGGGAATCACTGCCAAGCGAGTAACCCTGGAAACCGACGCCGCAGTGATATTCAGTGAACTGGTTGAGCGGATCGACTTTGCCATCATCCATGATGCACTGACCCAGGCCGTCAAAGCCCTCAGAGAGCAGATTATCTTCAGCCCCGATATCCATCAGGGCCTGCAACGGATGAACAACAGGTCAGACAAACTGACCTGCGACTTCAATATTTTAGGCGAGAATGCAGTCTCCGCAGAGGCCGCCCGACAGCATTTCAATCATTGTCTCGACGCGATAAAAGCGATAGCTGTGCAACACGCTGAAGAGCGCCCGACACCATCATTATCGATCAAACTATCTGCCCTGCATCCCCGCTTCGAGCCACTCAAATCTGCCAGCGTTATTGAGGAACTCACCCAAAGGATGCTGCATCTGCTGATCATTGCCCGATCTGAAAACATTTCACTGATGATCGAAGCGGAAGAGTCCAGCCGTCAGGAACTGACGCTTCAGGTGTTTGAAAAGCTATTACGTAGCGATCTCTGCCGGGGATGGGGTGGGCTGGGAATAACCGTGCAGGCTTACTCGAAACGAGCCATGCCGATCCTTGGCTGGTTAAGCTTTATAGCAGATGAGCGGCAAACCTCTATACCGGTGAGGCTGGTAAAAGGCAGTTACCGGGACGGGGATATAACACAGGCAGATATACAAGGGCTGCCCGGTTATCCGGTGTATACGCAAAAGCAGGCAACCGACCTGTCATATCAGCTGTGCGCCCGCTACCTGCTCAGCGACCATTGCCCGTTATTGGCGCCTCAATTTGCCAGTCACGACAATCCAACCATTGAACAGGTTATAGCTATCGCAGAACAGAGCAATAAAACAGTCGAACTGCAAAGACAGCAGGGCTCAGAGGAAACCCTTTTCAGCGGAGTCAGGGTTCATAACCGCCCGGTTCAGCAACGGCTTTATGCTCCCCTAGGTGAACAACCGCAACTGCCTGCCTATCTGACACGCAGGTTAGGTGAAAGTGCTGCCGACAGCGATGCCGTTATACACCAGTCAATCAGCAATAAACGCCCAACCGGTGTCATTCTGGACTCACAGTTACAGCGCCAGCGGCTGCTGGATAAAATTGCGGCTTTTGGGGATAAGCAATGGCTGGCGGCACCGCTGATCAATGGTGAGCCGGTGCGATCCCGCCCGGCTGAAATAACGGTTTCACCCTTTAACCTGAGCCTGCAAACCGGGGAACTGTTTCGCAGCACCATCGAAGATGTGCGGGAAGCCTACACTGTCACCCGGGCCGGATTTATTCGCTGGAATAAGCAACCCGTGGCTGAACGGGCGATGATTATCAACCGCTTTGCTGACCTGCTGGAACAGCATCGTGAAGAGCTGGTCGCGCTTTCTATTCGTGAAGCGGGTAAGACCCTGCGGGATGCATTGAATGAGATCCGTGAAACGGTTGATCTGTGCCATATCTACGCCGAACAGGCGGTCAGCCAGTTATCGCCACAACCGATAGTCTCGCTGGCGGGTGCAGCAGATACCCTGATTCACCAGGGCCGGGGAATCTTTATGTGTATCAGCCCCTGGAGTTTCCCCCTGGCAACCTGGACCGGTCAGGTCGTCGCAGCACTCTTGGCAGGCAACGTGGTGATCGCTAAACCCGCCAACAGCACACCACTGATCGCCTACCGTGCTGCCGAATTGCTGTTGGAGGCGGGGGTAGCCAGCGACGCCCTCGCCCTGTTACCCGGCAGCAGTGATGAGATCGATGAACCGCTGATCAAGGATTTTCGCCTCTGCGGCATCGCCTTTACCGGGTCAAATTTCAGTGCCAACATTATCGCCCGACAACTGGCACACCGGGAAAACGCGCCGACAGTGCCTTTTATTACGGCAACCGGCGGCCTGAGTGCGATGATCGTTGATAGCAGTGTACCTCCGGAACAGGTCGTCAGAGATGTCATCGAATCCGCATTCAATAGCGCCGGACAACGCTGTTCCGCACTCCGGGTGCTCTATCTGCAGGAAGATATCGCAGATCCGATTGAAACCATGCTGATTGAGGCTATCCATACGCTGAAGATTGGAGACCCCCGCGAACCGGACACCGATCTGGGACCGGTGATCGATAATCATGCGCTTCAGGCACAACATGGCCATATAGAACACTGCAGAGCCCATGGCAGACTACTGTTTGAAGGGGAGCTGAGCCATCAGCATGATACGGGCTATTTTGTCGCGCCCACTCTGATTCGTCTGCACTCCATCGATGAACTGAGTGGTGAATATTTTGGCCCGATTCTGCATATCATCCGCTATCAGAAAGATAATCCTGAGCGGATTGCGGAAGAGATCAACCGCAGCGAATATGGATTGTCACTGCACATCCACTCCTCTGACAACGAGGCCATTAACGCTCTCTGCCAGCAACTACGACCTGGCAATATCAGCATCAGACGAAACCTGAACGACAGTTTTTGCCGTTGGCCACGGTTTGCCTCATCGGGGTTGTCAGGCACCGGTCCAAAGGCCGGCGGACCTAACTATCTGCTCAGTTTTACCCAGCAAACGATGTGTAGCTGATTCGACCACAGGTAACTCATCACCGCTAAAAGGCGTCAGGCGATTTCCGCCTGCACCAGTCGATAACAGGGTGAATACTCCTCATAGTCGATCTTCATGCGTCGCTGTAATACGAAGGAGGATAACAACACATCCAGTTCATTCACCAGGGCCGGTTCGCCCCTGAGCTCAAACGGACCAAACTCTTCAATCGCACGAATGCCCGGCGCTTTTACGTTACCGGCAACGATCCCGGAGAGGGCTTTTCGCAACGTGGCGGCCAACAGGTAATCGGGCTGATCATGGTTCAGGTTAAGCCCCGCCATATTTTCATGAGTGGGTTCAAACGGCTGCTGAAACTCTGAAGGGATATACAGCTGCCAGTTAAAGTGGAACGATTCGCCGGTCGCTTTACGATAAACCGTCACCCGCTCAAGTCCCGCCTTCATCTTCACCGCTACCTCATACGGGTCACCGACCACAATCTCATAGAGAGAGGCGGCCCGCTCACCTAAAGTCGAACGGATAAACCGGTCCACCGTCTCAAAATAGGCTTCACTGCCGGCAGGACCGGTAAAGATCAGCGGGAACGGACAGGCGATGTTACGCTCATGCAGCAGGATACCCAGCATGTAGAGAATCTCTTCGGCTGTACCCGCACCGCCGGGGAACACAATGATGCCATGACCCAGGCGGACAAACGCTTCCAGCCGCTTTTCAATATCCGGCATGATGATCAGTTCGTTAACGATCGGGTTGGGTGACTCCGCGGCAATGATGCCCGGCTCCGATATACCCACATAGCGGGCATCGCTGATACGTTGCTTAGCATGGGCGATAGTGGCACCTTTCATCGGCCCCTTCATCGCACCCGGGCCACAACCGGTACAGACGCTCATGCCACGTAAGCCGAGCTCATAACCCACCTGTTTGGTGTAGATATACTCTTCCCGGCCGATCGAATGACCACCCCAGCAGACCACCAGATTGGGTTTCACATGGGGTTCTATCGCTTTGGCGTGCCTTAGAATGTGGAACACCATATTGGTAATCTGTTCACCCTCCAGCAGACCATCACAGCATTTATCCAGCTCATCGCCGACGTAGAGCAGATCCCGTAAAACAGAAAACAGATGCTCACGGATACCCTGAATAATCTCACCATCGACAAACGCGCTGGCAGGCGCATTGATCAGTTCCAGCTGCACGCCGCGGTGTTTCTGACTAACCCGGATATCGAAATTCTTATGCTTTTCCAGCACCTGCTTGGTGCTGTCCAGTTCACTGCCACAGTTAAGCACCGCCAGAGCGCACTGGCGAAAAAGTGGATATAAACCCGCCTCATTGCGGTCCTGAAGTTTTGCAACCTCGAAGGGTGAAAGTGTATCCAGACTATCCAGTGGCGTAATATTCGCGCTTACAAATTGTTCTGTCATCATGGTCTTGCCCCTCTAATCAACACCCCAGCGCAGAAACAGTTTCCGGCTGTACACAGGGCTTAGCGAGTCATTCGTTAAATCACCTGACCCGTCTAAAAAATATAAAGCTCAGGTTACAATATAGTTAAATTCTCGACAGTACACCATTAACCTGTTGATAAAAAAGAATTAACTACTGATTAAACTTTGAACAAACAGGGGCACTTCCTGGCTGGCAGGGCCATAAATATGGCGATCAAATGCCGACTGTTTCTTTGAAGGTTCAAGATTAATTTCAACCGTTTCAGCCCCTACGCTGTTAGCCACTTCAACAAAACCTGCAGCCGGATAGACATGGCCGGAAGTTCCGATTGAGATAAACAGATCACAGCGTTCCAACGCATCGTAGATCAGTTCCATCTGCAGCGGCATCTCGCCAAACCAGACGATATCCGGTCTCAGGGTTCCCACATGATCACAGCAGCCACACCGGGCGTCGGGCCCCACCGCCTGGTGATTGGTAAACACCTGACCGGACGTGGTACAGCGCAAATTCAACAGTTCACCATGCATATGGATCAGATTTTTACTGCCGGCCCGCTCATGCAGGTTATCGATATTCTGGGTCACCAGCAGCAGTTGCTGCCCGGTAAACGCCTGTTCCAACTTGGCCAGCGCCAGATGCGCAGGATTAGGGCGGATATCCGGCAGCAGCAATTGCTCCCGCCGCTGGTTATAAAACTGGTGCACCAGCTCAGGGTCACGGGCAAATGCTTCAGGGGTAGCAACATCTTCAATTCGGTGGTTTTCCCACAAACCATCCGCTGCGCGAAACGTCCTTATTCCTGATTCAGCTGATATTCCAGCACCGGTTAGAATCACAATATTCTGATACTGCACAACCCCACTCCTTAAAAATGGTGACACATGGGTTTAATCCTACGCCAACTTCTGCTTAACTAACTATACAGGCCGAAAGTTTTTTAACGGTTACTGTGTCAATATATGAGTCGGCTCGAGAAGGAAACCAGTATGAGTGCTGATAAGCTCTATATCCTCGATACCAACGTTTTACTGCACGACCCAAACTGCCTTTACGAATTTAAGGAGCAGGATGTCGCTATACCGATGACCGTCCTGGAAGAACTGGACAGCATCAAGGACCGTAAACAGAGCGTCGCTCAGGAAGCCAGACACGTCATTCGCGCGATTGATAATATCCTCAGTGCCGCCACACCATCCCAGATACTCAAAGGGGTACAGATCAAGGTTCCCGGAACCGAAGATACCACCCGACTGGGTAAACTGAGTATTTTCCCCGATCACGAACTCACCACCCGTCAGGGTTTTCTCCCTGACAATAAGAATAACGACAACCATATTATCAACTGCGCTCTGCACCTGCAGGGCAGCGACCCCCATCGCGAAATTATTCTCGTTACTAAAGATATCAACATGCGCCTTAAAGCAATGGGCGCAGGACTGCAAAAAGTAGAGGATTATCGTAAAGACCAGCTGGTGTCCGATCTGGAGCTGCTACCGTCCGGGCATTTCCATATTGAGGGTAACTTCTGGGAAAAGGTCGACAAGGTCAAAAGTTATCAGGAAGGCGCTGCCACTTATCATAAAGTCAGCCCTGATCTGCTGCCGGATACCTATCCCTGTCAGTATATCTATGATGATTCAAAAGACTTTGCCGCACGGGTGGTATCGGTTAACCATGAAGAGATCATATTGAAAGATCTCGGTTACGAAAAGCTGATGCAGCAGGAGTGCTGGGGCATCCACCCTATCAACATCTACCAGGCGTTTGCCATGCAGTCGATTCAGGACCCTGATATCGATCTCTGCCTGCTAAATGGAGCAGCGGGCTCAGGTAAAACCCTGATCGCACTGGCCTGCGCCCTGGAGATGGTGATTGAAGAGGGGCGTTTCAACAAGATTATTGTGACCCGCTCTACCCCGCCAGTGGCTGAAGATATCGGCTTCCTGCCGGGCACCGAAGAGGAGAAGATGACGCCCTGGCTCAGCTCAATCCTTGATAACCTGGAAGCGATGCATGAAGGTGATGAGCGTCCGCAGAGCAGTGTTAAATATGCGATTGAAAAGGCCAATATCCAGTTTAAATCACTTAACTTTATCCGTGGACGCAGTATTCAGAATGCAGTAGTGCTGATTGATGAGGCGCAAAACCTGACACCTCAGCAGTTAAAAACAATCCTCACCCGTTGTGGCAAGGACAGTAAGATGATCTGCTTGGGCAACCTCGCCCAGATCGACTCTAATTATCTGACCGCGCTCACCTCAGGTCTGACCTATGTGGTCGAGCGATTTAAAGGGTTTGAAGGCTCGGCAACTGTTCACCTGGAAGGGATCTTCCGTTCAAGGCTGGCAGAATACGCAGAAGAGCATCTCTGATACACTGAATATTATCGATCAAAGCCGCGTCAGTCGCGGCTTTTTCTTGTCCCACCCATCCCCACAGCGCTACACTTACGCCATGATGCTAAGACGCTGTTTTATTTTTCTCATTCGCACCTACCAATACCTGATTAGCCCGTTTCTCGGGCCGAACTGCAGGTTCTATCCAACCTGCTCAGCGTATGCAATGGAAGCGATCGAAACCCACGGAGTCCTCAAAGGCTTCTGGTTGGCTATTAAACGCATTGGCAAGTGTCATCCCGGCCACCCGGGTGGCTACGACCCGGTGCCACCGGCCTGTTGCAGTGACCATAAGCCTGGCCCGGATAATCACCCTACGCCGCCGGAATGAATTTTTGGGTAACCTTTAATTGACCTGAGAAGCTAAGCCAGCTATAGCTTAACTATCTGATTTATAAACCGAGTTGTTAGAGTAAGGATCAGGATGTTTAGCACTCTCACCGTTATTCTCACGATTACGTTGTACATGGCGGTACTTTTCGGTATCGCACAATTAGTTGAACGGCGGATAGAGACGCGCGGCAACGGCCTTAGTGGCCCCTGGGTCTACGGTCTCTCACTGGCGGTGTATCATACCTCCTGGACCTTTTATGGCAGTGTGGGGTTTGCCGCCAGCTCCGGTCTGCAGTTTCTCGGCGTCTATCTGGGCGCAATACTGGGAATCGCCTTCTGGTGGATCACCCTGCGACGAATGGTATTTGCCAAAGAAGTTTTCCGCATCACCAGCATCGCTGACTTTATCTCTACCCGTTATAACCGTTCTGAAAGCATTGCCGCGCTGGTCACCCTGATCGCACTGTTCGGTATTCTCCCCTATATCGCGCTGCAGCTGAAAGCGGTGGTTGGCTCATTCCAGCTAATTACCGATCATGAAAGTTCAACTATGGGGTGGGGTCTGTCCGGCCTGCTGATAACCCTGTTTATGATCGCCTTCACCATTATGTTCGGCATGCGTCGTTTAGACCCCACTGAGCGACATCAGGGGATGATGACCGCACTGGCCGTCGAATGTCTGGTCAAGCTGATCGCCTTTATGACGGTTGGCCTGTTTGTTAGCTTCGGTCTGTTTAATGGTTTCGATGATATTACCGAACGGTTATTTGATCAGGGTTTCGAGCGGGTCATTCAGGTCAGTGGCACCGCAAATTCAGGTGTCATGTGGCTGACACTCATCGTTCTCAGCTTTGCAGCGATTCAGAACCTGCCGCGTATGTTCCATGTCGCGGTGGTCGAAAATGCAGATCATAGACATATAAAAACAGCCATGTGGATGCTGCCGCTGTACATGATTCTGATCAACCTGTTTGTGGTACCGATTGCGGCCGGTGGTCTGCTGATGGGGCTGCCACAGGAATCAGCAGACTTCTATGTGCTGTTACTGCCACAACTGGCGGGGAATAACGCGCTGACGCTGCTGGCATTTATTGGCGGATTTTCTGCCGCTACCGGCATGATCATTGTCACCACCATGACCCTCTCGACAATGGCATCGAACCACCTGATTCTGCCTGTTCTGGAAAGAGTGCCCGCCTGTGGTTTTATTAAACCCTTCCTATTGCAGATCCGCTGGTTACTGGCCTCTCTGATTCTAATGGGCAGCTATGGCTTCGCCATCGAGTTTAGCGATTCCTATATTCTGGTGGCGATAGGGCTGATCTCATTTGTCGCAGTACTACAATTTGCTCCGGCCTTGTTAGGCGGCTTATTCTGGACCCGGGGCAACAGTGCCGGTGCTTTGTCTGGGTTACTCGCAGGCTTTCTGATGTGGATCTACACCCTGATGATCCCCGCGTTTATCAGTAATGGCTGGATCCCGGCCTCAATTCTGAAGGAGGGGTTATTTGGCTTTGCCCTGCTGCGACCCGAGGCCCTGTTCGGCTTCGACGATATCGGTTCAATCCCCCATAGCGTTTTCTGGACCCTGCTGGTCAACATCGGCTTTTATATTCTCGGCTCGCTGCTATACAGCCCACATAAAGCCGAGCGCAATCTGTCCACTGAGTTTCTCTGTGCGATGAAACCGGCATCGACTCAAAAAGCGCGACCGACCGGACTGGATCGATATATTCCGCTGGATGATAAGCTGAATGAAGCCCAGACGCTGTTAGAAAGTTATCTGAGCAAAGATAAAACCAAAGCCGCCCTGCTTCAGATTACCGAAGACCTGCAGGTCACCGGTAAGAGTCATATCGCCATTATCGAGTTACTGGAGTTTCACCGGATGCTCGAACATATACTGGCCGGTTCAATTGGTTCAGCCAGCGCCCACAAAGCGATGGAAAGCAGTATTCGCTATAACACCCGCGAAGCCGCGGATCTGAAAGCGCTATACAGCCACCTGGTTGCGGAACTTAATCAGCAGCGCCTGCCGGGACAAGAGAGTATCAATGACAATGAAACAGGCACTCATAGTTATGGTCTGATTAATAACCTGCAGAAAAAGATAAAAAAACATGAGCAGACCATCAAAATGCTGAATAAGCAGATTGCAGATCTGGAAGGCAGACTGGAAAATCGCTATCAGGAGATCTTCCGCTATCGCCTTGAAAGCCAGAAGGTGCGCCAGGAAAGCGAAGCACTCAAACTACAGATTCAAGCAGGTTTATTGATCGACAAGCCGCTTGATGCTGAAACCGAAACAGAAGAGAAACTGATAAAAGAGTAGATAAAAAAACAGCCGCATATGCGGCTGTTTCAAAAAAAGCAGGTTTACTTGCTTTCGTGTTTGTACTGATGAACATCCATCTGCGGGAACGGAATAGAGATCCCTTCCTGATCGAAGCGCAATTTAACATTCTCAGTGGTATCAAACTTCACCGCCCAGAAGTCACCGGACTTAACCCATGGACGCACCACGAAGTTAACACTACTATCACCCAGTTCAGACACGGCTATAACCGGTGCAGGATCTTTCAGAACCCGCTCGTCGCTGGTAACAATCTCTTCCAGCAGCGCTTTCGCTTTTTTCAGGTCATCGCCATAGCCGATACCAAACACCATATCTACACGACGGGTATCACGGGCAGAATAGTTAGTGATCACGCCGCTATAGATATTACCATTGGGTACAATAACCTCTTTGTTATCGCCAGTACGCATAATCGTATTGAAAATGCTGATGTGCTCAACAACACCGGCAACGCCTGCTGCTTCAATGAAATCGCCCTCTTTAAAAGGACGGAATACAATCAGCATGACGCCTGCCGCAAAGTTCTGTAAAGAGCCTTGTAATGCCAGACCAACCGCCAGACCTGCGGCACCTACCAGAGCGATCAGTGACGTAGTATCAACCCCCAGTTGGTCCAGAGACGCAACAATGATGACCAGCAACAGCAAAATGTTGGCGATGGAGGAGATAAAGTTGACCAGAATCTCTTCCATTTTACCTTTGCGAAGGGCTTTACCCAGCAGGTTCACCAGAACTTTGGCAATCATCCGACCGACTATAAAAATAGCCGCTGCCATCACGATATTAATCGCCCAGGGCAATACATAAACATCAATAAACGATAGATCCATTTCCATCTCCATTTCCTCTTTTGTCATAGACACTGCAATATTGAGTTGTTATCTCAGAATAGACGCAATTAACTCAGCCATCGAAAAAAATGCGAGCGCCCCTCTTCTGTTGGCGGGAATATCTCATACTCTGAAGAAAAAAGCCCGTTTAAATCAGTGCATTCCACGCTAAAATAGTCGTATGCCGCTACCCCGTAAACCATCCATCAGAATGGCTAAACCATTAGCCATCACTCAATACAAACCCGGTAACTTCTATGCCGGGTAGTTTTCAACTGCGTGACTATCAGCGGGATGCGGTTGAGGCAACCCTGCGCCATTTTCGCAGCAGCGATGAAGCGGCCGTCATTGTGCTGCCGACCGGCGCTGGCAAAAGCCTGGTAATCGCCGAACTGGCTCGATTAGCCCGGCGTAAAATTTTGGTGCTGGCCCATGTAAAAGAGCTGGTTGAACAGAATCACAATAAATACCTTAGCTATGGACTGGAGGGTGGAATCTATTCCGCCGGGCTAAAACAAAAACAGAGTCATCATCAGGTCACCTTCGCCAGCGTGCAGTCGGTCGCCCGCAACCTGCAGGACTTTGCCACAGAGCACTCTCTGGTGATCATCGATGAATGCCACCGTATCAGCGATGATGAAAACAGTCAGTATCAACAGATTTTCGCTCAGCTAAGAACATTTAACCCCCAACTGAAACTACTCGGTTTAACCGCAACCCCCTACCGCATGGGCATGGGCTGGATCTATCGCTATCACTATCGGGGCTTTTGCCGCAGCAGTGAACCCAAACCATTTACCCACTGTATCTATGAACTACCCCTGCAATATATGATTAAACGGGGTTTTCTGACGCCACCGAAGATGGTCGATGCGCCCATCGCTCAGTATGATTTTTCTCTACTGAACGCCAATAAATTTGGCAACTATGCTGAAGCAGAAGTGAATCAGTTGCTGGTGAGCCATCCCCGGGTAACCCGGGCAATCTGTGAGCAGATAGTGGACCTGGCTAAAACAAGAGCAGGTGTGATGGTGTTTGCAGCAACCGTCAAACATGCCCATGAGATCTGCGGTTATCTTCCCGAAAGAGAGGCCGCACTGATCACCGGTGCCACCGCCAATACCGAACGGGATGAGCTGATCAGCCGGTTTAAAGTGAAACAGATCAAATATCTGGTCAATGTTGCCGTACTCACCACCGGCTTCGATGCCCCCCATGTGGATTTTATCGCCATTCTGCGGCCCACCCAGTCAGTCTCCCTGTTTCAACAGATCGTCGGCCGTGGACTCAGGCTGGCTGAGAGCAAAGTCGATTGCCTGGTGATGGACTACGCTGGCAACGGTTTCGACCTGTTCGCACCGGAGGTGGGGCAGCCAAAACCGGATAGCAGTAGTGTGCCGGTACAGGTGTTCTGTCCGCTCTGTGAATTTGCCAATATCTTCTGGGGCAAAACGGATGAAGAGGGCAATATTCTGGAGCATTTTGGCCGACGCTGTCAGGGCACGGTTGAGGCGGGGGACGGTTCAATCGCACAGTGCGACTATCGTTTCCGCTTTAAGGAGTGCCCCCAATGTAATGCGGAAAATGATATTGCGGCGCGTAACTGTCACCAGTGCGGTCACGCTATTATTGACCCCGATGATCAGCTCAAAGCGGCCCTTAAACTGAAAGATGCCCGGGTGATCCGCTGTGCTGGCATATCAATGACCGAATCAAACGGCCGACTCCGAGTGATCTATCATGATGAACAGGGCCAAGAGCTGAGCGAGCTGTTCGATCTGCACAACAGTAAACCGAGGAAACGCTTTAATGATCTGTTTGGGCGACGTTTTGGCCAGAGTTTACAGCCGCGACAGTTTAACTCAGTCGATGAGGTGTTAGCCGTGTCGCAGCTATTTACCGCCCCGGATTTCGTCGTCGCCCGCAAGTCCGGACAGTTCTGGCGGGTGCAGGAACGAATCTTTGATTATCAAGGCAACTACCGCAAAGCACATCAGCTCTGATTAACGGCGCGGTCAGGTAACCAGCGCAGTGAATCAAACAACGACTCAATCACTTTCAGCCGGGGCGTGCTACGGTGACGGATAAACTGAGTCGGCACTATAGAGATATCTTCCGGCAGGTCTTCAAAAAGCAGGCTATCACGATAGATCGATAGCTCGACAACATTGCGTGGCATCAGTGTGACTCCCAGTCCCTGAGCGACACAGCCGAGAATCCCCTCAAGCGTCCCCAGTTCACTCAGACCATAACGGTTATCCTGATAATCCCGCGCCCACTGCAACGCTTTTTTCCGATAGACACAACCTTCCCGGAACAACACCAGATTATCCGCCGGGGTGACTGTCCGGGGTTTCACCAGAACCAGTTCCTGAGTCATGACATCAACAACGATCAGATCGGGATGCTCAATCGGCCCGCCCACAAAGGCACAATCAATATGGTGTTCCAGCACTGCCCGGAGTAACTCAGCGGTGGTGGTTGCGGTGACCTGCGGCCTCAGTTTTGGACAACACTCTCTCAACGCTCCCAACAACTGGGGCAAGTGGGTTGCAGTGAAGGATTCCATCGCGCCGATTTTGATCTCAGCAGCACCTTTATCTGCCAGCCTGACGGCCACCCCCGCCTGCCGCTCCAGCTGCAAAATCTGCTCGGCATACTCCAGCAGAATCACACCCGGCCGGGTTAATTCAAGCCCCCGCCCCTTGCGTGAGAAGAGCTTAGTACCTAACTCCTCTTCCAGACGCTGAATCCGCGTGGTGACATTAGACTGCACCGTATTCATCTGCTTTGCCGCCACCAGAATCCCCCCCTCTTTCGCTACTTTTTCAAAGGTTTTCAGTGCTATCAGTTCCAACATGACCTCCACAGAATCAGTTCACAGACACCATACGATCAGATCAACAGTTCTTTATTTGAGAATAAATCATTCTCAATAATTCGTTTGTAGCGAATAATATTAATATATACGCTTATAAATAAAAATAAAGAAGGTCAGTGTTCTATGCAAGCTTCCGATGACAGGCAACACCTAAAAGTACTGGGCTCTGGTCTGCTTGGCCTGATTCTGACCATCGGTATCGCCCGTTTCTGCTATACCACCCTGCTGCCGGCAATGCAGACTGAAGCCGGTCTGAGCGATCTGGCCGGTGGTTATCTGGCGACAACCAACTACATCGGTTACATGTGTGGCGCCCTGCTAGCCGCTACCGTTGGCAATCTGAAAACCAAAGATATGCTCTACCGTGCAGGCCTGATAACAGCGGTGATAACCACCCTGGGCATGGCGCTGACCGATAACATCTGGCTCTGGGGCGTGTTGCGATATTTTTCGGGGCTTAGCAGTGCCAGCGGCATGCTCATCAGCGCCGGGCTAATTATGAACTGGCTGCTGCGTCACGGTCACCGGCCTGAACTGGGTATCCACTATGCCGGTGCCGGACTGGGCATCATCGTCAGTGGTTTAGCCGCCGAGCTGATGATCGGGCACCTTGACTGGCACGAGCAGTGGCTGGCCGTCGGGCTGATCGGATCCCTGATCGCCATCCCCGCCTGGCGCTGGTTACCGCGCCCGGATACCAGTCATCAGACGACTGCGGGGCAGCGCTTACAGGACAGCCCTCCGAGTCGGCGCTGGCTGGTATTACTCGGTCTTATGTATTTCTGTGCCGGTTATGCCTATGTGATCAGCGCTACCTTTCTGGTGGCGATTGTTGAAGCTCAGCCTGCACTGCAGGGTGACGGCCAGATCGTCTGGATCTTTGTCGGCCTGAGCGCCACCCCTGCAGTGATTCTCTGGGATAGAGCTGCCCGCCGACTGGGCGAGCTGAATGCGCTGCTGATCGCCTTTCTGATCCAGATTGTCGGTAATATCCTGCCGGTGCTGGATGACACCCTCTGGGTGGTGTTAACCAGTGCGGTGCTCTATGGCGGCAGCTTTATCGGTATCGTCAGCCTGGTGCTGGCGATGGCCGGTCGTTTCTATCCCACTAAACCGGCAAAGCTGATGGGCAAACTGACACTGCTGTACGGCATTGCACAGATCGCAGCACCCGCGATTGCCGGTATTATCGCCGACCGTGGCGGCAGCTATGCCGATTCCCTCTATATCGCCGCTGCAATCTCAGTGCTGGGTGCAGGTATGATTCTGATACTCAAAGCCGGTGAACAGCGTGAGCTGGCACTCAAAACAACATAAAAAAAACGGCTCATGTGAGCCGTTTTTATCATCTAAACGATTAGCTGACGAGCCAGACCTCTCTGGCCCACTCCCACACCGTGGTCCACTCCTCGACCTCACCACTCTCCGGCGTCCAGTAAACCACTGCGCCTTCAATGGTCACCGCATAAAAACCACCATCATGGGCGCAGATCGGCGTGTGTTCACGGGACAGCCCAATCGACCAGGCATACGCAGCCACTTCCGGCAGATGGGTATGAGAAAATGGATCAGCCACCGTGACCGGCTCCAATGAACCACAGATCACATCACTGACCGTCAGGAGAAACTCTTTAAAATCAGGATAGAGAGGGACACAGATCTCCTCTTCTGCCGCTACAACATCATCAAAATCCGGCAGATCCAGCGGTGTGACAACGTCGATGTTGGCTTCGCGCAGTGCATCAATTACATCTTGCATAGGTGTCCTAAAGTACTCACTGACTTAAATAAAACGGATTGTATCAGAGCAGCTCAAGCATCGCTTCAGCACTACTCACTTCAAAGGTTTTCGGCTCTTCAATATTCAACGCAGTCACCACACCATCTTCAACAATCATCGAGTAACGGCGAGAGCGAATACCACCAAACGAGCCACTGTCCATATCCAGACCCAGCGCCTTCGTCAGATCAGCCCCGCCATCGGCAACCATGGTAATCTGTTCAGCATTCTGAGAATCCGCCCAGGCTTTCATGACAAACGCATCGTTAACCGAAAGACAAGCGATCAGATCGACACCTTTACTGAAAATATCATCCGCCTTGACGATATAACCCGGCAGATGAGACGCAGAACAGGTCGGCGTAAACGCACCTGGCAACGCAAACAGCACAACTTTCTTATCCGCAAATAGTTGTTCTGTACTGACCGCAGAGGTTTCGCCAGCGAAGATAGTGCTTACGCTGACAGCCGGAATTTTATCACCCACTTGAATCATAATCGTTACCTATAGATGTTAGTTATACAGATCAACATAGAAACCGGATCATCCGGTATTTCGCGCTATAAGGGAAGCATAGCAGGCCAAACAAACTATAAATCTAAACAGAAGAAAATATACACCAGAGAGAACACAGAGTTCGCGACGCTAAAAGGGAGATTTTAGAGAATTAAGAGGTTATTGTTTCTGCGCCTCTTCCAACGCCGCCGCGCTTTTCGCTGCCTCGCTCTGAATATACTCACTCATATCTTCACCAAACTGCTTCACCTGATCAGGCCGGGTCGGCACTTGCGGAATTTGCGGACTTGAATTCGAGGAATTGAGATCAACGGGCGCAGCAGACGTCTCAGCGTTCGGCGCCATCTGCTGAATGGTCAGCAAGCCTACGACCAGAAGTGCTACCATCAGTATGATCAGTTTCATCCAACGCCCTCATTATCCGTATCTGCAGTCCAGACATCTTCAGAATAGTCTATGGCGTTTCATAGATGCACACAAACTTAATAGATGTAACCAACAAATACTGAACGACCTCCTGGCAAGGCCTGGCGAGCGACGTGTAGCTCTCTTACACGAGTGAGCGTAAACGCAGCATGGTGCTTCCCTGGCAATACAAACTGAGGCTTATCATGGGAATGTCAGGCAAGGCCTAGCGAACGACGTGTAGCTCTCTTACACGAGTGAGCGTAAACGCAGCATGACGTTTCCATGGGAAGACTCAGCAGATGCGAGGGAGTTGCTCGGCCGATATCCAATCCACCATCCGCCGCCCACCAAACACTGTTTCCATCTGCACAAACTTCAGCGGATCGGCGGTCACCTCACCAATAATCGCGGCTTCTTTGCCTTTCGGATGTTTCCGCATAATGGCCAACAGTTGCTCTGCTTTGTCCGCCGGACAAAACGCCACCAGCTTTCCTTCATTGGCAACATAGAGCGGATCCAGCCCGAGAAACTCACAGGCAGCACTGACCTGGAGTTTGACCGGGATATTGGCTTCGTAGATAGTGACTCCGACACCACTGCTCTGGGCGATCTCATTCAGGGTGGCGGCCAGGCCGCCCCGGGTTGGGTCGCGCATACAGTTAATCCCGGGCACTTCGGCTACCATTGCCGCCACCAGATCATGCAGAGACTGGCTATCGGACTCTATGGAGGTGTCAAAGGTCAGCCCTTCACGCAGGGACATAATGGCGACTCCATGATCCCCAAGAGTGCCGGAGAGCAAAATCTTGTCGCCCGGTTGTACCCGGTTACCGGAGAGGTTCAGCTGTTCCGCCACCACACCGATGCCGGTGGTATTGATAAAGCAGCCATCCCCTTTACCCCGCTCCACCACTTTGGTATCGCCGGTAACGATGGCGACACCGGCGTCTTCGGCTGCGCGGGCCATCGATTGCACAATCCGTTGCAGATCCGCCAGCGGAAAGCCCTCTTCCAGAATAAAACCTGCGGAGAGGTATTTTGGCACCGCCCCGGACATCGCTACATCGTTGACCGTGCCATGTACTGATAGAGAACCGATATCACCACCGGGAAAAAACAGTGGCGAGATCACATGACTGTCGGTGGCCATCACCACCCGCCCTGACGGCAAAGTAAAACAGGCCTGATCGTTCATCTGCTCCAGCCAGGGGTTAGAAAACGCCTGCAAAAACAGCTCGTCAATTAGCTGGGCCATCGCTTTACCACCACTGCCGTGGGCCATCTCTACCCGGCCGTTCTGCAGATCCAGCGCATGGCTGTATTCAGTTCGCTTGGTCATTGTGTAAACTCTTATCTATCTCAGCAGCATGTTTTAACAGTCTTATCCTGTGTATCAGGCATTCTCTTTGGCTATCAGCGAGTCCTGATGACGACCATAGCTATAATAGGCCGCGCAGGCCCCCTCACTGGACACCATGCAGGGGCCGAGCGGGCTTTCAGGGGTACAGGCTGCGCCAAACAACGTGCAGTCACGGGGTGACTTCACGCCATGCAAAATAGGGCCGCACTCACAGGCTGAGTTTTCTGCTGAGCTGCGGTATTCCACCGGGAAACGTTTTTCAGCATCGAATTCAGCAAATTCCGGCCTGATCTGCAGCGCACTTAGCGGCACAAATCCTAGTCCCCGCCACTCGAACGATTCACGCACCTCGAAGGTTTCATCCACGACCTGTTTGGCACGCTCATTACCCTGCCGGGTAACGGCACGGGAAAACTCATTCTCAACCTCTGCGCGACCATCATTCACCTGACGGATCAGCATCAGAATCGCCTGCAACAGATCCAGAGGTTCAAAACCGGCAATGACAATCGGTTTACTATACTCTTCGGCAAAACGCTCATAGGGCTGGCTGCCGATCACGGTGCTGACATGGGCGGGTCCAACAAATCCGTCCAGTTTCAGCAACCCCAGCTCTCCCGCTTCCGGCGAGTCGAGAATACTGCCGATCGCTGCAGGTGTGAGAACATGGTTACAGAAGACACTGAAATTTTTCAGCCCCAGTTTGCGGGCTTGATGGATCACCAGTGCTGTAGGCGGTGTGGTGGTTTCAAAACCGATAGCAAAGAACACAACTTCACGGTCTGGATTATCCTGTGCCAGCTTCAGCGCATCCATGCAGGAGTAAACCATCCGTACATCGGCCCCCTCAGCGCGGGCTTTGAGCAAGCTGCGTTTGCGCGAACCGGGCACCCGCATCATATCGCCATAGGAGCAGAGAATAACCCCATGGGTGACCGCCAGCTCTATCGCGGTGTCCAGACGACTGATCGGCAGGACACACACCGGGCACCCCGGCCCGTGGATCATATTGACGTTATCCGGCAGCAGATCCGGGATACCGTAGCGAAAAATCGCATGGGTATGACCACCACAAAACTCCATCAGGTTATACAGTCTGGATGGCAACGCTTCGGTGCGGATACGCTCGGCGATCTCCCGCGCCAGTTTGCCGTCCCGGTATTCATCGACATATTTCATGAGATCATCTGCTGGTTGTCGTTGATGGAGTCTTGCAGTTCTCCCAGTTCAGCAAACAGCTCCAGTGTTTTGCGGGCCTCTTCCGGATCGATTTTATTCAAAGCATAGCCGACGTGAAGGATCACATAATCACCGACCACCAGATCCTCGATCAGCGCAACATTGATCTCTTTGCGCACGCCGCCGATATCGACAATCGCCGTGTCGCTATTGAGTATTTCAACCACCTCTACAGGAATTGCTAAACACATTGGGATAACCCCTTTACCGATTGTTGATCGTTGTTATTTTGCAGCGCCAGACAATGCGCAATCTGCGCCTGACCCAGGCTGATACCCGCGTCATTGCAGGGTAGCTTTGACGCACTGTAGACGGTCATTCCCGCCTGCTGTAATTTTTCAGTGATGCCCTGTAACAATATCTGATTGAGGAAACATCCGCCCGCCAATACCACACGGTTTAAGTTAACAATCTGACTCTGATCGATAACCCAGCGACTCAGACCATCGATCAGTTGATGGTGAAACAGCGCCGCGGCCAATTCAGGGTCATCAATATCAGCGATACAGTGCAGTAGCCGGTTAAGCATTGGCTGACCAGACTCATTAAAGTCTATCAGCAAATCCTGATTCGGGCGGCCAAACCGTTGCAGATAACGGTAGGCACTGGCTTCCAGTTGCATCGCGGCATCCGCCTCAAAACTGTTGATATGACAGATACCGGACAGGGATGCGACCGCATCAAACAAACGGCCTGCGCTACTGGTTTGCGGGCAGTTAAAGTCCTGTTCCAGCATCTGTTTAACGGTGATCGCGGCGGGCTGAGTGAAGCGAGCCAGAATTTCATCACTGCGTCCCAGAGAATGCAAAACTGCTGCCGCAGATCGCCAGGGTTCACTGGCGGCGCGATCCCCGCCAGGTAACGCCAACGGAGGCAGATGCCCTAAGCGATCGTACTGGTGACCCTCCACCCGCAGTAGCTCACCGCCCCATAACTGCTGATCAGGACCCAGCCCCAGACCATCGAGCGCCAGCCCCAGTACCGCTTCGCTGATACCCTGTTCGGCCATCACCGAGGCGATATGCGCGTGGTGATGCTGAACAGTGTGCAAAGGGATATCGTTCTGCAGTGCATAGTCCCGGGCAAAGCGGCTGCTATAAAAATCGGGATGCTGATCGCAGACCACCTGCTCAGGCTTAATGCCCAGCAGAGCGCTCAGGTGCCCGGTCATCTCCGCCAGCGACTGACAACAATCCGGATTATCCAGGTCGCCAATATACTGGGATACATAGGCCCGGTTCCCCTGAGTGAGACAGAGAGTGTTCTTAAAAAACGCGCCGACGGCCAGGGTCGCCGGGCCACTCTGCGGCAGGCGGATCATCTGCGGGGCGAGCCCCCTGCCCCGGCGAATCAGCGGCATCTGATCCGACAGTCCGTTAACCACTGAATCATCACAGCGGATGCGGATATCTCGATTATGCAGCAGAAAGCCATCGGCAATCCCCTGTAACTGCGTGACTATCTGATCATTGTCGGTGACCAGCGGGTTGCCACTACGATTACCGCTGGTCATCACCAGCAGAGGTGACTGTGACTGACTGAGCCAGTCGGTTCCGGCAGGACTGCCGCACAAGCGGTGCAACAACAGATAGTGCAACGGGGTATGGGGCAGCATCACCCCGCACCACGCCAGTCCGGGGGCAATTCCTTCAGGAAGATTATCACGAGAAGGACATAGCAAAACCGGGGCATCCTGTGACTGTAAGCGTTGTTGCCGTGCGGCATTCAGCGACACCATCGAGGCTAGCGACTGCGGATTCAGCCCCATCACGGCAAAAGGCTTAACCGGACGATGCTTACGCTGTCGCAGCCGTGCAACTGCCGCAGGGTTGCGGGCATCACACACGAGATGAAATCCGCCGATCCCCTTGACTGCAACAATCATCCCCTGCTGAATCAGATCCACTGCGGCGGTTAACGGATCATCTTGTTGAAGCTCTCCTGCCCCATCAACAAAGCTTAACCGGGGGCCACACGCTGAGCAGGCGTTTGGCTGAGCATGAAAACGGCGATCTGCAGGATCAGAATATTCAGCGTTACACGCAGAACAAAGGGCAAACTCGGACATGCTCGTCTGGTGACGATCATAGGGCAGCGCCCGGATAATACTGTAGCGCGGACCACAGTTAGTGCAGTTGATAAAGGGATAAAGATAGCGCCGGTCACCCGCAGCAAACAGTTCATGCAGACAATCCGGGCAGACGGCAGCATCGGGCGTCACCCCCAGCTGCAGATCACCCTGGCGGCTTGAAACGATACTAAAATCGCAAAAGTGCTGAGGTTCAGAAGGTTCTGCCGTCAGCGCATCAATCAGCGACATCGGGGGTTGCTCCTGCTCAAGCAGTTGACGGAACAACAACAGGTCTGAGGCCGGGCCCTCAGCAAAGATCTCTACGCCCGCAGCAGAGTTGGCAACGGTGCCATTCAAACCAAGACGGCGGGCAAGGTTATACACAAAGGGACGAAAGCCGACCCCCTGTACCTGTCCACTGATCCGGATACTGATTGCTGAATTGATAATAACCCGCCTCTGCTCACACCTGCTCTGACTTCAATATCAATCTACACGTTATATGCCAATAGACAGAATATAACCCATCAGCAGCTGTAACGGGGAGGGTTACAGATAAACCCTGAGATTTATATGGAAAGCAGCTTTTCAGTTTATCCTCTATGCGGTTACCAGGCTTACCAGAAGAGCTTTCGAAAAGAACTTATTAAAAGAGCTTATTTCAAGAGCTTATTTCAAGAGCTTACTAAAAGCGCTTTCACCAAGTGCTTTCATCAAGGGCTTTGAGTATCAACATCGTTAGAAGCCGAAACCGAATCTTAGCAACATGAAGCACAGCATGCCGGCAACAATTGTGGTCAGCAGATCCCGGCGCCAGAATGATACCAGTGCAGCGAATACACCAGCGAGTAACCAGGGGTTATCTGCCCGCAACCATAACTCTCCCCGGGGCAACAGCACCGCCGGGACAATGATGGCGGTCAGCACTGCCGGGGGTACAAAACTCAACCCAGTTGTCAGCCAGGGCGGAAAGCGCACTTTACCGGCAACGCCGAACAGCACATAACGAACACTAAAGGTCACCAGAAACATGCCCAGAATCAACAAAACTTCATTCATGAGCTGTCTCCGATACTGACTGCCGTTTAAGCAACAGGTGCATAGATAACCCGGTTGAGATACCGCATAGTGCGGCCACCATTAAACCCAGCTTATGGGGCATACCGATGGTTGCCATGGCTATTGCGCCGGACACGATTACCGCCCCCCACATCGGCTTACTCTTCAGGTAGGGAACCACCATACCGATAAAGGTGACCGACATAGCAAAATCCAGCCCCCAATCAGTCATATCCGGGAACAACTCACCCAAAGCGATCCCTAATGCGGTGCAAAGAACCCAGTTGCCATACATCGCCAGCCATGACCCCAGATAAAACCAGTGCGCATGTTCGGTATTGTCCTGCAGCAGAAAACGGTTGCTGACTGCGGCAAAGGTTTCATCGGTAAGACCAAACGCCATCATCACCCGCCAGCGATGGGACAGATGACCCACCTTGGGTACCAGATTGGCCGCATAGAGAATATGCCGCAGATTGACAACAAATGTAGTCGCGATAATGACGGGAACCGCAGCCCCCGCCGCCAGCAAACCCAGCGCAATAAACTGGGCCGAGCCCGCATAGACAAACACCGACATCGCGATTGCACCCAGTGCAGACAAACCACTGGGACCTGCCAGAGTGCCAAAGATAATCCCAAACGGGATAGCGCCGATAATCAGCGGTATGGTGGCTTTGGCGCCATCGAGCATCTCCCGACGCTTTACAGAAGCGTTATCCTGATTCATAACATTACAATTCATACTCGTGACTCATGCTTTTGAGCTCATGCCTTTAAACTTATGCCTATAAACTCAGCGCCATATAGATATCAGCGCGACTGTAATAAGAATGCCCATCCGGATGGGGCATCTGCCGAAACCCCAGATTGCGATATAACTGCAACGCTCTGTCCAGTTTACTTGAGCTTTCGAGAAAGACCTCTGCAACCCCAAGTTCACGGGCTTTATCCAGCGCTGCCAGCAACAGCCTGCGACCGACACCCACCGTTTGCCAGGCTTCGTCGACGCCCATTTTCGAAATTTCAAAGCGGCCATCGGCATGGCAAGCCAGCGCCACGCACCCCACCACCCGGTTATCGGTAACATTACGGGCGAACCAGATATAACCGCCCCGGGCAAGATAGTAGCCTTCCGGATTGTTCAGCGCGTCTTCATCCCGCTCGGTTATCTCTCCATCAAAATAACGCATCAGCCAGGCCATATTGAGTCGTTTAAAATCATCCCGTAGCGCTGCATCCCAGCCCTGGATAGCGACCTGTTGCCCCTCATTCCGGCGTTCAAGTTGTTGCACTATCGGGGCATAAAATCCCTGCTGTTGCAGCAATGTTTCAAACTCGGCAAGCGAGTCCAGTATCGGGTGCTGCTGAGAACCGATCAGCGCATCAAGGTAAGCCTGAATCGCTGTCCAGACCGGCGCTATCTGCTCTAATAATGCTTCACTTTTTACAGTCAACGCCAGCAACTGACGCCTTTCATCGGCCGGATCCGCCGTTTTACTCAGCCACGCCTCCTGCTGCATCTTACGAGCGATTTTGCTGATAGCCGGATGACTAACACCCAGCCTCTCTGCCGCCTCCGTCACCGTCATCGCCCCCTGCTGATGCAAGATATTAAACAGCGGGAAGAACGTCGGGTTCAGATTGATTCCCTGGCTCTGGTATAACTGATTAACATCCTGAACTAAGCGGTCCGATAGCCGCTTCAAACGGCTACCCAGAGACAGGCTGCCAAAACTTTTCATGTAATCCATATAAAACCAGAGCCCAATAAAACAAATTACGTAACTAGTTACATAACTTACAATAAAAAAGGGGAATATGCATCCCCCAAAGCAGCTGAGTGAATCGGTTGGCTGAATCGCTGGAAAGAGTTTTCTTGATCTGCCAACCTTAAAATATAGATATAAAAATCAGGATACCAATATCCCTACCTGTACCAGCATAGGCGATATACCCACCACCAAACCGACTACCACCATCAGAATAGTGGATAAAATACCAAAAATCTCTACGCCTTGCTCTTCATGTACCATGAGTCACTCTCCAGATATGTTTTTACGATATCCTCCATACTGCAGGAACAGGGCCAAAGCTATTTATCATTTAAATATCAATAGCTTACTAATATTTTATGGGAAATTAGCGTCTCTTATACCCACCATAATCGCCATCAGTGTCAAGAGGCTTGCCAATACTGACAATGAACACACTCAGCAGTGCAGGCGTTTCTGCTCACCTCAAAGATAAGGCCCTATACAGACCGGTAGCCCCGAAGCACAGGTTAATCCTCACGCTGGAAAGCAGCGTCCGCTGAACAAAATCAACAGAAAGTTCAGCTGCGATACAGGCACAACGCATCAGAATAGTTTTGAAAAAGTGACTAAATCCAGCCAGGAAATCGCCGATAGCATAACAATAGCCAAAGCGCGTTGAGATTGAGCTCTTAAATTGAGCTCTTAAATTGAGTTCTTAATTTGAGCTCTTAAATTGAGCTTTGAAATTAGCTAAGTCAGGGATTACACAGCGACAGCAAGCTTAAGCGATCAGCTTCGAGGTGCATTATGCCCAAACACTACTTACTCCACCCGGCAGATATTCCCATCCTGCTTAGCACAACGCAGGAGTCTCAGGCCGTTAATCTTTGTCACCCGTTATACCGGGAGTTCAGTCCGGCAAGGTTGAGCTGCCCTTCCGAATCGTACATCAAGCCGGGTTCGACTATCGATATCTGCCTTCCTCTTTCGCAACCCAGCCTGTCGGCTACCGGCTATGTCATCTGGTGCCAGCAGGAGCAATCTGGCTTTCTTCTGGGAATAGGCTTCGATGACCCGGAGCAGGTCTACAGCTTAAGAATGATAGAGCAGATCTGTCAGATTGAAAGCTATCGCTTAAAACAACACCGGAAGGGCCGCCAGCTCTCAAGTGAACAGGCAGCCGTTGAATGGATCAGGCTACACGCAGCGGATTTCCCCACCATTCGGCAGCTGCAATAACAGAGTTACAAACACCTCAGATATGGTGCTCAGCTATAAAATCATGCAGTGAATCGTAGCTCCAGTCACTGCCATCCGGATGCTTATGATCATGTTCATTAAGCTTTTCCATCATCTGCTTGACGTTATCGCCTTTTTTCCGGAGCCCCTGGACAAAATGTACCGCCTCATCGACCCGTTTCTGCAACTCAGGGTCAACACCACCGTCCCGTTCCCCTTTCTTACGGATGCTAACTTTTATTCCTGATTTCATGATATGTTTCTCCTTCATACTCTATTTTTCTATAACGTTACCCCAGCACTTCGCAGCTGAAAAGGGGCTTGATCAAAATGCCTATAAAAGAACGGATTCTAAACCAACTGTTTGCGTATACTCTGACCGGCACCCTGCTGCTAACCGGCGGCTGCGGTTATAATACCAAAGCGCCTCAGGCCGAATCACCAAAAAAAACGGAACCTTCGCTACAGGCTGAGCAGCATCCGCTTAGCGGTAAAGTTTTCAGCATGATCAGCGGCACACAGATCAGCTACGCAGAGCTACTGAAGCAGCTACGCAACAGCCGTTTTATCCTTGTCGGCGAAAAACATGATAACCCGGAACACCATCGGCTGGAGTTACAACTGCTACAAGATCTGCAAAATGGCACTAAAACCCGCTTAGTCCTGGAGATGCTGGACGAACAGCAGGGTGAAAATATCCCTAAGCTTTCAGCCACCAGCAGCGAATCTGAGATAAAAACCCTGCTCAACTGGAGCGATAGCAGCTGGCCCTGGCAGGATTATGGCCCGCTGATCAGCTCCGCGCTTAAAGATGGTAATCAACTGAAGGCAGGCAATCTGAGTAAACCGCTGCTGATGCAGATCTATAAAAAAGGATTACCGGATCAGCCACGCCTGGCGACAGTCAGCGATATTCCACAAACAATTCGGTCGACGATTCAGCAACAGGTGTTTGAAAGTCATTGTCAGGCTATCCCAATGGAGCAGATGGGACCGATGACCAGCATTCAGCTCAGCCGGGACGCCAGTATGGCCTATGCATTAAGCGATCAGCTGGGCAAACAGATGCAGGCGATTCTGATCACTGGCGCGTTTCACGCCCGAAAAGACACTGGTGTTCCGCAACACCTGAAAAAACTAACATCGAAAGCCGTTGTGTCTATTCTGCTGACAGAGACCGATGACGCGCTGACAACCGCTGCTGAAGCGATTAGCAGTAACGCAGGAGTGGCTGACTATATCTGGTTTACATCCCGATCAGAGAAGAAAGACTACTGCGCATCACTGCGGCAGCAGCCTCCTAAGAAAGACGATTAGTCTTCGCGGCTGGTCACTTCCAGCAGATGATAACCAAACTGGGTGCGCACAGGTCCCTGCACTTCACCGACAGGGGCTGAAAAAACCACCTTGTCGAACTCAGCAACCATCTGACCCGGACCGAAGCTGCCCAGATCGCCACCCTGACCACCGGATGGGCAGCTGGAGTGTTTTTTAGCCAGGTCAGCGAACTCAGCACCCGCCTCGATTTGTGATTTAAGATCAGCGCACTGAGTCTCACTGCTTACCAGAATGTGTCGTGCTGTCGCGCGTGCCATGAATATAATCCTATAGTTCAGTTGATAGTAGTTCAGTTGATAATCCGCACAGGATCCCTTTTTTCTTTAGCCTCTGCAACCCCTGAGAGAGGATTGACGTTATCAGTAATACTGATATGCTGGCCTGATGGAACTGGCCCGCATCAACCTCAACCTGCTGATCTCACTCTACTATCTATTGCATAGTAAAAGCGTGACCGCGGCGGCAAGCTCTCAGCATATCAGTCAGCCGGCAATGAGCCGTAATCTGAGCCAGCTGAGAGAGATATTCAGCGACCCGCTGATGGTGCGAGTGGGTAACACTATGCACCTGACGCCACGGGGAGAACAGCTCTGGCTGCAGCTGCCCGATGCACTCAACCATCTTGAAAATCTGTTGATCCCCAGTCAGTTTGAGCCTGCCGGGTATATCGGCGAATTCAATATCGCCACCACCGACTTTATTACTCATGATCTGCTGCCGCCTTTGATGGGAGACCTGCAACAGGATGCGCCGGGTATCAGTCTGCATTTTCACCTCTGGCATCCGGGCATGATGGAAAGTCTGCGCCAGGGACGGATGGACCTGGCTGCCTGTATCCTGGACACCGTACCCGATGATATCTATGGTAAACAGCTCGGCAGCGACAGTTACAGCTGTCTGATGAACAGCTCCCACCCCCTGGCCGGGCAAACCCTGTCACTGGACGACTATATCAGCGCTGAGCATATCGGTATCAGCGCAGGGGGTGATAAGATTCGCGCCGTCGACGAAGCACTGTTACAACTGAACCTGCAACGCACCATGAAACTGACCGTGCCATTTATCCACTCTGCCATGGCGATCACCAGCCGCGCCAATTATGTGCTCACCCTGCCTTCGCGCATCGCCACCCAACTCGGCACAACATACGGACTTAGCATTAAGGCACTGCCTGAACAGCTGAAGATCCCTGCCAGCAACTACTACCTGATCTGGCATCAGCGACTTCAGGGTGACCCGGCGCACCGTTATCTTCGTGAACGGATGCTGCACAGTCTGAGTGAGTGATTCCGGCATCACGGCCTGCCGCCTGGTCCGCAACGACAGCTTATGACTGTTTTCATAACTATTTTCATGACTGTTTTCACAACCCAAGGTCATAACTAAAACTGATAACCTTTATCCGATATCGGTATTCGCTAATCCCCTGCCCGATGACTAAAATCGCTGTCATTAACTCAGGTGGTGTGAACCGCCCTCCCTAATGGAATATTTCAATGACTGAATGGCTGATTTTTGCCGGCATAATGCTGCTGGGCGCGATGCTTCCCGGTGCCAATACGGCAATTATTTTACGTAATACGCTGCGGGGGTCGCGACGCTCAGGCTTTATCACCGCACTGGGGCTGGCAACCGCGCTGGCGATCCATGTGCTACTGTCGGTGATAGGCCTGGCGGCCCTGATTGAAAGCACCCCTGCGCTTTATGCAGCGATTCGCTGGCTTGGCAGCGCCTATCTGATCTATCTGGGGATTGTTTACCTGGCCACCCGCTCAGACAAAAACAGTGATCATGCAGAATCGGGCAGTGATAATCCGTTTATGGCGGGAATGATGGTGAGCCTGTTTAACCCTAAAATTCTGATTATGTTTGTGGCGATCTTCAGTCATGTCGTCGCAGAGGTCTCCAGTATCCCAATGCAGATCCTGTATTGCGCCACCCCGGTGCTTGTTGAGTTTGGCTGGCTCAGTATGATTATCCTGCTGCTGACTCGTCCCGCCATTCAGGCATGGCTGCAGCGGGTACGCACCACCATTGAACGAGTCATCGGCGGTGGACTGGTATTGCTGGGCATTAAGCTCGGCCTCGGTTAAAAACTCAGAAGTCTGTTAAACAAGAGCTCTGTTAAACAAAAGCTCTGTTAAATCAGAGCCCTATTAAAGCTGCTGCAGCGGAATCTCACCGGTTGCCCGGGCGGCTTTTGCCCGTTGCTTACTCTGTGACAGCTCAATGGCGCACTGATCATCATTATTCAGAATGACGATACACTCCATACATTGAACGCACTCATTGTAGTCAACACTGCCATCCTTGTTGATAGAGTCGATCTCACAACGCACTTTGCATAACTGGCAAGGGCTGCCGCACTCAGCCCTGCGGTGCAACCAGCGAAACAAACTAAACCTTCCCAGCACGGCTAAACCAGCGCCCAGAGGACACAGATAGCGACAGAAAAACTTATGGATAAACATCCCCACCACTAACAGCAGCAGCGCATACACAACAAAAGGCCAGCTGCGAATAAAGGTCAGCGTGATCGCTGTTTTGAAAGGCTCCAGTTCCGCCAGCCGCTCTGCCAGACTGACCGACCAGAAGGCACTGCCCACCAGAACCACCAGCAACAGGTATTTTAGTTTCTGCAGCTTTTGATGCACAGCCGGAGGAATTTTCACCTGCTTCAATTTCAACAGGCCACCCATTTTAGCGGCGATCTCCTGTAGCACGCCAAAGGGACAGAGCCAGCCACAGAAGACTCCCCGCCCCCAAAGAAACAGGGTAATAAACACATAAGTCCACAACACAAACAGCACCGGGTCTAACAGAAACACTTGTATATCAAAGCCCTTCACCAGCTGCAGCAACAAAGTATAAATATTCACAACCGAGAGCTGCCCCTGGGCATAGATACCGATAAAACCAAGAGTAAACAGCATCACGCCCCAGCGAACCCGGTGAAACAGACGACTATGGGACGATAACCGGTGCTGCCAGATAAATGCAGCGGTCACCACTAGCAGAGTCAGCACCAGGCCGGTGATCTGCAGCCAACGGTCCAGCCATAAACGTTGCCATAACGGCAGCGGTTTAACCTCCTCGATCACGTTGATATCAAACAGATCGACGGGGAGTTGATAGCTGTCTTCGAACTGAGCCTGATCACGAATAAGGTGGTTGCGGGGCAGATCCAGATCCAGATCCAGTGACATCGGCTGCGAAGGATTAAACCCTGACTGCGCTTTAATTCTGAACACGCGTAGCTCTCCAAACGCAGGAGCATCGGCGGGCAGCTGCGGTTGAGAGTTGTCAAAAAAATCCAGATCACGTATATCCACCGGCAGACCGTTCTGGGACATCCCTAGCCGACTGGGCACAGTGCCGCGGCGAAATTCCGGCTCTAAAAAACCATAATCCCCTACCGATGCCACCAGCAAAGCATGCTCTCCGGGGCGCAACACCGCCTTCAGACGAGTAAAATCCTGCTCGCCCAGCAAGTTTTTACCGGTCACCGGAGTATTCAGATAAGCATAATAATAACGTACGGGCAGATCGGACTGCGCCAGCGCCTGTTGTAGTTCAGGATCCTGATAATCCTCTAACGCCAGAGGAAAGCGTTCCTGTAACTGATCTTTGGAAACCGACCAGGGGCGAAGCAGCCCGTTACTTTCTAACTGCTGCCAGCTATAGGGCTGAAAAACATCCTCACGTACCGTAACGGTGGGCGGGCGTTCAAACCCCTCAAGATAAGCACGCGCAACCTGCAACGCAGCAGATAGCACCGTATCGTTCATCACCAGCACCGACACTGTCGCTTTGGTAACACCATCGATGTAGACCGTTCCGGAGCCCTCTGTATCCTGCCCTTTATGACGGCTATCCACGATCACCCGCTTATCAACAGTTATCCCCTCATACTGATCGAGAAACTCGATCATCGGCTGTTCGCCAAGGCCGTGTAAAAAAATTGGCTCATGATGGTTAAGCACGTTGATCTTCACGATCATACCGGCGGCATCCATACCGATCAGCAGGTTAACACGCTCCCCGGAAAAGCCGGGCAGATTGGTCAGGTCATTGGTTTCAAACACATAGCCTAACAACTGATCCAGTTGGTAGACTGGCACCACAGTGGGGTTTTGCTGCATCTCACCAATCCGGGTCAACTTCGGAAAAATGGTGCGTATCTCAGTTTCAGACACCTGGGCAAAAGCGAGACTACTGCTTAACAGACAAAAGAGCAGACAGATGGCGCGACAGGTATGCTGATATAAATGCACTGCCGTTTTGAATAATGGGAAAGATGGCATAAAGCGACTCCACTGATCGACTATAAATGATCGGTAAAGCGGCCCTATCCAGCCATAGTACTTTGCGTCAATTTAACCTACTACTTTAGCGTCAGAACTTGATATCAGAACTTGATATCAGAACTTAATATCAGAACTTTACATCAGAGCTTTACATCAGATCACTTGCAAAATTCGCTGCCGGATCCATCGACACATAGGGTCACGGTGGTGCCTCTCATGCCAATAGAGATAAAAATTAATCGGCGGAGACTGCAGCTCATCAGGGACCGGAGTCAGCAGAATATTGCGTCCCTGAGCGATTCGCTGAGCAACGATTTGTGGCAGAAAAAACAACAGATCAGTCGTTTCACAGAAGTCCGCCGCGGTCATAAAGTTAGACAACCGCAACGCCAGGTGCCGTTTAAGCCCCAATTGTGCCAGCCGTTGATCTACATGACCCGGCCCCTGACCGGTCATAGACACCAGGCCATGACTGGCAGAAAGATAGTTATCCAGCGTTAATTTTTGAGCTGCCAACGGATGATCCGCCGCCATCATACAGACAACGCCGGACTGGGCGATCAGCAGCCGGCGGTATTGCCCCTCTCCAGCCTGCGGCTCCATCCCGGTCAGCGAGAATTGCACCTCGCCTTTTTCCAACAATTCAAAATGGTTACGCGGCTCCGTCCGCACCTCCAGACGCATGTTTGGCGCCTCCGAGCGCAGCACTTTCATCAGCGGTGAGACAAAGCAGGCGACTTCCAGATCCAGACCGTAAACCCTCACAACATCCTCAGCTTCTGCCGGATTAAATTGCGGCTCCGCAATCAGTTGCTCCATACCGCTGATAAGTACCTGTAAGCGAGGCAAGATATCCACCCCCCGGGCACTCAGATCATAACCCTGGGCTGTTCTCACCAGCAGCGGATCATCAAAGGTATCCCTCAACCGCTGCAATGCACGGCTGACCGCAGGCTGACTCATATTCAATAACTCCGACGCACGGGTCACATGCCGGGTTTCCAGTAACTGCTGCAATACCACCAGCAGATTCAGATCAACCGATCTTAAATTCACTTCACGCATAGCAATCATCACAATAATGCATTAGATGAATTTATTATGAAGCATTAAAGTGGGTATGACTACGGGGACATAACCCGATAACACACTTTAACGAGGTACTCTTCATGTCTGACCAGGTAAAAGTAGCAATCACATATCACAGTGGTTACGGGCACACTGAAGTACTTGCCCAGGCGGTTGCAGCTGGCGTAGAAAATGCTGGCGCAGTGGCGATTACAGTGTCTGTCGCAGATCTGGAAGCGATAAACTGGGAACAGCTGGCGGGTGCCGATGCCATTATTTTTGGCTCACCAACCTACATGGGTTCCGTCAGTGGTCCGTTTAAGTGCTTTATGGACGCCAGCTCAAAAATCTGGGCTGAGCAGGGCTGGAAAGACAAACTGGCTGCTGGTTTCACCAACTCTGCCAGTCTGAGTGGCGATAAACTGAACACCCTGATTCAGATGTCTATATTTGCTGCACAACATGGTATGAACTGGGTGAACCTGGCGATCGCCAACGGCAACAACAGCAGCCAGGGTGATCCGCAAAGTCTCAACCGGGTTGGTAGCTATCTGGGCGCGATGGCACAGAGTAATGCTGACGAAGGCCCTGATATTGCACCGCCGCAATGCGACCGCGATACCGCTCAGGCACTGGGTGCACGGGTAGCCGCAGCAGCTAAACGCTGGAAACAGTAACAACCACGACAGGATGACAGACGGCTGATGCCGTCTGTCAAACGGAACAGAAAGATGGCAATAGCTGTTAAAGACAACCCTGAATCATTCGGTTTAGGGTCAATTCTGCTGCACTGGATGACTGCCCTGATCATTATAGGCATGTATCCGCTAGGACTTTATATCGGCACGCTGACCTATTACGACCCGGATTATCATACCGTGCCTTACTGGCACAAGAGTATTGGCATGATCCTGCTAGGCCTGCTATTACTCAGGATTCTCTGGCGAATAATGAATACCTCTCCGGCACCGTTGCCACAACCAAAACCGCTGCTATTTGCAACTAAAGCTGTGCACCTGCTGCTATACCTGCTGACAATAACTACGCTGGTATCCGGCTATATGATCTCTACCGCTGACGGAAGGGGAATTGAGGTGTTCAACTGGTTTGAGATACCGGCACTGCCGGCTGTAACTGAAAACCAGGAAGATATAGCAGGTGAGATCCACTTCATAACCGCAACACTGCTTATCAGTCTGGCGGCGATACATGCGCTGGCCGCGCTGAAGCACCACTTTATTAATAAAGATAAAACCTTAACCCGCATGCTAAACATGCGTCAGGAGACTCACAAATGAATTTAAAAACGATTATTGCTGGTGCAATTCTGGCCGGGACTATTACATCAGCTCAGGCAACAGACTATGTGATCGATGACAAAGGGGCTCACGCTTCTATCAATTTCAGTATCAAACACCTTGGCTACAGCTGGCTAGTGGGCCGCTTTAATGAATTTAACGGCAGCTTCAGCTACGACGAAGCAGACCCGGCAGCTTCGACCGTTTCCGTTAATATCAAGCCCGCCAGCGTTGATTCTAACCATGCGGAACGGGACAAACACCTGCGTTCTGATGAATTTCTGGCAGTAGACAAGTTTCCGGATGCTCAATTTGTCAGCACGGCCTTCACGCCTGCAGCCGATGGGTCGGCAATACTGAGTGGCAATCTGACACTGCGGGGAGTGACCAAACCGATTGAGATCGCGGTAACAAAGATTGGTGAAGGCAAAGATCCATGGGGTGGATACCGTGCAGGTTTCCAGGGTACTACAGAGCTGAAACTGAAAGAGTATGGCATCAACTTCAATCTCGGCCCCGCGTCAGAAAGCGTTTATCTGAATCTGAACGTTGAAGGCATTCGCCAGTAAAATCACCCGGCAGCTTAAACAGCTGCCGGGGAACGCGCTTAACAACCTCTGTTTGGCGCGTTTCTTTATTCCGCGTTATACCATCTCAGCTTTAATAGGCTTTGGACGGCCATCGCCGCCAATCGCGACAAAAGTGAAATTTGCCTCGGTTACCTTTTCAATCAGCTCACTGTGGTGACGCTGAACCCAGGTTTCCACATGAACCACCAGCGAAGTATTACCGTAACGTACAATTTTACAGAAACAGCTGACATCATCACCAATATTAACCGGCTTATGGAATGTCATCGCATCCACTGCAACCGTGACCACCCGGCATTTTGTTTCCTGTGAAGCAAAACTACCACTGGCCAGATCCATCTGCGCCATGATCCAGCCACCGAAGATATCCCCGTCAGGGTTAGCATCCCCCGGCATCGCAATGGTTCTGAGTGAAGGACGCCCTTCCGGCATTTTCGACATGCTGACTCCAAAGTTACACTGTCGGACAGAGCTGTCCGCAGTTATTAAAAGACATTACAGCAGGATAAAACACGTTGATCCCGTAAACGAAGAAGACCAGAAACGATAACGCCCTGCTTCCTCACTCCTGTTGAAGCTTGTCCGTCAGCCGGATAAGCAGCCCTTCTGGTTGCTCATCAACTAACAAAAAATCACGGTATTCATCCCGGATAAACTCTTCACCTGCCGCATGCGCGATAAAGGCCAGCAGATTATCGAAGTAGTTGGCGATATTCAACAAACCGAACGGCTTATGGTGAATACCGATCTGCCGCCAGGCCCAGACCTCAAACAGCTCCTCCAGCGTGCCCGTTCCCCCCGGAAGTGCAATGAAGGCATCCGCTAACTCCATCATCACAGCTTTACGCTGATGCATATCGTCAACCACATGCAACTCACTCAAACCCACATGCACCTGCTCCCGATCAACCAGCACCTGAGGCATCACACCACACACATGTCCACCTGCCTCCAGTACTCCATCGGCGACACTCCCCATCAACCCGACACTTGAGCCTCCATACACCAGTTCAATATTTTGCCGGGCCATCAGATTTCCCAGTTTTCGTGCTTCGCGTTTATAGGGCCCCTCGGCTGGTCCGGACGAGGCTCCACAGTATACAGCTATCTTCATAGTGAGTGATTCGCACAGTGATTAGTTATCGATACGACTATTCAACAACACTGAGCCAGGAGATTAAAGCGAATAAAGACCATAAGTAAAAATAAACAATCGATACAGATAAATAGGTATTGAGGAAGATATGCACAGCGCCAGTGATTTTTACGGTATTACTTGAGTATCAAGCAAGCGATCAGATGCATCGAAGGTTAGTGAGCATCATTTAATCAGTGGCACAATGTGGAGCTGAAACCCAATGTCCGATATAGTTCGCAACCAGAATGCGACAGAAGCAGGGTAAATATCATGGCAGGCTCTCTACAAGATCAGCTTCTTAAAGCTGGTCTGGCAAATAAGCAACAGGCGAACAAAGCCAAAGCTGAAAAGCGCAAGCAAACCAAACAGGCAAAAGCGGTAAAGAAAGGTGAAGTCTTTAAAGACCCGGAACAACTGGAACGGGAACAGGCGATAGCCAAAGCGAAAGAGGAGAAACTGCAACGGGACCGGGAACTGAATCGTCAGCGGGAGGATGAACTCACCCGTCGTTCTATCGATGCATCCTGTGTTCAGATGATGTTACAAAACAGTATTAACATGCCTCACGAAGGTGATGTCGAATACAACTTTGTCGATGGTACTACCATCAAGAAGCTATACGTAAACAAAGCGCTGCAAGAACAGTTAGCGAAGGGTAACCTCGCGATCGCAACCAGCAAAGGCAGTTACATTCTGATACCGGCAGGCGTGGCCGAAAAAATCAGCGAGCGCCGCCCGGAACTGATTATCAGCCGCCAGACGGTGGAAGAGATCGATCCGGATGATCCCTATGCAGATTATCAGATCCCTGACGATCTTATGTGGTAAATGTTTAAGATTGCCTCAGGGAGCCATCCCTGAGGCAATCTCTTTAAAGTGTACTTTCAACAGCAATATAATGTGCTCTCCCCCCCTTCAAACAGTCAACCATCGCATCGAAATCGATCAGAGCAGCCTCTGCTCAGATACAAATCACGCTTGCAAACCGTAATTGGCAACCTTAATCAGAGGGTAAAAAACGCCGGAAAAAATAATAGCAGGCGATTATGTTACATTAATACGCATGATTCAAAAAACAATAAACCGTTTAATTACAACAGCTTAAGACAATAAAACGTTTTAAAAATAACTCTTTTACTCTTTTATCAAATGTCATAGAATTGAATCAGCTTGAAAGTACGGCCCGATTTTTATGTATCAAAGAGTCCATCAGATTAACCTGTGTGTCCCTTAGTCATAAATGTAGTCCCTGCATTCTTAGCTTAACCCGTGTTTCTGACATTTATCAGAGCACCATTATTTAAAAAAATACTATTGTAGGGAATACAATTATGTCTACATCTACTGGTACCGTTAAATGGTTCAATGCCGATAAAGGCTATGGTTTTATCGAACAGGATAACGGCCCTGACGTATTCGTTCACTTCCGTGCTATCAACTCCGATGGTTTCAAGACTCTGAACGAAGGACAGCAAGTTTCTTTCGAAGTAACTTCAGGTCAGAAAGGACCACAGGCTGAGAACGTTACTATCCTGTAATGTTTTTATCGCCCGGCTGTGACCTCCGGGTCACAGCCTACTTTCTTCTAACCTGTCCCGTTTAAGCATCTATCAGAACCCTTATCTTCCTGATCTACACACGTCCTATTACTCCCTACTCCCCAATATTTAGCGAACACCTGATACCCGATTAAGTCTTTTTCCAAACCAGTAACTGATTATTAGCGGGCATACTGATATCCGTTTCCAGTATTAAACCGACACCACGCGCCAGAGAATCTATCTGTTCAAAATCACGAATGCCGCTGTCTGGATTACGCTCTTTGAGCCAACAATCAAACTCTGCATTCCCCTCACTGGTGAAACAGTTGTTATAACGAAATGGGCCATAGAGAATAAGCCGTCCAGCAGGTTCAAGCACCGCCCCCACCCCGTTAAACAACGAGGTTACTTCAGTCCAACTGATAATATGCAAGGTATTCGCACTGTATACCAGCTCGACTGGTGGTAATACGGAACTCCAGTGCGGGTGCTGTAGATCGACAAGAACGGGCGGATGAATATTGTCACATCCGTGCGCCTCAAGATTAGCCTGCAACAGCGGCAATTGTTGTGCTACCTCAGAAGGCAACCAGCGCAGAGAGGGTAAAGCCTGGCAGAAATGAACGGCGTGCTGACCGCTGCCACTGCCAATTTCAAGAACAGCCTCGTCCCCCTTCAGCAGACTGACCAATGCCTCCAGAATAGGCGTACGATTGCGTGCTGATGCAGGGGAAAAGCCGAGAAAATAGTTTTCCCCCGTCATTATCAATCCAACCGGTCAGATTGTTTCTGTAAAATTTCAAACAGATCAGCGCCCAGAGACTCGGTGGCTTTCTGTATCTGATCATTATGCAACCGGCCATCCTCCCGGAATGCCTGTCCCGCCTGTCCCAGAGTCACCTGACCCGGAAGCACCATAATACACAGGTTCTGAAGGTAGATACGCAATATAGTCAGCCCCCGGGTTCCACCACCCGCTCCGGGTGAGGCCGCAACCACTGCCGCAATTTTGTTTTGAAACGCAAACATCGGCGGCTCATGGTCTGTTTGTTTGCGCGAAAGCCAGTCAAAGGTGTTTTTCAGCAACGGTGAGGGAAAGCCATTGTACTCGGGAGACGCGATCAGCAAGCCGTTATGTTCCACCATCAACTTCTTCAGTTCAGCGGCTGCTTCCGGAACACCTTCACTATATTCAAAATCCTGATTATATAGAGGCATTTCATACTCGCTAAGATCAACAACAGTAACGTCTGCACCTGCTTGTCGCGCTCCAGCGACCGCGATATCAAGTAATCTGCGGTTAAATGATTCCGCTCTGGTACTTCCCGATAACGCCAGTATCTTCATTGTTAATCCTCCAGGCTAAACAGATTCAGTCATCTGTGCATCAACTATACTCAGGGACCAAGAGCAGGTAAATACTCGCCTGCAGATCAGATTTATAAGATGTTTGCTCATTAAAACACCCACTTGGCATCATGATGAATTTATCTCATCATTTATCTGAAAATAGATCAGTTATCACCGCTGAGACTAAAGTCTAAAATGCGCTGATATTCGGAGGGGTGACCCCTTTCTGTTTTCTGAATTTAGTTCTGACAGATCAAGTCTAATCGACTGAATATATTTGCTGAACTGAATTCAATTTATGGTGATTACAATGGTTATTCCGCAACCCCACAACAGTATCTATAAGCAAGCTGCAAATATGCGCTCGCAAGTCCAGGCAGAACTGATTCTGAGTGCATTTGCATTCATTAAAGACAAAGTTAAAACAAATACATCTGCTTTTGGCCCTCTTTCGAGCCACACAAACTACAAGATGTCCATGAAAGCGATGGACAATGACACTGCTGCTATCTGAAACGATTCTCTCTTAAGAGCATAATATTGGCCCTAGACAGGTCGATTACTGTTTATAGCTCTTATTTTTTAACAGGCCCCGGCCTGTTTTTTTTTGTTTAAACTATCGATAAGTCTCTGCGGCCGACTTCTACAGCGTCATCATCAGACTTTCTCTCTGATATCCTCAACAGATAATGATGCTATACATATGAACCTGCTCATTCCCAACCACTCATAACTATTTATCAGAGCGCACAGGCTTTAGTGATGACGCGCTAACTGAATCCGCTTAATACCGCCTACACTTAAGAAAAGCGGGCGTTAACTTATTGATTATAAACGAGTGAGTCAAATAAGAGACACCGTAATAGATTGATTTATATGAATTTTATAAAAACAAGAAAAATTAAGTATCCAATGAGTAACACTATTTTTCAGATCGCTGAAATAAAATTGATCACAGACAATATAACTGTTTGATAATTATTGGTTTAAATAAAACAGGCATCAATATTGTATATATAGAAATATTACTTCGGCTGATACCACCCGAAAGTTAAGCATCCCCCCCCATTGAGTTTAATAATTAGGGTGCTTCAGCCGGAGCAATAAGAATAGCTAAAAAAACCGCCTTATGGCGGTTTTTTTATATCTGTCAATTCCCCTGAGAGATTCAGGCAGGCCTTAACCTCCGTAAACACTCTCCAGATAGTGGCTGAAGCTGGCAAACGGCGTCGAAGCCAGCATATCGTCCTTCGCTTCATCATCCCAACGTCGCAACTGTATCGCTTGCTCATGAAAAGGCTCGGCCCGAAAAGCCGTGACCTCGTCGGCGCTCATCAAACCGCCCTGATGCTCCAGAGAGTGTCTGGAGGCCTCGGACAGACCGTCAATATAACCGGCCTCAACCGTGCACAGATAACGCTTTGCGCTGACGTGAAGGCGGATAGGCTCGATTACGCCGGGAGGAAAACCATTGCTAAGAAATTCAGCGGCTACAAGGTCGTGATGGAAGTTACCATGAACCGGGTTTACCTCATCAATAAGGTGCCCGATATCATGTAGCAAAGCCGCGACAACCATATCATCCCGTTCACCATCATCCACCGCCTGACGAGCACACTGCACAGCATGCTCAACCTGGCTTACCCCTTCGCCATAATGCTTATGGCCCTTCTCGTTATAGATCTGTTCGATTTTACTAAGGATATCAGTCATCTTAGCCTCCTGGGTTATACCACCAAAATGCCTGAGAGATATGAAGCTGATGTTACGGTGTTGTTTTGAACAAACCTCTTTAACACAAAAAAAGCGGATCAGTTACCCGATCCGCTCAAACGGTTTGCTTTTACAGGTTCGCTAAAAAGCGAGATAGACTCTCATCAACCCTCTATATCATTGATAAAAAAGGTTCACACAGATTAAAAGCCTATCCGGCTTGCCAGCCGAAAAAAACGGAACCAGCACCGGCTGATAGCACGATCAACCGGTGCTGAAATACTGTTACTGATCCGTATAGGTTTCTATGGGAGGACAGGAACAGATAAAGTTACGATCACCATACACGTTGTCTATACGGTTTGCGGTTGGCCAGAACTTGCTGTCCCGGGTTGCACGACTTGGAAATACCGCTTCTTCACGGGTATAGGGACGGTTCCACTCCTCAGCCATGATATCGGCCTGCGTATGCGGAGCCCGGCACAACGGGTTGTTATCCGCGGGCCAGAGTCCACTACGGACCTTCTCGATCTCCGCTTTGATCTGCACCATCGCCTCGATAAAACGATCGATCTCAACTTTAGATTCAGATTCGGTCGGCTCAATCATCAGCGTACCCGCTACCGGGAACGACATGGTCGGCGCATGAAAACCGTAATCCATCAGACGCTTGGCGATGTCCTCCTCGGTGACCCCGGAGGCCTCCTTCAGCGGGCGAATGTCGATGATGCACTCGTGGGCAACCTTGTTGTTACGCCCCCGATAGAGAACCGGATAGTGCCCGGACAATTTCTCCGCCATGTAGTTCGCATTCAGAATCGCCATCTGGGTGGAGCGCTTCAGGCCTGATTTACCCAGCATCAGGTTATACATCCAGGTGATCGGCAGAATAGACGCAGAACCATAAGGGGTTGCTGCAACTGCGCCGTTTTCAGGGTTCAAGCCGGTGACCGGAGAAACCTTGTGGCTCGCCAGAAACGGTGCCAGATGGCTTTTCACACCGATCGGTCCCATACCTGGACCGCCACCACCGTGCGGGATAGCAAAGGTTTTATGCAGGTTCAGGTGCGACACATCAGAACCGATAAGGCCCGGTTTAGAGATCCCCACCTGGGCGTTCATATTGGCGCCGTCCATATACACCTGGCCACCATTCTTGTGAATGATGTCACAGATCTCAACGATATCTTCTTCATATACACCGTGAGTGGAGGGATAAGTGATCATCAGACAGGAGAGATCATCTTTATGCAGCTCAGCCTGAGCCCGCAGATCCGCAACATCAACGTTGCCCTTCTCATCGCAGCGGGTGACGATGATCTTCATATCCATCATCGCCGCAGACGCCGGGTTAGTACCGTGTGCAGACGACGGAATCAGACAGACATTACGATGCCCTTCGCCAACCGATTCCTGATATTTACGGATCGCCAGCAAACCGGCGTATTCACCGGAGGCACCGGAGTTAGGCTGCAGCGACACCTTATCGTATCCGGTAATCTCGACCAGTTGCTCTTCCAGCAGACTGAGCATCGTGTGATAACCCTGCACCTGATCCGCAGGCGCAAACGGGTGAATACTGGAAAACTCAGGCCAGGTAACCGGAATCATCTCAGCAGTTGCGTTCAGCTTCATGGTGCAGGAACCCAGCGGGATCATACCGTGTACCAGAGAGTAATCTTTATTCTCCAGTTTCTTCATGTAGCGCAGCATATCGGTTTCACTGTGATAGCTGTTAAATGTCGGATGGCTCAGAATCGCATCGCTGCGACGCATCTCCGGCGCGATGCCCGTTACCGCACCCGCAACAATCGCGGCATCCAGATCAGCCACGGACAAACCGTGACCCGCCCCCAGAACAACGTCAAACAGTTCGGCAATATCAGCAGGCCGGGTGGTTTCATCCAGCGAGACGCCCAGCTTATCCACTGCGGTCTGACGCAGGTTGCAACCGGCATCCAGTGCCCGCTGATAGACCTCAGCAGCCGTTTCTGGCAACGTCAGTGTCAGGGTATCAAAGTAGCTGTCATTCACCATCACGCCTTTAGACTTCAAACCGTTGGCAAGAATAGCAGTCAGACGGTGTACCCGCTCAGCGATGGTTTTCAGACCGTCCGGTCCGTGATAGACACAGTAGAACGACGCCATATTCGCCAGCAGCGCCTGAGCAGTACAGATATTGGAGGTCGCTTTCTCACGACGGATATGCTGCTCCCGGGTTTGCATCGCCATCCGCAGTGCCCGGTTACCATTGGCATCAATAGAGACGCCGATAATACGGCCAGGCACTGAACGCTTGAGCTTTTCACTGGCCGCAAAAAAGGCAGCGTGCGGGCCACCAAAGCCCATCGGCACACCGAAGCGCTGGGACGATCCTAACACGACATCCGCTCCCAGCTCACCAGGGGATTTCAGCAACACCAGCGCTAATGGATCCGCTGCGACAGACACCATCGCCTGCTGCGCCCTGGCTTTTTCGATCAAAGTCTTAATATCGGTAATATCACCGTAGGTTCCCGGATATTGCAGCTGAACACCAAAGGCATCACAGCTATCCAGATCGGTCAGAGGGTTGCCGACAACAATTTCAAAGCCAAAATACTCGGCCCGGGTTCTGATCACATCAATGGTCTGGGGATGCACGTCATCGGCAACAAAAAAAGTGTCGCTCTTTTTACGATTTGAACGTTTACACAGCGTCATCGCTTCAGCAGCCGCAGTTGCCTCATCCAGAAGTGACGCATTCGCCAGATCCATACCGGTGAGATCCATCACCATCTGCTGGTAATTGAGCAATGCTTCAAGACGGCCTTGTGAGATCTCTGGCTGGTAGGGTGTATAGGCGGTATACCAACCGGGATTTTCCATCACATTGCGCAAAATAACATTGGGGACCAGGGTATTGTGATAGCCCATACCGATATAGGATCGGTTCACCCTGTTCTGATCTGCCAGACTGCGCAATAGTGCCAGCGCATCGGCTTCAGACACGGCATCCGCCATATCCAGCGCATCATCCAGCCGGATTGAGTCCGGCACTGTCTGTATCATCAGTTCCTCTATAGAACTGATACCCAGCTCAGCCAGCATCGCTGCGGTCTGATCGGTGTCCGGGCCGATATGACGACGGGTAAAGTCAGTCGTCTGCTGAAGAGTGCTTAGCGGAACAGGAGAAGATATCTCAGTAGCCATTACAATAACCTGTTTAAACGGACCAGCAACGCAAGCGGCTGATCATCAATCAAAGAGTGCGGGATGGTTGTGCATACCAGCCCGCGTTGGCGAAACGACCTGATCGGAGTGCAGTCATAAACGCTGTCTCATACGACAATAACGCACCCCCACAGATCAAATCTATTCTGCAATCGTAGCAGCATAAGCTTCAGCGTTCAGCAACCCATCCAGTTGAGCGGCATCAGAAAGCTTAATTTTAACAATCCAGCCGCCATCATAAGGTGCGTTATTAACGGTTTCCGGCTCATTCTCCAGCGCATCGTTGATCTCAACCACTTCACCACTCACCGGGGCGTAGATATCTGACGCCGCTTTTACGGACTCAACCAGAGAAAACTCTTCACCGGCGGTGACTTCACGGCCAAGTTCTGGCAGCTCAACAAAAACAACATCACCCAGCAGATCCTGGGCGTGATCGGAGATACCTACAGTGACGGTACCGTCACCGTTATCCAGAACCCATTCATGACTTGAGGAGAAACGGTAGTTAGATGGAATGCTCATAATTGTATTTCCTTTAAAAATTAACTCCGGCAGATCTCATAGACTCAGCACCGGATTAGCGTTTGTTGAATGACAGGGTTATTGCTGCAGAGCAACGGGTTTAACCTCAACAGGCAACGACGTTAACCGCCAGCCCCCCCTGTGAGGTCTCTTTATATTTATCCTGCATATCGACACCGGTCTGGCGCATTGTCTCAATCACTGAATCAAGAGAGACGTGATGCTTACCATCACCCCGCATCGCCAGCCGCGCGGCATTTATCGCTTTAACCGCCCCCATGGTATTTCGCTCGATACAGGGCACCTGCACCAAACCACCAATGGGGTCACAGGTCAGCCCAAGGTTATGTTCCATACCGATCTCAGCAGCATTCTCTACCTGTTCAATGGTGCCACCCATCGCCGCACAGAGCGCACCCGCCGCCATTGAACAGGCCACACCGATCTCTCCCTGACAACCCACCTCGGCGGCCGAGATAGAAGCGTTCTTCTTATACAACATGCCAATGGCGGCAGCCGTGGCGAGAAAATCAAAAATACCCTGCTCCGTCGACCCATGAACAAAGCGGTCGTAGTACGCCAGTACCGCCGGGATAACGCCCGCCGCGCCATTTGTCGGTGCAGTGACAACACGGCCCCCGGCGGCATTCTCTTCATTCACCGCCATGGCATACAGGTTGATCCAGTCCATCACCGTCAACTGGTCTTTAAAGGAGGCTTCCGGGCTGTTGCGCAGCTCTTCATACAGCTCACGCGCGCGACGCTTAATCCGCAGACCACCGGGCAGCTCACCCTCGACCCCACAGCCACGACGGATGCAGCGATCCATCACCTGCCAGATGTTACGCAGCCCTGCGCGAATCTCTTCGTCACTGCGCCAGGCACGTTCATTCTCCAGCATGATCTGCGCAACACTCAAACCACTCTGCTGACAAAGCTGCAGAAGTTCTGCGCCACTATTGAAGTCATAGGGAATGCTCACACTGTCGTCACTGAGCGGCGGCTCACCGGCTTCGGCATCGCTCAGAACAAAGCCACCACCGATGGAATAAAAAACCGCATCATGCAGCACAATACCCGCAGCATCAAACGCCTGAAAACGAATACCGTTAGGATGCTTAGGCAACGACTGAGCAAAATTAAACTGTAGATCTGTATCCGGGCAAAAAGGGATCATCCGCTGAGCGGCAAGATTAAGCTGCCCACTCTGTTTTATCTCAGCGATAAACAGCGGAACACTGTCAGGGTCGACCTGGTCGGGCTGCTCGCCCAACAAACCCAGCATCACCGCCACATCGGTTGAGTGACCTTTACCGGTCAGCGCCAGCGAACCATAAAGACCCACTTTAACCTGATCAGCCTGATCTAACTGGCCGCGCTGTTGTAGCTCATCAGTAAAGCGGTTAGCCGCCACCATCGGACCCACGGTATGCGAGCTCGAAGGGCCAATACCTACCTTAAAGAGATCAAAAATACTCAACGCCACTGACAGCTACTCCAGTCTTATATGTAACGATTACTCTGATCCTCCGCTGAATTCTTGAACCCGAACATCAACAGCGAACACATTAATAGCTAATTGTGGCCCAGACTAGCAGCGCATTTTCCTAAAATCAACACAAAGTTTCTTTTAGGAAACTTTTCCATAAAAAATTATAAAACTGTAAAATATTGCATTCTTTCAATGCCATGAGCGGTTGTGTACTATTATCGGAAACAGGGAGTGCCTACCCCCTGAACCATGAGAACTAACCCCTAGCGACAGGTTTCAACGGAGCACCCGATGCCAGACAAGCCCTCTTTTCTCAAAGAAGATCAGCAGTTTTTCTCGGTCACCCGGGATAATGCTGACGCCGTCGTGGAGCCGCTTGAGCTGGGTAAGCGGGTGCGGGAGATCCGCCTGAGCCAGAAACTGACGCTGGAGGAAGCCAGTAAACTGACGGGGCTTGCCCGTTCTACACTCTCAAAAATCGAGAATGAGCAGATCTCACCCACCTTTACTGCGGTTAATAAGCTGGTTAAAGGGCTGGGGATCGATATCCCGCAACTGTTTACTCAGCCGAAAAAGAAAAGTCCCAGCAGCGGCGGCCGCCGGGATATAACCCGTCGCGGGGAAGGCAAGCCCCATCCGACACCCACCTATGAACACGAACTACTGGCAACGCAACTGTCCAGCAAGAAGATGATCCCGTTCAAAACCACCGTCCGCACCCACTCATGGGATGAGTATGAAGACTGGGTCCGACACGATGGAGAAGAGTTTCTCTATGTTCTCAGTGGCAGCCTCATGTTCTACACCGAATTTTATGAACCGATTGAGTTAGTTGCCGGAGACAGCGCCTACTACGACTGCGAGATGGGCCATGCACTGGTGTCCACTAGTAAGAAAGATGCTGAGGTGCTCTGGGTTACGGCTTAAAAGCTGAACACCGCTTGCGGCTGCCAGACACGACTCGTGATTCGTGGCGGACAGTTTTATCAGTCTCTACACAACCACTCAACAACCTTCTTACAAAGTATTTATTCCCTAAATGCCCCTGCCCTTAATAAAGAAGGCTGTCGCGAGCAACGAGCAAGTCACGTTTTTTGTGACGTTCGAGCTACGGCTCTTAATAAGTCACGGCTTTAAAAAAGCGCTAAATACGACACCGACGATCCTTTTCACGTAACTTTGTTCTTGCAAACCATTCCCCATTCGATTAACTTTGTTTCCTATAGGAAACTTAATCCCCAATCAAAAGCCGTCATTCGCTATTTTTCAGACTACACTATCAGTCCCGGATAAACAGCACTGACGTTGACCGAACATAACCAATGGAGACTCCCATGTCTGAACTGAACAAAACACCCCTCTACGCTCTACACCTGGAACTGGGCGGCAAGATGGTACCTTTTGCAGGCTTTGAGATGCCTGTTCAGTATCCTATGGGGGTAAAAAAGGAACATATCCACACCCGTGAACATGCCGGTCTGTTTGATGTTTCCCATATGGGCCAGGTAAAACTGACGGGAGCCAATGCGGCAGCAGAACTGGAAAAACTGGTACCGGTCGACATTATCGATCTGCCGATTGGCAAGCAGCGCTACGCCCTGTTCACCAATGCCCATGGCGGCATTATGGATGACCTGATGGTCACCAATTATGGCGATCATCTGTATGTTGTCGTCAACGCTGCCTGTAAGGCTCAGGACATTGCACATATGCAGGCAAACCTCGGCGAAGGCGTCGAACTGGAAGTGCTGGATAATCGGGCACTGGTCGCATTACAGGGTCCTGAAGCCGCTGTGGCACTGTCTCGCATCTGCCCTGAGGTGAACGATATGGTGTTTATGGATTCCCGCCATATCACCATTGATGGGGTTGGATGTTTTGTCAGCCGCTCCGGTTATACCGGCGAAGATGGCTATGAGATCTCTATCCCGGCTGACCAGGCAGAGCGTCTCTGTCGCCTGTTTATTGCGCAACCGGAAGTTGAGTTTATCGGCCTCGGCGCGCGGGACTCTCTGCGTCTGGAATCAGGCCTGTGCCTTTACGGTCACGACCTTGACCCGAACACCACACCCATTGAGGGCAGTCTGATCTGGGCGATCAGTAAATGCCGTCGTGCCGACGGCGAGCGTGCCGGGGGCTTTCCCGGTGCCGATAAGATCTTTGACCAGATCGCCAACAAGAATTGCACCCGTCAACGCGTGGGCCTGATCGCCCAGGGTAAAGCGCCTATCCGCGAAGGTGCTGAACTGTTGAATGCCGATGGTGTGAAGATTGGCGAAGTCACCAGCGGCAGCTTTGGCCCAACCGTGGGTGTCCCCATTGCGATGGGATATGTCGCTTCTGAGTATGCGGCGCTGGAAACAGAAGTATATGCTCTGGTTCGCGGAAAGCAGTTGCCAATGGTGGTGTCAAAAGCCCCCTTCATCGAGCAACGCTATTATCGCGGCTAACCATCCGTTACAACGGCCCGCAAAAAGAGCAAAGGAATCAGGAGTAAAGGAGCTGAGATGTCTGTTTACACACCCGTCACCCGGGAACAACTTGAACGCTACCTGCAGCAATACAGCGTTGGACAGCTGCTCGATTTTCAGGGCATTGAAGCCGGTGTGGAAAACACTAACTATTTCGTCACTACCACGGTGGGTCAGTTTGTACTGACCCTGGTGGAATCGGTCAGCAGTGAACAGCTACCCTTTATCCTTAATTATATTGAGCACCTGACCCAGCATGGTGTTGCCTGTGCTAAACCGATCCATCTGAATGACGGTGGTTTGTCCAGTCATCTCAATGAACGTCCTGCAGTACTGATGTCACGCCTGGCAGGCAGCCCTCTGCACACACCCAACGATCAGCAGGCGAGCATTATCGGCCTTACCCTGGCAAGGATGCACCGGCTGTCAGAACAGCTCAGCAATGAACAGCCGGTGCATATCCATCAGTGGTGTTCAGATCTGGGCACCAGGCTGGCACCTCTGCTGCCGCAAGAGGACCAGCAGACCCTGCAAGACAATCTGACGGATGCGGCACAGATCCCCTGGAAAACCCTGCCGGGTGGCCCCATCCATGCAGATCTGTTTCCGGACAACGCGATGTTTGAAGGTGATAGATTGTGCGGCCTGATCGACTTTTATCACAGCTGTTCCGCGCCCTATCTGTATGATCTGTGTGTCACTCTGAACGCCTGGTGCTATGACGAAAGTGCTGCTCAGTATGATTTCAATAAGGCGCTGCTGATACTCGATAGTTACCAGAGCGTCCGTCCGCTCAACCCTAATGAACAACGTAGTTTCAGCAGCATGTTGCAGGTGGCCGCGATGCGCTTCTGGTTGTCTCGCCTGCGGGATATCCACTTCCCTAAAGAGGGCGAAGTGGTCACCCGCAAAAACCCTGATGGCAAACTACAGCTATTGAGGCTGCTGGGCGAGAATCAACGCCTACAGATGGCAAGCTAACGGTTTAAACCGCGTTAATTACTGCAGCGGCTCAACCTGATAGCCACGTTGTTGCAGCTGATGTATCACGCCCTCATCACCGGCCAGGTGGCCACTGCCCACCAGCACAAACTCCACCGGCCGGTCACGCAACATCGTCTCTATCTGTGGCAACCACTTGCGATTGCGATCAACCATCAACTGACGAAACTCGGCGGGAGAATCCCGGCGCATATCCTCAAGCACTAAATGATCGAGATCGGCCAGGTTACCCCGCCGCCATGCATCCACCATTCCATCGACAAGCCCGCCTGACTGCTTCAGTTCATCCAGTGACGTACTCATAAATTTCTCTTCATCACCGGCGCCCATACCGGACAGCAAGCGGATCTGCTGATCAACCGACTCCAGCCCGCCAACGGGTTTAGCATCTGCGAGCGCGCGGCTGTGATAAAAATCATCAATTCCCTGGGCATCCACACCTATCTGCTGCAGATTCAGCATCGTCAGGGTGATAACGATACCGGATGGACGCAATCCGACCATCGCCTCTGGCGGCAAACCATACTGCGCCCAGACCTTCTCTATACGCTTATAAAGTGCCGCCGACACCCGCTTATCCAACCCGCTAATACCAGCGGGATAGCGCACCGCCTGCTGCATCCGCTGCATCACCTCAGGTGCATGTAGCTGCTCCAGATCTGTTTCAAAATACAACCGGTCCGCTCTGAGATATGCCCGATCAAACTCAACAGGCAGAGGATAATCACTCTGACGCAGAACATGTATGGTGCCACCGACATACAGCACATTATCCCCAGAACTGACCTTCCAGACGCTGGTTGCTGCGGTAGCCGTCAGTGTGACAAAAGACAGGGTTATCAGTAAAACCGACCTGAGCATTCTCTGGGCAAACTTCATCATAATCGTCTCCTTTACTGCACCCTTAAGCGCTGTATTCCCGCACCACTTCAACAATCTGCACCCGGTATGAGCGGTACCATTGTGAGCGACCTTTTGCCTGCGCCGCCAGATGCTCGGCATTCTCTTTCCAGGCACGGATCTGCTCCATACTATCCCAGTACGAAATAGCAATCTCATTGGCGCCCTCGACCACCGCCGTAAACTCCAGACAACCATATTCCTGCAGCGCCAGCTCACGCATTCTGGCGGCCATCTGACTATACTCTTCATCTAACTGAGCAATCTCTGCCCGAAAAATCACCGCATACATAATCAACTCCCTGCTATGCTGCTCTACTTATCTGTTTATCCGTCTGTATATCATCTCCTGTTGAAGATTACCGTAGTCTGAATAAAACAATACAAAAAAAACCGGCACAGGGCCGGTTTTTAAAAGGTTTAGAAAATACGCGCTTTATTCGTTGATATAACGTTTATGCACCCGCGCGGTAATCAGGGTAAACAAGGTGTAGGGAATCGTACCGCAGTACGGAGCCACCTCTGCTGCCGTCACGTTTTTACCCCAGAACTCCACCTCAGTACCCACATCAGCATCGGGAATACCGGTGATATCAATACCCAGCATATCCATCGATACCCGACCAATAATGCGACTGCGATGGCCATTGATCCACACCGGTGTACCGGTCACCGCATGACGGGGATAACCATCGGCATAACCCAATGCAACCGTCGCCACGCGGGTCGGTTCCTCGGCACAGAAACTGCTTGCATAACCGACACACTCACCTGGCTGAACCTCACGCACCGCGATAATTTCAGAGGTCAGGGTCATTGCCGGTATCAGTTTATCCGCATTTTCCTGAGCATCCGGAAACGGAGTTGCACCATACAACATCAGACCCGGACGCATCCAGTCACGCCGGGCATCGCTCCAGGCCAGCACCGCAGCAGAGTTTGCCAGACAATGCGGCGCATCCAGACCTTCAGCGGCCTTATTGAATACCGCAAGTTGCTCATCAGTGGTGCTTTTATCCAGTTCATCAGAGCTGGCAAAATGGGTCATCAGCACGATATCAGAAACATTATCCAGCTGTTTAAGGCGTTTAAATGCAGCCTGATAATCATCCGGATGCACCCCTAAACGGTTCATACCCGAGTTCATTTTCAGCCACACGGTGATCGGTTTACTCAGGGTCGCTACAGCAATCTGCTCAATCTGCGCCAGACTGTGTACCGCGCACCACAGACCATGCTCGCTGATATAGTCCAACTCGCTGGTTTCAAAATACCCTTCAAGCAGCAAAACCGGTTTCTGAATACCCGCGTCAATCAGCTCAACCGCTTCTTCAATACAGGCGACACCAAAGGCATCAGCTTCAGCTTCCAGCGCTTTAGCAACCTTCACCGCATTATGCCCATAAGCGTTTGCCTTAATAATGGCTACCGCGTTACCCGCGGTATTCAGGGAACGTGCTAATCGGTAGTTATGCCGGATCGCATCCAGATCAACCGTTATTTTTGCTGCTCGACTCATTCTATGTTTACCTTACACTTACTGTAGATCGGCTATCTGCGATGATGCCGCAGATAGCTGAATCCCTGAACCAGGGTCTTATGCAATGACCATCACCGCTTCAACTTCGATATCCGCATCCTTAGGCAGCGCTTTGACGGCATAGGCAGCACGGGCTGGATATGGCTGCTCAAAATAACGCGCCATCACTTCATTTACCGTGGCAAAGTTTGCCAGGTCAGTCAGCAGAATAGTGACTTTAACCAGATCATTCATAGAACCGCCTGCGGCTTCAGCAACGGCTTTCAGGTTTTCAAACACCTGCACCGCTTGTGCTTCAAACGACTCGGTAACCATCTCCATGGTTGCCGGCACCAGCGGGATCTGACCAGACATGTAAACAGTGTTATCGACTTTGACAGCCTGAGAGTATGTACCGATAGCAGAAGGTGCATTTTCAGTGGCAATAATAGTCTTAGTTGGCATGGCTTAAATTCCCAATAATAAATTCTTAATAGTGTATGTGTGTGTCGGCGAACAACAGACTCAAATCACCGGATCAGCGTACTTTCCGGCATCAGAGGCTGTTGATTATATCCTGTAAAAAAAAGTGAGCACAGGGGCATGACAAGGTGTTTACGTGGTGCGTAAATTAAGCCCCGGTGCTCAAAAAACCGTTATTTCCTACTTCTGGCCATAACGGGCGACGGAAAGTCCTTCCGGATCAATATCAGTTTTATTACCACTAATAACATCGGCAACAAACTTTCCAGATCCCAGAGACATGGTCCAGCCTAGCGTGCCGTGACCGGTATTCAGATACAGGTTCGGGTAGCGGGTGCCCCCCAGAACCGGAGTGCCGTCCGGCGTCATCGGCCGCAGACCGGTCCAGAACTCAGCTTGCGCAATATCGCCACCACCCGGGAACAGGTCACTGACGGTAAACTCAACATTCTTACGGCGCTTTTCCTGCAATGAAGTATCGTAGGAAGTGATCTCAGCGGTCCCCCCCACACGGATGCGGTCGGCAAAACGGGTGACGGCAACTTTATAGGTTTCATCCATAACCGTAGACACCGGCGCTTTGGTTTCATCAACAATCGGCAGTGTCAGTGAGTATCCTTTAATCGGATAGACCGGCACCACAACACCGACGTTGGCCAGCAGCAGTGTGCTATAGCTGCCCAGACACATCAGATAGCGGTCTGCGGTAAAGGTGCCCTGTTTAGTCTTAACCCCCACGATCTGACTGTCATCGCTGATCAGCCCCTCGATGTCGGTATCAAACTTAAACTCCACCCCCAGCTTTTTACACTCGTCAGCCAGCGCGTTAGTAAACTTAAAGCAGTCGCCGGTTTCATCACCCGGCAAACGCAGGCCACCGACAATCTTCTCTTTAACAAAACCCAGTGCCGGTTCGCGGGATACACAACCTTCGCGATCCAGCACTTCATAACTAACGCCGCACTCTTCCAGCACAGAGATATCTTTGGCCGCCGCATCCACCTGTTTCTGGGTGCGAAACACCTGCAGTGTGCCACCGGTACGACCTTCATAATCAATTTCGATCTCAGAACGAAGATCTTTAAAGCAATCACGGCTATACTCAGCCAGACGCATCATTCGCGCTTTATTGGTGTGGTATGAGGACTCGGTGCAGTTGGACAGCATCTTGGTCATCCACTTCAGGGTGTTGGCATTCACCTTAGGGTTGATCATCAGGGGCGCGAGATCCTGCATCAGCCACTTAATTGCTTTTAAAGGAACACCCGGAGCGGCCCAGGGAGCGGAATATCCAGGCGAGATCTGACCTGCATTGGCAAAACTGGTCTCCATCGCCGGAGCACTCTGGCGATCAATAACGGTAACCTGATGGCCCTGTTTAGCCAGGTACCATGCGCTGGTTACGCCGATAACACCACTACCCAAAATCAAAACTTTCATTAAGCGATACCTATCCGTTTTTATACTTATCATAAACAAATGATTTGCCTAGTGTATTGTATCTTTGACAGATTATTTTTTTGTATTTAAACTATTTTCAAAACTATTACCCTGCATAATCAAACCAATAAAAAAATTTACCTCTTTATGAGATGATGGGCGAAGTAACGTTATGAATAGTAAGCAAAAACGTAAGCTGGATAAGATCGACCTGAACATTCTGAAAACCCTGCAGGAAAATGGCCGCATCAGTTATGTCGACCTGGCAGACATTGTCGGCCTCAGTACTACCCCCTGTATGGAACGGGTTAAGCGGCTGGAAAAAGATGGGCTGATTCTGGGTTACTATGCCCGCATTGACCCCCAGGCGATGGGTTATGGGATGCTGGTGTTTGTTGAGATATCCTTGTCCTATCAGTCACCGGATGCTTTCCTTAAGTTTAATAAAGCAGTTGCCTCCCTGCCCTATGTGCTGGAATGCCACCTGGTCTCCGGCGATGCTGACTTCCTGATTAAGGCACGTATTGCCGATATGTCGGAATACCGGGCGCTGCTCGGAGAGATGCTGCTAACACTCCCCGGGGTGAAAAACTCCAAGAGCTATATCGTCATGGAAGAGGTGAAAGAATCACTCAGTCTGCCGATCAATCCAAGCCAGCCCAGATAGTCTAGCCTGGCTATCTGCCGATTTTAATCAGGCTGCGCATAAGCAAAGCTCAAATTAAAAAGCTCACATAAACAAAGCATTCAGAGCGATCTATGGGTCATATTATCGATACACCGCTAGGACAAACACTCAGTGCCGGCAAACCAGTCCTGTGGCTGAACCCTTCCTTTCAGGCAGAAAGTACAGGGTTTAAAAGCATGGAGGGCAAAGACACGCTCAGCCTCGCCGACATCCATCAGGCTGACCAGCGGTTGCGGCGTTTTGCTCCGCTGTTACAAACGCTGTTCCCGGAACTGCACGATAGTCACGGGCTGATCGAATCAAAACTCCTGTCAGCCGCTAATCTGCACCGGCAACACTACCCGGAGCTATCCGGCAAACTGATGATCAAAGGGGACCATGCTCTGCCAGTGGCCGGATCGATCAAAGCCCGCGGGGGTATCCATGAGGTGCTCTGCCATGCGGAAAAACTGGCACGGCAACATGGCATTATCAGCGGCCCGGATGATGACTACCTGAAACTCCTCAGTCCAACGACGAAAGCACTCTTCAGCGCCTATGAAATTGCCGTCAGCAGCACCGGCAACCTGGGGTTGAGTATCGGCATCATCAGTGCAGCACTGGGTTTTAAAGCGGTCGTGCATATGTCTGTAGAAGCAAAACAGTGGAAAAAACAACGCCTGCGTGACCGCGGCGTGACTGTCGTCGAACACAGCGAAGATTATAGCTCCGCCGTCGCCGCAGGCCGGGCCGCTTCGAACGCCGATGCCAACAGTTATTTTGTCGATGATGAAAACTCTCCCAGACTGTTTCTGGGCTACGCCGTTGCGGCGTTGCGCCTGGAGCAACAACTGATTGAACAGCAGATCAGCGTCGATGCCCAACACCCGTTGTTTGTCTATATCCCCTGCGGTGTCGGTGGAGCCCCCGGCGGCATCAACTTTGGCCTGAAACAGGTTTTCGGACAACATGTTCACTGCTTCTTTGCCGAGCCGGTTCAGGCTCCCTGCGTACTGATTGGCATGCAGGCGGACAATACAGATCAGCCGGAGTCGGTTTATCAGGTCGGGCTTAGCGTCGACACTGAGGCAGACGGGCTGGCCGTCAGCCTGGCATCCGCCTGGGTATGCACGGTCATAGAACAGCTGCTCAGCGGTATTTTCACGGTCACCGACGATGAACTGTTCCGCCACCTTTACCAGCTCAGCCAGAGTGAAGGACTTGAGATTGAACCGTCGGCGGCCGCCGGATTTTCCGGCCCATCCTGGCTGACCGATACAGAACCAGGCAAAGCCTACCAGCGCCAGCAACAACTTGAACCGGTGATGCACAACGCAACGCATCTGCTGTGGACCACGGGCGGTTTGTTTGTCCCGCCAGCGGAGATGCAAAAGTTTCAACAACGCGGTGCGCTGCTCGTGCCTGCCTGAAAGCGGTCATCCTCAACCGGTCTCGTGAGCGGACGGAGTTATCGAGAAAAAAGTCTAACGATCGTTCTATCTGATCCGCTATTTCCGACTACACTTTAAGCTGAATTTGAGTGGGGATAGAGTCGATGACAGAACTAGGACAGCCGGCAAAATTGTCATCTGAGCTGATGCGACGGGTCAGCCCCGATTTTACTGCCCGCTGCCTGCCGGAAATGGCTCAACTGGAACAGCTAATCCACACCCATGCAAAACAGTTAACCGTCAGAACTCTGGCCTTTGTCGAGCATCAGGCCTTACAGCTCACAGAAAGCCAGAGCGAAACTCAGTTATATAAACTACCCATCTACAGCCTGCGCCTCGGCTCAGATGACCCGGCCGCGCCGACACTGGCGTTTGTCGGCGGCGTGCATGGCGTCGAACGGATCGGCACCCGCTTGTTACTCACCTTTCTCAGCTCACTGTTGCAGCGGTTGCAATGGGACCGGGGGCTGAGTCATGAACTGCAACACCTGCGGCTGGTCTTTTGCCCGCTGCTGAACCCTGCCGGCATGGCACTGGGTCAGCGCAGCAATGCCAATGGCGTCGATCTGATGCGCAACTCTCCTCAAAACGCTACCGACAAAGCGACCTGGATGGTGGGGGGGCACCGGCTTAGCAACCGACTCCCCTGGTACCGCGGAGTGAAAGACAGTCCGATGGAAACCGAGGCTCAGGCGCTATGTGACTGGGTGCGGGATGAACTGTTTGACTCGCCGCTGAGTATTGTACTGGATTGTCATTCCGGTTTTGGGCTGCGCGACCGAATCTGGTTTCCGATGGCAGGCTCCCGTGCGCCATTGCACCACCGGGCAGAGATCGCCGCTCTGATTCATCTTTTTGAAACAACTAACCCCCATCATAATTACATTATCGAACCCCAGCACCACAGCTATCTCACCCACGGCGACCTATGGGATTACCTTTATCATCAGTCGCTCAGTCTGGAGGGTAAGGTATTTCTGCCGCTGACACTGGAGATGGGCTCCTGGAGCTGGGTAAAGAAAAATCCCCGACAGTTGATCTCATTTATGGGTCTGTTTAATCCGCTGGTACCGCATCGGGAAAAGCGTACGATGCGCCGCCATCTGCTGCTACTGGAGTTTCTGATCCGCAGCAGTTGCGCCTACGAAGCCTGGTTGCCGGGAACCCCGATGAGCCGACTGCGCTATGAACTGGAGGCTAAGCAACGCTGGTATGGCTGAACAACACTGGATATTACTGCGTGGGCTGTGCCGGGAAAGCCGGCACTGGGACTCCTTCCCACAACAACTACAGAAACGGCTGCCAGCCACCCGGGTTAGCTGTATCGACCTGCCTGGCAATGGTAAACGTCATCAACACCCTACCCCCACCTCGGTTCAGGAACTGATCAACGATCTGCACCGCCGTCACCGCCCTGAACAACCCGTTTATCTGCTGGGTCTGTCACTGGGAGGGATGATCGCCTATCACTGGATGCAGGAATATCCCGACGACCTGCAGGGTATCGTGATGATCAACAGCAGTATGGCCCCCTGGAACGCGCCTCATCATCGGCTACAGCCGGGGGCCCTGCCAAAACTGATGCGGGCGATGCTCACCAAAGGTTACCCCCGGGAAAAAACCATCTTCGATCTGACCTGCGAATCACAGCATTATCGTGAAGAGACGCTCTCATTCTGGCAGATGTATCAGCTGGAATATCCGGTCAGTTTCAGTAACTTCCGCCGCCAGATGCAGTTAGCCGTCACCTGTGAGGGACAACCTTACCCACCGAAAAAGCCGGTTCTGCTGGTGAGCGGTGGCAAAGATAAGCTGGTGAATCCACGCTGCTCTGAACAACTGGCCGACGCCTGGCATATGCCCCATATCCGCCACCCGGAGGCGGGTCATGACCTGCCCCACGACCAGCCGGAATGGCTAATACAGCAGATCAATCAGTGGCTATTGAAGTAAACCGGTTCATTCACGCTCCTGAATATGCGCGCTCAGAAGCTCCATAAACAGATCTCTGGGCTTATTCAGCGGCCCGGAGCGACGACTGATGGCTGCCACCTGAAGGTTGTAGAAACGCTGCTCAGGCAGTAAAGCACGCATCCGCCCTTGCGCCACCCACTGCCGGGCAAATTTTTCTGCCAGAAACCCCACATATACGCCGGACAGAATCATGGTCGCCCGGGTTTCATAATAATAGGCTTCGGCGGCTTTATTCATCTCCGCCAGCTGCAGACTGGCCTCCTGGCTGGTCAACACCCCGGCATGCACCAGCTTACACTGCTTCAGCGCATCATTCAGCAGCCGCTCATCCTGCTCATGAAACAGCGGGTGCCGATCACCGCAATAAAGCAGTGATTTATCCTTATACAGCAACAGGAAATCTAGCCCCTCAAGATCCCGGTGATGGGGAATAAAGCCTACATCCGCGTCACCGTTGATCACCCGCCGCTCGATCTCACCCAGGGGGGCGGTGTCGAAACTGATATACACATCCGGTGCCAGTGCCGCAAATTCTGCCAGCACATCGTCCAGACCGCAGCGCTCATCCAGACTGATGGTATCGGAGGTGAGAATGCGTACCTCACCGGTCATCTGCTGATGCAGCGCATTAACGGTAGAACGAAACTCGGCCAGCCGGGAAAACAGCTGCCGGGTAGCGTTATAGATAGTCAGCCCCTCCTCTGTCAGCGCAAAACCAGAGCGTCCCCGCTGACATAGTTTAAGCTTCAGCCGCGTTTCAAGATTAGACATATGCACCGAGATAGTTGAACGACTGATATTCAGCTCAACCTCGGCAGCCGAAAATCCACCACACTCCACCACTGTTTTAAAAACCCGCAGCAGGCGGATCTCGTAATCCCCTACCTTGCCCATACTTTGCAGCGCTTTACCCGCCATATCACTACCTTGCATTAAGTTTGAATAACATCAATGTAAGCATTCAATGTTTATTATTTATAAGACTTTAACACTGACGTTACTATGACTCCATAAGGCCATTACTTAAATGTGACTGTTCTATGTTGAGCTAACTTCAGCAACTGGCCATTACTAATAACTTAAACAGGGTTTTCCCATGAGCACTAACATCAATATGGATGCGTTCTGGATGCCGTTTACGGCGAACCGGGACTTCAAAAACCAGCCGCGCATTATTGAGCGCGCCGAAGGTGTGATGTATTACACCAACGAAGGTCAGGAGATTCTGGACGCCACTGCAGGCCTGTGGTGCGTTAACGCGGGCCATGGTCGTACTGAGATCGCGGATGCGGTAAGCCAGCAGCTGCGTCATCTGGACTATGCTTCACCGTTCAATTTTGGTCACGAGATCGGCTTTGAGTTTGCTAACCGCCTGATTAAGCACACGCCAGCAGGGTTGAATAAAGTATTCTTTGCTAACTCCGGTTCCGAAGCCGTTGAGTCTGCTCTGAAGATCGCGCTGCAATACCAGAAATCACGCGGTAAAGGTGGAAAAACCAAGCTCTTCGGTCGGGAGATGGCGTACCACGGGGTTAACTTCGGTGGTATATCCGTGGGCGGCCTGACATATAACCGCAACGGTTTTGGTCCTCTGCTGCCGGTTGATCATCTGCCCCACACACTGGATATCGCTAACAACGCGTTTAGTAAAGGTCTGCCTGAACAGGGGATCGATAAGGCTGAAGCACTGGAACAACTGATCCACTTTCACGGCGCAGACAGCATCGCGGCGGTTATCATTGAGCCGATGAGTGGTGCCGGTGGCGTTATTATGCCTCCTCAGGGTTACCTGAAACGGATGCGTGAGATCTGTACACAATATGACATTCTGCTGATCTTTGATGAAGTGATCACTGGCTGGGGACGCCTGGGTTCAGCTTTCGCCTCAGAAGAGTTTGATGTCATACCGGATATGATCACCTCGGCTAAAGGTATCACCAACGGTGTTATTCCTCTGGGCGCGGTCTTTGTTAAAGATGAGATCCATGATCAGATCGTCAATAACGTGGCTGTCGGCGGTATCGAGTTCTACCACGGCTATACCTATTCTGCTCACCCGGTTGCCTGTGCTGCCGGTCTGGCAACCCTGGATATCTATGAGAAAGAGGGTCTGCTGACCCGTGCCAGCGGCGAGATCGGTAAATACTTCGAACATAAACTGCACAGCCTGAACGACGCGCCAAAAGTGATCGATGTACGTAACTACGGCCTGGTCGGTGCACTACAGTTTGACCCATCGGTGGCGGCCAACGGCCCGGTCGGACTGGACTTCCAGAAAGGCTGTTATAAGCGCGGCGTGATGGTGCGGACGATGGGTAACATTGTTGCATTCTCTCCACCCCTGACCATCGAAGCCAACCATATTGACCGTCTGGTCGGCGTTCTGCGCGAGACTGCAGAGGATATGTTCGGCTGAGGGCAGCACTGATCAAGTTTTAAATCTGCCGGAACCGGGGAGTCGTCCCCCCAGCTAATCCGGTCTCTTTATACGGACCTTCTGTTACAGAGGTCCGTTTTTTTTCGCTCGGAGGTGCGCTAACAACGGCCCTACAACACGCAACCCATTTAACCGCCCTAACGACTAGCCGCCAATAGCACCGCGCTGCTCATGCAGCAACTGCTCAAAATCTCCCAGACTGACCGGTTTAGAATAGAGATACCCCTGGCCATAATCACAACCCAGCTCCTGCAGCAGCCGTTCCTGCTGTTCAGTTTCTATCCCCTCCGCAATCACTTTAATACCCAGGTTATGGGCCATCATAATGATCGCTTTACAGAGGGTGTAAGCATCAGACGTAATAGAGAGATTACGCACGAAATACTGATCAATTTTGAGATAGTCGATATCGTACTCACTGATATAGGCAAGACTGGAATAACCGGTGCCAAAATCATCCAGCGAGACCTGTACCCCGGCATCTTTGAAGGCGATCATTTTTGCCCGAACTTCTGCAGAGGAGGTCATCATCATCCCCTCGGTAATCTCTGCAACAATCGAATCTCCGGATAACCCCATCGACTCAAGCTGTCCAAGCCAGTCAGAGATATTGCTATCGAGACTATCAAACTGAATCGGTGACACATTCACACTGATCTGAAAGCGCGAATCATAGCGGCTCTGCAGCATCAGCACCGTTTTCGAGGCTTCTTCAAGCACCCAACTGCCAATCCCGGTGATCAGTCGGGTCTCTTCGGCGATGGCAATAAAATCTCCCGGGAACACCAGCCCCCGATGCGGATGTTGCCAGCGGATCAGCGCCTCGGCCTTAAAGATTGAACCGTCATTAAGAGATATAATAGGCTGATAATACAAAACAAACTGCTGCTCGGTGATCGCCACACGAAGGTCGCTAATCAGTTGCATCCGCTCGATCGCTTCCTGCTGCATCGCCCGGGTAAAATACTGAAAACGGTTGCGCCCTTTCTCCTTAGCAACATACATCGCCTGGTCTGCTGACTTTATAAGGTCAGCCGCATTATCCGCATCATCAGGATATAGGGTAATGCCAATACTACTGGTGATATACGCGGTTTCATCATCCAGCTGATAAGGTTCAGCTAAACTATGAAGTAACTCTTCACAGATGGAATCAACCACATGGGGATTTTTAATCTGGCTGAGGATAATGGCAAACTCATCACCGCCCTGACGCGCGACCGTATCAACCGAGCGCACACAATGCTGGATCCTCACCGCAGCCTGAGCCAGCAGTTGATCACCATATGCATGGCCAAGGGTATCGTTCACCTCTTTAAACAGATCCAGATCTAAAAACAGGATTGCGGTTGGCAGGCCGCTCCGGTCAGTGTGCTGCATCTCCTGCCTGATCCGGTCATTCAGCAATTTCCGGTTGGGCAAGCCGGTCAGCGAATCCAGATTCGCCTGTCGCCAGATAAGATCTTCCGCATTTTTTTTCTCGGTAAAGTCGATAAACATCGCCACCCGCTGCTGCGGATTACCACTACTATCAAAGACAGTATTAACGGTTAACCACTGAGGGTATATCTCACCATTCTTGCGACGATTATAGATCTCGCCCTGCCACTGACCGGTAGTATTCAGCTCGTCCCAGAAAGTCTTATAGAATTCAGGAGACTGATGGCCGGATTTAAGTACTGACGGGCGCTTACCCTGTACCTCCTCGAGGGAATATCCGGTCACTGTCGTAAACGCTGGATTTACCCCGATAATATGACCATTAGCATCGGTCACCATCACCGCCTCACTGATCGAGCTGTAAACGATAGCCGAGAGCAGCAGCGACTCCTCCGCCAGTTCTTTCTCAGTAATATTTCGTACGACCATAATAGACTGAGTGGTTCCGGCAACCTGACTCAAACGTGCTTCAAAGTATTTCACCCCCTCAGGAAACTCGTGGCTGTATTCCCAACTCTGATAGTTTCCATCCTGTTTCATCTGGGTAAAATGGTGCTGAAATACTTCCCACTCAGCTTCAGGTAAAAGGTTGCGTATATTTTTTTTCAGAAACTGACTCGGCTGGAGATACAGATCAGATCTCTCGTTGGCTCTGAAATCAATAATCAAACCATCATTATCCAGCCGGAAATAAAGATCCGGCAGGGCATTAAAAATTGAATTAAGCTCTTCGTTTCTGGCGTTCGAAAGCTGTTCTGCGGCCAAACGTTTATGGGCCATATCGACAAACTGGTTTTGCAGCTGAAGCAACTCAGATGCGCCCTCGGCTTTAGAAAAAGCTGTGAGCTGCCCCTCGGAAAGTAAGCGTGTTGCCTGCATAAGCTGAGCAAGCGGATTAAGGATACTGCGGTTCAGCCCCTTTATCGCCACGATCAGCGCACCGCCTATCAACACAGATACAAACAACAGCGTCAGGTAAAACTGCAGGTTTGCTGCAGCGATTGCATCTCCCACCGGGATCCCGACACTCATAGAGACTGTCCGGCCCGCAGAGGTTGTATAAAGCGGAGCCGTATAAAATATCCGTCGAACTCCATCGGTTCCAGGAACAAGCAGATCTTCAGTTTTCATCCAGTCATCAGCATACTCATTTGCAGATAGCCCGAGACGATCAGGCCGGGGTGGAAAATTAGCAACCACGTTACCGTCGGCATCCAAAATAGTCGCTATAGACTTATCCGGCAGGTTTGCTTTACTTAACTGTGTACTCCACCAATCCAGTGAGACAACGGCGACGACCGCTCCCAGAACTTCGCCCTTGTCGGAAATGACCGGATAAGAAAAGTTGAGGCTCACCATCGCAGCTGCCCGATCGGTTTGAAACTCACCGATCGCAAATGTCCGGTTATTGATAGTTCTTTGAAAATAACCTCTGTCAGCAACATTTACCGCAGAGGTCAAGGGAGATGCGTTGCACAGTAGTTCACCGTCAGCCTTCGGCACCCCCAGGTTTACATAAACTGAATTGAGTCTGAGAATATCAGCTAAATATTGAGAACAGGCTGGATCTGCTGGGTTCTTGACCTGTGTATGACTGGCTAGTTTAATCAGATAAACACGCGTATCGTCAACAAGCTTCTGCTGATGAGCCACTGTATGATCAACGACTAACGCGGCATGGGCACGGCTCTTCTCAATGACGCTCTCTCGTTCCTCCTCAGCATGATAAAAAACCACAACTAAACCGGGCAGTGCTACCAACAAAAACAACCCCAGAATGCGGTTTCTCAACGAGTTGAACATTGATCGTTTTTCCATGTACAAGAAACACTCTTAAGAGTACAAATTTTCACATAGCGGTTAACTATTTTTTACTATCAGTTTAAGGATACAAGCTATCGACAAACAAGCAGGCAATTTTTCAGGAAGAATCCGTTATCATGTGATCTGCATCATGGCTCAACGGCATGAAAGTCAGATAAGACAAACTGAAAAGCCTGGATCAATCATTGGAAACCCCTATGAAACGCTATTTTGAAAATCTGGCAAAAGCACTGCTGGGGCAAAGCTATAGTTCGCTGGCCGAAAATGAGCAGAAAGTCATCAACAGTATTGCCGAGCACACCACTGTTTCTGAAAACGTCAACCACGCCTACAGTGACAGTCTGACGACCGGACAGAAAATTGCAGATATGGTCGCCCGTTTTGGGGGCTCCTGGTGGTTTATCAGTCTCTTTTTTTTGTTTATCATCGCCTGGATTGCCACCAATACCTTTCTGTTGATGGATAAGCCTTTTGATCCCTACCCTTATATATTGCTGAATCTCGGGCTATCAAGCCTTGCCGCATTTCAGGCGCCGATCATTATGATGTCGCAAAACCGTCAGGCCGCAAAAGACCGGATCAAGCAGGACGCCACCTATGAGATCAACCTGAAACTTGAATTGCAGATCATGCGCCTGCATACCAAACTGGACGAGCTGAGTGTAGCCGTCGAAAAAACAGCCGTTCAAAACCCGGAGACCAAAGAGGAATGAAATACCTTATTGTCTTAGCACTGATTATCACCTACACCATCGCACTCCGTTTTATCAATCGAAACATCAATCGATTAGGGGAGCTCAAAGGTACAGATCAGTACCGTATCAAATACATTGCCAAAACACTCAATATCGCCCTGACACTGCTGTTTTTTACTTTGCTGGCACTGCTGCTGGGTATCCACTACACCCAGCTATCGGTATTTCTATCATCGGTATTTGCCGTTATCGGTGTGGCTATGTTTGCGCAGTGGTCAATTCTGAGCAACATCACCGCCAGCCTTATTATCTTCTTTGGCTTTCCCTATCGGGTTGGCGACTATATTAAAATTGTCGAGAAGGACGAAGATATCAGCGGCATCGTCGATGAGATCACCCTGTTTCATGTCATAATCCGCAGGGATGGCGAGATAATCACCTACCCGAACACACTGATTCTACAGAAAGCGGTGATCAAGTTTGATGATAATGTCGATCCGGATAAAACGTTGCCAACCAAAGCAGCTCCCTCAGTCAGCGGAACAACGCCGGCAGACACTATCTCAAAAGAGACTTAAACTGAGGGATTAGCGCTGATTATTTCGCACACCTCAGCAGAGATATTACGAAAACGATGGGGGCGGTTACTGTTGAAATAGTAACCGTCTCCCGCTTTCAGGTGGTACACCTGAAAACCAACGGTCAGCTCGATCTCACCACTGATCACCACACCACCCTCTTCCCCCGGATGCTGTAACATCTCAGGTCCGGTTTCTGCTCCTGGCTCATAACGCTCTTTCAACAGATCCATGGAGCGCCCCTTATTGCGGGCACCAATCAGCTTCAGGCTAAGGTTATTTGAGCCAATGTCAGGCATCTCTTCTGCCTTATATACCACGCTTTCCGGCTCCATATCCTCAATTTCCAGGGTGAAAAAATCACCAATAGAGATAGGAATACCGGACAACACTTTCTTCAATGAACTAACCGAGGGGCTTACCCCGTTTTTCTCAATCATTGAGATGGTACTGTTAGTCACGCCCACCCGTTTAGCCAGCTCCCGTTGCGAAAGCCCTTTCAGCTTACGAATCGCTTTTAAGCGCTCACCCACATCCATCTGTTCCATATCCATTTCCGCCGTCTTGTTTCATTATTAGAGTAATCATCCGCACCAGAACACCACAAGGTGTGCGAAATATTTTATAGAAAGAACAGAGGGGAGTAAAAGAATCGCTCATTGCAGGTCGTTAGAACGTCGCTAGGCGACTCGTCAGAGGCGGCTTCGCCGCCTTGCCAGATGCTAGAAAAAGCATGGTGCGTCAGAATTCAATTTTACAGTTGACCTATCGCGACGAGGGCGTCGCTCCCACAAAAAATGACAGTCTCAATAAAATCCTTGATAGAGGGCGCCGTTCAAATAACAAGCGACGGCTTTCAGATCAAGCCGCCGCTTCAGTTGATACAGGTAAGTTTTACATTAACCCCAGCAATTTTGGAAAAAACAGTGACAGCTGCGGTACTAAACTGGTTACAACCATTACCGGCAGACCGACAAAAGCCATCAACGCTATCGCCGGCATGACTGCTTTGTGAATTGGCACCTGCCCAATACGACAGGCCATATACAGAATCGGCGCCACTGGCGGACTATTGGCTCCGATCACCACAGAGCAGGCAACAATCGAGGCGTAATGAATCGGGTCGACACCACTGGCCACCATTAGCGGCAGAAACAGAGGCGCCACCACAACAGTCACTGAGACATCATCCATAATCATACCGGCAACAATCAAAAAGATGTTTACCGCAATCAGAATCATCAGCGGGTCTTTCACCAGCCCGGTAATCACCTCGGTCAGCTCCTGAGGAATTCGCTCAGATGCCAGTATCCGGCCAATCATAAAACTAAATAGCAGGATAAGAATAACCGTCCCGGTGGTTTCTGCAGCCGCGATCACACTCGCGCTTAAACGCTTGATAGTCAGATCACGATAGACAAAAAAACCGATCACGATAGCCACAAAGGCGGCAATCGCGGCAGCTTCAGTCGGCGTACAGACACCCCCGTAAATCCCCCCCAGAATAATCACCGGCAGCGAGAGAGCCGGCAGCGCCTGAAATGCAGCAGTTCCTTTCGATGGTAACTTTTCCAGACCATCCTGAGCCCCGGCAGTCACCTCCTGAAACAGGCGTCCAACGCTGAACCGATTTGCCATTATCAACCCCGCAATCAGCAGTAAAGCAGGTCCGATTGAGGCCGCAAAACAGGCTGCTACCGACTGCCTTGTTACCACTGCGAACAAAATCATCGTGATCGATGGCGGGATGAGAATTCCCAGAAGTGAGGATATCCCCAACAGCGCAGAAGAATACCCTCGTGGGTAACCCCGCTTTTCAAGGGGACCGATCATAATAGTGCCAATCGAAGCAACTGCGGCGGTTGCAGTACCGGCAATCGCGCCGAAAATACCAGACGCCAGGACCATTGAAGCCCCCATTCCGCCTTTACGCTTACCCACCAACACTTCAATAAAGTTCACCAGCCTCAGGGCTATACCGCCACTCTGCATCAGATAGCCGGTGAGCACAAATAACGGCAGTGCAATCAGAATCACTGAATCAATCGAGCGGTATCCCTGCAACATCAGGGTATTAAAATTAGCGTCATACGCGAATGCCAGATATGCCAGTACGCCGGCAAAAGACCAGGCAACCGGCACCCCAACAATCATCAGGAACAATAAGATTCCTACTGCGATTAAACCTTCCATCAGCGAATATCCTGCTGGTTTGCTTCGGCGATAATGACCGGTTCAGGGTGATAGCCGATCAAACATTGAATAAAGTCCCTGAGGGCATATAGGGAACAGCCAATACTGGCGAACATAATGGCACTCTGAGGTATCCATAGAGGGATCGATAATCCCGGAGTATGTTGCGGTCTACGCAACCCCCAGCTGAGCATCCGATAAGCAAGGAAAACAAAGAAGCCGGTAATCACCAGCGTCACCAATGAGATGAAGCACTGATGCAGCCGACGAATCTGTCGGTCACGAATACTGGTCTGAAGAAAATCCACGACCAGATGTTCCCGTTTACGGCTGGCAATCAGGCCACCCACCATATACAGCCACATACCGAACAACATGATCAGCTCCAGCAGTCCGATAATCGACCAGCCGAATACATAACGGGCCACAACCAGAAACAGCATCAGGCCCACCAGCATCAGGCTGCTGATCAGAGCAACGGTATTGAGCAACCATCCGACCTTCTGGTCTAATCCAATAAAGAAACGCATAATCATGGTACTACCTCAAAAACAAAAACGGCGGAACAATCTCTGTACCGCCGTCCGGGACTTTAAACCTTACAACGGGGTCGCGTTCGCCCGAATGGTGTCCATAATTTCAGAGCCAATCTCCTGATCCATCAACGGCCAGACTTTCTCACGGGCAGCGCGGGCAAACTCTTTTATCTGCTCGTCTGACAGCTCGAAGTATTTCATTCCCGCTTTTTCAGCTTCTGCTACGTAGTGCTGATCCTGCGCCTGCGCTGCTTTAAACTGCGCCATCATCACTTCATTAGCGGCATCAGCTACGATCTTCTGTTCAGCTTCAGTCAGTGCATCAAACGACTCCTGATTCATACTCAGAACACCGGTCATGAAAAAGTGCTTAGAGCGAACGTAGTAATCGAGCAGATCACGGAAATATTCATAGTCCCAATAGATCACGTTACCCGCTTCACCATCGACAACACCGGTTTGCAGTGAGGTGTAGACTTCGCCCCAGTCGATTGCAGCAGTCTGGTAACCCAGTGCCTGCATTGTCTGAGGTGCTGGGAATACGGTCATAGTACGCACTTTAAGCCCTTCTGCTTCGGCAATAGTGGTCGCGTATTTACCCCGGGTTGCGACACCGTTGAAACCTTCAGGCCAGGGGCCAAAGAACTTCAGACCAATATCAGAGTAGATACCACCGAGCATATTATTAACCCAGCCACCCGGACTGTAGGCGGTGAGCGCCTCATCCCAGGAAAGGGTCATATAAGGGGTGTAGATAACACCGATGCGCTTATCATATGAGGTCATTGGCCAGTTAAGCATCACATCAACATCACCGGCAACGTGCAGATCAAATACTTCGTTCTGACTGCCCAGTTCATTCTGATAGAACACTTTAACGTCGATATCACCACCAGAGTTTTTCTCAATCAACTCCGCCCAGTGTTCCAGCGTATCACCCGCTGGAGAACCCTTTGCTCCCGAATCGGTCGCCATTTTCAGCGTCACTGCCTGTGCTGAACCGACCATCAGAGCACTGGTCGCAACCAGGCTGGTCATGAATGAAAGTAAGCCTTTCCGATTAAAGACTGACTTTCTCTTCGGCGTATCTATTCTGCTCATCTCTTTTACTCACCGCTATTCTTATCGTTTGTATAACCGCTGCATCACTGCGGCAGCATCCTGTTTTTTTCCCCGGGAACACATAGATATCAGTAATAAAGATCGATGGTCAATTACAGCTAATACATTAAAATATAACTACATTAATCAAAAAAATAAGTGAATATTTATGTAAAAACAAATAAATTCAGTTTTATAATTCACTTATTTAAATTATGGCAATCTGTTTCACTTAAACTGATTTTGCAGACGCTTCGCAAACAGATAGATAAGGTGTCGTTTCTAAAATAGTTGAAAAAGCAGATATAAAAAAACGACCGTAAAACGGCGGAAAAAGATAAATGTAAAAATGGCGATTAAAACAGCATCGAAAGCGTTAGAACTGAAAGCTAAAAAAGAGCCCTGCGGCTCATTTGAAAAAAGACTGTCGGGGTCGCCCCGGAGAAAGGCCGACTAATAGAGGCCCGCCGGATAATGAAGGTTGCGGTTAGCACAATACGATAGCCGTGTGCCAACTCAACAGATATAAAGAAGGGAGCAGCCAGACAGGGATCTGGCTGCCAGGGGTATGTCAGATAGCTATGGAACCAAAACTGGGCTCTGCCTGCGCCGAATGCAGCACCGCAACAGACCGCTTCATGCTAGCGAAGAAACCGTTTTCCTCCGGCGATTCGATGATGCCGTTCTGTTGTTGCGAAACAGGTAGCCCGCCTTTGCGCTCATCTCGGGGGGAGATTCCGATATGTTTACGATAACAGCGACTGAAATGCGGTGTTGAGACAAACCCGCAGGCAGTGGATATCTCCACAATCGCCATACTGGATTGTTTTAACAACTGCCGTGCCCGATCCAGCCGCAGCTTGAGATAGTAACGCGACGGCGAGCAGTTGAGGTATTTAAGAAACATTCGTTCAAGCTGACGGCGTGAAACATCAACAAATGCAGCCAGTTCATCAAGCCCGATGGGTTCCTCCAGGTTGTTCTCCATCAGTTCGATCACATCCACCAGTTTCGGCTTACTATCACCGCAGTTATGTAACTGCCGCAGAGGCACCCTTTGCTGGTCAAACTCAGTGCGTATGCGGTCGCAGATAAACATATCGGATACCGCCATCGAGAGTTTCGGCCCATGCTGCAGGGTCACCATATGCAGGAACATATCCATTGGTGAAACACCTCCGGATGAGGTCATACGGTTCTTGTCGATGGTAAACAGGCGACTGTTGCAGTTCACTTTAGGATAATGTTCCTGCAGTGACGCCATACACTCCCAATGGGTACTACAATCATAGCCATCCAGCAAACCCGCATGGGCCAGCAGATAAGCACCGGTACAGATGCCACCAAGCGTCACGCCACGACGGTTCATTAACTGTAACCAGCTAACCTGCTTTTGCGTAAAGCTACGGGTGATATCGACGCCACCGCAAACAATCAACAGATCCAGTTCCGGCATATCGGCGATAGAAAAATCAGGCGTAAAACTTAAGCCGTCACTGGCACTGACAGGGGCTCCGGTTTCGGACACCATATGCCAGCTGTATAGCTCATGGCCAGACAACTGATTCGCCATTCTAAGCGGCTCAATCGATGACGCCAGCGCAATCATAGTGAAGTTATTCAGCAGTAAGAAACCCACACGGGTCACTTTTTGGTAATCCTTAATCGGATCCAAAGCCGTAGATGATATAGTCATGGTAGCGCCCCCTTTATAACGCGTACAAGCAGTAGATGCAAAGAGCCAAGCAACGTCGCACCGGTGCTACTCACGTTCGTTTTCTTATTTTTTAGGACAATTTAAAATGGCTGATGAAAAACAGAGCTCTGCTATTTCTTCCGCCGGCATGGTCGTTTTTATTCAAGCATTTTATTGACTAAAGTCTTATCGTTTTGCTCAACCACTGATTGAATATTATTTGATTTAGATCAAACGCAGAATATCTATAAACGACCACGCTCCAGCATTGCTTACCCCTAAGCGACACCATTAACGACATTCATTGATTTACAACAGTTTTCAACCTGCTGCCAACCCACCCAAAAAACACTTTAGCAACGGTATTTTTATCGAATAATCACCTTATGAAGAGGATTAGCATGTCGGTTCTGAACAATTCCAGCGCGGTAGCAGACAGTCGCAGTCAGATACGACAGCCTATGATAGCCATACACTTGTTCGCAGGTGGCTGAATAGCAAAACACAATATTGGATACATTACGGCGGTTTTAAAATACCAAAAAGCCATATTTATGGACTATTGTATCCAACACACCAATCCTAAGGTGTTCCTATAATAATATAACAGGAGTATTACCATGAGTAGCAATCATGCCAACCGTGGTGTTGTCTATAAAGGCCCGGGTGAAGTCGCTGTTGAGGCAATCGCCTTTCCAGAGTTATCACTGGGTAAACGTAAATGTAATCACGGTGTCATCCTGCGAGTGCTGACCACCAATATCTGTGGTTCAGACCAGCATATGGTGCGCGGTCGTACTACGGCCCAATCCGGCCTGGTGCTGGGCCATGAGATCACCGGACAGATCATCGAGTGCGGCAACGATGTCGAGTTTCTCAAGCCAGGCGATATCGTTTCAGTCCCCTTCAATATTGCCTGTGGCCGTTGCCGCAACTGCAAAGAGGGTAACACCGGCATCTGCCTCAACGTTAACCCTGCCCGCCCGGGAGCCGCTTACGGTTACGTCGATATGGGCGGCTGGGTCGGTGGCCAGGCAGAGTATGTGATGGTGCCCTATGCTGACTTTAACCTGCTGAAATTCCCCGACTCGGATCAGGCGATGGAGAAGATCCGCGATCTGACCCTGCTGTCGGATATCTTCCCAACAGGCTTCCACGGCTGCGTGACTGCCGGAGTCGGCCCGGGCTCAACTGTCTATATTGCCGGTGCAGGCCCTGTAGGACTTGCAGCAGCAGTCTCGGCACAGCTACTGGGTGCTGCCTGCGTTATCGTAGGGGATATGATCGAAGACCGTCTGGAACAGGCACGCAGCTTTGGTTGCGAAACCATCGATCTGCGTCAGGAAGGCGAGATGGCCGATAAGCTGGAAGCGATTCTGGGTGAGCGTGAAGTGGATGCATTCGTCGACTGCGTTGGCTTTGAAGCCCACGCCTGTGGTTGCAACCACGGAGTAGAAGCACCGGCAACCGTGCTTAACTCAGCGATGCAGATGACCCGTGCCGGGGGTTCTATCGGTATTCCAGGCCTCTATGTAACGGAAGATCCCGGCGCGATGGATGATGCCGCAAAACACGGTGCTCTGAGCATGCGCTTTGGGCTCGGCTGGGCGAAATCCCATTCCTTCCATACCGGCCAGTGCCCGGTGATGAAATACCATCGCCCACTGATGCAGGCAATTCTGTTTAACAAAGTAGATATTGCGAAAGCGGTTAACGTGCAGATGATCTCCCTGGATCAGGCACCAGAGGGTTATGCTGACTTCGATGGCGGTGCTGCTAAGAAGTTTGTTATCGATCCCCATGGTTCAGTAGCCGCTTAACAGGCCTGCGGTTATCCTAATAAAAAAACCACCGGCCACCCGGTGGTTTTTTTGTTTCAACACAACTAAAAAAAGATCAAATCCAGAGGTCACTGATCGGGGTTGTCTCACTATAGCGATGGCGGATCTGTGCCTGCAACAGCTCGGCAGTCGCAACAGCATCCGTCAATGCATGATGCTGACCATAATGCGGCAGATTATAGCGCAAGCGGCTATCCCCCAGCCGGATGGATTCCGGCTTAAGGCCAGCCAGACGTTTAACTCTGCTAACGATTCCACGTCGATACAACATCGCTTCCTGCTCCATTGTATCGACTACTGGAAAACAGATCCCCTCTCCCAGTCGTCTTTTAACCGCCGCATCAAAAAACTCCCGTTCAATATAGCGGTAATGAACCACGACAATCTTACCGGCAATCTCATCCAGCACCTCATCCAGTATCTGATTAAGATCAGGTGCATCATTTAACTGTGAATGGGTAATCCCATGAAAAGGTACCGAGGTTTCTGTTAACTCCCGGCGAGGTTTAAGCAGCCAGTAGCGACTATCTCGTAGTCGGATCCGGTTCAGGTCAAAAGGAACCAGACCAATACTGATAATCTCATCATGCTCGGCATCCAAACCTGTGGTCTCAAAATCCAGCGCCACGAAAGACACATCTGTAAGCGGTGTCTCTACTCCAGGCAGCCCCTGCTGATAGAATCGCCGGAGCCGCTCATCACGTACATTGAGCGCTAATTTCTGATACTGCACTGCCCATCTTTCCATAGTGTCAGCCATAGTAACCTCTACCGGCCGGAGTACGGATAACGGAACCGCAGAAATCGCTGACTGTTGCTCAGCACCTGAAATGCTTCCTTAAGATTTCGTCGATCAAAATCGGTCAGCATTTCCGGCTTAACATTGTTAGAAGGCTCCTGCCCTGCTTCCAGATCCGCAGCCTGATGACGAATTCTCACCATCGAGATAAATTCCAGCGCATCCCGCAAATCCGCAGCTTTACCGGTCGGCAAAATATTTTCTTTCTCCACATCATCCAGACGTTCAAATGAGTTTTGCACTTTTGAGCCAACCGCCAGTGCGTGTACCCGAATAAGATCCGCCACTGGCGCAGTACCGCGGCGTTTAAGATTGATTGAGTTACGATGCTGCCCATCCTGTTCCATCACAAAGTTTTTAAAAAAGCCCAGTGGCGGGGTACGATTCAGGGCATTACGGGCCAGACTGGCAAGAAATTTTGGCGAGCGCTGAGCCTTGCGGGCAATAAAGGCGTTGAGCTGTCCTGCCCAGTCAGTTTTCCCCCAGACGCCATCCAGATCAAAGAATATTGAACAGTTCAACAGTGCCTCAGGCATAGGGTTCTCAATCCAGTCTGAAAAAGTAGCTTCCCACTGCCGTCGGGTTTTTCGCCATTGAGGGTTTGTGGCCATAATATTGCCTGCACAGTAGGTATAACCACATCTATCCAGACCGTCACTGACAAACTTTGCCAGCTGCGCAAAATACTCGCCGTGCTGTTGTGGCTGATAACTATTATCGAGAATCAGCGCATTATCCTGATCGGTCACCACTAACTGCTCATCCCGGGCCATCGAGCCCAGTGCCAGAAAACAATAAGGCAGCGGCGGAGGCCCCAGATGCTCCTCAGCCAGCTCCAGCAAACGCTGCTTAAAGGTTCGCCCGATAACCGACATCGCGCTACCAATCATATGAGAGTTTGCGTCTTCACTGACCATACGGACAAAACAGGCACTAATCTGCGGCTGCAACTTCGCCAACTCTTCTACATTGGGCTGGCGCATAATATTGCTGACCATATAGAGACTGCTTTGCGACTCATAGCGCACGATATCAGATGTTGCCAGCACCCCAACAGGACGATCCTTTTGCAGGATAGGCAGATGGTGCAGATTAAAGCGCAGCATCGTCAGCATCGCCTCAAAAGCATAAGCATCGGCATCCAGGGTAACAGGGGCAGCAGTCATAACCGCAGTTACAGGGGAGTCCAGATCAAGACCGGGGGCCACCACCCGGGTACGCAGATCCCGGTCGGTAATAATTCCAGCAAGAGACTGGGCAACTGATTCATCAGCGCCTTCCCCTTTTTTAACAACATCGCTGTGCATGATCAGCAGCGATGAGACCCCCTCTTCGGTCATTTTCTGCGCCGCCTGACAAACGGTTGCGGTGGTATCTAACCAGACCGGCGGTCGGGCGATCAGCGCGGTCACTTTAGACACCATCAGATCACTGCTTTCATGCTTACTGGAAACTGCTTGATGCAGACGGTTATCATCCACTTCGACAAAGTAAGCAAATGAATCAAAGCGCTCACAAAGAGAGCTGAACACCGCTTCGGGAATAAAATAAATCAGTGAATCTTCGATCGTTCGGGCCGGAAGCCTCACCCGCTGACTCATCAGCAGACTCAACTGACCAAACAACTCCCCTTCACTCAGGCGGTTATAAAGGTCACCATTACGACGGTAGATCTCCACTGCGCCGCTGCGGATAACACAGAGATCACTGATCTCATCCCCGAATGTAAAAATATCACTATCGGCACGGAAATAACTGATCTCTACCTCACAGGCAACCTCGTCCACCACCTTTTCCGGCAGACTACTAAATGGAGGGTACTGCTTCAGAAAGGTTGCAATTTCTATCTGCTCTGCTTGCATCATAATGTCCGGCTAGTGTTTCGTTAACAACGAAGTGTTACACGATAATCGTTCGAAGCGAAAAAATCGCCCGCAGGCGATTTTTTAATCATCACAACAGCCTGTCAGAAATCAATTACAACATCTGTTTTTGGCACACTACAGCAGGACAAAACATAACCTGCTGCAACATCATCATCCGTGATACCACCATTATGGGACATCTCAGCTTCACCCGATTTAACCAGCACTTTACAGGTGCCGCAGATGCCCATACCGCAGGCTTTCGGGATCAGCAAATCAAGTTTGGCGGCGGCAGTATGAAGTGTTTCACCGGGAGCAACCTGAATGCTCTTACCCTGCCCCTTACCCAAAAACTCTACCCGTAGCATATCTTCCTGGGTAAGTGCATCGGCTTCTTCCTGTGCGATTTCAGCGTTTTCTATCGCTTCTTCTTCGATCTCTACGGGAGTCGCGCCAAAAGACTCTTCATGATAACGACTCATGTCAAAGCCGTTAGCCTGCAGCAGATTTTTAATAGCGTTCATATAAGGCGTCGGGCCACAGCAGAACACTTCACGCTCAAGAAAGTCCGGTGCGATCAGTTCCAGCTTAGCCTGATCCAGATAACCACGGTAACCATGCCATGCTTGACCGTTTTCAATCTTTTCACAGATCAGATGCAGACCAAAGTTACTGATCCGGGAGGACATATGGTCGAGCTCACGTGCAAAGATAATATCTTTTGGCGTGCGGGCACTGTGAACAAAAGCAATATCGACGTCTGCATTAGTATCAAACCACCAGCGCGCCATCGACATCACCGGGGTAATCCCTACGCCACCGGATAGCAGCAACACTTTGGGTGCAGGATAATCGATGCAGTTAAACAGCCCTACCGGACCGTGAACGGCAAGCTCATCACCCTCTTTAAGGTTTTCATGTAACCAGCTCGAAACCTGACCATTAGGGTCTTTTTTCACTGTAATAGAAAAGCTGTAAGGCACCGAAGGAGAGCTTGAGATGGTATAGGATCGCATCACCTGCTGCCCCTCAATCTCAAGCTCCAGGGTGACAAACTGCCCCGGTTTGAAGAAGTACATCACCGGCTGCTCAGACATAAAACAGAAGGTACACACATCCCAGGTTTCATGGATCACTTTGACGCAACGGACATTGTGGCGACCATTGACCCAGGTCTGGGTATTGACCGGGATGAAGCTTTCGGAGCCAACGGTGGCAGGGATGGTATTTGTCATAGCGTATCTCTCATTTGTGCACAGCTAAAAACGGTTCATTCATCTGACTGAATAGCGTATCCCACACTGGGTTTTACTAAAATCAGCCCATTAATCATACTCAATGAATGCATTGTCTGCCCAGCCGGTTTTCAAATATTAACCACAAACGACATTAATTTGCTTATTGCGACCATCCCACTGTCTATGGGCAATACAGGTCGATTTATGTACTCATTCATGTCGTTAATGGTCAATCCTGTAAACGTACCTTGGAGGAGGATTAGCTCGTTCAATACCACAATTCAGGTCAGGGTTATTCCTGATCAACTATAATAAACAGCACAGCAGTGCCGTGAAGGAAGATCCACTGATGAACCAAAATGATCTATTAAACACCACCTGCGCGACTATCCATGATGCGCGACAGGAAATGGCGACCATGCTTGAGGCCCGTCCGGCAAACTACTCCCTGCCTCAGCCCCTGTATAACGATCCGCTGATGTTCCGGATTGATGTGGAAGAAGTCTTCCAGAAAGAGTGGCTGTTTGTCGGTATGACCAGCGAGATTCCAGCCAAGGGCGATTACTTTACAGTCGAGATTGCCCAGAACCCGGTACTGGTAGTACGGGACGCCGATGGCAGTGTCAATGCGTTCCACAATACCTGCCGCCATCGCGGTTCGCGCATCTGCTCTGAACACCGCGGCAAGGTTGCCAACCTGGTCTGCCCATACCACCAGTGGACCTATGACCTGAAAGGCAACCTGCTGTTTGCCGGTACAGAGATGGGCGCATCATTCGAGACCAAAGAACACGGCCTGAAAAAAGCGTTTTGCAAAACTGCCGGAGGTTTCATCTTCGTTTGCCTGGGTAAAGAGGAACCGGAAGGTGATTTCGACGAATTCCTGACGACTCTTGAAGAGTATATGGAACCCTACGATGTTGAGAACACCAAGCTGGCGGTGGAATCCAACATGTACGAGCAGGCTAACTGGAAACTGGTACTTGAAAACAACCGCGAATGCTATCACTGTGTTGGCAACCACCCGGAGCTGCTGAACACGCTACTGGAGTGGGATGACACTAATGACCCGCGCGCTTCTCAGGAGTTTAAAGATTACTGCAAAGAGCAGGCCGATCAGTGGGACGCTGAGGGCATTCCCCATGAACACCGCAGCTTTGGCCCTGGTCTGCGCAACCGTATCGTCCGCATGCCCCTAAAAAAAGGCACCAAGGTAATGACCCTGGATGGCGAAAGCGGCAGTAAGAAGCTGCTGGGGCGCATTAAGAATCCACAGCTAGGCTCCATGCGCATTCTGCACCTGCCTAACTCCTGGAACCATATGCAGTCCGATCACTTTATCGTCTTCCGGGTGCTGCCGATCTCCGCCCAGGAGTCCATGGTAACGACCAAATGGTTTGTGCATAAAGATGCCGTTGAAGGGGTTGATTACGACCCAGAACGCCTGCGTCAGGTCTGGGATGCCACCAACGATCAGGATCGCATTCTGGGTGAAGAGAATCAGCGCGGTATCAACTCTGTCGGCTATCAGCCAGGTCCATACTCTGAAACCTTTGAGTTCGGTATAGTTAACTTTCTGGAGTGGTACAGCGATACCGTGCAGAAAAACCTGAAGGCGAAATAAACATTTTCCATTAAGGCAAAAAAGGCTGATGCGTCATAACATCAGCCTTTTTATTTGCCTGAATTTTTATTTGCCTCAAGCTCTGCGATTCGCGACTGCCTATCCCGGCTGATCTGCCTATCACCCGTTATATACCCGACTACCAATCTGCAGAAGTAACAACATCTATGCTGCTCGGTATGCCATACTTCCGGCAACCTTTGGGACATTCATTTAATCACTGACTGATCCTTTACCCGCAGCACTGTAGCCCCTTTACTTATGATCGAGAGCTACTCCCCTCAGTCAGAAGAACTGCAAACAGAGCGCACTCCACCTGATCTATAATAGCCACTCGGGGAAAACTTTCTGAACTTGTTCGAGATACGCCCCCCAATAAACCAGCTGAGCACTACCCGCCTGCTTGGCGCCCGCTTATTACCGTGAACCTCACAGTAGCCACCAGATAGTTCTACCGCAGTTTGTCTACAGGACATAAAAAAGCCGACGAGCAGCTCATCGGCTTTATAGTGCATCATTTTCAAGCCTGCCAGCAGTTACCTATAAAGCATCTGCCAAAACGGCTAATGCCTCCTGCACCTCAGGCAACATCACCGGTATCTGTTGCTGCAACAACGCAACAGACTCAGCGAACTGAACGCGCACCGGCTCATCCTGAGCGGACAACCATTGCAATGCCGCCTGACTACATTGTTCAGGCGACAGACCCGGCTCAAGCGGCACACCAGCGCCTTGTAGATACTCATAGAAATCATCCTGATCAATCAGGTCAGTAATCATCATCTTGACGTTCTCACGCTCGCTATCCAGAATCACCGTTAAACCATATTTAAACAGAGAAACCTAAACAGTAAAAATTAAACAAAAAAAGCTGGCACCAGGCCAGCTTTTCCTCAACCATAAATCTCAGACTGAATTATAACTCAGTCTTCAATCCCTTGTAGATACTGATACACATCAGTAACAGGATAATGGTGAATGGCAAGCCGGCGGTTATGGCACCAGCCTGCAACGCTTTCAGCGCTTCGGTTCCACCACCATACAGCAGAACACCCGCAATCAGTCCCTCCAAAACCGCCCAGAAGACACGCTGAGGCACAGGTGCATCAACCTTACCACCGGAAGTAATTGAATCAATTACCAGCGAGCCAGAGTCGGATGAAGTGATAAAGAAAACCAGTACCAGCACAATCGCCAGCGAGGAGGTAATCTCCGCCAATGGCAAATTCTCCAGCATCTGGAACATCGCCAGAGACACATCACCCAGACCATTCGCCAGGGCACCAGTGCCACTCTGAATCTGATCCAGCGCCTGCGCACCAAACGCAGCCATCCAGACCGCCGAAACCACGGTTGGAATCAACAATACTGCGATCATAAACTCACGTACGGTACGACCCTTTGATACCCGGGCGATAAACATACCAACGAAAGGCGACCAGGATACCCACCAGGCCCAGTAGAACACAGTCCAGCCACTGTAGAATTTTTCATCTTCACGGCCAACCCAGTTACTCAGCGGCAGAATATCGGTTGCATAGCTGGTAACGGTGAGCAGCAGGTTGCTGAAAAAACCTGACAGCGAGCCAACAACAATCACAAACAACAGTAATACTCCGGCAAGAGCCATATTGATATTACTGAGTATTTTTACACCGCCATCAAGCCCGCGAGCAACAGAGAAAATTGCGATTGCGGTGACTACGACAATAACTGCGATCTGGGTAGCGATAGTATTCTCCACACCGAACAGGAAGTTCAGTCCGCCTGCCGCCTGAGAAGCCCCCAAACCGAGCGAAGTCGCCAGACCAAAGATGGTTGCCAGCACCGCAATAATATCGATAACGTGACCGATCGGCCCCCATACCCGCTCGCCCAGTAGCGGATAAAAAGCAGAACGAATGGTCAGCGGCAGCCCTTTGTTATAGGTAAAGAAACCTAGTGCCAGCGCTACTACACCATAAATGGCCCACGGATGTAATCCCCAGTGGAACATTGTCGCACCCATTGCAGCTGCTTCTCCTGCGGGAGTATTAGCTACCGCGTTCAGCGGCGTTCCCCACCAGTCAGTGTAATAGGCTACAGGTTCTGCGACACTCCAGAACATCAGTCCAATACCCATACCTGCAGCAAACAGCATTGAGAACCATGACATGCGGCTGTAGTCCGGCTTTGCGTCGGCTCCGCCCAAACGAATTTTACCCACCGGAAGAACGATCATTAACAGGCAGAACAACACAAACACGTTGCCTGCTATCATAAACAACCAGTCGAAAGTATCAATTGACCAGGTTCGTGCCCCCTCAAGCATCACCTTGGCGTCAGCCGGGAAAACCAGTGTTAGTGTGATAAAAGCCAGAATGGCCAGTGCACTGGTGGTAAAAACAGGGTTATGGATATCCATCCCCAATACCTGAATATTGTCCTGCCCGGCTTTGTAATCGGAGGTATATTCCTCGGATTTAGGGCGGAAGTGAACGTCTTCATTCATAGAACTACTCCAGTTTCTTTTTATATAGCTATCAAGACTTCGTGCAGATCACCAAAGAATCGCCAGACCAATGGTAAGGAAACCTGCAACCTTTCTGACAGTTCCTGCATCAATCTTTAACTGCTGTAGCCAGAAAGACTCCGGTTAATTATTAAACAGGTCGTTTAGATTCTACGATCAAAGACAGGTTAACAGCTGACTTATAACGACAAAAAGAATCACAAAATACCCATTCTCGACAGACAGTTTTTAATGCAAAAAAAGAAACTAAAGCGACAATACAGACCATAATCACGTAATTAAAACTCATCCACTCATATGTAAGGCTAGCATATAACCGAAGACCTGATACTAGCTTGGCCCTATTAGCAGTTAATTCTGAATAAGCCTAACAAAACAAGAGGAAGCTGGCCAATGCGCCGGAGACAAAGCAAAGCCCAAAAAAAACCACTCCGAAGCCGTGAAACTCGGGAGTGGTAAACAATTGCCTGGTGAATCGGATTAGAGATTCAGTTTTTCGGGTCAGGCTGTTTCACATAGAAACAAAGTGCAAGAAGCAGTGTTAATACTACAGAACTCACCCAACACCAACCCAACTATTAGCGGCAATTCCCATACAATTAGCGACAATTAATCGGATTTAAACCTATTATCGCCAGTATAAATCAAAACTAAATAGCGACCCGGCCGGCTGAAAATCAGCGCAGCACCCCTTCCTCTTTCAGCAGATCAAAAATCGCCTGCGCCTGTTCAACAGCAGACTCATTCTTCATCACTTTACCCCCCTCTCCCTGGGATTTGGCGGTAGCGGCTTTAAAGCGTTCAGCGGCCGTTTTAGCTTTGACAACTTTCAGACGCTTCGGCCGTTTACGGGCCGGAACCTCCTCCCAGGACTCACGCGTCATATCGACTGAGGCGCTGACGACTTCAATATCCATCAGCGCGCGACTGGCAGGGCCGAAGGCGCTTTGGCGGGCCTCAGGCGCTGCAGAATCGACACTGGCGATGAAAGGCAATTGCACCATAACCGATCGTCTCTGACCGCGCGGTAGTGCCTGCAACACCTCTGCAACACCCCCTTCAACAGAAACGATATTAGCCACCCGTGGCACTATCGGCCAGCCGAGTTTTTCTGCCAGCTGGTAGGGCACCATCCCGGAAGACTCTCCGCTCTCAGCCCGCACACCGGTCAGCACAATATCGGCACCGCACTGCAGCAGATGCTGACCTAACGGCAGAATGGCATCGGCGGACGGATCAAGTTGTAACACCCGCACCGATTTTAATCCCATACCCGCATAGCTTCTCAGACTCTGTTCTCTGGGATCACCTGCATGCAGTACAGTCAGGCTTTCGCCTGAGCGGTTATCACCGGTCAGTTTAAGGCCCAGCTCTACAGCACGACTATCCTGATCAGACCGGCGCACCCGACCAGACTGAGGATGTTTACCCACCGATACCAGCGAAACTATTTTCAGCTTGCTGGCCACGTCTACTTTGAATTGATTAGGCTGCATCCCGATCACCTCCGGCAGATTGCTGGGCACGAAAATCCTCTGCCAGCTTTATCAGTTCACCCAGTATTGCTTCACTATCACCAATAACACTGAGCGCGGCACGCTTAACCATGTCGCAACCCGCATCAGTGTTGATCGCGATAACCTTGTCGCATTGGCCAATACCCTGCATATGCTGAATCGCACCAGAGATGCCCACTGCCAGATAAATCCGCGCGGTCACCCAGGTGCCGGTAGCACCCACCTGACGGAAGCGCGGCATAAAGCCATCATCGACTGCCACCCGGCTGGCCCCCTCAGTCGCCCCAAGAACCGAAGCCGCCGAGTGGAACTGATCCCAGTTATGGATACCGTTACCCGCTGAGAGAATAAACTCAGCCTCGGCCAGGGAAATTGCATTCGGATCAACCGCAACCTGCCCCCGATCCCTCAATTGAGCGACCACAACAGGAGCCGCATCAAGTGTCACCGACTGCGCTTCGTGACGGGTTTCATCGATCGGATCAGCGCACTCCTCAGCCAGCATCAACAGCCGAGGCGTGTTTCGGGTTATATCAGTTGTCCCACCGGCACCACGACACACAACAGTCTGATTGTCTGCCTGCCAGACCTGCACAGCCGGACGCTCGCCAATGCGGGCAGCCAGACGGGAACCCAGATCGGAACCACCATTAACACTGTCCGGGAATAACCAGAACTGCGGCTTATAAGCAGATTCAACCTGCACCAGTGCCTCCAGTCGCTGCTCCGGGCAGTAACCTTCATAGCTCTCATCATCAAGCAACAGCAAACGATCAACACCGGCGGTATCGAAATGCTCCTCTTTACTCTGACCAAAGCAGACCGCCAGAACAGCGCCATTACCGTCAATACCGCTAATCAGTTTATGCGCCTGACCAATGATATCTTTATCATGCGCGGTCAGACGTCCACCTACCATATCCGGCACCACAACGATATAAAAGTCTGGATTTTCAACTTTATGCAGTGGCAGCTGTACATCTTTTGCCGCGCCACTACGACGACCTTTACCGGTTGCGGCGGCGTTACCTTTCAGACGATCAATCCGCTTAATGCCATTAGGTCCGATAAAGCCAACCTTGTGCGGGTTTTTGCGCAACAGCCCGCTCGGCCCGCGCACCTCGGCGGTCTCGCTGCTGGCGACAGTGCCATGCAGTGGATGCAGACGGTTACGGGCGATCCACTCAGCCCGGGGATCACGGCGCAACACATCGTTTGAGTTATGATCGGACATCAGTGCACCTCCCGGGCCAATTGACCTACACTTGAATCAGCTGTCGAATCAACGAGCTGATCAACCAGAATCTCGGCGATATCTTTTACTTGCGGACGCGGTTCAACCACCCCCTCAAGCATCGCAGTACACTGCTGGCAACCCACAGCCACCAGCTCAGCACCAGTACTGCTGGCATCCTCCATCCGCATATCGGCGATACGGCGTTCGCCCGGAATATCGGTGATCGGGGCACCACCACCACCACCACAGCAACGGGAACGGAAACCGGAACGTTCCATCTCAGCGATCTCGATACCCATCGAGCGCAGCAGTTCTCGGGGCGCTTCATACTCACCGTTATAACGGCCCAGATAGCAAGGATCATGATAGGTCACTTTCGCGCCAGTAAAAGGACTCAGCTTCAGACTGCCCAGCTGCACCAGCTGATTCAGGAAAGTAGTGTGATGTAACACTTCAACGCGATTCAGCGCATCGGAGCCAAAATCGTTATATTCATTACGCAGACAGTGATAAGCATGAGGATCGGTAGTGACGATCTTACTGAACTTATACTGTGACAATACGTCAAGATTACGCTTAGCCAGACTTTGAAAAGTGGCATCATCACCCAGACGACGGGCAACATCACCACTGTCCAGCTCTTCATCACCCAGCACAGCAAAATCAACATTGGCGGCTTTCAGCAGTTTGACGAAAGCACGCAGGATGCGCTGACTGCGCATATCGAATGCACCATCAGAAACCCAGAACAACACCTCCGCTTCTTTAACATCACGCATCAGTGGCAAATTCTGATCCGCCGCCCAGTTAGTACGGCTAGCCGGGGCATAGCCATTAGGGTTATCAGTGGCGATGATATTATCCAGTACTTCTGCCCCCTTGTTCGGTGTCTTACCCTTCTCCATGGTCAAATAGCGGCGCATATCGACAATCGCGTCCACATGCTCGATCATCATCGGACACTCTTCAACACAAGCACGACAGGTTGTACAGGACCAGAGGGTTTCAGGATCGATCAGGCCATCGGTAATAATATGATCCGGACCGCCTTTAGCATTACCAATCGCTTTACCCGGATATGGACTACCGGCGTAGTTGGCATCGGTGCCACCCGCCAGACCCACCACCATATCCTGAATCAGTTTCTTTGGATTCAAAGGCTGACCCGCAGCAAAGGCAGGACACATCGCTTCACATTTACCACACTGAACACAGGCATCGAATCCCAGCAGCTGATTCCATTTGAAATCAGTCGGTTTCGCCACGCCCAGCACACCACCAATCTCTTGAGCCAGCGACAGATCAACCGGCTTCAGACCGGTCGAACGACCGCCACCAAAGCGTTCCTGACGGCGATGAAACGCCAGATGCAGCGCGCCAGCAAAGGCGTGCTTCATCGGTCCACCCCAGGTCATACCAAAGAACAGTTCGCCCATACCCCAGATAATCAGCGCCGTCAGTACCACGGTCAACAGCACGCCACCACTACCCTCTGGCAGCACGCCAGCAGCAGGCAGTGTCAGCACAAAGAACGCGCCAGCAAACGCCAGCAGACTCTTGGGCAAGCGCATCCATGGACCTTTAGAGATCCGACTAGGGGGATTAAGACGACGCTTAAATACAAACAGCGCTCCGACAAACATCAGCGCCAGCGCTGCCAGCAGCGCCCAGGCCAGAATCTGGCTATCGATACCCAGCAGATGCACCAGGATGACTAATAGCGCAGAGAGGACGAAACCACCACCGGTTGCGGCGTGGGTTCGGGACATATATTTGCCACGCTCGACAATATCATGCAGATCATGCAGATAACGTCCGGGCATCGCCATGAGACCCGCGATCAGATTAATCTGATCCGGTTTACCGGCACGCCACAGATTCACCCGGCGCACAGCACCGATCACCGCCAGCGCCAGGGCTGTCGCAATCAGTAAAGGATGTAACCACTCAACACTCATAGGGTACCCCAACAAAAAACAGCTATCGGGCTGTTACGTCAGCCCTGTTATTCTTACCAGCCCGGTATCACCGTGCTTAATAGTTTTCAGGCTTTGCACAGACTAACAGCGTTACCAGCACAGACAGGGGCAGGAAAAAGCCGACGGGAGACCGGAGCATAGCAGTGCTATGCGAAGTCACCCGGCAGCGTTTAACACCCCTGGCCAAGCGCAGTCGCCTTATAAGTCTTTGCAGAGTCGCAACGCGTCGTACATCGCTGCATGTACGTTACGCTGCGATACACAGTCACCCAGACGCCACAGAATCATGCCGTCACCAGATTCACTCAGCACTGGCTGCGGTTTGATATCAAACAGTGCTTCGTTGTCGATCTGGCCATTATTACGTGACTCACCTTTCAGAGCGTAATATAGCTCCTCATTAGGGCGGGTGCCGTTTTCAACCACCACCTGATCAACCACACGCTCTTCACGCTGGCCGGTGTATTCGTTCTCCAGAACCGCCACCAGACTGTCACCTTCACGGTAGACTTTTTCCAGCAGGAAGTCAGAGGTCATGATCACCTCTTTCTCATACAGCGAGCGGTAATAGGTTGGGAAGGTAGTACCTCCGATACCTACACCCGGCTTAATATCATCGGTAACGATCTCTACCAGTGAACCTTTCGCTGACAGATAATCCGCTGCTGAAAGACCAGAGAATTCACAGATAGTGTCATAGATCAGCACGTTTTTGCCCGGCTCAACCTTGCCGCTGAGAATATCCCAGCTGGAGATAACCAGACCTTCTTCAGCACCCCATTCAGGGTTCTGATCGATAAACGGACGACCACCGGTAGCGATGACACAGACATCCGGCTTCAGTTCACGAACCAGCGCTTCATCGGCTGCAGTACCCAGACGGATATCAACACCCAGACGCTCCAGTTCCATCGCCAGCCAACGGGTGATACCGGCAATCTGATCACGTTGCGGTGCTTTAGAAGCCAGAGTAATCTGCCCACCCAGCTCTTCCTCTTTCTCGATCAGTACCACATTGTGGCCTCGTTCTGCAGCCACACGTGCCGCTTCCAGACCACCAGGGCCGCCACCGATAACAACCACCTTGCGAACCTGTCCGGTAGTTTTTTCAATAATGTGCGGCAACCCCATATACTCGCGGGAGGTCGCTGTGTTCTGGATACAGAGTACATCCAAACCCTGATACTGACGGTCGATACAGTAGTTGGCGCCAACACACTGACGGATCTGATCCACCTGGTCATTTTTGATCTTGGCGATAATATGCGGGTCAGCAATGTGTGCCCGGGTCATACCGACAAAATCTACATAACCGGCTTCAATAATACGTTTAGCCTGGTTAGGATCCTTGATGTTCTGGGCATGGATGACCGGAACAGAAACTACTTCTTTAATACCCGCCGCCAGGTGCAGGAACGGCTCTGGCGGATAACTCATATTCGGAATAACGTTTGCCAGGGTATTGTGGGTATCACAACCAGAGCCTACCACGCCGAAGAAATCCAGCTCACCGGTGGCATCATAATACGCGGCGATCTGCTTCATATCTTCATGGTTCAAACCATCAGGATGGAACTCATCACCGGTAATACGCATACCGACAACAAAGTCACGGCCGACTTCAGCACGTACCGCTTTCAGCACTTCCATACCAAAGCGCATACGATTTTCAAAGGTTCCGCCCCACTTATCAGTGCGCTTGTTCACCCGCGGCGACCAGAACTGATCAACCAGATGCTGGTGTACTGCTGACAGCTCCACACCGTCCAGACCACCCTCTTTAGCACGTCGTGCGGCCTGAGCGAAATCACCGATAACGCGCCAGATCTCTTCCTCTTCAATCACTTTACAGGTAGCACGATGCACCGGTTCACGGATACCGGAGGGAGACATCAGGTTCGGCCAGTTCTCACCATCCCAGCGGGAACGGCGTCCCATATGGGTGATCTGAATCATGATCTTACCGCCGTGTTTATGCACCGCATCTGCCAGATTCTGGAAGTGAGGGATAATCCGGTCGGTAGACAGGTTGACTGAACTCCACCAGCTTTGCGGACTGTCGATGGACACCACACTGGAACCACCACAAATACAGAGGCCACAGCCACCTTTGGCTTTTTCCTCGTAATATTTTACATAGCGATCAGTGGTCATACCGCCGTCGGTAGCATACACCTCGGCGTGAGCCGTACTGACAATGCGGTTACGAATAGTCAGATTGTTAATCTTAAGTGGCTCAAACAGAACATCAAACTGGGACATAGTCACTACCCCGATACATTTTAAATGGGAGGGATTGTTAAAATCTTTACGTTTTTAACAATCTTCTCTGCCGATTTTTAAATTTATTATTTAAGTTTTTACAGTGGAGTTACTTCAAAGTAACCCACCTCACAGCCGTCCTCTGCAGCACACTGAGTCTGCTCAGCTTTAGTCCGCACAGGGTATCCAAGGCTTTCAGCAATCTGATCCAGCGCACCGGCAAACCAGCCAGTAAACATGTAATCTACTTTGCGATTCACCTTGCCATACTGGTAAACAAAGGCAGAGTTTTCCAGACGAACTTTAGCGGTACCGGCTTCGATATCCAGCTCTTCAGTAATAAAGAAACCCCAGCCACGCTGAGACAGACGCTTCATATAGTGATCCCAGACATCTTTACCGGAAATCCCATGCTCAGCCGCTTCTTTTTCACACCAGTAATGTGCTGATTTATAACCTGCTTTGTAGAGAATATCGGCATAACGTTCAGCCCCGATCTCCTCTTCAATTCCCATATGATTATTGACAAAGAAGTGACGCGGCACATACAGCATCGGCAACGCATCCGTGGTCCATACTCCGGTTTCATCATCTACTACAATTGGCATTTCTGGCGCATGTACACCCATCGTCTCTACCTCAAAATTCTTTATGTTTTGTACTAAAAAATATTATTTACTTTGTAAAGCGTTACGAGCGCCGATGAGACAAGGCATCAGGACAGTGAGCGAGCGGAGCTTAGTTTACTAAGTGAGCATCGCGAGCTGGGCTGATAACGCCGTATCATCGAGCGCAGTAGCTTTAAGCGCCCCAGACATCCTTCAACAATGTCACCCAGTTATCACCCATAATCTTGCGCACCTGGGTTTCAGAAAAACCACCCTTCAACAACGCTTCAGTCAGATTGGGGAACTCACCTACGGTACGAATACCCTTCGGATTCACGATCTCACCGAAACGGGTCAGACGACGGGCATAGCCTTTATCGTGGGTCAAGTATTCAAAGAAATCGTGACCGTGGCCCTGGGTGAAGTCAGTGCCGATACCGATAGCATCTTCACCGACGATGTTATAAACGTATTGTATCGCTTCTACATAATCTTCAATGGTCGCATTAACGCCGGCACGCAGGAACGGTGTAAACATGGTAACGCCAACAAAACCGCCCTTGTCAGCAATATATTTCAACTCTTCATCACTACGGTTACGAGGATGCTCTTTCAGACCAGATGGCAGACAGTGGGAGTAACAGACTCGCTGCTTAGATTCATCGATCACCTCTTTCGCGGTGTTCGGGCCAACGTGGGACAGATCACACAGCAGACCATGCTTGTTCATCTCAGCAACGATCTCACGACCGAAACCGGACAGACCACCATCCCGCTCATAGCAACCGGTACCCACCAGGTTCTGAGTGTTGTAACACATCTGTACGATGCCCACGCCCAGATCCTTGAAGATCTTCACATAGCCGATCTGATCTTCAAACGGGTTGGCATTCTGAAAGCCCATCATCACGCCGGTCTTGCCTTCACGCTTGGCGCGCTTGATATCTTCAGTGGTGCGCACCTTGATCAACAGATCACTGCTCGCTTCGATCAGCTCGTTCATCTCGACGATGTTACGCACAGTGCCTTCAAAGTTTTCCCAGAATGCAACGGTGCAGTTAGCGGCAGTCAGACCACCTTTCGCCATATCCTCAAACAGAGCGCGCTCCCATTTGGCGCAGATAAGACCATCAATAACGATGGCATCATTGTGCAGATCAGCTGCATTCATTGTTGTTATCCTTCTGAATCAGAGTTAGCAGCACCCGTTTAACACTCAGGCCTGCAAGAAAAAAAGCCTACATCAGACCTTTTCATCATTAAAGCCAGTGTAGTTATTCAGAAAAATGAAACGGGGCTGGAAACGACTTACACACTACTAAAAGCGACGACAGGAATAAGATTTAGACGGAAACCCGTAAATAGGCTTTAAAGCGGGTCAGATGTTCAAAAAGGGGCATGATTTTGATAGTAGATAGACCGGCATTAGAACTGAAAAGCTGCAGGTATATTTTCTTTCAGCCGCTGCTGCGCCTTCTCAATCAACCCTGTGCAGCATCTCTATTCGCTGAAGCCAGGCGTCTCAGCCTTTAACGGGCAGGGTAATTTTCATGACGTTCAAACGCAATTTGTATATTTTCAACAGCCAGATCCAATGCAAGCGATGGAGACATGCCATTCAGGATATCGTTCATGGCTTTTTTATAACTGGCTGAAATCTCTAAATATGCCGGTGTTTCGGGCCGTAACATAGAAAAACGATTATAAAAATCAAACAGCATGCGCCACTGCCCCTTTTTAGAGTAAATCTCTATCCGTTGGGCGACCTCGGCATCGGAGGGAAAGATACCTACGACAGTCGATATAGCAGACTGCTCTTCTGCTGACATTAAAAAAGTGAGCAGCGCTTTTACACTTTGGGGATACTGACAGCTTTCTGTCATCGCCCAATGCCAGGCTCCGCCACCAGAAATAGGACCATGACCAAAATCTGGCACGGGAAGTACAGCCAGGTCATCTTTAAAAGCACTGTAATAAGTACTTAAAGCCCATGATCCACCATACTGAATGCCGACATCTCCATCAATAAAGCCATTATCGTCCTGTGGCTGAGCGTCCATATAATTCTGACTCACCAGGAGTTGAATCCACTGACCAAACTGAACGGCTTCTTTTGAGTTTAAAACACCCTCTACCGTCTGGTTGTCGCTTCGATCAATCAGGTCTGCCCCCCAGGAGATCATAAAAGGCAGCCAGGCGTAAGGTATCCATTCGGTTGTATCCTGGGCTCTCATATCAAACGGATATTGATATTCACCGGTCGCTTTGACCGCATCCAGAAATGACATAAATTCATCTTTATTCCATGGATGTTCGATCGTTGGATAACGCGCCCCGATTTTTTTTATCAGCGACTTTCGCGTAAACAGGGCTAAAGAAACATCATACGACCCCACAGAATAAACCCTTCCCTGATACATCCCTTTGCCTGACCTGTTGATTGACGCCAACAGATCTGCATCGAGCAGCTCATCCAAAGGTTTGATATAGCCACTCCAGGCGAAATTAGGTACCAGAGGTTGATCAATTTCTATAATGCAAGGCAGCTGTTCCGCCTGAGCTGCAGCCTGTATCGATAAGCTATAGGATGCTTCCGGAATAAAATCTGGCACGATATTCCACTGATCCTGACTCTCATTGAATCGCTTGATTGCCGCTAAAGATGCCTGTATCTCAACATCACTGGCCATATGACGCCAAAGTGGAACATCCCGAGGCGCGCCCATCAGGTTTCCTGCAAAAAAACTAAAGACTATTAGCACCATCGTCGAAAGCTTCATAAATACCCCTAGCCACAACTATCATGGATCACTGGAATTCATAATTCTGGCTTCGCTTACACTTTGCAGGTCTGCATTTTTTCAGACAGCTGTTCTATGGTTAAAGGGCGATCAAAGTAATACCCTTGAACCAGATCGCAATCATAGTTTAGCAGCTTATCGAGCTGAGGCTTCGTTTCTACCCCCTCAGCCACGACCACCAGGCCACACAAACGGCCAATGCCGACAATCATTCGTACAAGCATGTCACTTTGATAAAAATCTAAGAACTTATTAATAAAAGAACGGTCAATTTTTATCTCTGTCAGCGGCAGACTGTTTATATAACTAAGGGAGGAGTAGCCTGTACCAAAATCATCTAGCGACAATCCAAATCCGTGTTGTCTTAACTTAGAAAATAATGGCTTCACGACATCAAAACCATGAATGAAAATATTCTCAGTGATCTCCAGAGTAATCCGCTCAGGGGCAATACCAACACTCGTACAAATATCGACTAAATTACTAAAAAAATCCGGCTCGGTTAATTGTACAGGGGAAATATTAACTGACAATTTCAGCGCACCTTCACCATTAGCAGAAAGTGCATAGATATCTTCACATGCCCTTCTAAAAACAAAAAGATCGAGGTCATGAATCATTCCCGACTCTTCCGCTACAGAAATAAACTCGTCTGGAAAAACATTACCTAAAGATGGATGAAACCAACGAGCCAGGGCTTCGACGCTAACAAGCTTCTCTTCACGTGTACTCATTTGAGGCTGATAATGGACCGACAACTCCCCTTTTTCAAGCGCACGGGCCAATTCATGCTGAATTTCCATTTTCCGCATAATCTGCACACTGATAATACTACTATAAAAAAGATACTGGCCCTTTTTATCAGCTTTCGATTTATATAATACAGTGTCTGCATTTTTTATCAGTGTTTCAGCTGTAAGACTATCATCAGGACAGATAGATACCCCTATACTGCATGCGATGGTAAGTGTTCGACCCTCGATTACAATAGGCGAGTTAAGGGCATTGCGTACCTGCTCTGCTTTATCCTGCGCTGCTTTTTTATCCTTCAATTGAGGAAAACAAAATACGAACTCATCCCCCCCAAAGCGCGATACACTGTCACGCCCGCCCATCAACTCTTTGAACCGCTGACTAACAGCTATGAGCAACAGATCGCCAACATAATGACCATATAGATCATTGATATTTTTAAAATTATCTAAATCAACAAACATAACCGCTAACTTTTCATTTTTTTCCTTTAATAAGTTAATATTCTCCTTAATCTCCTTCAACATCAAAATACGGTTAGGCAGTCCAGTCAAAGCGTCATGCAACGCCATATATTCCATTTTATCTTTTGTATTATTAAGCTCATCAAAGTCGGCATTTATTTTACTTTGAAACATTTCAAATCGTTTGGCGATTAAATTCCCAACATATAAAGAGGACAGCGTCAGCAATATCATCGAGGCAATTGTCAGATAAACCAGACGCATTAGGTTTTGGTAGTTCAATTCATTAATCTGTTCCTCTTTTAGCCTTAAATTCTTTTCAAAGGCCTGAGAGCTGAATCCTGTACCAATAATCCAACCCCATTCACTAACCTCTTTAACATAACCAACCTGATCCAGGATAATCATTCCACTTAACGTAAGTGGCTTTGAGTAGCTGATATAACCGCCACCTCCGTCCTTAACCTTATCCTTAACATCTTTTATAAGATCAATATTAACCTTTTCTCCTAAAACGAAATCCAGACCTAAAAAATCATTTATATGATGCGCTAACAACACACCATTTTCATCCAGCACAAAGAAGTATCCACTTTCCCCATACTTATATTGAGAAAACCATTTTAACAATTCTGTTTTAACATCTTCTTCATAGTCGACAAGATAATCTGCTATAACAATCGACCAGTTATAGGGCTCAAATTTTTTAACATACCCTATTTTCTCAAACTCTTTATTATCAGCAGATCCTGGCTTTTTAAATTTCCACCTGAGAACTCCTTCTCCATTTTTTTGGTTAACCGACAGAACCTTTCGAACAACATCAACTTCTTCATTCTGCAGCGCCCGATCATTGGTCCCTTCTGAGTGAGCATTAGTAGCATTCATAATGCTCTTTCCCTCACTATCTATAATGTAGAAGGAACCTCGACCATCAAAAAGCCATACAGACCTCAGCGCCTCGATAATAATTTTGCTAATCTCAGCTTTGGACTTACCAACATTTTGCGCATAGATATGATTCGCAATACCATATGCTTCATAAACACGCTGTTTATCAGCGTCCTTTAAGTTACTTTCAGCTTTGGATTTTTCAACAAGAAGATGTGTATACACTTCATGAACTTGAGAACGAATCGACTCTTTACGTTGAAAGGTGAGTTCTTCACGAAGGGTTTCAATACTCTGAGCGGCTTGCTCACGATTGCCCTGAATAGCGATGAGGTTAACGGCCAGGGCAAACACAAAAACAACAGCGACGGGTGCATAGCGCATCAAGTTTAATAACTGTTTATTATCAAGCGCTGACATTTAAGGCTACCCATTCTATTACGTAGCTCAAATGAGCTTTTCCTAGTCACACTAGTATAGACAACAGGACAGCCATTTACATGAGCGTTGTTACTGCTTTTGCTCAAACTGGGGAGCATACCGACACCCTGATCCCCCATAGCGTGCGTTCTTATAGCTGCGCGATCCGTCCGCCATTCAAGCAACCAATGAGCAGAGGACTGGCTAACCCTCTATACGCAACCGCAACCCTGTAGTCAGGGCAACAGCGGACACCAATCACACAACATCCTCAGCCCCCCAGTTACGAGCGTTGGTTATGAAGCCAGAACCTCTCCGATGGTCTTCTGGCTCTTTTGATCCCCGTTTCACCTGTACTTAATCTACAAATAGCCCTATACACAAGAACACTCAAAATGGGCCGTCTGCCTGAAAAATACAACAAGCTTGCTGGATATGTGTCGCCAAGCTGCTGCGTGGTTGCGTCAAGGAAACGACTTATCATAAGGCGTCGCTAAGGTAGGGCTCAGGTCATAGAAAAAGCCATAATTAAGGCCATTTGGCCATGACTTTCTGGCGTAAGACGGGGGCACGTGGTCGTAAATGCCATCATTTTTAACGATGGAAATAACCAGCAGAATCAAGCATATTCACAATCCATACCCGCAATAACAGCACAGAGCAGGACAGCTATTGCTTCGTTCTGCTTGCCGGCTAGAGTATCACCGCATTTTCTGTTCTATCCGAGCATGAACAGAGGCTATTTATCCCGCTTCCCCTTCAGCGTAATCGAGCCAAAGGTTGACTCTGTTTTGGCTTCGCTAAAAGCCTCTCTTGAAACAAACTCTTTTGTGTCAGGGAGTGGCGGGGATATCAAACCAAGCTGATCTCTTTCGCCTTCAAACAGCTCATCTTCGTCACTCTGATTCACCACCAACCGTTCATCACGGGGAGGAATCCCCATCTGTTCGCGGTAGCATTTGCTGAAGTGGGGGCTGGAGACAAAACCACAGGCGGCAGCAATATCAATAATCGACATTGAGGTCTGTTTCAATAGTTGCCGTGCTCTGAGCAATCTCAGACGAAGGTAATAGCGGGACGGGGAGCATTCGAGGTATTTCTGAAACAGCCGCTCCATCTGTCGTCGGGACAGATCAACATAGCGTGCCAGTTCATCCATCTCGATTACTTCTTCGATATTGGCCTCCATGAGTGCGACGATCTCCAGCAGTTTTGGCTGCGTGGTACCCAACACATGTCGCAGAGGAATTTTTTGCTGATCGCTCTCATCGCGGATACGGTCGCAGATAAACATCTCCGAGATCGCTGTAGAAAGCTGATAACCATGTTCCAGCTTAATCATGTTGAGCATCATATCCAGCGGCACGGTGCCCCCGGTACAGGTCATCCGGTTGCGATCAAAGCTGAACAGGCGACTAGAGCATTTAACTCGCGGAAACGCTTCCTGCAGTGCAGCAAGATACTCCCAGTGGGTGCTGCACTCATACCCCTCCAGGAGTCCGGCTGCCGCCAGCAGATACGCACCGGTACACAGCGCACCGAGTTTACACCCTTTGCGCTCCATATCCTGCATCCAGGCAATATGACTACGATCATACGCTTTGGTGATATTCAGCCCCCCCGCAACGATGACCGTGTCCAGCTGAGGACAGCTGACGGTACTGGAGTCCGGGGTTATGGTAATACCATCACTGGCAGTAACGGGCTGACCATCCACGGTCACTGTATACCAGTAGTACAACTCCTCGCCACTGAGCTGATTGGCCATCCGCAGCGCTTCAACCGCGGAGGCCAGGGATATCAGGGTAAAATTATTTAGTAGTAAAAAACCGATAGTACGCGGCCGGACGGCGTTAATCCCATTTGTCATACATAAACCCGTGCCCATACCGCACTCCCTGCGTCATTGAAAGGCTGTTAATTGGTATTCAAACAGCGGCTCAGAATCACTCTCCTACTCAATCATTACGCCGCTGTTCAGAGCCACAGATTCAAAGAAAAATCTTAAACTAAAGCCATTATAACAAGGGCTGCTACGCTCGCAAGATCAACACTCTATCGCGTTTACAGCGAGGCCGCCACGGGAGGTCTCTTTGTACTTATCCTGCATGTCCATGCCGGTATCACGCATGGTTCTGATCACTTTATCCAGGGAGATGAAATGTTTACCATCACCTCTGAGTGCCATCTGGGTGGCGTTGATCGCTTTCATCGCGCCAATAGCGTTACGCTCAATACAGGGCACCTGCACTAAACCACCCACCGGATCACAGGTCAGTCCCAGGTTATGCTCAAGGCCGATCTCTGCAGCGTTTTCAACCTGTTCCGGAGTACCCCCCAGCACTTCACACAGACCCGCTGCCGCCATCGCACAGGCGGAACCCACCTCCCCCTGACAACCCACTTCAGCGCCGGAGATAGAGGCATTTTTCTTACACAGCGCGCCGATAGCCGCCGCGGCCAGCATAAAATCAACCACATTTTCTTCAGTCGCGTTCGGGGTAAACTCGGTGTAATACATCAGCACTGCGGGAATGATTCCCGCTGCACCGTTGGTGGGCGCTGTCACCATCCGTCCACCCGCAGCATTCTCTTCATTCACCGCCAGTGCATAGAGGTTGATCCAGTCCATCGCTCCCAGGGTCGAACTGATAATATTGGGCTTAGTGGAACGGATCAGTGACTTATGCAAACTCATCGCCCGGCGTTTGACATGCAACCCACCCGGCAGGATGCCCTCATGGTGGAGGCCGTTAGCGATACAGTCTTTCATCGCCGCCCAGATATCCATCAAACCATCACGAATCTCTTTCTCCGTGCGCCAGACCTTTTCATTCTCCATCATCAGCTGACTGACACTGAACTTGTTCTCTTCACACAGTTTAAGTAGTTCAACCGCATTATTAAAGTTATAAGGCAATTCAACCTGTGGCACCAGATGAGCATCAGCCGTTGCCTCACTTTCATCGATGACAAAACCACCACCAATTGAGTAATAAACATTGTCATATAACAGGTTACCGGCGGCATCGAAAGCACTCAGACGCATCGCATTCGGATGGTAGGGAAGGTTTTCCTCCAGCAGCTTCATATCCCGCTGCCAGATGAACTCAATGGAATACTGTCCCAGCAGGTTGAGGCTGTTGCTCTCTTTCACCGCAGCAACCGCAGGTAGAATCATCTGCGGATCGATGCTATGGGGACGTTCCCCCATCAGGCCAACGATGATCGAATTATCGGTACCGTGACCGATCCCGGTGGCACTCAGAGAGCCGTACAGATCAACCCGGATCTGCATTACCGCTTGCGCCAGTCCCTGTTGTGCCAGATGCTCAGCAAAATTTGCCGCGGCCACCATCGGGCCAACGGTATGGGAACTGGACGGACCGACGCCTACTTTAAAAAGATCAAAAACAGAGATAGACATAGAGTCTCCACAGCGCCTTCTGAGCGCAGAAATTTGTACGAAAAGCCAATTATCTGCTGATATAAGTGTAGCTGTATGTCAGTTTACGACCTGAAATTTTCTTAAAACGTTTTTATAACGACTTCAGGCGAAAAGAACAGACAATGACAGGAAAGTCAGCCAGAAAAAAAGGAGGTCAGTCAGGATGAGCCACACACTACATACCTCTCTGGAAGAGATAATCCTAACTGTCCTCGAAAAAAACGTTTCCCAACGATTTGAAAAACGTAAAACAGTGATAGAAAGGGAAACTATCAGCTGGAAAAAACGACCGTCCGTCCACCATTGAGAAATACCCGCTTCTCAATGTGGTAGCGAATCGCATTAAACAGGGTGACCCGTTCAACATCCTGACCTTTGGAGATCAGGTCTTCAGGATAGAAGGCGTGATCAACGGTCTGGATGCCCTGGGTTATAATCGGCCCTTCATCCAGGTCATTATTCACATAGTGAGCGGTTGCCCCGACCATCTTCACCCCTTTTTCCCAGGCCTGATGATAAGGCCTTGCGCCCTTAAAGCCTGGTAACAAAGAATGGTGAATATTGATCGCTTTGCCGTTCAGCTGATTACACATCCAGGGTGACAGCACCTGCATATAACGAGCAAGTACTACCAGCTCGATATCATATTGCTCAAGCAGCTTAACGATCTCCGCTTCCTGGTAGGGTTTAGTCTCCGGAGAGATCGGCAGATGGTGGTAAGGGATACCGTGCCACTCAGCCAGATGCTCAAGATCCGGATGATTAGAGATAATCACCGGCACCTCGATATTCAGCTGACCGGTGCGGTAACGGTATAGCAGATCATTCAGGCAGTGATCATACTTAGACACCAGAATCGCCACTCGGGGGCGGTGATCCGGTTCTGTCAGATCCCACTCCATACCAAATTCAGCGGCACGGGTCGCAAATTCAGCATCAAATTTTTCAGCGCTAAAGCCCTCATTGATCGGCTGAAATTCTACACGGATAAAAAAGCGTTTCGAGACCCGGTCGTCAAATGAATGGATCTCATCGACGTAGTTCGCCGCTTCAGCCATATAGCGGGTGACCACATCAACCGTACCCAGCATGCTTGGGCAGCTGGCAGTGAAGATCCAAGGTTTTGGTTTTGTTATATTTGTCATTAAAGGACTCCTGCTTTGATCTGTGTTTACCCAGTATAGGGTTCAACAGAAAAAACGGACAAAGCCAGCCCCGTCCGGGGCTGGCTTTATATTCATTCAAATCAGGCGTCAATCACCAGACCAAACTCGCGACTGGCATCCTGTAACCAGAGCCAGATGTAATCCGAAAACGAACGACGGATAACCAGCTCATAGCGCTGTTCACCAGAACGACGGATGGTCGCAGTGCTCTTGGCAAATAGCGTTGAAACCACCTTACCCACTGGGAACTCCTTCGGATGAAGGTCCACAGGGGTCGACTTCTTCAACACCTCAAGCACGTTGTCGCCTGACAGTTCCAGCACAGTTGAACCACCACTGCTGTTTACCAGAGAGTAGTGACCCGGCATCTCATCGCGGAACTTCGCTTCAATCTCGAAAGTTTCCAGACCAGGCACCAGAATCAGCCACTCGTCCGGTGACATCCAGCGAATAGAGTAACCACCATTCTCAGTAGACGTCAGCGGCTGAAGTGGCAACGCCACACCCAGCACACGTTCAACAGCGGCCAGCTGATCACCATTAGCGGGGTTACAGCGCAGGGTCAGATGACCCAACAACTTCAGTTCACGCAGATGCACGCCGCCGGTTTTCGGGCCTTGCTTTGCAAGGCTTTCCAGCTCCGCATGGTGCAGCGGAGACTGCCCCTGAATCTCAGGTCCAGGAACCTGGTCCATCACTGCCGCTTTAGTGGCTGCGCTCTCTTCAGGAGTCATTACATTCAGATCAGACATTTTGACGCTCCCCTTTCGGATCAAAGAAGATCGGGCTGCAAATTTCAGCTTCAATCACAGTGCCATTAGCCAGTGGGTAATAAACAGTTTCACCCATCTTATCCAGGCCGCCTTTAATAAAGCCCATCGCAATCGAGTGGCCCAGGTTTTCACTCCAGTAACTGGAGGTTATATGACCTTCTATCGGCATCGGAACCGGTCCGTTAGGATCAAGCACCGCCTGAGAACCTTCCGGAATCACCTGTTTAGGATCTTTAGTTTTCAGACCCACCATCTGCTTACGGTTTTCACGGGTACAGTCACTCCGGCTCATACCGCGCTTACCGATGTAACTGAAAGGCTTCTGGTTGGATACACACCAGCCCATACCCAGATCGAAAGGATGCACCGAACCATCGGTGTCCTGACCCGCGATAATGAAGCCTTTTTCGGCCCGCAGAATATGCATGGTTTCAGTACCATATGGCGTCAGACCATACTTAGCACCCGCTTCATGCAGCTTCTCCCATACATGCATACCGTAGTTTGCCTGTACGTTGATCTCGAACGACAGTTCGCCAGTGAAGGAGATACGGAACACCCGGGCAGGTACGCCAGCAACGGTGATCTGTTTCCAGTCCATGTAACTGAAGTTTTCATTACTAACATCCGCATCTGTCAGCTCAGCCAGCAGTTTGCGGCTATTCGGACCGGTAATGGTCGCTGTTGACCAGTGATCGGTTACCGTGTTGAAGTACACTTCCAGTTCAGGCCACTCGGTCTGATGGTAGATTTCCAGCCACTCATACACCCGTGCTGCACCACCAGTCGTGGTGGTCATAACGAAGTGGTTCTCACCCAGACAGGCGGTAACACCATCATCAAACACCATGCCGTCTTCGCCACACATCAGGCCATAACGACACTTGCCCACCGCCAGCTTAGCCCAGGCATTGGTGTAGACACGTCCGAGGAATTCACGGGCATCTTTACCCTGAACGTCGATCTTACCCAGCGTTGAGGCATCCAGAATACCGACGGAATTTCGTACCGCCAGACACTCACGGTTAAGCGTCTGCTGCATGGTTTCGCCTGCTTTCGGGAAGTACCATGGACGTTTCCACTGACCGACATCCTCAAACTCTGCACCATGTTCAACATGCCACTTGTGCATAGCCGTAAAACGCTTCGGTTCAAACAGAGCACCGCTGTGGCTGCCAGCAATCGCACCGAAGGCAATCGGCGTGTAGTTCGGCCGGAAAACCGTGGTACCGGTCTCAGGAATAGACTGGTTCAGCGCTTTCGCTGCCACCGCCATACCATTGATGTTACCCAGCTTACCCTGATCGGTACCAAAACCCATCGCAGTGTAACGCTTGACGTGCTCAATCGCTTCAAAGCCTTCACGACACGCAATCTCGATACCCGCAGCCGTCACATCGGTCTGATAATCGACAAACTGTTTTGGTGCCTGCGACGTTGGCTTCAGATGCGGAATGTGGAACAGGCTCATTGGCGCTGCCACTTTCAGCATCTGCGCTTGCGGCAGAACCACTTCTGCGGCTGCCAGACCCACTTCAGCCAACGCTTTCTGACCCGCGTCAAACCCCTCTCTCAGAGCGACAGCCGTCTCATACTGACCGTTGATCCCGCCAGCTGTTAGCTGCTTCTGTACTGTATCGCCCGGCAGGAAGCCAACAATCTCATCATTCCAGACTGGACGACTGCCGGTGTGACAGGACAGGTGAATCACCGGGCTCCAGCCACCGGAAGAGGCAACGGTATCGGCTTTCAGCTTAGTCACAGAACCGATCACTTTAGAGCCGGATGCACTCAGCGCAGCCACAGAGACACCGCTGACCCGCTTACTGCCCTGCACTTCAATCACCGCAGAACCGGAAATAATATTCAGACCACGCTTACGCGCCGCTTCGGTACGGTCACCGACCGCCGCTTCACGGGTATCAACGATAGCCACAACTTTACGACCCGCATCAGCCCAATCCAGCGCTGCCTGATAACCGTAGTCATTGGTGGTCATCACCACCAGCTCAGTACCCGGTACAACACCATAGCGGTTGATGTAAGCTGACACCGCACCCGACAGCATACAGCCCGGCACATCGTTATTAGCGTAAACCAGTGGACGCTCATGAGCGCCGGTCGCCAGCACAACCCACTTAGCACGCACCCGGTGCATCCGCTGACGCACCTGATTAACCGGCGCAATATCTGCCAGATGATCAGTACGACGCTCATGAATCGTCAGGAAGTTATGATCGTGATAGCCGTTTACTGTTGAACGCGGCAACATAAGCACATCTTCATAGGTGCTCAGCTCTTCCACGACAGCGCGAACCCACTCAGCAGCGGGTTTGCCATCCAGTGTCTCTTTGCCATTCAGAAGGCTGCCACCAAACTCATTCTGCTCGTCGGCAATAATGACACGGGCACCACCACGGGCAGCCGTCAGTGCCGCGGCAAGACCGGCAGGACCTGCACCCACAATCATCACATCACAGTGCTGATTAATTGAGTCATAACGATCTGGATCACTTTCCCGGGGTGCACGCCCCAGACCTGCAGCCTTACGAATTACTGCTTCGTAGGTATGCCACATCGACTGCGGAAACATAAAGGTTTTGTAATAGAAGCCCGGTGGCATCATGTCGCCACCGACTTTACCCATCAAACCCATGACGTCGGTATCAACACTTGGCCAGCCATTGGTTGAAGCAGATACCAGGCCATCAAACAACTCTTGCTGAGTTGCACGTACGTTAGGCACCTGAGTCGCTTCTGTCGCGCCTAGCTGCAACACCGCATTCGGTTCTTCTGCACCACAAGCGACAATACCCCGAGGACGGCTGTATTTAAAGCTTCGTGCAACAACGTTGATGCCATTCGCCAGCATCGCAGATGCCAGCGTATCGCCTTGAAAACCTTTATACTGCTTACCGTTATAGGTAAACGTCAGCGGCTTGGAACGGTCAATTCGACCTCCGCTGGTGAGGCGGTTCTGTTGTGTCATTATTCCGCTCCTGTTACTCAGCCACTACAGATGGCTTCTCGCCAATCTTGTAGACTTCTTTAATTTCATAGGTCTGGGTGTCGCGGGTCATATTGAAGAATTTACGACAACCGGCTGCGTGTACCCACAGTTCATGGTGAAGACCACGAGGGTTCTTCCGGAAAAACAGATATTCGCCCCACTCCTTATCGGAGCAGGCTTCCGGATCCAGTGGACGCGCTATATGCGCCTGACCAGCTCCGTGAAACTCTTCTTCTTCGCGATATTCCGCACAGTGCGGGCAGTAGATATGAAACATGTTAATTAGCCCCTGTTAATGTGCTACACCGGCAGCGCCGTGTTCATCGATCAGTGCACCGGTATGGAAGCGCTGTATAGAGAAAGGTTCGGCAATCGGATGAGGTTTACCATTTGCCAGTGTATGCGCAAACAGGTTACCGGAGCCCGGAGTTCCCTTAAATCCGCCGGTACCCCAACCACAGTTGAAGAACAGGTTCTTCACCGGTGTATCGGAAATAATCGGACTGGCATCAGGGCAAGCGTCAACAATACCACCCCACTGACGGTTCATGCGCACGCGACTGGTGCACGGGAACATCTCAACAATCGCCTGAAGCGTATGTTCGATAATGCCGTAAGACCCACGCTGGCCGTAACCAACCCAGCCATCGATACCGGCACCAATCACCAGATCACCCTTATCCGACTGACTCATGTAACCGTGTACATGGTTAGACATAACAACCGTATCAAGGAAAGGTTTGATCGGTTCGGATACCAGCGCTTGTAGCGGGTGAGACTCAACCGGCAGCTGGAAACCAGCCATTTTAGCCAGTACGCCACTGTTACCGGCGACCACGCAACCCACACGGTCAGCCTTGAGGACACCGTACTGTTTGGTTTTGACACCCGTAATTTTGCCGTCGCTGATCTCCATATCGATGACTTCGCAGTTCTGAATCAGATCAACACCCAGAGCATCGGCCGCACGGGCATAGCCCCAGGCCACCGCATCGTGACGGGCGTTACCGGCACGGCGCTGCACAGACGCGCCCATAATCGGGTAGCGAGCATTCTTAGAGCAGTCGAGGGATGGAATCTCTTTCTGCAGCTGTTCGGCATCAACCATTTCGTTATCAATGCCCTGCAACCGGTTGGCGGCAACCAGACGCTCGTTGGTACGCATATCCTGCAGTGTATGACAGGTATGGTATACACCACGCTGGGAGAACATGACGTTGTAGTTCAGTTCCTGCGCCAGGCCTTCCCACAGTTTCATGGAATGCTCGTACAAAGCAGCGGACTCGTCCCACAGGTAGTTTGAACGCACAATAGTGGTGTTACGAGCAATGTTACCACCAGCCAGATGCCCCTTTTCCAGCACCGCCACGTTGGTGATACCGTGTTCTTTCGCCAGATAGTATGCAGTAGCCAGACCATGACCGCCGCCACCGATGATAATTACATCGTACTTCTTCTTCGGCGTAGGGTTACGCCAGACACGCTGCCAGTTCTCATGATGACTCAGACTGTGCTTCAACAGCCCGAAACCAGAATATTGCTGCATATCATCAGCTCCCAAAATAGGGGCAACCATATATCGCTGGCTGCCGGGTGTTTAAATGAGTTCTTAACTCACCGGTCGTGGTTAACAGAGCGGTGAGTAATTTTTCGTCAATTCAGTTTAGCTATAAACCGGGAAGTCAGCGCACAGCGCTTTAACCTGTTGTTTAACTTCAACTATTTTCGCTTCCAGCGCTTCAGGCTGATTCAGCACATCCAGCAGATCCGCGATCCAGCCCGCCAGAGTGCGACACTGTTCCTCTTTAAAGCCACGGGTAGTCACAACCGGAGAACCGATACGCAGACCTGAAGTCACAAACGGCGACTGGGGATCACCCGGTACCGCGTTCTTGTTAACCGTAATGTTAGCGCGACCCAGAGCAGCGTCAGCATCTTTACCGGTCAGACCCTGTTTAATCAGGCTCAACAGGAACAGATGGTTTTTAGTACCACCAGAAACAATCTCGAAGCCACGTTCAACCAGCACTTCAGCCATCGCATTGGCATTTTTTATCACCTGCGCCTGATATTCTTTGAATTCAGGTTCCAGCGCTTCTTTGAAGGCAACCGCTTTAGCTGCGATCACATGCATCAGCGGGCCACCCTGACCACCCGGGAATACAGCCGAGTTAAGCTTCTTCTCCAGCTCGTTATCACGGGAGATAATCAGACCACCACGCGGACCGCGCAGGGTTTTATGAGTCGTTGTAGTGACAACATCAGCGAAAGGCACCGGATTCGGATAAAGACCCGCAGCGACCAGACCAGCAACGTGAGCCATATCGACAAACAGGTAAGCACCGACTTTATCGGCGATTTCGCGGAAACGCGCCCAGTCAACAATCTGAGAGTAAGCAGAGAAACCTGCAACAATCATCTTAGGCTTGTGTTCAACGGCCAGCGCTTCAACCTGATCGTAATCGATCTCGCCAGTCGCTTCGTTCAGACCGTACTGAACCGCTTTATAGATCTTGCCGGAAAAGTTAACGTGAGATCCGTGAGTCAGGTGACCACCATGAGCCAGACTCATACCCAGAACGGTATCACCCGGCTCACACAGCGCCATGTAAACGGCCGCGTTTGCCTGAGAACCGGAGTGCGGCTGCACGTTGGCGTAAACAGCACCAAACAGCTCTTTAGCACGATCCAGTGCCAGCTGCTCAACCACATCAACATATTCGCAACCACCGTAATAACGCTTTTCCGGATAACCTTCGGCGTATTTATTGGTCAGTACAGATCCCTGCGCCTGCATAACCCGTGGACTGGTGTAGTTCTCTGAAGCGATCAGTTCGATATGCTCTTCCTGACGCACCTCTTCGTTGCAGATCGCATTCCACAAAACATCATCATATCCTTGGATCAGGTCTTCTTTCTTAAACATCTGTACCTCCGCGCCAAAACCAGGTCCGGCGAGTCATCTCAGTTATCGTTATCTTTGTTGGTTACCTGCCTTAGGCTACACGTATGCGCCCAATCAGGTTTCTTGATATTGATAGTAGCGGGTCTGATAAACAGCCCTATGCTCGAACACGCCGGGAGTATGTCCAAATACGACAGTGGCCGAAAAAGTACTGACGAAGGGTTTAAACATAAAGGGAAGTTGATACGTCTGAAAGAGATTGTGTGCTTTTTCTGGCAGGTAAAACTTCGTTTTACCTCTCACCATGCACCAGCGGGAGCCGCCTTTAGCTACTGATAAACCGCAACAGCCAGAGACACAACATCCCCCCCATCACCGGCCAGAACACACTGCGGCTGAATTTAGCGATCAGAATCGCCACCAGGGCCGCCAGCAACTGAAAATAATCAACCTGATATGCTGTCAGTGGCCGGGTAAAGATAATTGCGGGAATACAGAGCGCCGCCAGAATCGCCGGGGGTAGCAGCATCAGAATATGTTTACTGCGGGCGATCAGCGCTTCAGCACTGCCATGTAACTGAATAAACGACAGCCGTATCAGAAAGGTGCCCAGTCCGACGGCAAAAAACAGCAACCACAGCTGCAGATTATCACTCATGGGAGGCTCCCCGCATCTTCAACAACCCGGGCAGCAATACACCACCGCCGACACCGGCTGTGACCGCAACAATAAACCCGGTATTAAAGGGCAGCAGCTGAAACAGCACGGCACAACTACCGGAAATAATCGCCACCATAAACAATAACCGACTGGTAATAGTAGTCACCAGCATCGCCAGAAAGGCCAGAGGAATGGTAAATTCCAGTGACCAGGAGGGCGGAATCCCGGCGCCCAGAGCAACCCCCAGGCCCACCGAGATCATCCAGACGACATACAAAGTCAGCGCCACCCCAGCCAGATACCAGACACGTTCAGCAGTGGTCTTTTGCATCTGCGCGGGCATTGAACAGAGCCCGTAGGTCTGGTCCGACAGCATATAGGCCAGGGTAAAGCGATAACGTTTGGGCAGCGGCCCCAGCAACGGTGCAAAGGTTGCACTATAGATGGAAAACCGCAGATTGATCACCATCGCGGTTGCCAGAATAATGATGAAAGGCGCGTTATCCTGAATCAGCGTGTAAGCGGCCAGCTGAGCGGAACCGGCAAAAAACAGTGCGGTCATCCCCATCACCATCTCCGGACTCATCCCCAGCGATATGCCGGTTGCCCCGACAATCATGCCAAACGGGGCCGCCCCCGATATCAGTGGCAGCAGATCCCTGGCACCCAGCCAGAACTGTTTACGATAGTCCTTCAATTAATCTTTCCTTACGACAAAAACAGAACCCAGGCCCTGTCATTAACGTTTATAAAACAGCATAAAGACATTGAGCTACTGAAAAAAATCAGAGGTAACATCCGATAATAAATCAACAGGCAGAGAACATAACAGCAGATACTTATAGCGGCAACGTTGTACACTTAGCTTTTCAGGGATATTGTTCAACCTTTTGAAACATACCCTACCAGTTCAGCTCAACTGTATAGCCCGATAATCAGAGATTCAACATGCACGACACCGCCAAAAAACGTGATTTCAGCTCAGTCATGCGCAGCAGTAACAGTCGCTATCTGTCTGCTGGAGGCGCACCGGATAAGCCGGTCAAAGTCGGGTTTGTGCTGCTGGAACATTTCTCGATGATGGCCTTCACTGCAGCGGTTGATGCGCTGGTCACCACCAATCTGGTACGCACCGCTCCACTGTTCGAACATATTATTCTCGGGGTGGATTCGCGCAAAGTACTCAGCGACCTGGGTATTGAGATCGCCACTAATACCACTCTGGAACACTTTACCATTGAGCACCGTGGCAACATTGATATTCTGATTGTCTGCGGTGGCTTTCGTTGTGAGCTGAACGAAAACCCGCAACTGACCGAAACCCTCAAAGCCGCCGATAAACTCGGTCTGACCCTTGGTGGCATCTGGAATGGCAGTGTCGCTATCGCTTATGCCGGCCTGTTGGATAATCAGCGCTGCGCTGCTCATCCGGATAATCATGCGTTTATCCGTGAGCAATTCCCCAGGGTTGAAGTGGCGGATACCGCACTGGTGATTACCGAACGGTGTGTCACCTGTGCAGGCCCGGTGAGCGCACTGGAAATGATGTTAACCCTGATCCGAAAACAGTATGGCGAAGATATTGTTCGGGCGATACGGGAGATTCTCAGCTGCGATCAGGTGGCGGAAAGCGGTGGCAAAATGAAGTTACAAGCCGGAGATGATCCTACCCACCCGGAGAACCTTCGCACCCTGATGCAGTTGATGAACAACAACATCGAAGAACCCCTGACGCTGGAAGAGCTAACGGCCCATGCCAGCGTCTCCCGGCGGCAGATGGAGCGACTGTTTCAGACCCACCTTGAAACCAGCCCTTCGCGATATTATCTGGAACTGCGCATCACCCATGCCCGGCGTCTGCTGTTGCAAACCAATGAAACCATCACCAACGTTGCCCTGGCGAGTGGCTTTGTCAGCACCAGCCACTTCAGCAACTGTTATAAGGATTATTTTGGACTGTCACCCAGTGCGGCACGCCAGAAACAGCACAGCTAAGCGCGGGTTGTTTTGCTAACCATAATACCCCTTGTATGACTCATCCCTATAAGCTCATCCCTATAAGCTCATCAATATAGAAGCTCACCTCTATAGCTCACCTCTATAGCTTAGTTTTTATAGGCGCGATGTTATCCCGCTCTTGTACGCTTTTATTCAGACTCGATAACCACTTAACACACCCTCAGGACAGATGAACCAGAAGCGACAATCAGCGCCACGACCACGACTCCATAGACCTGTCCACTGCCTGTTCGCGTCAAAGAAATATCTTTTTACGACGCGTTCCCCCCTAAAAAATAAAATTCAACCCAAAAACCAATAAAAAATTAAATTGTTTTTAATCAGATAATTACACACCTATAAGGAAGAATTCACGAAATTTTAACGCTCATAAAACAATACCTTCAAGAATTTACGTTCTGAAAACGACACATTTCACTTTTGACATTTGCTCAAGAAATAGCCAGTATTATTTTTAATTAAACGAACGATTAAGAAAAAAGATTGACGACTAAGCCAGTCTTTTAACGCTCAGTGACTGCATCTTTGATGCAGTACTTTATCAGCGTCAGTTGAATACAAATATCACTGCCTGGTTGCAACATTTTGACCAACAGGCAGCGAAATACGCGGGACGAATATCTATGCAGAAAGCTCTATATATCAATGGCCGTTATCAGGACGCCACCTCCGGTGAGACATTTAACAGCGTAAACCCTGCCACCGGAGAGGTCATTGCGGAAGTGCAACAGGCATCTCTGGCAGATGTTGATCTGGCTGTCGCGGCGGCTAAAGAGGGCTTTAAGGTCTGGTCTGCGATGAGTGGGGCCGAACGGGGACGGGTGTTGATGCGGGCGGTTGCCATCCTGCGCGAACGTAATGATGAACTGGCGCTGCTGGAAGTTCTGGACACCGGTAAACCGTTACAGGAAGCCAACTGCGTTGATATCGCCACCGGCGCGGATGTGATTGAGTATTACGCGGGTCTGGCTGCCACAATTCATGGACAACAACAGGATCTCGGCGGCACTAATTTCTTTTATAGTCGTCGAGAGCCCCTCGGCATCTGTGCCGGTATCGGTGCCTGGAACTACCCGATTCAGATCGCTATGTGGAAATCCGGTCCGGCTCTGGCAGCCGGTAACTGCATGATTTTCAAACCCTCAGAAGAAACCCCACTAAGCGTACTGAAACTGGCGGAGATCTTTACTGAAGCCGGTCTGCCCGACGGTGTATTCAACGTTGTACAGGGTGATTATCGCGTCGGGCAGGCGCTGTCCCGTCATCCTGAAATAGCCAAAGTATCGTTCACCGGCGAGTGCGGTACCGGTAAAAAAGTGATGGCCGATGCCGCCGGTTCGCTGAAAGAGGTCACCATGGAGCTGGGTGGCAAGTCACCTCTGATCGTCTTTGGTGACGCCAATCTTGAAAATGCGGTCGCCGGTGCAATGTTGGCTAACTTCTATACTCAGGGAGAGGTTTGCACCAACGGTACCCGGGTGTTTGTCCATGACAGCCTCTACGATGAGTTTGTCAGCAAAGTCGCTGAACGTACCGAACGAATGATTATTGGCGATCCAACGGATCTGAATACGCAGGTCGGTGCGCTAATCTCAGTCAAACATATGGAAAAAGTCCTCGGCTTCATTGATGCGGCTAAAAAAGCAGGTGCCCGTCTGGTATGTGGCGGCGAACGGGCGCTTGAAAACGGCCTCGATAAAGGCTGTTTTGTTCAACCGACGGTGTTTGCCGACTGCACCGATGAGATGCCCAACGTCAAAGAGGAGATCTTCGGCCCGGTGATGTCGATTCTGCGTTTTAGCGACGAAGAGGAGGTTATCCAGCGCGCCAATGATACCGAATATGGTCTGGCGGCTGGCGTGTTCTCGACTGATTTCTCCCGCGCTCACCGGGTGATTGCACGACTTCAGGCAGGTATCTGCTGGATCAATACCTGGGGCGCGTCCCCTGCAGAGATGCCGGTCGGTGGTTATAAACAGTCAGGGGTGGGTCGGGAAAACGGTATTGAGACACTCAATCACTACACCCAGATCAAGAGCGTCTTTGTCGAACTGGGCGATGTCGAGTGTCCTTACCAGTAACAGTCTCTTTTTAACGGTAGCAGTATGACAGATCAGAAACAGTACGATTACATTATTGTTGGCGCAGGCTCCGCCGGTTGCGTGCTGGCCAACAGACTGACCGAGGATGGCAAACACAATGTGCTGATCCTGGAAGCCGGTGGCAGTGATAAAAGTATCTTTATCCAGATGCCCACCGCCCTCTCCTATCCGATGAATACGCCAAAGTACGCCTGGCAGTTCCACACCGAAAATGAACCCCACCTGGATGGCCGTTCAATGCACTGCCCAAGGGGTAAGGTGCTCGGTGGCGGTTCCTCTATTAATGGTATGGTTTACGTCCGTGGTCATGCCTGTGACTTCGATGAGTGGCAGGATCAGGGCGCTAAAGGCTGGGGTTATCAACAGTGTCTGCCCTATTTTAAAAAAGCCGAAAGCTGGGATCACGGTGGTGATCAGTATCGTGGAGCCACCGGCCCCCTGACCACCTGTGGTGGCAATGATATGAAACTTAACCCACTCTATCAGGCGTTTATTGATGCCGGAGAAGATGCGGGCTATCCAACCACCGACGATTATAACGGTTACCGTCAGGAAGGTTTCGGCGCCATGCATATGACCGTGAAGAACGGCGTGCGCGCGTCCACCTCCAACGCTTACCTGCGTGATGCCATGAAGCGCAGCAACCTGACCCTGATCAGCAGCGTACTCACGCGCAAAGTGGTTATGGATGGCAAACGGGCTGTCGCTGTCGAATATGAAAAAAACGGGCAGATCACTGAAGTGGCTGCGCTAAAAGAGATTATTCTGGCGGCAGGCTCTGTCGGTTCTCCGCACCTGTTACAACTATCCGGTATTGGTCCGGAAAAAGTCCTGCAGGATGCGGGTGTCGATGTGGTCCACAACCTGCCCGGCGTCGGTGAAAACCTGCAGGATCATCTGGAAGTCTATTTCCAGTATCACTGTAAGCAACCGATCACCCTGAACGGCAAACTGGATCTGATCAGTAAAGGGATTATCGGCACCCGCTGGATGCTGTTCAAAGATGGTCTGGGCGCGACCAATCACTTTGAATCCTGCGGCTTTATCCGCTCCAGAGCCGGGCTGAAATGGCCCAATATTCAGTACCATTTTCTGCCAGCAGCGATGCGTTACGACGGCGGTAAGGCGATTGATGGTCATGGTTTTCAGGTACATGTCGGCCCGAATAAACCAGAAAGTCGGGGCCGCATCTGGATCAGGTCCGCCGACCCTAAAGCGAAGCCCGGCATTATCTTCAACTATATTGGCACCGAGCAGGATAAGCAGGACTGGCGCGACACCATTCGTCTCACCCGTGAATTGCTGAATCAACCGGCCATGGATGCCTACCGGGGTGATGAGATTCAACCCGGTACGCAAATAGCGTCCGATGAAGCGATTGACCAGTGGGTGCGAGAAAACGTCGAAAGTGCTTACCACCCATCATGCAGTTGCAAAATGGGGGCCGATGATGACCCAATGGCCGTGCTGGACAGCCAGTGTAAGGTCCGTGGCATTGAGGCTCTGCGCGTTGTCGATTCCTCTATCTTCCCGACGATCCCTAACGGCAACCTGAACGCCCCGACGATTATGGTGGCAGAAAAAGCAGCGGATATGATTCTCGGCAGGCAGCCGCTGGCTGCGGCTAATGTTGATATCTGGATCGATAGTCAGTGGCAGACCCGGCAGCGTCCGGGGTGTGCAAAACGACCGCTGATAAGCAAAACTGAAACTAAACAGGCAGGCTAAGGTTCTGCCCTCGCTGCACAGGGAGTGTGCAGCGTCGCAAGAAACACTGAATAAGAGAAAAGACTAGCGCACATAAACTACTTAAATAAGGGTATAACGAATGAACTCACAACAGAAAAACAGCCGCTCAGCAACACCCCTGCTTAATCGCCTGACTTGCGTACTGGGCATTGCCGTCGCCACCAGCTTCGCAGCGTCTACCGCGTTTGCAGGACAGTGCGACACCGTCCGCTTCTCCGATGTCGGCTGGACCGATATTACCGCCACTACCGCGGTCACCAGTGAACTTGTTACCGGCATGGGGTATAAGCCATCAACTCAACTGCTGTCTGTTCCGGTTACCTACACCTCTCTGGCCAACGCCGACATCGATGTTTTTCTGGGTAACTGGATGCCCACCATGGAAGCGGATATTGCTAAATATCGCGATGCTGGCACCGTTGAAACCCTGCGCGCCAACCTTGAAGGTGCGAAATATACCCTGGCAGTGCCAAAATATGCCTATGACGCCGGTCTGAAAAGCTTTGCTGACATTGCCAAGTTCAAAGATCAGCTGAAAGACCGGATCTACGGTATTGAACCCGGCAACGACGGCAACCGTCTGATTCAGAGCATGATTGATGATGATGCCTTTGGCCTGAAAGGGTTTAAGCTGGTTGAATCAAGTGAGGCTGGAATGATCTCTCAGGTATCCCGCGCAGCAAAACGTGATCAGTGGGTTGTGTTCCTGGGCTGGGCACCACACCCGATGAACTCTAACATTGAGATGGAATATCTGTCCGGTGGTGACGACTTCTTTGGTCCGAACTATGGCGGAGCCAATGTCTATACCAACGTACGCAAAAACTACACTGAAGAGTGTCCAAACATGGGACACCTGCTGAAAAACCTCTCTTTCACTCTGGAGATGGAAAACCAGATTATGGGCTCGATTCTCGACGATGGTATGAAACCTGATGCTGCGGCCCGTGCCTGGTTAAAAACCCACCCTGAGGTTCTTAACAACTGGCTTGAAGGTGTAACGACTCAGGACGGTGGCGATGCACTGCCCGCTGTTCGCAAGTATCTGGAGCTTTAAGCACCACGTTGTTTAAACTCGCACACAGCGATTCAGGCGCAACCAGATTAACTGAAGATAACTGCATTTAATCTGGCTGTGAGGTTATTTCTACCGATCTGCATCTCCGAGTTGAGTGCTGATAATCTAACTGTAAAAAAGGCAGTCGTATGAACTGGATTACAGAACATAAAATCCCTTTGGGTAGCTGGATGGAAGCGTTCGTCGACTGGCTGACGTTTAATGCCGCAGGATTCTTCGACGCAATCTCCATATCCCTGGAATGGGTGATCCTCTCAGTGGTGGAGATATTCCAGTGGTTTCCACCCTATGTGCCGATGATTATGACCGCAGCCCTCGCATGGGCTTTGCACCGTAGCATTCCGCTGGTGATCTTTGTTGTAGTTGCCCTGCTGCTGATTCTTAATCTGGGTTACTGGCAGGAGATGCTGGAGACCTTTGTCCTGGTACTTACCGCAACGACCCTGTCCGTTATTATGGGCATTCCGATCGGCATTCTGGCGGCACATAACCCTCGACTCTATACCTTCCTGCGGCCGATACTGGATATGATGCAGACCATTCCAACGTTTGTGTACCTGATTCCAACGCTGGTACTGTTTGGTCTGGGCGTGGTACCGGGACTGATCTCCACCATCATATTTGCCATCGCTGCGCCGATCCGCCTGACCTATCTGGGCATCAGCAAAGTACCGGAAAGCCTCATTGAAGCAGGTAAGGCGTTTGGCGCTACCCCGTCAAAACTGCTCTTTAAGGTAGAACTGCCAGCAGCAATGCCGAGTATTATGGCGGGGATCACCCAGTGCATCATGTTATCACTATCGATGGTAGTTATTGCCGCACTGGTGGGCGCTGATGGCCTGGGCAAACCAGTTATCCGGGCACTCAATACGGTGAATATCTCCCAGGGGTTTGAAGCCGGTCTGGCGATTGTTCTGGTCGCGATCATCCTCGATCGCATCTTTAAAAACCCCGGTTCTAAAGAGGAGAGTTAATCATGTCTGCTATCAGTATTCGCAATCTGGATGTGGTTTTCGGCGACAAGGTAGACGCCAGCCTCAAACTACTTGACCAGGGTAAAACACGCCAGGAGATTATCGATCTGGGCTGCAATGTTGTCGGTGTGCATAATGCCAGCATCGAAGTTGCCGAAGGAGAGATCTGCGTCCTGATGGGCCTCTCCGGTTCCGGTAAATCCAGTTTGCTGCGGGCCGTCAATGGGCTAAACCCGATCAGCCGCGGTGAGCTCTTGGTTCAGGACGGAGAGCAGATGGTCGATATCGGCTCCTGTGATGAGACCACTCTGCGTCATATGCGCACCCGTCGCATCTCGATGGTATTTCAAAACTTCGCCCTGATGCCCTGGCTGACTGTATTGGACAACGTTGCCTTTGGACTTGAGATGCAAGGCATGGGCAAGCAGGAACGTCGTGCCAAAGCGATGGAGAAGCTGGAGATGGTCGGACTGGATGAGTGGAGTAGTAAATACGCCCATGAACTCTCCGGCGGAATGCAGCAACGGGTTGGTTTAGCCAGAGCCTTCGCAATGGACAGCGACATATTGCTCATGGATGAACCCTTTTCTGCGCTGGATCCGCTGATTCGTAGCCAGCTTCAGGATGAACTGATTGAGTTGCAGCAGCGGCTGAATAAGACCATTCTGTTTGTCAGCCACGACCTGGATGAAGCGCTGAAAATTGGCACCAACATCGCCATTATGGAGTCAGCCAGAATCATTCAGCATGGCCGACCCGAGGACATCGTGCTAAACCCGATCAACGACTATGTTGAGCAGTTTGTTGCCCACACCAACCCTCTCAACGTGCTCAAAGGTCGCTCGTTGATGACCGAAACCTCCAAGCTTGAGCGCCTTGAGGATATGCTGGTGCTCAATCGCAATGATAACACCTGTGTCAGTACCAACAGCGCCGGTCAGGTCGTATCTGCCTCACGTCAGGGCAAACCAATCGCGTTGTACCAGTGGCAGGAGGGCGAAAGTATTGATCGACTGCCGGAAGATACACTGGTCATGGCAACGCCGGATATCTCTATGCGTCAGGCAATTGAGATTCGTTACCGCACCGGTCAGCCGGTGCTCCTGAATGAAAAAGAGAGCCTGATTGGAATTTTATCTGATAACAATTTCTATCACGCATTGCTGGGTAAGCACTTCACCTCAACTGAAACCAGTATACCCAGCCAGGCAACGCTTGCAGATGATGCTGAAAGATTAACCAACAGCAGCATCTGACCTTTTTACCAAACCTGTTTAGCCACTGCCTGATTCGTCAGGTAGCGGTTATGCTTTGCCCAAAATTCGGAAAGTTACCGGATACGGGAACACAACCATCCTAATGCTGAGGATTAAAAATGTTTAAAAAAATAGCACTTTCAACGGTCATAACCTCTGCTGCAATATTATCGGCTCAGGCGCAGGCAGACGTTTCTGCAACGGTCTCCCTGGTCTCTGATTACGTTTATAACGGTGTCAGTAACACGGATAACGACCCTACCCTTCAGGGCAGCGTCGACTGGTATAACGATGCCGGCTTCTATGCGGGTGTCTGGGCTTCTGGCCTGGACGAAGGCTTTTACAGCAGCGCTGAAGTCGAGATCGATTACTATGCCGGTTATGCTGGCAGCATCAATGACGACTTCGGTTATGATCTGGGCTACGCATTTTATACCTATCCGGGTGCAAACGATGCAGGTGCTGAACTGAACTACGGCGAGCTGTACGGCTCAGTAACTTACAAAGAAAGCACCACTGCAAAAGTACAACTGTCTGACAACTACTCAGGTGAAATTGGCAACTCAGTGGTAGTTTCTCTGAGCCATACCATCAGCCTGCCAGAAGATTTCAGCCTGACGCTCGATGCCGCACACACTAAACTTCTGGATGACAAAGCCGCAGCCTATTACGGTAGTGATGCCGGTGATGATTCCTACACTAACTGGGGTATTTCAGTCGCTAAAAGCGTTGCCGGATTTGACCTTTCTCTAGGCTATACCGACAACAATATCGAGGACAATTACTGGGGTGATATTACCGATGCACGGGCAGTACTGAGTATCAGCCGTACCTTTGAGTAAGTTACGCTTCAGAGCATACAGAAACAGCACTCCCCCTTCAGTGCTGTCGATGTAAAACAGAAAGACCCCGAAAATCGGGGTCTTTTTTTCTCTGCAAGAATCACCAGAAATCAGCTTAACTGATGCTCCAGATAATCGGTGATCATTCGCTGGGCCAGTTCGGCATTAATCCCCTGGGGAGAGAGCGCCCCACGCAACCAGATACCATCGATCAGCGCCGCAATTCCCTGGGCAACGAACGTCGCTCTCTCTGGTGGTAAGACCTTCTTCAGCTCCAGCGTCAGATGAGAGATCAGCCGTTTCTCATTCACCCGTTGAAGGCGAAACAGCATGTCGTCATGCATCGACTGCGACCAGAACGCCAGCCAGGTTTTGACCACTTTACTGTCCAGCTGATCTGGTGAGAAATTACCGCCGACGATCGCCTGAATCCGCGCGATAACATCATCAGGCCCAGCCTCCTGCAGACGGACTCTTACACCATCAGACAACTGTTTCAGAATAGAGCGCATCGTGGCTTCGAGCAGACCGCTCTTGCCACCAAAGTAATGGTTAATAATCGCGGGGGAAACACCCGCATAACTGCTGATCATCACAACGCTGGCTTTTTGCAACCCCACGGAGTCAATCGCTTCCATGGTGGCTTTAATCAGCTGAGGCTTCCTGATTTCCGGCATTCCTACTTTAGGCATTCACTAAGACCTGTTTACTTAAATAGACGTTTAACTAAAAATGCCCCTCTGGCTCTGAACTGTCAACCCCCCATAGGGAGTCTATAGTATCAACTGACTGTCCGCCTCACTGCTCAGGCTGCTGGGATGATAATCTTTTAACCTGTTCCAGTTCCTCCTCAGTGAGCTCCCCATAACCTCTTGGATAGGACCAGCCATAACCCCAACGGAATTGTGTCGGCAAGAAAGGCCCACCTCCGACTCTCACACCTGCCAGCATCAACAGCGCCGTCCTGGGTTTTCCGACTGCCGCCACACACTCTTCCAGCCGGTTATCCGCATCCAGGCGTTGCTGATAGGTGCCACCTTTCCAGTATGCCCGGTCATGCTGCTTACAGCAGGATAACCAGAGGGTATTCTCTTGCCAGGTGCCGTCAGGAAACGAGCTGCAGCCGTCACTGGTGAACGGTTTCAGTTCATCTGCGCCAGAATAACCAGGCAGCATAAGGATCAGTAAGAGTAAACACAGGTGCTTCATCCCTGAAACCTCCTCTGGTTAGTTGATAAACAAATCAGGTTTGCCCAATAGTATCTCTGGCAGTGCCACAATCACTATTGATTCAGGTTAGTCGTTTGCTGAATAATCTTCTGGCATTAGCGGATACGAACGTTCAGGTACAAAAAACTCGCTTCCTAACAATAAAAAAGATTGATACAAAAAAAACTGATCATTTATTGAGCAATCGAAAAAATCTTTTCTATACTGCCTTTTCATCTGAACAATCAATAGAGAGATCGGCAATGAAAGCCCTGCGCCTGCGAAACGTCCCCAAACCCAAGCCAGCCCATGAAACCCACGAGTCGATTCAAAATCAGACCAGTCAGTTTTTGCAACAGGGTGGAAGAATTACTCAGGTGCCCACAGGGTTCAGTGGCATCCCCCGAATGCAGGGACCGCAGCAAAGAACGGGCAAAAAGCTGCTGCTCTGATCGATCATCGTCACCTAGCTGACTGATCAATACCCGTTTCAGCTTACTCGCTTAATCTGCCAGTCTGGCCTGTAAGTCTGCGACCGTTTTCTCCAGTTCACAGATACGCTCTTCCAGGGCTTGTATCGTATCGTTACTGATACGCGAACTGACGGCCACAGCACTGTACTCAGACGGATCAGCAGCTTCGACCTCACCGCTAAACAGATGTGCATAACGGGACTCACGCTTGCCAGGTTCTCTGGGCATACGTACCACCAGCGGAAACTCATCCCGCTCACTCATTTTCTGCAGCACCGCTTCGGTTTCATGCACGTCACTAAAATTGCATAAGCGATTGGTACGGCTACGCAGTTCTCCAGGGGTCTGCGGCCCGCGCAGAAACAGCGTACAGATAATCGCCAGTTCCTGCTCACTCAGCTGCAGCTGAGAAAACTCGGTGTTACAGAAACGGTGCTTGTACTTAGGTACCCGACTGCCAAAACTCCCCTCCTCGCGGATCAGGTGTTTGCTGTTTAGTTCGTCAAGCACATCCTGAACATCGGTATCGGACAGATCCATCACCGGATCACGGTTACTTTTCTGATTACAGGCGGTGGTAAGGGAGTTGAGGGTGAGCGGGTACTGATCCGGTGTGGTTTTCTCTTTCTCAATCAGACAGCCAATCACCCGGGTTTGCAAAAGACTCAGATCCATATCCATGTTGTAACCTCTTACAAAAAATAATTAACGCATTCATAAGGTTACCCTATTTCCAGGAAATGGCACCCTAATTGTTCAGCTAAATCTGACTTTGCCAGAGCAGTACAACTGGCCATATCAGCGCCGCAACTCTAGACTGTCTGACAGGTTTAATAATGGAGTCGTACAATGAACAGTCTTTCACTACCCGTTGAAGGGATCTATATCGGCCAGCTCTCGACCATCGGCCCGGCAGAGACCGCCACCGGGATATTTAAAACGCTATCCGAAGCACCCCATGAGATAAGTGAACTGGGACTCAGTGGTGATATTCAGGTAGATAAACGGGTACATGGCGGGCCGGAAAAAGCGATCTACCACTACCCGGCTGAACATTACGCGCTGTTGCAAGAGGCACTGCCGCATCTCTGTGATAGCTTCGTAGCGGGTTCTATCGGTGAAAATATCTCCACCCACGGATTGCTGGATACCGAAGTTCATATTGGTGACACCTTTCGTTTGGGCAGCGCAATTGTGCAGGTATCACAGCCTCGCCGCCCCTGCTGGAAGGTGAATCAGAAATACGGCAATGCCCATATTGCATCGCTGATCATGTCGCAAGCGATCTCTGGCTGGTATTACCGGATATTGGAGCCCGGCCAGTTAACCATTGGCGATTCCATAGAGTGCTTAGACAGGCTGGACAATAGCGTTGCAGTGGCGGATATCTGGGAGATTTTTATGGATCGACTGGAAAGAAAAATGGGCAGAGAACCACTCCCTACAATTCCGGGTCTTTCAGATGAGTGGCGCTTTGAGTGAGAAGCAACAGCAGCGGCTTACACACCTTCAAGCTGTTTCAGTTTGCGGTACAGGGTTGCCCGACTGATGCCTAGTTCAGACGCGGTAGCCGAGATATTACCCTCGTTCTGCTCCAGAACCTGTTGAATGGTTAACAGTTCACTGCTCTTTAACGTGCCGCCACTCTGATTCAGCGATCCAAAGTTCCCGCTGGAAGATATCGGACTGTTGAGTTCTTCAAGGAAATCATCGCTGATATGACAGCTATTGATCTCAACTTCATCCGGTTCCATAAAAGCGATTGCCACCCGTAAGGTGGTTTCCAGCTGACGGATATTACCCGGCCAGTGATAGGCCAGTAGCTGCTCCATCATATCGGCGGCTATGTTGATCTGCCGGCCATCCGGTGTCAACTGATGAAGGAAGTAGCGGATAAAGTCCTCTTTATCAGTACGATCCCGGAATGCAGGAATGCGCAGGCAGACGCCGTTGAGACGATAAAAGAGGTCTTCACGAAACAGACTTTCAGCCACCAGCGTTTTCAGGTCTCGATGGGAGGCGCAAATAACCGCAATATCCAACGCGATCTCATCGCCGCCGCCCAGTGGAGCGATAGTCCTTTCCTGCAATACCCGTAACAGCCTTGCCTGCAGAGCCAGGGGCATATCGCCGATCTCATCAAGAAACAATGTCCCCCCCTGCGCCTGTTCCAGTCGCCCGATCATGCCGCCTTTGCGGGAACCGGTGAATGCACCCTCCCGATAACCAAACAGTTCCGATTCGATCAACCCTTCGGGGATTGAAGCACAGTTAACCGCCACAAACGGCCCACTACTGTGTCGGCTATCCAGATGCAGGGATTTAGCCATCACCTCTTTACCGGTACCGGTCTCCCCCTGAATCAGTACCGGCAGCTCATGGGACAGTGCCCGGCTGCCCATGCGCACACCCTTCTGTAACCGCGGATCCTGTCCGGCGAGTTCAGTCAACGGCGGTGCATTCAGCGGGGCTGGCGCAGGTTTACTGCGGCTTGATTTAGTCGGCGCTTTATAAGCGGTCGGAAAACTATTGGGAAAGTGCAACAGCTCACAATAGAAGTCACCACCACGGGTTCTCAGCTGTCCACGGCCTTTGCGGTGCAGATCAGTCAGCAGCACTTCAGGGCGGACACCGAACAGTTCTTCCAGATTGCGCCCTACCAGCTGTTCCCGCTTGCGATTCAGCAGCTGACAAACCTGTTCATTGGCTGCCTGAATATGACCATCCAGCTCCAATGCCAGCAACCCCTGCCAGGAAGACCGCAGATATTCCGGTCGACTGTGTACACTGAGAACAATATGCTGCTGAAACTGCCCGCTGAACATCCGGTTTTCGATGGAGCGCACCGCCTGCTGCACCAGACTGAGATTCGGCGGCAGATCACGATTATCAGTCGGTGAAGTGAGATCCAGCACCCCCAGCAGCTCCCCTTTGGGATCGGCGATAGGTGCAGAACAACAGGAAAGATAACCGATCGAATCGAGAAAGTGCTCATTACCCCGGATCATCAGGGGAGAGCGGTTAACAATGGCGGTACCCGGACCATTGGTGCCGCGCAACTCTTCGCCCCAGTTGGCCCCCGGTGCAAGCGCATAGCGGGTGGCGGAATCCAGATGCCGGGTATCGCCCTTTATCTTCAGAATCGTAGCCGATTCATCAGTCAGCATCACAAGTCCGCCATCGGAACTAAAATAGTCAACCAGCTGTTTAATCTCAGGATGAGCCGCTTCGATCAGCCCCCGGTTTTTCTCTTGCAGAGTGTCGATCCTGTCTCTGGAGAGATTTTCCAGATCGAGCGGTGCTTCACAGTTAAGTCCGGCGTTTACACTTCGCTGCCAGGAATCTTCAATCTCGCTACGTAAGACTCCACTGGGGACTTCACCTTCCTGAACAAGCCGATTACGGGCGACCTTCACCGAGTTAAGGGGGTCAGTAGGTAACACGGAATCTATCGACTTTTTCATAGTACTGATCACTCGCCACTGCTTAATTCAACAACTCAAATACAGGTTATCAATTTTTTACCGTATCTGTGTAACAGAACAATAAAAACATAGTACCATCACCGAGTGTCTACTCGGTGATGGTAAATTCAGCTCTTACAGAACACCTTTGAGTTACGCTCGTTACGATACACCGGCTCTTTGTGGGATGGCAGCTCCGCTTCCTCGCGGGCCTGCAGAATCAGATCGTGGTGGGGCGACTTACTGCACACCGGATCGGCATTATTGGCATCCCCGGTCATCATGAAGGCCTGACAACGACAACCGCCAAAATCTTTCTCTTTCTCATCGCATGACGCGCAGGGTTCCTTCATCCACTCATAACCGCGGAAATGGTTAAAGCCGTTGGAGCGGTTCCAGATCTGCTCAATACTCTGCTCGCGCACACTGGGGAACTCGATCGGCAGCATCCGGGCGCTGTGACAGGGTAATGCGGTGCCATCGGGAGTGACCGTCAGAAACACCTGTCCCCAGCCGTTCATGCAGCCCTTGGGCCGCTCTTCGTAATAATCCGGCGTGACGAAGATAATCTTGATCGGATTACCTTCGGCAGCCAGACGATCACGATAGTCATTGGTGATCCGCTCGGCCCGCTCCAGCTGCGCCCGGGTCGGCAACAGGTCGTTACGGTTCTCATACGCCCAGCCATAATACTGACAGGTCGCCAGTTCGACATAATCGGCTTTCAGTTCGACACAGAGCTCAATAATACGGTCGATCTGATCAATATTGTGACGATGGGTAACGAAGTTCAGCACCATCGGATAGCCCTGCGCTTTAACCTCCCGAGCCATCGCCAGTTTCTGCTTAAAGGCCTTTTCAGAACCCGCCAGCAGATTATTCACCTCAGGGTCCGCCGCCTGGAAGCTGACCTGGATGTGATCCAGCCCCGCCTCTCTGAAATCAGCGATCTTGCGCTCATTCAGGCCAACGCCAGAGGTAATAAGATTAGAGTAATAACCCAGATTACGTGCTTCGCGGATCAGCTCGATCAGATCCTGACGCACCAGCGGCTCGCCACCGGAAAAGCCTAACTGCGCGGCTCCCAGCTCACGTGCCTGAGTAAAGACATCGATCCACTCGGCGGTGCTCAGTTCACCGGTCTTGCTGGCAAAGTCGACCGGGTTGGCACAGTAGGGACACTGCAACGGACACTTATAGGTCAGTTCGGCCAGCAGCCAGAGCGGCTGACCATGGGTTGGGACACTGTTCAAAGACGGCGCCTGTGAAGGCTGGCCGTTACAGGGTGATCCAGAGTTGCTCACGGGCGTCTCCTAAGAAATCCAGAATATCCCGGTCGATCCCCTCGGCATCGGGAAACTTGGCCTGCAGTGTCTGGATAATATCCGCTGCAGTCCGCTGACCGTCCACCAACGCCAGCACTTCACCGGCCGGGCCGTTCAGCTTTACCATGCCTTCCGGATAGAGCAGCACATAGCTGTCCTGCGCCTTCTCCCACTGGAAGCGGAACATGCGGTTGAGCACCGGCACCGACTCCGGGCTTATCTCGGCAGCGGTGTTCGGGGTGGTGTTTGCGCTGTGAGTCGGGCTGCTCATGAAAACAACCCGGTGTGATAAACCTTCTCATCGGTGACCGTATGGTACGGCGGGCGATTGAGTTCATACGCCATGGTCATGGAATCGAGCATACTCCAGAGCACATCCAGCTTAAACTGAAGAATATTCAGCATCCGCTCCTGTTGTTCCCGGGTAGTGTAATGATCCAGGGTGATCTCCAGCCCGTGCACCACATCGCGGCGGGCCTCGGTGAGACGGTTACGGAAATACTGATAGCCTTCCGCCTTGATCCAGGGATAGTGTCCCGGCCAGCTGTCCAGACGGTTCTGATGAATGGTCGGCGCAAACAGCTCGGTCAGCGACGAGCTGGCGGCTTCCTGCCAGCTCGCCCGGCGGGCAAAGTTGACATAGGCATCCACGGCAAAGCGAACACCGGGCAGCACATGTTCCTGCGACAGAATCTCTTCACGGGTCAGGCCCACTGCTTCACCCAGCTGCAGCCAGGCTTCGATACCACCGACTGCGCCATCGTAGCCATCATGGTCCAGCACCCGTTGCACCCAGTGACGCCGCACATCGCGGTCGGGACAGTTGGCCATAATCGCCGCATCTTTCACCGGAATCGAGATCTGATAGTAAAAACGGTTAGCGACCCAGCCCTGAATCTGCTCTTTGGTGCAGCTGCCGTTATACATGGCAACGTGATACGGGTGTTGAGTATGGTAGAAAGCACTTTTAGCCCGCAACGCCTGCTCAAACTCATCCCGGCTCATGGGTGGCTGGACATCTTTCATCTGTGCATTCATGGTAAAACCTCTCAGAGTTCTATACCCATTCCGTCCCAGGAGACTTCGATACCGTGGGCGACCACTTCGGCCCGCTCCGGAGAGTCTTCATCCAGAATCGGATTGGTATTGTTAATGTGGATCAGCACTTTCCGGGGCTTGTCCAGCGTGTCCAGAAAGTCGATCATGCCACCCTGACCGGTATCTTCGTTGCGGGACTGCGCCAGATGGCCCATGGTGACGCCGAGCTTATCGCCAACACCGGAGGTCAGCAGTTCATCGTCACGCCAGATAGTGCCGTCAACCAGCAAGCAGTCCGCGTCTTTCATAATCGGTTTAAGGTGGGGCTCAATCTGGCCAAGACCAGGGGCATAGAACAGAGTTTTGCCGCTGCGGGTATCTTCTATCAGAATACCTATGTTGTCCCCTGGATGGGGATCGTTGCGATGCGGTGAATAGGGTGGTGCACTGCTGAGCAGCGCAACCGCTGTCAGTTTCAGTTCGGGTACCTGAGGGATCACAAAGCTGTTAGTACCCTCTTCTACCGATCCCCCGACAGGAATACGGTTGCGTTTAATGCCGCCATTCCAGTGTTCCAGCATCTTGAAGATGGGAAAGCCGGTGGTCAGATCCTGATACACCATATCGGTACACCAGACCTCATGGGGGCAACCTTCACGCAGCATCAGCAGACCGGTGGTATGGTCGATCTGACTGTCCATAAAGACAATCGCCGCAATACCGGTGTCACGAATCGCACGATTCGGCTGCATCGGCGCAAAGTCAGCCAGCTGCTGGCGGATATCCGGGGAGGTGTTAAACAGAATCCAGTCTTCACCGTTGGCACTCACCGCGATGGAGGACTGAGTCCGGGATTTTGCATTGAGGGTTCCGGCACGGTAGCCGGCACAGTTGCGGCAATTACAGTTCCACTGAGGAAATCCGCCGCCCGCTGCGGAGCCTAATACTTGTATTTTCATTGTTATTATTATCTTGTCGGTGTATCTGAACAGAGAAAACTAAAAGACTCCACCCGAAGGCGGAGTCTGATAGATTGCTTAGCGGTTAGCGAAGTACATTGTTACTTCGAAACCGATACGCAGATCTGTGTAAGCTGGTTTAGACCATTTCATTATATGATACTCCTGGTATTAATTAACTTTCATGCTGTTTCTTTAAATAAAATTTATTATTTAGGCCGAACAGCATCGGCAGTTCCTTGTATAAACGCTTTTATTTTTTCTATATCAGATTTATCCAATTTACCAGTAAAATCAGGCATTCCCTTATCTTTAAAAGGACCATCGAGCACTATCTGATCTAAGTGTTCGATATTCTTCTCATTTACATAGCCGAGGTTAGGAATAACGCCGCCTCTGTCAACGCCGGGGACACCATGACAGAAAACACAGTTGCTGACATACAGGCCCGTCCCTTCAGCAACATCTTCGGGATTATATTTAACCCCTTCGATCAGGTTGCCCATCTGATACTTAACAAACTCAGGTTTGTCTGCCTGCCCGCCTAACTTAAAGGTGTAAACGGTTCCGGGGGTATCGAGTTCAGTGGCACGAATCATTAAACCGAATACGCCCCCCCAGCCGACTGCGACAGAGATGTACTGTTCACCGTCAAGTTCATATGAGATCGGAGCTGCAATGACACCAGTACCCACTGGAGACTGCCATAAAACATCACCCGTTGTTGCATTGAAAGCCATCAGTCGGCCATCCGCTGTCCCTTCAAAAACCAGGTTGCCCGCAGTCGCCAGCGTACCTCCATTCCATGGCGCTACATGCTCATGCCTCCAGGCTTCTTTTTGTGTGACAGGGTCCCAGGCGATCAGTCGTCCGAAGGGCTTACTGGTCGGAGGTACCGGGTTAATCTGCATACCGGTATTCCAACCGTTACCACTCATTGGCTGACCCGGTTTATCACTGCCGAACTCTTTCCAGTTTGGGTCATCCGCTAACGCGAGCGGAACATTCTGTGCGGGAAAATAAGCCAGCCCCGTATCAGGACTAAAGGACATTGAATGCCAGTTATGCCCACCGAAAGGCCCGGGAACAATATCATAAGGACTGTCAGGGCTTCGAACAGCATCGGTTATCATCGGACGACCATTTTTGTCATAGCCTGTCGCCCAGTTAACATCAACAAAGTTATTCGCGGAAATGAAATCCCCTGTCTCTCTGTCGATAACAAAGAAAAAGCCATTTTTCGGCGCATGCATGAGTACTTTGCGTTGCTCGCCATCCAGCTCGAGGTCGGTAAGGATCATATCCTGTGTCGAGGTGTAGTCCCAGTTGTCTCCTGGTGTTTCCTGATAATGCCAAACGTACTCACCGGTATCAGGGTTAAGCGCGACAACCGATCCAACATATAAGTTATCACCACCAGCAGGACTACGATTATTCCAGGACCAGGGAGAACCATTACCAACACCGATGTACATCAGATTCAGCTCAGGGTCAAAGACCATACTGTTCCACACCGTACCGCCGCCACCAGCTTCCCAGTATTTTCCAGCAGGATCCCAGGTTTTAGCCGCCTCGGCCATTGCCTCATTTTCAAAAGGTTTGGATGGGTCACCAGGCACGGTGTACCAGCGCCACAACTCTTGACCTGATTTAGCATCATAGGCCGTGATATAGCCTCTTACGCCATACTCCGCGCCACCATTGCCGATAATCACCTTGCCATTATAAACCCTGGGCGCACCGGTAATCGTATAGCCTCTGGCCCCATCAATGATGGTGTTCTGTTGCCAAATCAGTTTTCCTGTCTCAGCATCCAGTGCCAGCAAGCGGCCATCGAGTGCAGCAACAAAAACCGTGCCTTCATGTACCGCAACGCCCCGGTTAACAACATCACAGCAAGCTTTCCTTGCTGTCGCACGAGGCACTTTTGGATCATACGTCCAGAGTTTCTTACCGGTTTTGGCATCCAGAGCGAAGACCACGCTCCATGGAGCAGTAACGTACATGACGCCGTTAGCAACGATAGGGGTTGCCTCAACACCACGGGTAGACTGAAGATCATAGGACCAGGCTAATCCAAGATCACTGACGTTTTCTGTCGTTACCTGTTTTAACGGGCTGAACCTCGAACCGCTGTAATCAAAACCATGTTCTGGCCAGTCTTTACCCGATTCCATATTTTCAAGAATAAATTTTTCATTCACTGCTGCATTATCTGAAGCGGAAGTGAATCCGGCATGCGATGCCGCTAAGATGAGCATTCCGATAGGAATAATATTTTTAGTCATCATTAGTACTGCCTTATTATTATTGACTTATTATTATTGACTTATTAAAACTTAAAATGCTTTCAGGATACGGAAATTCAATCGATTCTCTTCTTTGAAGCCATTCTTAACATCAAGATCCCGGCCATAATTAACTAATAGCTGTAAAGTAGGATCTACAAAGTACGCAGTCCCCAGGGTCATTTTTGTTATTTCAGCTTCATCATTCTGATTGACACCATCAACTTTTGTTTCACCGCCCCAGCTTTGCGATACTCCGGCACGCAGATCCCATGAAGGATTCATTTGATATCGAAGGTAAGACTGTACCTGTAAAGAAGATGCTTGTTCGAGTGTACCTTTACCTGGGCCAAAATCATCATTGTCTCCGTACAGCGTCACATCAGCCACCAGATCGAGTGCTACTTTCTCTGTTAGGTTGGTGATATATCCACCCTGGAGAGTAAATTTCCATCGATTTTCACCCAGATTTAAAGCTGAGTCATTATCATATGAGCCAGTAGGTACATATAGAAAAGGCGTAATACCAAAATAAGTATTTTCTGCAGGCTTGTTCACCAACCAAACCGTCGCAGCCAGAATTAAATCACCTACACCGCTTTCTTCACCAAGCGCAGCAACGTAACCACCGGCATCCAAAGAACCAAATGGCAACAAAAACTGAGGATCCACTGTATATCCACCAATTTCAGTAAAGTGAACCCCCCGGAGAATTCCTACATCAGAGTCAAGGCTATAATCACCGGCAAGCTTCTTACCACCAGCATACAACTCATCTCTTGATGCGTTTTGATAGTACGCTATAGCTAAATTAGTGCCTGCAGGTAGAGCTGTATAATCACCAGCATCAACATCTATCGCGAATGCAGAAGTACTCAAAGCAGAGCCAAGAATAATGGAAATTATAATAGAGGATTTCTTCAAGTCAGGATCGGAAATTTTTATTTTTTTCATGGTTAATATTCCGTAAAAAGTTAATTATAACAACTATTTTTAGTAAGACTTATTCAAGCCATTTATGAAAAAGCATAAATCATGCCATAAAATATAAAAAAAAATAATCAATATATATCAATAGCTTAAGTAACATTTCAGCTTAACATTGATAATCACTCTCAATACCTGTGTTTTATATCGATACAGTTACTAACAATATTGTGAATAAATTTGATACACCGACAAACTTTCATAAAATATTTATAAAAAACTTTATAATCGCAGAAAAAAAATCATAAAAACAAATAAAATCTCACATAATGGCTTTAATAACATAAAAAACTGATATATTTCATAAACATACGCACAAAACAAAAAAAAACGAAACATAAAAAACTCTTTTCTTAAATTACACCCCTATAAATTTCACAAAAAATTATTTAAAAAAAACAATCTAAGACATTTAATAAGTTATATAATTTATTAAGAAATATTGCTTTATTAAATACATATAAACCCCATAAACAATGGCTTTTCAATTATGCATTATAGAATCGACAGGCTACCACCTATATTTGATAGATAGCATAAAAAACCTACATCAAACTTTATCAATCGCTCTTATCTTGACGGCTAAGTACTATTATGGATTATAAAAAAACGCGGTATATACGTCATATACCGCGCAAAACAACAATCAAGCAAAGAAGGGGAGGACAAACAATTGTCCACAACATTAGGGTTGAAGCAAAGCAAGTTCGTATGAGTATCTACTTGTACAACCCTTACCAGAAATAAGCACTATTTATACCAACATTACTAATTGTATATTTATCAATAACATAAGAAAATAATCCATTATATTTCGATAATTAATTCTCATATAACTGTTTCAATTAAAAACATAGTGTCCAAATAAACGACACTTTCTTTCTGGCTCAAAGAAGACTCAACGCAAAGACTCGCCGACTTTTTTTTTGACACCTGTCTCAAACTTAAACACACCAAAACCAATCCAATACAAATATATCCTTAATATTCATACATTTAAGTGAAAACTAGATACGGCACACAAATTGCTTTCTTAATAAACGCGCATTTTTAAAGGTGGACTTAAATAAAGAATTACCCCTTTTGAAATTTAGTGACAACAATAAAAAGGACTAATTATGACTATTTCAGAATCACAATTCTCACCATCGGCGGCAGCGATGGACTTTATTCAGCGCCAACATAAACTCCTGATAGGTGATCAGAGACTTGAAGCTGAAGATGGCCGGACACTGCCCGTCATCAATCCAGCAAACGGCGAACAGATCGCTACGGTCCCAAGCGGCAATAAAGCAGAAATCGATAAAGCCGTCGCGATGGCCCGTAAAACCTTTGAAGATTCAGCCTGGAGCCGTATCAAGCCAGTGGATCGACAAAAGCTACTATGGAACTTCGCCGATCTGATTGAAAAGAATGCACGACTGCTGGCGGAGATAGAGTCTCTGGATAATGGTAAGAGCGTGGTTATTGCAGAACATGTGGATATCCGCCTGGCGATCGATTTCCTGCGTTACATGGCAGGCTTTGCCACTAAGATTGAAGGCCGCAGTGTCGACGTCTCCGTACCCTTTATGCCGGATGCACAATTTCATGGCTATACCCGCCGGGAAGCGGTCGGTGTGGTTGGCGCCATCGTCGCCTGGAACTTCCCACTGTTGCTGGCCTGCTGGAAACTGGGCCCGGCGCTGGCTGCAGGCTGCACCGTGGTGCTCAAGCCCGCCGATGAAACCCCACTGACCGCATTAATGCTCGGTGAGCTGGCACTGGAAGCCGGTTATCCACCCGGCGTACTGAACGTGGTCACCGGCACCGGTATCGAAGCGGGTGCGGCCCTGTCTCATCATCCTGATGTGGATAAACTCACCTTTACCGGCTCCACTGAAGTGGGCAAACTGATCGGCAAGGCCGCGATGGACAGCATGACCCGGGTGACCCTGGAGTTGGGTGGCAAGTCGCCCACTATCGTACTGGAAGACGCCGACCTGCAGACTGCTGCTGCCGGTGCCGCCAACGCAATTTTCTTCAACCAGGGTCAGGTGTGTTGCGCCGGTTCACGCCTTTATGTGCATAAAAAACATTTCGACAATGTGGTCGCCGATATCTCCGCCATTGCCGAGGGTATGACCCTGGGACATGGGCTCGATCCCAATACACAGATGGGCCCACTCATCTCCGCTAAACAGCAGAACCGGGTGTGTAACTATATTGAGCAGGGCCGCAACAGTGGTGCCACTATTACCACCGGTGGTATTGCGGTGCCCGGTCCGGGTTTCTTCGTTAAACCCACCGTGATGGTTGATGTGAACCAGAACTCCAGTGTGGTGCAGGAAGAGATCTTCGGCCCGGTCCTGGTGGCGATGCCGTTTGATGATATCGAAGAAGCGGTGCGTATCGCCAACGATAGCCAATACGGACTGGGGGCCAGCATCTGGTCAAACAACTTGTCTCAGGTTCACCGCATGATTCCGCGCATCAAGTCCGGTTCTGTCTGGGTCAACTGCCATACGGCACTCGACCCTGCCCTGCCGTTCGGTGGTTATAAACAATCCGGACTTGGCCGCGAGATGGGCAGTGATGTGATTGAGCACTACACCGAGGTTAAATCAGTATTGATGAGTATCTGAACCCAATAAACGGTCACCCGAAAAGAGCTGCAGACTCTGTCTGTGGCTCTTTTTTTGTTTATCTTACGCCCTCTTTGTCATTGCCTTAATTCGCTGCTGGTAGCAGCTCCTACCAAAAGATACTCAACCAACGGAACGGATCCGTTTAACGCAGAGCCCGGCATGAGTCTGTGTATCCCACCTGTCATCATTAACCTTTGGAAACAGAGTCACGCTTGCTATGATGCAGACCTCACTTATCAAGGTTCGTCATTTATGAAAATTCACCGCATTAACCCCTGCAAACGCTGGTCTGATGTGACTATCTTTAACGGTATCGCCAGTTTTGTTGAGGTCGCCGATGCAGACACATCGGCCGGTATGCAATGTCAGGTGCAGCAAATACTGGATCAGGCGGAACAACAGCTCAAAGCGATTGACAGCGATAGGTCCCGCATCTTATCAGTGACAATTTATGTCACCGATTTTGCCAACTTTGCTGCACTGAATGAGGTTTGGGATGGATGGTTTCCCGAAGGTTGTGCGCCCAGCCGAGCCTGTGTAAAAGCTGAACTAGCCGATCCTGATCTGTTAGTCGAAATGGCATTTACGGCAGCAGCAGGTGCAAAATATCAATCATAAGCAGATAATCGGGTGGTTAGTGTACTTTGCTCCTTTATTTCACCTCCGCTGGACAACCGGGAAAAACGCAGATGTTTTTTAGCCCCAAAAGTGAGAAGAAACTACTGACGCTGACACGGATCGATCCCACTAATCCGCTGGCCTCGTATTCCAAACACCCATTCGAACTGGACGGTTCTCAGTGGCCTTCGGTGGAACACTACTACCAGGCAATGAAGTTCGCTGATGCGCAATATGTTGAGCAGATCCGCCAGGCCCCTCACCCAGCCGATGCGGCAAAACTGGGCAAAAGCAAAAAACACGAAAAACGCAACGACTGGGATAGGGTTAAGGTGACCGTCATGACCCGCGGCACCTATATCAAATGCCGTACCTACCCGGAGATTGCGCAAATGCTACTGGATACCGGTGCGATCGATATTGCCGATGTCACCCAGTACGACTACTTCTGGGGTAGTGGCCGGGATATGCGAGGCAATAACGCCTTTGGCAAAATGCTGATGGAGATTCGGGATAAACTGCGCGAAGAGAGGGCGCAGCAAATTTAAGACACGAATATCAGCTTTTTGTTTCTAGCGCTCAGCCTTCAACCAGCGATTCTGATACAACCAACGGGTAAGCCCGGCCGCGCTTTCTGGACTCATCCCCAGCGCTGTCTCGAGACAGCGTTGCGGGCTTATGCCCTGCTCTTTGTTTTGCAGTGCACGTACCACCGGTGCCATTGGTATGCCATTGAGATGCCAGATGCCCAGTGGCTGGTCATTGGTGATCACCACCTCATGCTCCTCAATCAGGCCATTACTCACCACCGGCATGCTGACTACCTGCAGCGAATCAGGATCGGTTTCCTGGTGCAGGGGCTGATTATCGGGCCAGTTACGCCGTGTCGCCCAGAACGGGTTATCCCACCAGCGCTCTTCGGAGGCATAAAAATCCCGGCCGATGCGGGCAAAACGGTGAAACAAGTGATCGACCCGCTGTTGATAAAACTGTTTCGCCAGCGTCGCGCGTTCGGGTTGCTGCAGCAGGGTGTTAATTACGGCCGGTGCCTGCAGGGCACTGGAGAGTGCCTGAAAAATACCGTTACCTGAGAGCGGGTCTACCGCCATCGCCGCATCCCCTACCCTGATCCAGTTATCGCCTACCGCCTTACGACAGAGTATCGGTGTGCTGGTGCGGGCGTGAATTATCCCGGTGGGTTCGGCGTTGGCGATAAACGGCTGCGCTCTGGGCAGGGTGCGCAGAATAGCGTTACAGTGATCAATCAGTTGGGCTTTGTCCGGCAGATCCGCCGTCGCCACATCAAAGGTCAGTTGCAGATACCGGGTACCATCGGACCAGGCGGCCATCCAGGCCCAGCCATCCTGAAAACTTTCGGCGGCGGACTGCGGCTGACAGGGTTCGCCCTGCCAGTATTGCAATAACGACACCGTTTCACTGCCGCGCAGCCGCGCCAGCCCCGCTGCGGGAGCACTGCGACCACGGGCTTCGACAAGAAAACCAGCGCTAACTGACTGAGCATCCTCATCCTTAATTTCAACAGTGAAGCGGTCACTGTCAGCAACAACTTTGCCAACCCGCCCCTGAATCAGGTTTACCCCTGCTGCCTGCAGGTCCTGGCCTATGCCCCGATCAAGTTCACTGCGGTTGATCAGCATCTCGGTATTGGCGCTGTTGGTAGCACCGTTCCAGCTGGCGAGCCGTGGCGAGGGTTGCGGCAGCTTCGCCAGTGCCTGGTTAAACCCGGCATTGCGCAGCCCTTCTAACACCCGCTCGGAGATCCCCTCGACCGCTTTAAACGGTCTCGGCTCAGCGATCACGCTGACATCATAGCCCAGTTTTCTCAGGCCCAGAGCGGTGGCACCTCCGGCAGGTCCCCCCCCCAGCACAACAATATGGGTTAACGGTTTTTGTTGCGCCATACTCATCAGGCCTCACCTCCACTGTCAGACTTAACCGCCTGGGGGAAACGGACTTCAACACCAAAATAGTCCGCCTGACTCTCCAGCCAGCGATCCACTGAGGCCAGATCGGCAGCACCACCCTGACTCAGATAGCGGCCAATATGGCCAGTTAACTGAGCGCACCCTGCACTGGCCCCAATCACGCCGTTGCGGGCTTTGACATAGCCGCCAAAATCCGCGTATTGGGTTTTTAAACAGCTGAGCTGTTGCGGGCTCTGGCAACGGGCATCACCGGTCATACGCAACACACCTGGGTAAGCTGAAGGATACACAGGATCACCTTTAGCCGGGGATGAGGCACAGATAATCACTCCTGCTGCCAAGGCTCTCTCGCAGGCAGTGCGTAGTATCTCGCGATCATTGCGCAGCCCCAGACTGAGGTTGATCAGATCAACCTGCTGCTCCACCAGCCAGTCGATCGCCGCGGCAACCTGGGCCGGAGTTGTCGCTAAACGTTCGGTGAATATCTGCGCGATGGCAAACTCTGCGTCGGGTGCCTGTCCAGCGATCACCTCTAACAGTGCTGAGCCGTGCCCCAACTGGTCATCCGTCACCGGTGCTAAAACGATACCCTCATCAAACCGGAATGCCTGTGAGACAACCACCCGGTCACACCCGGTTGGCGGGAACCCGGCAAAACCACAACCACTGTCGACCAGACCGATCAGAACTTTATCCTTCTGCCCCATCTCAACCCACCTCCGGCAGACTTTTTTCAGCCACTAACTGGCCACGGTTTAACTCAATACGCAGATCAACCCCGCTGAGGGTTGAGGCCCGGTGGCTGATCAGGATGCGGGTCTTACCGGAAAATATCCGGTTTACATTGGCGATCACTTCGGTTTCGGTGGCTTCATCCACCGCCGAGGTCGCTTCATCCAGTATCAGGATGGCCGGTTGTTGCAGAATCGCCCGGGCGATCGCTACCCGCTGTTTCTGACCACCGGACAGCTGACTGCCCCGCTCCCCCAGTGGCGTTTCCAGCCCCAGCGGCAGAGAGCTGATCAGCTCAGTCAGCTGTGACTGTTGGCACGCAGCAATAACCTCAGCATCGCTGGCTTCGGGTGCGGCATAACGGATATTTTCCATCAGAGAGCCCCTGAACAGAGTGATATCCTGGCTCACCAGCGCCACCCGTTTGCGCAGCGCCATCGGCGGTAGCTGCTTCAGGTTGATGCCATCAATCAGAATACGGCCCTGCTCCGGGTCGTAATAGCGCATCAGCAGATCGATCACCGTAGATTTACCCACCCCGGAGGCTCCGATCAGAGCGATGCTGGCACCGGCTGGAAACAACGCTGAAGCATGGTTCAGAATCGGCTCATTACGGCCCTCGTAACTAAAACTGACCCGGTCAAAGCTAATTTCACCGCGCATATTATCTGTCAGAGAAGCCGGTTGTTCAGGCGTGGAAATGTCCGGTTCGGCCCGGCGCAGATCCATCACCCGATCGAGACTGACCGACATCCGCTGGATCGCCACGTATAAGCCTAAGAGGCTCTGTACCGGTCCGGTGGCCATGCCTAAATAGGTAGAAAATGCGATCAGCGAACCCAGTTGCCACTGTCCCTGTATTACCCAATAGCCACCTATCAGAAAAGCCGTGGCGCGGGTTAGCGAGGTCAGTGTGCCTGGAATCGCCTGGGTAAAAAATTCAGTCACCTGCAGTTTCAGCAGATCGGTCAGATAGTTATCGCTAAGGCTATGAAGCTTGCGGGATTCCCGTTTCTCCTGCGACACCGCCTGGATAAACTTCATGGCGGGCAGGGTTTCTACCAGAAACGAACTCAGATCAGCAGAGCGCTCACGAATGATCCGTGTCTGACGTTCCACTTTACGCCGCATCCAGCGCAACCAGAGAATTTCCAGCGGAATCAGCACTAATACCAGCAACGACAGTTTCCATGAGAGAGTGACCAGGAGTACCAATGCACCCACCAGCCCCAGCACACTGCTCAGGGCGGAAAACATACTATCCACGGCAAAGCGCTGAATCTGTGATACATCACCATCCAGCCGGGAGAGAATATCGCCTATACGGCGGCCACCAAAAAACTTCGGTGACAGGGTTTGCAGATGCTCATACAGATGTTCTCGCAGGGAGAACAGGATCTTGCCCGACAGCTGAGTATGCAGATAGCGATTAATACCGGATAGTCCTGTGCTGATAATCCCAACCAGAATCATCGCTACCGACATGGTCACCAACATGCCGTAATCTTTCGCCAGCAAGCCCTCATCGATCAGCAGTTTGGTCAGCCAGGGCTGTAACAACACCAGCGCTGAGGCAAATACCGACAGCAGCATCAGGCCAATAATCGCTCTCGATTGTGGCCTGACAAAGGTGTAGAGCCAGCGAAACGCTTCTTCTAACCGGCCCCGGTCCTGGCCATCAATTGCTGCACTTAGCCATCTGATCATGCGTGTGTCATCTCTTATTCTTGGCAGATACAAAAAAGGCTGTCGCAGGACAGCCTTTACTCACCAGATTAACATTCTGGACATCGAAGTGTTAGTCCCGACCTACTTCAGATAAGCGATTCGCATAGCAGAAGTCGACATGTCACCGGGTAACTGGATGGAACCAATTTTTTCCAGGGTTTCCGGATCATGGATCGAAATATCACTGGAGGTACCACCCACATAGATAGTGCGGTCTTGGGTCATATTCAGGTTGTAATAGGTATGATCCATATTGTGCACTGCCAGGGTTTTCTGCTCACGAATATCGTGTTTAGACAGGGTATTAAATGCTCCGTAGAGAATATTACTATCTGCCGGATCCGTGATGAAGTTGAAGACGATAAACTCAAAAGGCACGGTTTCGGTTTGTTCAACTTCGCCGGTTTTAAGATCAACCCGGCTCATTCCCCACCAGAATTCAGCCTTCTCCATATCACCCGGATCGCCATTCCACTTAATGGTGAAGTACGGCATGATGAACTCATCAACATGCTCTCCCAAGGAATGCATCGCAAAGGCATCGGGTTGAACCCACTTATCGCCAGGTCTGTCCCAGTGCTGCAGCTTACTCAGCATACGAATCTCACCGTTTTGCGGATTGATCGCCTGCAGGTCATTACCACCCAGAATAACTTCACCGGTATCCATCGCCATGATTTTAGTAATCTGCCGGTCTACCGGAAAGGTTCTGATCGGCTTGGCATCAAGTCCGGCACTGGTGTCGTAAACCGCCAGCTGAGGCTGCATCACTTCATACCGGTCAGTCAGTTTACGGGTTGGGTTCTGTATGGTGTACAGCTCCTTGCCATCCCGGCTGACCGCCAGAGAAACAAAGCTTTTTACCGTGACATTGTTATCCGACTGTTTGGCAAAGAAGACCATCTCACAGTTGGTAATATCGAATCCGGCAACGTCTTCCCATTTATTGGTGCCGACGTAGGCGATCCGACCATCCGGTGAGGGTTCAACGGTACCCTGGCCAAAAACTCCAGGGACATCACAGCTGCGAATAACCTGTTTGGTTTCCGTATCAATGACATGAAGCTGATTCGGACGAGTCACCGTCAACAGATACTCGTGGCCATCGCCTTTCATACCATTGAGCGATGCTGAAGGGTTCATTGAGCAACCGGACATCAGCGCTACCGTACTCACAGCGCCAATCAGCGCTGCCGCTTTTATTTTAAGGGTAAGTTTCATCTGCGCCTCCGTTACTTCTGCTCTTCCGGGAAAATGCCATCCAGCTTGCGCCAGTCTTCGTTGGCCTTGGATACATCCTGAGACCAGTCAGGATAGTTACTCATGGTGTCTGGCACCTGGGCCGGCCACCAGCAGGCATCGGCACAACCATAGAGGTCAGATTCCATCGGCTGGCACAGTGAGCCGAGGCCACCGAAAGGATCCACTTCCCAGCCCGGATCATTAGTGGAGGTACAGCCAACTATCGTCTGCATCGCCACGACCTCTTCCACCTGATCAGGGGAGGTAGTCTGATCAAGCATTTTCGCTTTTTTATTAAACGACTTCAGATGTTTCATTTAAGCACTCCTTCTAGGAGAGACATGGGCTTCGAAAAAGCCCGGATTCTCTATCATGATGCGGGTGTACGCCTCGACTCCGAAATCGACCCAGTCGCGTAACAGGTCACAATAATGGTAGGAGGGTACGGTCGCATCACCGTATTTTGCGTAACTTTCGTGATAACAACCGCCGGAACAGATGTTGCGGATACGGCAGGTTTCGCAACCGGTATCGCTGCGGTCCAGACGGGTTTCGATAAACTCAGCCAGTGCGGGTTTATCCAGTCCCTCGCTAACATCGCCGAACAACGGCTGATCCGACCCGGTAAACCGGTGGCACAGGTTGATGCCGCCTTTGGTATCCACCGCCAGCAAGCCCACACCGGCACCACAGGGCAGTTGTTTCTTATTGCCCTCATGGATGTCGGTCATCAGCATATGCATATTGCCGTAACCCAGGTTTTTACCTTCCAGTGCCGCCTCGAGATACTTTCGTCCCAGACGCTTCATCCCCGCAAACACCTCCACCATCTCGTCGGCAGTGAGGTTAAACGAGGTAATATCACCGGAGGTGACCGGGCCAAATCCGACTTCGGAAAAGCCAAGATCGTGATAAAGATGGTCGAAGATCGCTTCCACATCGGTGATGCCCCGGGTCAGGGTGACCCGGCAACCGATCGGCCGTGCGGTATAACGGGAAAGCAGCATCTGCGCCTTCTGCTTAACCACATCATAAGTGCCCTGGCCACCCACGGTAATCCGGTTTTTATCGTGCATCGCCTTGGGCCCATCCATCGAGATAGTCAGGCCAAAACGGTGCTCGTTAAACCAGTCCACCAGCTCTTCGTTAAGCATGGTCGCGTTGGTGGTCATGGTGAAACTCACCTCCGCTTCCATAGTGGCAAAACGCTCTTCACAGTAGGCCACCACATTACGGATCAGCGGCATATTGGTGAGCGGCTCGCCACCAAAGAACACCACGTTGTACTGACGCTGGTCCGGAGACTCTTTCAGCATCATCTCAACCGACTGCACTGCGGTATCAAAGCTCATCTTGTCACCCTTTGACGGGGTGGTCAGATCCTCTTTGTAGCAGTAAGTACAGCTGAGATTACAACCGGTATTGGTGTTCAGCACGATGGTGGTCAGCGGAAACTGCTTCACCGGTTTAGGCTCATTATTGATCTGCGCCCAGGTGCCCGCTTCAGCAATGATCTTCAGCGTCTTTAACTCTTCCAGAGTATCCACCACATCACCGGCGCTGAACCGGCCATCAAAGCGGTCACGAATCTGCAACGCAGACACCTCCGCTTCTGATGAGAACAGTTCGATCAGCTCACGGCCCAGGGCATCCAGCTCAAACAGGCTGCTGGTCGGCACATGGAACAACATCCTGCGTTCCGCTACATCAACCAGATGCAGGTTGGGTTTTACCAGAGTTAAAGATCCCATTTTCAGTCTCTCTTCTTGTTATTCGCTACAACAGATGTTGGCGGTTGTTATCAGTGTTACTGAATGGCGCGTTTGATATAGCTCGGTACAGCCACCAGCAGGTCTGATTCACCCTCAACGGTGTTATCACCGTCTCTGACTGACGCCACGACTTTCAACATGCCGACGTTATTAGTAGACATCTTGCGCTGTGGGTTCAGACCCGTATCACCGGGAGTAAAGATACCCTGGCTATCGATGGTTCCGGCAAACTCAACATCCCGATCCTCAGCAGCCACTTCATTCTGAGGTTTCAGTGACCAGGACGCTGGCATATACCCCAAACGCATATCATCGTCAGTTCCGGGCTGACCATCTGCACCGGCACTGAATGCCACTGCCCGATAGGTCGATTGCATTTTTGGAATCTTGCCACCGTTACCGCCGATACGAGCCATCGACTGAGGCGGAAATACCTGCACGGCGGCAACCTTGTCATAGACAGCCAGTTGCGCTTTAGCTTTGGTTGCACCCACTGCGACATCACGCATTCCGACTGTCGCTGCAGCAGACGCTTTTGCTTCTACCACAACCCGGTCCGCATCACGGGACAGGACTTTTACGACTTTGACACCAGGCCCCAGATTGACGTTGCCTTTCAGGTAGCCGCCAAAAATGGTCACCTGAGAGGTTTCACCCTGTTTAAGCGCAGCCGGTGACAGGCCAACAATGGCATTACCGCTGACTGCTTTCAGTTCACCACCGATCTCATCATGGGCACTCTGATACATACGTCCAGTCAGAGAGGAGCCATCAGCAGAGGCCGCCAGAACCTGGCGCATGCTGACACCATCAACCGTCAGACCCGCACGCCACTCATAACCGGAAAAGACATTGGCGCTACCACTGCCGTGCAGTTCCGAACCGTCGCTATAATGACCGCTCATGGTGACGGAATACTTATCTGCGGAGGTTTTCACGGCTTTGAGAATAGCGCTATAGTCGCCTTTACCCGGCAAAAAGCCAGCAACAGACCAGCTGCCTTCCAGTGCCGGCTTGGCCATTTTCTGCCACTGTTTCCAGGCCGCATCATTAAAGGCGTAATCCGTCGCCAGTTTAGGCGCCGTTTCATTCAGGGCGATATCGTACCAGCGGCGATCCCGTGCCAGAGCGTGCAGCTCGGTAGTCGGATGGATCGCCATATGGGTATTAACCAGTTCTTTCCACTCGTTTTCTGTGCGGCGCTGCAGGCCAAACCGGGCATTAGAGTGACACCGGGCACACATCTCTGCATAAGCCGGATCAGCGTCTTCCACAACGTTTGGCTGCTGTTCCAGCACATAGCGGAACGGAGCGGTTTCAGACGGTGCAAGGCCCTGAGTATCAGAAAGGTACTTGATCACTGCCTGCGTGTCTTCAGGCGAAAGAGCAAGACCGTTCCAGTGTTGCATTCGCTGCAACGTCATCTGCCAGCCTTCCGGCGTTTTACGCTGTTCACTGATTCTCGAAAATGGCGTTTCCGGGTTGCCGGTGCGGGTATGACAACTCAGACAATTCTCCTGAATCACCGTCTCACCATCCTTCGCCCAGGACGCCGCCGGGGTCAGCATAGTCCCCATCAGTGCCAGTGCACTCACACTAAGTAGCGCATGCTTGGATTTATTATTGTTCAAGGCCAATCACTCCTGTAAGAATTTTCTTTGCAGCATCTGTTGCGGAATGCCGGAACAGATGCAGGCCCTCATCGTTTTTTTAGTTCGCCGGTCTCCCAACTCCAACTAACCTAACCGCCGGGTGTAAATGAATTTCCGTGAATTTGTGCTAAGTTGTTAACTAATGTAACAAAATGTAACGCGACAACCTAAGTACTGATATAACTCTTTGTCAGATAAAGAGTTTCTACACTTTATCAACCATTTAACGGCAGATTAAGGAATACTGTTATCAAACCCTGCAGCTTGCTAGACTCTGAGCATCTGTTTCATAAAACCATAATAAAAGATAATAGTTGCTAACCATGACACCGCCCACTGAAGCGTCACATATCCTGATCGTAGAAGATGATTTTGCATCCCGCTCTCTGCTGGTCAGTTACTTTGAAAGCGAGGGTTATCGGGTGAGTGAAACCGACCATGGCGAAAGTCTGGTAAAGCGTGTACTCGATGAGAGAATCGATCTGGTGCTGCTGGATATCAATCTGCCCGGAAAAGACGGACTCACGCTCACGCGCGAGCTCAGAGCCCATTCAAAAGTCGGCATCATACTGGTGACCAGCAAAGGCGATGAGATTGATCGTATTGTCGGACTTGAGCTGGGCGCCGATGACTATGTCACCAAACCCTTTACCCCCCGCGAACTTCTGGTGCGAGCCAAGAACCTGATCTGGCGGGTTACCGATCAGCCAGGTAAACCGGAGACCGGGGAAAAACACCTGATCCGGTTTGAAGGCTGGACACTGGATTGCAGTAAACGCTTACTGGAAAGTCCGGAAGCTGGCGCTGAACGTCTGCCGGAAGGCGAGTTCAAGCTATTAAACGCACTCATCAGCCGTCGGGGTCAGGTGCTCAGCAGGGACCAGTTGATGGATGCCATTCATGACCGGGAATGGACCCCCAATGACCGCTCTGTCGATGTACTTATCGGACGCCTGCGACGTAAACTTAACGACAACCCGCTTGATCCCCACTTTATACTCACCGCCCATGGCGCTGGCTATATGTTTGCCGGGGAGATTGGCTGATCTATGTATCACTTTCCCGGCTTTAAGGTCCAAACGATTATTCACCGGGGCAAACACTGTACGGTGAGCCGCGCCCTCAGGGACAGCGATCTGCAACCGGTGATCATCAAACAGCTCAACAAAAACGCAACCACGCCGGAAGATATCAATCGTTTCGAGCATGAGTATGAACTGCTCAGTGGCCTGCAGGTTAAGGGGTTGGTTGCGCCCTCAGCGCTGACCAGCATTAACAACCAGTCAACGCTGATATTCCCGGACCTGGGGGGTACCTCGCTGCGGCAGATGATGCACAAAAAACAGTATTCCTGGGAGCAGATACTACCCATGGCAATCGCGCTGAGCGACTTGCTGGGACGCCTTCACAGCGCGCGGGTGATACATAAAAAACTATCTCCGGATAATATTCTCTGGTTACCGGAGACCGGTGAGGTTCAGCTGATCGATTTTTCCATTGCCACCCGACTGACCCGTGAACAGGCCAGCTGGAACTCACAACAACTCTCCGTTGACGACCTTCGCTATATGGCGCCGGAACAAACCGGACGGATCAACCGGCATATCGATTTTCGCAGTGACTTTTACAGCCTGGGTGTCACCCTGTATGAAATACTCTGTGGACGCCCACCCTTTACCGGTAAAGATCGTCTGCAACTGATCCACAGCCACATTGCCAAACACCCGCAGGCACCTCACAAAGTTAAACCGAACCTGCCGGAGATGCTCAGCAGGATTGTACTGAAACTGATGGCAAAAGATGCATCAGAACGGTATCAGTCGAATTTCGGTATCTCTCAGGATTTAAAGAAGTGCCTGGCATTCTGGCGACAACAACAGAGTATTCCGTCGTTTAATCTGGCTCTGGAAGACATTTCGGAACACTTCTCCATCCCCCAGCGTCTTTATGGCCGTGCAGCGACCATTCAGAAGCTGCGCAACAGCTTCGACCAGGCCAACCTGCGTCGCCAGCAGCTGATTATGATTACCGGTTACGCTGGTGTGGGCAAGTCGAGTCTGGTTCACGAACTGCGCCACTATATCCATGAACAGAACGGACGGTTTATCAGCGGTAAGTTTGACCAGTTCCGTCGAACCCGCCCCTATTCAGGTATTTTTATCGCCCTGCAGGGCCTGATCAGGCAGCTATTAACCGAGAACGAACAGGAGATTACAGTCTACCGGGATCAGATTCTCACTGCTCTGGGTCAGAATGCGCATGCCCTGATACGTCTGGTTCCGGAACTGGAACTGATTATCGGTCCACAAAAAAATATGCCCCGCGTCTCTATTCTGGAAGAACAGAACCGCTTCTCCCGATTAGTGAAATCACTGCTCAGTGTCTTTGCCACCGCAGAAACCCCGTTGTTACTGTTTCTCGACGATCTGCACTGGGGAGATCTGGCGTCATTCAGCCTGATCACCTCCTTGTGTGAAGAGGGTGATATGTCAAACCTTCTGATTGTCGGTAGTTACCGGGACCAGGAGGTTGGCCCTACTCACCCAATGACCCTGGCGATCAGTAAAATAAGACAGGGCAGCTGTAACATCAGTGAGATTCTGCTTGAACCGCTCAACAAATCTCAGATTATCAGATTGATTGCAGACACCCTGAGAACAGAACCACAGCACTGCACCGAGTTGGCCCAGATCTGCCTGGAGAAGACCCAGGGCAACCCGTTTTTCCTGATACAGTTTCTCTACTCACTGCATGATGAGGGGCTGATCCGCTTTCATAACAACCGCTGGCGCTGGGATGAACAAAAAATCCAGTCCCGGGAGATGAGCGATAACGTCATCGACCTGATGGTCAGCAAGATACAAAAACTGTCTCACCAAAGTCAGAAAGCCCTGCAGATGGCCGCCTGTATCGGCAGCCCTTTTGATCTCAACACCCTCGCGATCGTCTTAGAACAGAGTGACACAGGCACTACTGAGAATCTGCTGGATGCCATGCGTGAAGGGCTGCTTATCCCACTGGACATTAATTACTCAAGCAGCTCAGGACTGCGATTCGAACGTCACCGATACCGCTTTGTCCATGACCGGATTCAACAGGCTGCCTACTCCCTGATTCCTGAAAATCAACGACAGCAATTGCACCTGCAGATTGGTCGACTACTGCAACAGCGCTTTCCTGATCAAAACAGCGGGCCGGTATTTGAAATAACCAACCATCTGAACAGTGGCCGCAGTCTGATCGAGTCTACCGCTGAGCTCACCGAGCTGGCATCACTCAACTGCCAGTCGGGTATTCAGGCGCTCGATTCAGCCGCGTTTGATGCCGCCCAGGAGTATTTTCAGACAGGCATTGAACTACTACCGGATAACAGCTGGAAACAGCATTACGAGCTGACCTTAACCCTCTATAAGAGTGGTGCCGAAGCCGCCTATATCCGCGCCCAGTACGAGCAGATGAACACGCTGATCGACCGGGTCATCAAGCACAGCGAAAGTGTGCTCGATCGGGTCAAAGTCTTTGAGATAAGAATCCAGTCTCATATCGCCAGAAACCAGTTCGACCAGGCGATGAAAGTCGCATTACAGGTGCTCAAATTACTCGGCGTAGAGCTGCCATCAAAACCCAGCAAACGGCATATCTGGCAAGGCACGTTAAAGACCCAGTGGTTGCTTCGCCGTCGTACCCGAGAGCAGATTATCAATGCCCCCCCCATGCAGGACCCTCATGATCTGGCAGCCCTGTCGATACTGGCGAGCATGTTCGGGGCGGTAAAATTTTCCAGCTCGGCCCTGCGTCCGCTGGTGATGGCCAAAGAGGTTGAACTCACCCTCACCCGGGGGATTACAGCGCACTCTCCGATGGCCTTTGCCGGTTATGGCGGCATCCTCTGTGGCAAGTATTTCGCGATTGAGCAGGGCTATCAATTAGGCAGCATCGCGATAGAGCTCGACCAGCGACAGCCAGACCGATTGCTGCATCATCGCACCATGTCCCTGTTTGACTCTTACGTACGCCACTGGAAAGAGCCGCTGCAGAACTCACTGAGTTCACTGATGGAGGGACATCAACAGGCGCTCAACTGCGGCGATATAGAGTGGGGCAGCTACAGTCTGGCAGCCTGGATACAATATGCGTTTACCCAGGCAGAGAATTTCGCAGAGTTACAGCCGATACTCGAAAACTACACCACATCATTGCTGCAATATGGGCAAAAACCATCGATCCAGTACTCACTCCAGGCCTTGCAGGCCATTGATAATCTGCTGGGAAAAAATTCAGATCCGACCCAGCTGTTTGGTCGCTTTTTCAATCAGACAATGCTGGATGAACACCACAGTGAAGACCATCGCACGGCGATCGCAACCTATCACCACTACTGCTCACTACTCTGCTTTATTTTTGAAGACTATCAACAAGCTAACTGGCATTGCGAAACTGGCGCACCCTATCTGCCACATATCGTCGGCACCTATTCATCCCCCTGCTTTGAATATATGACCGCCCTGTCGAAGCTTGCTCTGCTCTCTGATATCAGCATTCTGCAGCAGCCCCATAAGCTGAAACATATACGCAGTGCGCTTCGCAGAGCCAAACGTCTGGCCCGTCACTGTCCTGAAAACCATCAGCATTTTGCTGCATTACTGCAAGCAGAGCTGTATCGGGTGACTCGCCAGTACCATAAAGCGATGGACCATTATGATACGGCTATCAACACTGCTCAGAGTAACCATTTTTATCTGATCGCCATACTTGCCACAGAGATGGCAGGCCGCTGCTATATGGAGTGGGATAAACAGAATATTGCCCACACCTATCTCAACGATGCCTGGAATGGATATCTTCGGCTGCAGGTCAAGCCAAAGCTACAGCAGTTACAAAACCGCTATCCTGAGTTATTCGCCAGTCGCAGTATCAGCAGCAACGAAAAAAACAAGGCGCTGGCCAGCGCTGATGATGGGGAAACCTTTTCCAATCAGCAACTGGATACGATCTCTGTTATCCGCTCCTCCCAGGCGATTTCCGACGAGATCGTACTGGAGAAACTGCTCGGCAGGTTGATGGCGCTGGCGCTGGAAAGTGCCGGAGCGCAACGGGCGATTCTCATCCTTAAAGAGCGGGACGAATACTATATCGAAGCAGAAACGGAGCTGGACCAGCCCCCCCGGTTTTTCAAGAGTCTCACCCTGGATGAGAGCACCACATTGCCGGTCAGTATTGTTCACTACGCGGCCCGCACCAAGGAGATTGTCGTACTCAGTGATGCTCACAGTCACGAGATGTTTATGCAGGATAGCTATATCCGTGCGCATAAACCCCGCTCGTTGCTGTGCATGCCGATCCTCTACCACGGAGAACTGACCGCCCTGCTCTATCTGGAAAATAACGAAAGCCGCAATGTATTTGATCCATCACGCATGGAAACCCTGCAAATACTCTCGGCCCAGGCGGCCATCTCCATCGAAAATGCCAAGCTCTACTCCAGCCTGGAACAATCAGAGCAAGAGTTTCGTTCACTGTTTGAAAACACCGTTGAAGCCATTTTCAGGGCCAGCGCGCAGGGCCACTTTATCTCTGCTAACCCGGCGCTGGCTGAACTGTTAGGCTATTCCAACCCGCAGGAGTTTCTGCGCACCATCACCGATATTGGCAGTCAGTGCTTTGCCAACAGCGCCGATCTGCACCACTTCCTTAATCAGTTGTCTGCCGATAACCGGGTGCTCGGTTTCGAAACCGAGTGGCTGCGCCGCGATGGCACCCCGGTGAATGTTTCCATCTCTGCACGCCGGGAGCTGGATGACCAGGGTGACGTAGTCTACTACGAGGGATCCCTGAGCAATATCACCGAACGTAAAGCGAAGGAGCAAGCGCAACTGAATCTGCAGAAGTCAGAAGCCGCCAGCCAGGCAAAATCTGAATTCCTGGCAACCATCAGCCATGAGATCAGAACGCCAATGAACGGTATTCTCGGCATGGCTCAGCTGCTCAATAAAGGCCATTTGCGTCATGATCAGCAAGAGCAGGTCAACGCGATCTATCAGTCCGGCCAGACGCTGTTATCGATTCTCAATGATGTCCTGGATTTCACCAAGGCAGAAGCGGGCCAGGTCGAGCTGGACAGAGCCCCCTTCTCTGTCAGACAGGTGCTCAATGAACTGGAGTTGATGCTGCGGCCAATGGCACTGGAAAAACACCTGTCACTTGAGCTGGATATCAGCGATTCACTGCCCGACAGGGTTTTCGGTGACCGGCGAAGCCTGGGACAAGTATTGATGAACCTCTGTGCCAATGCCATTAAGTTTACCCAGCAGGGTTATATTAAAATATCGGTCAATGCCCGTCTGGCTGAACAAACAACAGAGATCCATTTCAGTGTTGAAGATAGTGGTATCGGTATTCCTGAAGAGTCGCACCAGCGGATCTTTCAGCACTTTTCCCAGGCAGACTCCTCCATCACCCGCCGTTACGGTGGCACCGGTCTGGGGCTTGCCATCAGCAAGAAAATGGTGGAGCTGCAACAGGGCGAGATCGGTTTCAGCAGCATCGCGGAACAGGGTAGTCAGTTCTGGTTCACTATCCCCTATGCGTTAGCCACGACAGAACAGGAAACCAACATACTCAGTCCGCCTGCAATCCCGACTCAGGCAGCGCTGCATATTTTGCTGGTCGAGGATACAACCATCAATCAGCAGGTGGCGAAAGGGTTGCTGGAAAGTGACGGCCACCGGGTCGAGATCGCCGCAAACGGCTATACCGCCCTGCAGAAACATGATCAGCATGATTATGACCTGGTACTGATGGATATCCACCTGCCGGATATGGATGGCATGGAAACCACCCGCAGAATCCGCCAACATCAGACGCCTGACAAGGCCAATATACGGGTAATCGCGCTGACCGCCAGTATTACTGAAGCGGAAATCAATAACTATCACTCTGCGGGTATCGACGCGGTAATTGGCAAACCCTTGCAGTATACCGAACTGCAACGGCTGCTGAGTCGACATCCGTCAGCGCTTAAAAATGAACCTGCTGAGCATACTCAAGCAGAGCTTAACCCTTCAGAGACGGCTATGACTAAAGGGACGGCTGTGACAACTCTTGATGAACACCTGGTTAATCAGCATTGCAGCATGTTAGGCCGGGATAAATTTATCCGCTTGCTTGATCAGCTTGAACAGCAATGCCGCCAACTAACTGAGAAGATGCAGCAGGCATACGAAAATCAGGATCTTAAGACGATGCGCGATTGCGCCCATCAGCTGACGGGAGCCGCTGCAAATTTTGGTCTGCATTCACTGGCGGTGCAAAGTAAAGCGATAGAGATGGAAGAAGAGGTAATCACCCCCACCACCTGTTACCAACTGGAGAGTCTGGTGACTAACGGCCTTGAGGCGCTACGCCAGTTTAGCCAGCAGAGTGTAACCACAGGGTAGATGCAGACGAACATAAAAAAACCCCTCATCAGAGGGGCAAAGCTGCCGTTTACAACCAGGAAAAAAGTAGCAGAAAACGAAAGCACCGGGAAACGCTCCCGGCAGGGCGATCAAGGCATACTATTTAAATAAAAACGTGCGGCTAAAAAACCTGATAAGCAGAGGCAAAACAGGCATGAACAGAGATAACAGAAAGCAGCCGCTTCCACTTAACCGCGCTGCTTCCTGTCCTATTTTTAACAGATCCTATTCTTTACAGATCCACTGCTGAGCACTCAGCATCGGCGGTTATTTATTGATATTAATAACCTGCGCAGAGGTGTATTCCATCAACCCTTCCTGACCAAACTCGACACCGAAGCCTGACATCTTACAGCCACCGAAAGGCGCATAGGGCAGCAGTTCTGCATGGCCATTGACCCAGGCAGTACCACATTCCAGACGTCCGGCAATCTGCGTCGCTTTTGCAATATCAGACGACCAGACAGACCCACCCAGCCCCACATCGGAGGCATTGGCGCGTTTGATCGCATCTTCCACATCGGTGTAACGGATAATTGGCAATACCGGACCAAACTGTTCTTCATCTACCAGACGACAGCCGTCAGTTACATCAGCAACCAGAGTGGGTGGATAAAAGTACCCGGCACCGTCCATCCGAGAGCCACCACAGATAATTCGGGCACCGTTGGCACGGGCATCTTCCACCAGTTCGCTGACCAGATTCAGCTGATCGCGATTCTGGATCGGGCCAAAGGTGACACCCTCATCCAGACCATTACCCATCACCTGTTTTGCAGCAACGTCCGCCAGCTTTTCACACAGTTCTTCATAGATAGAGTCATGCACATAGAGACGCTTCAACGCGGCACAGGTTTGCCCCATATTGAGGAATGCTGTCTGGAAAATACCCTCTGCAACCACTGCAGGATCAGCATCCGGCAGCACGATACCGGCATCATTTCCACCCAGTTCCAGGGTCAGGCGTTTAAGGTTATCGGCGGCCCCACGCATGATTGTTTGACCCGTTGGGGTAGAACCGGTAAAGACAATTTTGCGAATGCCCGGATGTTTGGTCATACCGCTGCCAATACCACTTTCACCGGTAACAACGTTTACCAGCCCGGGAGGCGCAACTTCATTAATAATCTCCACCAGACGAATGGTATTCAGTGGCGTCAGGCCGGAGGGCTTAGAGACCACTGTATTACCGGAACGGATCGCCGGCATGATATGCCAAACAGCAATCATTAACGGCCAGTTCCACGGCGTGATAGAGCCGACGACGCCAAGGGACTTACGGTGTACCTCAACCCGTTTGGTATCACTGTCTTCGAGAATATCCACCGGCATCTCCAGCTCGGCGGTCGCATGGGTCCAGGCGACGGCTCCGCCCACTTCCATCTGCGCCAGAAACAGCGGTTTACCCTGTTCCTCAACAATAATCTGCGCCAGTTCAACCGCATTGGCTTCAATACGATCAGCGATATCATGGAGTAATTTTTTGCGCTCCGCATCGCTGGAATACTGCCAGCTCTCGTAACATCCCTGTGCCGCACTGACCGCTTCATCCAGCTGTTCAATACTCGCCTGAGGACAGAGAGCAACCACTGTTTCGGTCGCCGGGTTCAGAACGTCAAAAAAACCACCCTGAGGCGCGGTCTTCTGACCATTAATCATCAGTGAATACTCTTTCATACTCATATTCCTTTGTTGGAGAGATACAGGGCTTCTTGCGAGGCCCTGTTTTTTATAGTTATATTATGTTGTCTGTGCAATCAGAACGGCACAATGGCAATGACCTGCGCGTAGGTATTAGTGTTATCGTTACCCTGCGAGCTGTTGGCATTATCCGGAGTGTAGAAACCCAGTACCGGGCTGATAATCAGATGGTCCATAGCCACCCACTCAGCCCAGATATTCAACTCATTACCCGAAACATCAAAATTCTGTGCAGCTGTATCCACACCATTTTTGTCTTCAAAGTCGAAGTAAGCGACACCTACTGACAGCATCTCAGTGGGGTGCGCCGTTACCCCCAGATAGTGAATATCAGCACCGGTACCGAAAGGTCCGGCGTAGTTAGCCGCCACTTCTCCCTGGAACCAGGTGCCGTAGCCACGGCTAAAGCCGAAGAACAACGGATCATAACCATCATCATAACTCGTGAAACGATAGTTAACGCTCGGTGCCCAGGCAACATCGGCAAATGTCCAGCCCGCTTCAGCATACCAGGCGTTGGTATCATTGCCGCTAACACCGTCTTCCTGAGTTACATATTCATAAGAGAGGAACAGGTTTTCAACACCCGCATTACCCTGATAGCGAACGCTCATGGTTTTCTGTCCATCGCGCCCTCCCAACCCCATAAATGCGGCTTCGCCGGCATCCACACCCAGGCCTTTAATGTACATCGCACCAAAGGTGCCTGTTTCAGTCACATACTCCAGGTTAGCACCTGCAAGTTCTACACTGGCTTGTCCGGCGTTATCGGACTCGATCCAGAAAATATCTGAACGCAGCCCGTCATCACCGCCAATACGGGCAACCACGGTCTTATCAAATGCTTTACGGGCTGCCAGCCAGTATGCACCGCCGCGATCGGGTTCAAACGCCGGATCAATCCCTTCAAGACCTTTACCCAGATTCAAAGAGTCACCGTTAAGAATGAAGCCATCGCCAATACTCAGATTTTGCCGCCCGACAGAAAGTTCAAACATACCCGTCCGAAAACCAATGTAGAGGTCTTCAATTTTGGTCTTGTTCTCGTCTCCGGTGGTTAAACCGGCTGCATCACCATCACCCCAGGTGCCTGAAGACACAGCATTCGCGGCGCCAAACAGGGCTGCACCACTGCTCAGATCACGTGAACCGCTGAAACCATACTTAATATAGCCTTCCTGCCAGCCCGGTTCGGATGCGCTATTACCGTAAGTTTCATCACTGCTGAACATACCGAAAGCAGCTTCTACATCCAGATTCACCTCAGTCCCGTCTTGTGAGTAGAGGTTGTAAGCCTGTACCGGCATAGCCATGGCTGCAGTTGCCGCAGCGACTGCAGCAGATAGCAGGTAACCGGACAGGTTATGGCCATTTGATTTCTTCATCGATATTTCCTCCGCGAACACGCGATACTTTTATAATCGTCAGGCAGCGGAGTATCTCCGCTGCCTTGCAGTGACTGCCGATTAATCTGTCAGAATTCGAAGGGGAGAACTCTATACAGGTCAGGACAGACTGAGCACAGGAAACAGAGTAACGTCAGGGTGTAAACCAGATTTCGTGAAAATGTGTAATGTTGTATGAAGATGTAACGAAATATAACAAGAGGAGACTATGGGCTTTCGAGGTGTGAGAAAGCCCGATCTAATAAGGAATAACAGCAACCCGTTATTCAGCGTTACGCATCATCTCGGCCAGATTGAACACCGGGTCTTTCAACATCTCAATCAGCTCATCTGACGCGTTCAGATTAACCAGTGCCTGATCCATACAGCGTAACCACTGGTCCCGTTCGTTACTGCCAATCGCAAACTTTGCGTGCTGACCTGAGAGACAGACCGTGCCATGTTTTTCAAAGTAGAGATCCGGACCGCCCATCCATCCGGATAGAAACATGAACAACTTCTCTGCCACCGCCGAGGTATCTTTAGCATGCATGGCGCGAATCGTACTGGCATCGGCGCGCTGCGCCATCACCTGGTAAAACTCGTTCGCCAGAGACCTGACACCGACCTCACCGCCCAGTAGCTCGTATGGAGTAGACATGAACAATATCCTCTGACTTAACTAAATAACACGATTCTGGCTTTGCATTACATTCGCTCGGTGAATAAACAAAGCAGAGCCACTTGCCAACACACCAAAACCCGCTATTAAAGGTAACACAGTGCCATCAAGCAGCTGCCCGACCAGGGTGCCTGACACAACAGCCAGCAGCGTAGAGACATTGCCAATGACTGCCGATGCGGTGCCTGCAATATGGCCGAACGGTTCCATCGCCATGGCATTTAAGTTACCAAACTGTAAACCCACAAAAAACAATGTTACGCCGAGATAGACCATCAACCCCCAAAGAGGCGGAACGCCCTGCAACATTGATGAAAGAAAATACATCACAAACGACAGGCCCGCCACCGCCAGCGCAGCGATTAAAGCAAGTCGTCGGGTACCAAAGCGCATGACTAAGCGTGAATTCAGATATGAAGCGCCTGCAATGCTGATAGTCAGGCTGGCAAATAATACCGGAAAGGCCGCGCCCATCTGATAGATGCCTTGCAAAACAGGCTGAACGGAGTTGAGAAAACCAATAAATGCGCCAAAGATAAACCCAAGTGCGATAACGTAACAGACCGCAGACCGTTCGTTCACCATCCCCCTCAGGTTTCTCAGGGTCTTTTTTACTGAAAACGGCGTTCTGTCTGCAACAGCTAATGTCTCCGGCTGCCTTAACCAGAACCACAGCCAGGCAACGGTTGCTAACCCCAGCAGGAAAATAAAGATCTGTCGCCAGCCGAACAGCCAGAGTATTCCCTGACCAATCAGCGGGGCGATTACCGGCGAGATGATAAACACGGTCATCACCAGCGACAACACCCGGGCCATCTCATTGCCTTTATACTGATCCCGGATAATCGCCAGGGTGATGGTTCTCGGCCCTGCAGCCCCCAACCCCTGCATAAAACGACCGAGTAGCATCATCTCCAGACTCTGAGACCATAATGCCACCAGGCTACCGAGCACAAATGTCGCGATACCCAGATAGATAGCGGTTTTTCGCCCTTTGGCATCGGCCAGAAATCCATAGATTAATTGTCCAACCGCCATACCCGCATAAACGATAGCTATTACCAGCTGAATATCATTGCTGTCGCTGACATTCAGATCTGCCGCCATCGGATCCAGTGCAGGCAGAACCGCGTCTATTGAGAGCGCCACCATGCACATCAGTAGCGCCATTAAGGCAATAAACTCACCCGACACACGGCTCATCTTTATATCTTTCATTGCGCATACTCAATCGACAAAAAGGGTTTCAAAACAAACCCGCGACTCTGTCCCTTTTATGTTCAAAACCGTATTTAAGAACGGCTTTCCATAATCGCTCGTAAGCCATTTTTCAATTGGCTGGACTGCTCCTCCGACAGTGCTGTGAGCACTTCTGCCTCATGTTGCTTGGCCAGGTCCAGCAATCTGTTTGCCAGAGAGATACCCTCAGGTAACAATTTCAGTGAACCGTCAACCAACTCAACCAGTCCACGGTCCTGCATCCACTCGACAGTCTGCATCAGCGCCACTGCTGGCTGCATCACTAACGGGGCAAGGTCTTCCGTTTTCATTACACCCTGATCACGAAGCATCGCGAGTATGCGCCATTCTTCCGGATTGACGCCCCCTTCCGCCTGTAACTTCGGATAAAGATCTGAACTGAAGCGATTATAGGATTCACGCAACATATACAGCAGATAGTCAGAGATAAACTCACCCGACTCGTCCTTTGCATCATATTTAACGGTAGAAGGATGCTGGCTGGAAACAGAGTAACTGCCGCGGGCAAATACTAATGGCAGATTGCTGTCGTTATAGCGGTAACCCAGCACTTCACCCACCAGAATAAGGTGATCACCACCTTCATACACTGCCCAGGTTTTGCATTCAAACTGCGCCGAGTAGTCGTTCAACAGCGGGCTGTTACCCACACCTTTGTGATAAATAACATCTTTAAACTTATCTTCGCCACGGCTGGCAAAACGGTTAGACAGATCAACCTGATCTCGACTCAGCACATTCACCGCAAAGTGCTGCGAGTTTTCAAAGGCCGCTAAACTATGGGCGCCCTTATCAATACTCCACAAAATCAAAGGTGGCTCAACCGAAACAGAGTTAAAGCTGCTGGCGGTCACCCCTACCGGCCGGCCCTGCTCATCATTCGTTGTGATAACCGTAACACCGGTCGGAAATTGCGAAAGTGCGCGGCGAAAATCACGCACATCCAGGTTTTGTATACTCATATTAACCACCTTTTGTACTTATCTAACTGTGGGTAGTAAAAACGAAACCACAAACAGCTATGCGCCAATTAAAGTCCACCTGATATCAGATCCAGGTGGAAGTACAGATACAAACAGATCAGGTAAGAACACTCAGGAAACGCTCATTAAGCACCCGATCATGATAGAAAATAGCTTTACCCAGATCTTCAGCTTTCCAGGTAACGGGCTGATGATCAGGGTAGTGATAATCACCGCCACAAAACACTTCATTACGATTCCCCGATGGGTCGAAGAAGTAAATTGTCTGACCATGAGTCAAACCGTGACGGGTAGGACCGATATCGATAGAGGTATTGGTCATGGAGATCAGATCCGCAGCACGCAACACCGATTCCCAGGTCTCCAGGAAGAACGATGCGTGGTGGAATTTACCCGGCTCCGGGCAATCAATAAACGCTATATCATGGGCTTTCATGCTGGCCGTCAGGAACGCCGCAACACGATTGCCTTCCGGATCAACCACCTCTTCAGCCAGATCGAATCCCAATACATCCCTGAACAGATCATAGGTTGCTTCAACGTTAGGTCCGTAGAGCAAACAGTGATCAAAACGGGTAGCTTTCATCCCCTTTAGATTCCGGGGCCAGGCTTCAGGATTGGTATTTGATATGCCCCATTTTCCGGTTTGCTCTTTATCAGCATAGAGCTCAAAACTGTGCCCGGTCGGCGCCTGGAACCGGATACGACGGCCACAGCCATCCAGTTCGCCTGCTGCGATATGCTCCACTGCACAACCGTACGCCACCAGATCACGTTCCAGCTGCTCTAAAGTGCTGTTGTTGAGCACTTTAAAGCCCATGAAATCCATCCCCGGCTGGTCGGCTTCACGCAATACCACGGAGAACTTATCCACTTCGGTCCAGCCTTTCAGGTAGGCACGCCCCTGATCATCGCGGCCCATCTCAATCAGTCCCAGCAGATCCCGATAGTGGAGCACGGCTTCTTCAATATCCAAAACCCGGATCTGCACATGACCCGGACGCATCACACCCTTTTTCATTTATTAATCCTCTTATTTTTGTTTTAGTAAGCGGCTTTATAGAACTGTTTTGATCAGATGCTTTAATCAGCTTGATTATTGACGACACTGTTTTTAAAGCGTATTGACCCGCTATCGGTTACCACCGGCCCCGACACCATTAATTTTCAATCGGCACAATCATCACCGGCCGGCTACTCAGCTGCATCACTGACTGGGCCGTTGAGCCGACAAAAAACCGTCCTAATACTGAGTGAGTTCGGGAACGCGTCCCCATAACGATCAGATCTGCGTCCAATTCATCGGCAACCTGAATAATGATTTCTGCAGCGGGCCCCTCCTCAACCCGGGCAACCGGGTAATAAGGCAGAGGCTCGCGCTCTGAAAGTTCCTGCAGACAAAACTCCGAGATACGGTTTTCCATCAGAGCCTGCAGGTTGCCGAAACCTTCAGAACGTATCTCTGCAAGCACTGCAGGATTAAGATACCCCTCCAGCAAGGTTGTCGTAGAAGTACCTACAGGTTCAACTACATTGAGGAAAACCATGTGTGCTTTATGTTTAAAGGCCTCTTTGGCCGCCATATAAAACGCCTTTTTAGAGCCATCACCAAGGTCAGATGCATACAGAATTGTTTTGATATCAGGGATCATGGTTTAACCTTTTTATTGTTCGAACGTAGGTTCCTGTTCGGGAAGCCGCTTTTAGTAGCTCAGGAGCGTCAACTCACCATCCCCGGTAACACAAGAGAGATAGCCGGAACCGTTGCGATTAACAGTAGACGCACAATATCAGCGATCCAGAAAGGGGTAACGCCCTTGAAAATCGTCGACAATTTCACATCCGGCAGCACCGATTTAAGGACAAAGACATTAAGCCCCACCGGCGGTGTTATCAGGCTGATCTCAGTCACCACAACAACCAGAATGCCGAACCAGATAAGATCAAAACCCATCGCCTGTACCAGTGGATAAAAAACCGGTACCGTCAACAGAATCATCGACATACTTTCCAGTACACACCCCAGCAATACATAGATCCCGATAATGGCCACAATCACCCAAAACGGACTCAGCTCCATTCCCAGTACCATATCGCGCAGCGAATCAGGTAATCCAGCCAGATTAATGAAGTTGGAGAACAACACCGCACCGATCACCAGAAAGAACAGCATAGCGGTGGTACGCACCGTGCTGACCAGGGTTTCAACCAGTCGTTTAAAGGTCAGACGGCGGCGAAACAGAGCGATGAGAAATGCGCCCGATGCACCGATACCCGCAGCTTCCGTAGGCGTAAAAACTCCGCTGTAGATGCCGCCCATGACAACAAAAAACAGCAGACAGATCGTCCAGACATTTTTGGTAGCGGTAAGACGCTCAGCCCAGCTGGATCGCTCTCCCGCAGGACCTGCTTCCGGCTTAATGTGTACTGTCACACTCACTGCGGCCATGTAGAAGATAATACCGATCAACCCTGGCAGTAGCCCGGCAATGAACAGCTGACCGATATCCGTTTCAGTGATCATGCCATAGACCACCAGAATCACACTGGGCGGAATCAGAATCCCCAGCGTTCCCCCTGCAGCGATTGAGCCACTGGCGAGGCCATCGGAATATTTATACTTACGCATCGAGGGCATCGCGACCCTGGACATCGTCGCTGCAGTCGCCATAGAGCTACCACAGACCGCTGAAAATGCGCCACAGGAAACGACCGTTGCCAACGCTAAACCACCCTTAAAGTGACCAAGAAATGCATTTGATGCGCGGTATAACTGGGAGGACAAACCCGCCTCAGTAATGAAATTCCCCATCAAAATAAACAGAGGAACCACTGACAAGCTGTACGCTAAACCGGTTTCAAAGGAGACCTGAGAAATCATGTTTAACGCCGCATCCCAGCCCCGCGGATTACCAAACACAACCTGTTGCACATAGGCAAAACCGCAAACACCGACAATACCCATCGCGTACCCCAACGGTACGCGCGCGAAGATAAGAAACAGCAAGGCGGCAAAGCCAATCAGACTTATTTCCATAAGATTACTTCACCTCTTTAACAGCATGATCACCGTGATTATTGCTGAACAATTTTTTGCCCCGTTTAAACAACAGCATCAGCATCAATGCCCAGGTCGACAACGTACAGCAGACGGCCATCAGGAATACCAGACCCGCATAAGGAATCTGCAGCATCGCCGTCGTGTCCTGATATTCGTAGGTGCGAAATGCCAGCTTCCACATCATCCAGGACAGGGTTGCAAACGCGACAAGGTTAACCAGGCAAATAGCGATATCCTGTAATGGCTTCAGAAAAGCCGGGATTGTCGAATCCATTATGTCGACATCAACATGGGATCCTTCTGCCGTCACCATTGGCAACCCCAGAAAGATTAATGAGGCAAGTAACAGCTCCGTCACTTCAAAGCCCCCCGGCAGCGGCGCAGAAAACAGATCCCGCCCGACTACATCCACCAGCGTCACCAACATCATGGTAAACATCGCCAACGCTGCGGTGTAGGCAAGCACCCGTTCAAATAAAAACTCAAACGGGCGGATCCATCCCTGAGCACTGAATAAAGATTTCAAGATGCTCATATTCGGACTCGGTTACTTGTTATAGTTTGAAGTGATCTGACGCAGCTCTGTCAGAGCAGCAGCACCATCGACACCAAGCTTTGCAGCTTCTTCAATCCACTCAGCTTCAAGTGGAGCACTGATCTGCTTTATCTCCTCAATAAAAGCATCATTGGCAACCGTTATCTCATTGCCATTCGCCTTCAACACATCTAAAGCGGCAGTATCTGCAGCATCCCAAACACTTCCCGCCAGGCGTGCAAAGGCTTCGCCAGACACACTCATGATGGCCGCCTGATCTTTTTCAGACAGACTCTTAAAACGATCGCTGTTCATCACCAGGAAGAAACTGGTGTTGTAGAGGCCATCAGGGACAATAGTGGTGTATTTAACAAGATCCTGAAGTTTGAACGCGGTCACCGTTTCCGCAGGGAACAGGATGCCATCGGCAACGCCGTGGGAAAGGATTTCATAGCTTTTAGATGAAGGTTTCATCAGCGGAACAGCACCAAGTGCACTGGCGAGTTCGCTAACAACACCGCCACCCACACGTAACTTTATCCCGTTTAAATCAGCAGCAGATGCTACTGTTTTTTTACTGTTATGAATCAAACCGGGGCCATGAGTAAACACACTCAACAACTGAGTTCCTTTATGCTCATTAGCCTTGGCGAGATATTTCTGATGGATTTTCCAGTAAGCAACTGATAGCGCTTCTGCACTGTTGCCACCAAAAGGGAATTCGACCACTTTAGTCAGCGGAAACCGACCCGGTGTATAACCATGTACGCTATAGGTAATATCGGCTGAGCCATCACGGGCGATGTCATAATGGACCTTTGGATGACCTAGTCCCTTCGCCAGAATATTAATTTTTACGCGGCCCTCCGTGACCTCTTCAACCTGGTTAGCCCAGGGTTTAATCATTTGTGACACAATGGGGTGAGTCGGCGGCAACCAGGAAGAGAGCGTCAGCGTAGTATCCGCATTCGCTATCCCATTACTCACCGTTAATACCATTCCTACAGCAACTGTCTTGAGAAACTTTTTCATTTAAAATCTCCTGATCGCTCTGACTTTTTATATTTATTTTTTTAAGCATTAATGATTAATTAATTGCCTATCTCACTTATCTCATATTGATGACTTACCTGAAAAAGAGACCCTATAGTTTATGTTTCAACTATTTATAGCCAGTCTTTCTTTTTGTATTTCATCGAACTATCACCTGCTTTACAGCAAATTCTGCAGTCACAACTGGCATCAGATATCCAGCACCAGCTTGCTACTTTTCGACCGCGAGCAGCAGAGGATAATCTGATCGTTGTCCTCCCTCTCCTCTTCGTTCAGAAACTTGTCTTTATGGTCGGGGGTACCCTCCAGCACATCGCATAGACATGTGCCGCAGACACCCTGTTCGCAAGAAACATCCACCTTAATACCCGCAGCTTCCAGTGCTTCAACAATGGTCTGATTTTCGCCAACCATAACGGAAATGCCACTCTGCTCAGCAACTACTTCGAAGGCCGTGCCTGAGGTATCAATATCAGCATTGAAATATTCAAAATGGATATTGTGCTTGTCATAACCGATGCCTTCAGCAGTCGCAATCACCCAGTCCATAAAACCTGAAGGACCACAGACATAGATATGAGTATCCGCTGCTGCCGGGGCGAACACCCCCTGAGGATCAAAACGCTGATCGTCGCCGGCATCATCAAAGTGCAGCTTAACGCAATCACCGAACTCAGCGGCAAGTTCATCGAGAAAACCGGCACTGCTGCGGGTACGACAACAGTAATGCAGTTCAAACGCTTTACCGGCCGCACGCAGTGTATAGGCCATGGTCAGCATCGGTGTGATACCAATACCGCCCCCCACCAGAATGGTGCGTTCTGCAGACAGATCCAGAGGAAAGTGGTTCCGCGGTGCGCTGATCTGTATCTCAGCACCGGCATAAAAGTTTTTATGGATAGCAACAGAACCGCCCCGTGACGCGGGGTCATTCAAAATCCCCAGTCGATAGACAGTATTGTTACCCGGGTCATTACTGAGGGAATACTGACGCACAATGTCGGGCGTTACATGCACATCAATGTGTGACCCGGCATCAAAGGCAGGCAGGTTGCTCCCATCTTTTGCCAGCAGTTCAAACACCGCCACAGCATCCGCCTGGTCTTCACGCTTACTAATAACAACATCAATCAGCTGTTCGCTCATAATCTCACCCTTAAAAAAATCATACTGTCGGGCCTGCACTCCAGGCCCGACTCAATGCCCAGGTCTTAATGCCCAGCTCTTAATGCCCCGGTTTTAACGCCTTAGCGCATGAAAATCCCGCCGTTTACATCCCAGGCGGCCCCAGTGACAAAAGACGCTTCAGGACTTGCCAGCTTAGTCACCATATCCGCAACAAACTCTGCATTACCAAGGGCTTTAACCGGAATCATCTCGTTTATTATCTGCTCCAGACGCTCGGGTGGAACCAGCGCACGTACTGATGGCAGATCGATTGGACCCGGTGCCACTGAGTTAACAGTGACGCCTGATTCAGCCAGCTGACGGGCAAAGATTTTCGTCATTGTCAGGATGGCACCTTTGCTGGAGGCATAATGAGCCCCGGAAGCCGTACCGCCATTTTGTCCCGCCAATGAGGCCAGATTAACGATCCGTCCATAACCATTGGAAGCAAAATACTGGCCAAATACCTGACAGCCGAAGAAGGTCCCGCGCATATTCACGCTGACGACCTTGTCAAACTCCTCCGCTGTAATCTCCATCACCGGTGTAGTGGGTGTCATCGCCGCATTGTTCACCAGTGCATCGACCTTGCCGAAACGGACAACCGCGGCATCAAGCGCATCAGAAAAGTCGCTTTTATGCAGCACATCCAGTTTCAACGCCATCACACGTTCCTGAGTTGCATCGATCTCAAGGGCCGTTGCGCTTGCCCCACTCTCGTTGGCATCGGTAATCACCACAGCAAAACCTGCGTCAAACAGACTTTTCGCTATCGCTTTACCCAGTCCCTGAGCGGCACCGGTGACCAGAGCGACCTGATTTTTATGAGTTTCCTGAGTCATCTGAGCCCCCTTAAAGGATGTAACCAATGCTGCTCAGATAGGAATCTGAATTCTGTAACCGGATCACTTTTTCTTCGATCAGAAAATCGTTATCTGTCTTCGCCAGCTTATAAGTGACATCGGCGGGATAGCTTTTCAGATTGCCATGACGGCATTCACTCAGATACATGGCGCAGCGAACAGTGACATACGAGTCGCTATCTTCAAGAATACGGAAACGGGATAAACCCCGAACGGTTTTATCAGTTGTCTGGGTTGATACCGCTTCACCACTCAGCAGGCGATTCACCCGCAAACGCCGCATCTCCGCTTTATCGTAAGCATAATTAAGTGTATTGGCGAAGTCGGTCTCCTTGGGATCGACGGGCACCACGTAGACACCGGATTCACTCCATAGCTCTAACCACTCGCTATACTCCTGAAAATCAAGCATATCGGCTTCGATACTAATAAAGGCAGTTACCTGATTCAGCAAACTTAAATCTGTCATTTTTATATCTCCTCTTAATCGGGCAAATCAGGCAGTCATCATCTTTTTCCACTGCTGGTAAGCAGCGCGCATTCCGGTCTCTGAGCACACCGCACCGGAGACATTACCATCCGGACTGGTGGTCAGATGGTTCTGGCCCCGATTAAGCAGAATCCACTCACCACTACCTGCCTGAGAACCTTTCTGTACCCGCTCCCAAGCTTCCGCATCATCCGGCGTTCCAAAGCCCATCGGTCCCTGGAAATGTTCATGCAACCGCAGACGCATCTGATTAAATGCCGCAGGTGCACCATCGCCCCCAAGTGCCACATGGTGAATCTCAGTCTCATTTACAGAAACCGGCGCCAGTACGCGGAAAAACGCCATTGAGCAGGCAACGTTCGGGAACAGGTTGAGGTTGAAACCGGAGCCGCCAACAGCACGCACCATACGCCGAACCTCCAGATCAGAGTGGCCCTCAGCGGTCAGTTCATCTGCCAACGGCTGAAAACGTTCTGGAATCGGCGCTTCAAGATCATGTTCTAAATCAACCAGCTCCGGAATCATCACCATGACACTGTGACCATTACCCAGATCCTCTACATGACCCTCACCATCGAGGAAGTCAAAAATATCCGCGGTCTGCTCATCAACAGAGGAGACAAAAGATTTATGCACAATCGGGAAGTGATAAGCATCAGTGGTGTTTTCCAGCTGAATTTTCCAGTTACCCGGAAAACGGAAACGATGATCACCGAGTACTTTAAGAGGGAAACCGCCTGACTGTTTAACAAACAGATCGATCCACTTTTTCGCCCCACCGAGGAACTCTTCCAATGGCTGGATATCCTCTTTGAAGGTCGCGAAAATCAGTCCCTGATAGGTTTCAAAGCGCAGACTGATCAGCGGCAGTTCTGATTTATTAAATACGCCTTCATACTCTTCCGGCTTGGGTATTGCCCGCAGTTCACCATCAAGAGAGTATCCCCAACCATGGTAAGGACACATGAAGCTTTTAGTTTTGCCTTTTTTACCTTCACAAACAGTCGCTGCACGGTGACGACAGCGATTCAGCAATACATGAATATTTCGCTTGCGGTCGCGACTGACAATCACTGAATGACGTCCTATCATCGCGGTTTTGTATGAACCCACCTCAGGCACTTCGCTCTCGTGGCCTACCCAAACCCAGGTGTTGTTAAAAATCTTATCCAGCTCTTCTTCAAAGATCTCTGGATTAGAATACAAAGAGGTGTGCACTTTGTCCGGCTTGACCATACTCTCGTAATCAGCCGCTATATTTTTTACATCGATCATATTGCTCATGGGATTCCCCAACTGTTGTTCTTTTATTAACTGCATTATTCAGTGTGTGGGCCGGTTACTCAGGCACTGGCAGATCAGCAGGCTGATCCCAGGGAGTCTTTACCGGCCGGTTAAATAAACTTTCGGTTTGAAAATGACTGATACGCCACTCATCCTGCTCACAGCGAAAGCTGACTGTCAGGCGCGCACTGCTCAGCTGAGACCGGCCACTGCTAAAAGTCGAGGTTTGCAGTAAAACCCAGCTTCCAGAAGCCTCCTCCCCGTGCACATCAATCAACTCACTGGTGAGGAAATGCACATTGGTATCAAAATGCGCAGGCGGCAGCGTATATTTGGTAAACATCGCCCGAATAGCATCAGCGCCCTGATGACTGCCAAAGGTTTTGCCATAGCGGCTGCCACGCCCCTCCCAGATTGCATCGTTGGTGAAGAGCTGCATCAGCTCATTCAGCTCGAAGCCAGCATCAAGCAGATCACAAAGGTACATATAGCGATTCATACAACGACGGATCGCGTGTTCATCCTCAAATCGTTTCAGGCGCTTTGACAACGATGCAACGGTTTCCCGGGTAGCCATCAGTTAATCTCCCGAAACCGGATCAGGACGGCACTACAAGTTCACGGCCGATACGAGCCTCGACCTTGCAGTATTTCCACAGTTTGTAAGTGCCGTCACCCACCGGTGTTGAACGGAAAAAATTACAGGCTTCAATAATAGTTTCGAGGTCAGGCACATCCGCCATGATATACGCGGTCCACGGAGCACTGGTCGATGGACCCACCTGAATCCGGTCATCATCCATGATGCCCAACACGTTGACCCCGGGCAGTTCTGCAATCCCCTTCATCATTGCACTGAATGCCTGCCAGACATCACCCATTTCATTCTGCGGTGCATCCATAAAGTTCTGATTAACGCCGATACAGAAAAGAACCCGGTGCATTGTATTTTCGCTCATATCGCTCTCTCTCTCTTTTGTATGTTCTGGTAATAAAAAGTCTTAGGTTCGGATCACAGATAGCCGGGCAAAGGTTTATGATCAAATAACATCGCCCCTGCATTTTTGTAGGTAATAGCCCCCATAAAGGCATGCTGTGTACACATCATGGAATCACGCGTAATGCGCGACAGAGGATGATCGTTATAGGCTCCGGTCATGCCCGACACCTGATAAGCGATACGGATCGCTTCAGCACATTCATGGGTCAAATTAGTTGATGCTAACCGGATCATGCTAATTTGATCCGGGGAAGGAGCCCCGCCATCCAGAATCGCCTGCCAGGCATCAGCGGTTGCTTCATAGAAGAAGGCACGGGAAGAACGTAACTTGGCTTCCGCTTTTGCTATCTCAATCTGAACATACTCACGCTCACCCAGGTTTGGCGCACCGGTTACAGATTTACGCCCGGCAGCCATACCGACAACCACATCAATGGCTTCACGCGCCAACCCTAATGTCGTCACCGACAACACCTGAGCGGCGAATGCTAATGAAGGATATCGGAAGAATGGATCGTCCAGATTCGATTTCCCACCCCGGGTAAAAGTCCACTCTTCCGGTACAACTACATTATCAACAACCAGATCATGAGAGCCGGTTCCGACCATGCCAACCACATTCCAGGACGGTTCAATGGTCAGTTTCTCTTTGGGCATCACGGCCATACGGGGTAGCGACTCACCATCATCAGGTGCAATACCCACACCACACACAGATGCTCCCATGCAGCCACTACCAAACTGCCAGCGACCCTTCACCAGAAAACCACCTTCGACCCGCTTTGCCGGTTGTGGAGGGAAAATACCACCGGCAAAGACGACGTCCGCAGTTTCAGCCCAGACCTTTTCAATGGTTTCCAGCGGCAAGCAGGCCAGATAAGCCGGATTCATACCAAAGCTGGCAACCCATCCAGCAGAACCATCGGCTGCGGAAATTGCTTCAACCATCTGCAGAAATTCAGCAGGTGACTTTTCATCTCCACCGAAACGCTTAGGCACTAAAGCCCGGTACACACCGATTGATTTGAAGCGTTCAATAATATCCTGAGATATATATTTCTGATCTTCGAACTCCTGGCGACGGCTGCGGATATCGGCCAACAGAGAATCAAATTCCGCAGCGCCCCCCCAGGTCTCTTTATTGATGACGTTGGAAGTCATTGTTCAATACTCCACGCTATTTTTTTTTGAGTAGGGATGTACTCACTCAGAAACCGAGCAAGTTCACATAAAACTTCGTCTTCGCCCTTCCGCCCTACCAATTGAAGTCCGACAGGACGATGGTTCTGAGTCTCAAGAGGCAGGGAGAGAGCCGGATGGCCAGACAGATTAAAAGGACGTACCAGAGCAGAGATGCTCAGATCGATTTTGCCCGCGAGAGCATCTGTCAGGCTCATCGGAAACGAGGGAAGTGTTGGTAAGACGAGCGCACTGACCTGCTGCAGCGCCTCATCTACCTGATGGGTAAACTGTTTACGGACAATTTCAGCGTCTCTCAACTGATCGTCAGTGGTATTCGCCGCGTTGACTAAGCGCTGTGCAACATCCTCACCGACTTTACCGGTTTCAAGCAGATGACCGCAGGCTCGCCAGGTTTCCGCATTAATCACCACCATTCCGGCAGTAAACGCATCTGCGAAAAAGGGTAAGGTGATCCGCTCTATCTCAATACCTGAGCGTTCTAAAAGACGGGTAACGGTTTCAGATATAAGAGAGTCTGCCTGGACATCAACCAGTCCCAGACGGATATTTTTCAGCGCATCGGGCATGGTAAAAGTGGAATCAATGGCCTGCATTCCCGTGATCAGCATATCAGCGGAAGCAGCAAAAACACCCACAGAGTCAAGGGTTGTCTCAGCGGGGAGAACACCCCGGCGACTGACACGGCCAAAGGTTGGCTTCAGGCCGTAAACACCACAGCAGGCTGCGGGAACCCTAATTGAACCACCAGTGTCCGTCCCAATAGCGAAATCAGCCTGACCCGCAGCAACTGCGACAGCCGATCCACTGGAAGAACCACCGGGAATCAGATCCGGATAGTAAAAGTTAACCGGTGTTCCAGCCCAGTGATTTACCCCAGTCATGCCATAGGCCAGTTCATGCAGATTGGTTTTACCCACTAACTGACAACCGGCATTTAAAACAGCGTTAACAACGTCCGCATTCTCTTGCGCTGGCAGAGCACCTTCAAGCGCCTGACATCCGGCGATAGTCGGTAAGCCCTGCACATCAACAGTATCTTTCACTGCCACAAGGTAACCATCGCCACCCTGGGAAATACGCTGAGAGAAAATAGACATATCCAAGTTACTCACATAATTCTTGTTTCAAATCACAATCGATGACCCTGGCGAGTCACGATTATTGATACAGATCAAGAATTATACAATTCACTTGAAGTGTCAACTAATTTTAGTTGAAATTTCACCTATATTTTTATCAAAGAAAACCTTTTATAAAATAAAATAAATATATTAACCCATATAAATCATAAACTTATGATTAAAGCGAACAATAGCCGCTTATAAAAAAATATTCTATGACGGCAAAAAAATATGATGAATTAATTCTAGAAGATGCCGCTATAAACTATTCAGCAGCCAGATTGATGAAATATCGTCGGAGTAACTCGGTAGATTTTTTGATCTGAGGCTCAGTAAAGCCCTGAAAAGCTTTGGCAAAAACCTTTTTCTCTGTGGTTTTTAACACAGATTTAACCTGGGTGTATCCCTCCTCAGTGAGAGAAACAACCGCAACACGACCATCCGTTTCGGAAGCATTGACTTCAACCAGGCCCGCATCCCGCATCCGATAAACAATTTTTGTGATGGTTGGCAGCTTACCTATCGCGTGCTCAGCAATATCAGAAATGCTTAATGGGCCATAGACCCTTAGCATCATAGCAACACGCCAGCGAGCTATATCCATTCCCAAAGGCTTCAGTGTTTTCTCCATCTCCTTAGCATAGATAGCGTTAACACGGGCAACCCAGTAAAAAGGAAACTCATTAATATCAAAAAACTGGCTGGATGGGCTGTATTTTTCCAGTTTTGATGAGTGAAATACCATAGCAATCTCCATACATCTTACTTATTGGCTGCGAGCATTCCATGCCCTTGCAATAATTTGGCGCAACCATAACAAATAAACCACAGGCAGACGAGTATAGTAAACTCAATAGAACGATTAATTGAAATGTAAACCTTCAGATGTCACTGTGAAAGCCAGATAATTGACCGGATATCTCATATTCAGGCAATAAAAAACCCGGCCAGAGGCCGGGTAAAAGGGCATACAAAATGAACAATCAGCGCTGATCGAAATCCACTACCACGTTATCGGAGATCGGATGTGCCTGGCAACTGAGGATATAACCGGATTCAATCTCATGTTTCTCAAGACCATGAGAGATATCCATGTCGACCTCCCCTTCCACCAGCTTACATTTACAGGTAGAACAGACGCCGGCCTTGCAGGAGTATGGAAGATCCAGTCCATTGTGCATTCCGGCATCAAGGATATTCTCGCCCACCGCAGCCAGATCAAACGTCACTGCCCGGCCATCGGCGCGGACGGTCACTTTGGACATCTTTTCTTCACCAAACTGTTCTTTACGTTTGGCGGCTTTTTCCAGCATCTCTTTGGAGTCGGCTGAGGAGTTAGCAAACAGCTCGTAATGGATCTGTTCATCGGTCAGACCTTCCAGACGGAAGCCCCGCGAGATCTCAGACATCATCGACTCAGGACCACAGATAAAGGCATCATCAACCGTTTTAATGTTGATGAGTCCGGCTTTCTGCAACGCATAACCTTTGGCATTATCGATCCGGCCATTCAGCAGGTCAGCGCCCTGATCCTCATAGTCCATAATATTGATCCACTGAAAGCGGTTCATATAGCGGTTCTTAATGAAGTTCAGCTCATCTTTGAACATGACCGAGTTACTGCGGCGGTTACCGTAGATCAGTGTGACTTTTGAGCCGGGCTCAGTATCCAGCGCAGATTTAATAACGGAGATCATCGGCGTAATGCCCGATCCCACAGCAATACACATATAGTCTTTGCTGTTTTCAGGGTTCAGTTCGGTATAGAAACTACCCTGCGGCGGCATCACTTCGAGTGACATTCCCGGCTTGAAGGTATCGTTGGCAAAATTCGAGAACTTACCGTTCTTAACCCGTTTAATACCCACTCGCATATGGCCATCATTGACGCCGGAGCAGATCGAATAGGAACGTCGAACCTCTTCGCCGTCAATCGTCGCACGCAGAGTCAGAAACTGCCCCTGTATGAATTTGAACTTATCGGTCAGTTCAGCCGGTACTGCAAAGCTTACGCAGATCGCGGTGTCCGTTTCCGGCTGTACATCGGCGATTTTCAGCGTGTAGAAATTGGTGTCTGACATGCTTCACCTATTTTTTATATGTTTTTATAAGTTGTTCATCAGAGCTGATTCGGGATCAGATCTTTTTGAAATAATCGAACGGCTCACCGCAATCATCACACTGAAACAGCGCTTTACAGGCGGTCGAACCAAACTCACTGATTCTGCGGGTATTGCGTGAACTACAATGGGGACAGGCCGCATGAGCCTCCGGGGTCAGGCCGTCTTCATCCAGCCCGGCATCCTCCGGCGGCGCAATGCCATAGTCCCGCAGTTTTTTGCGCCCCTCAGCGGACATCCACTCGGAGCTCCAGGCAGGCGAGAGTGACAGCTTGACTCTCGCATCCTGGTAACCATTGTCATTCAGCAGCTGAATCACATCGGTGGTGATATTGTCCATCGCCGGACAGCCCGAGTAGGTTGGCGTTATGGTGACTGTCACCTGCTCGCCGCTATACTGCACGTCACGCAAAATCCCCAGATCCCAGATACTCAAAGCGGGAATCTCCGGATCTTTAATCACATCAAGCAGGTCCCAGAGCGCTTTAACATCAGCAACATTACGCTGTTGCAGACGCTGGTACTGCTCTTCTGGCATCAGTGAGATCTCGTTCATAGCCCGTTACCACTTACAACCAGGGTGAGAGCGATGCACAATCTGCATCTCCGTCAACATATGACCAAGGTTCTCGGTGTGATAACCGGTACGACCGCCGCGAACAGCCCAGCTTTCCTCAGGAACTTCCAGGGTTGCTTGCATCAGAATATCGGTTACCATCTGTAGCCAGCGATCACGCAGCCCGGCAACATCAACACCGATACCGGCATCCGCCAGCAACTGTTCGGTCTCATCCATATCGAACATTTCATGGGTATAGCCCCACAGCTGATCTACTGCTTTCTGGGCACGCTGATGGCTCTCTTCGGTGCCATCACCCAGACGCAGTACCCAGTCGCGGCTACGGCGCAGGTGGTATTTCGTCTCTTTGATCGCCTTAGCGGCAATCGCAGACAGAGTTTCATCTTTGGATTGCAGCAGTTCTGGCAGCATCAACGTGTAATAGACATCGGCGAACAGCTGACGCACCTGCGAATAGGCAAAGTCACCTTTAGGCAGCTCCATCAACAGCAGGTTACGATATTCACGGTCGTTGCGCATGTAGGCAAAATCGTCTTCGTCACGGCCATCATCCGCCAGCTCAGCCGCGTAGGTATAAAACATCCGCGCCCGACCGATGTAATCCAGAGAGACGTTACCGTAAGCGATATCCTCTTCCAGAAATGGCCCATAACTGACCCATTCGGAGATCCGGTGGCCCAGTACTACGGAATCATCACCCAGCCGGGTCGTGTATTCCAGAGTTGCTTGTTTAATCTGATCACTCATACTCGATTCTCCCCGATCACATGTTGTTAACTGGGTCAGGCAGAACGTAATAGGTCGCATGACGGTATGGTTTGTCATCACTCGGATCGTAGAAGCAATCCGCATCATCTTCCTGAGACGCGCAGATATCGCTGGATTTAACCACCCAGATGCTCACGCCTTCGCTACGACGGGTGTAACAATCGCGGGCATATTCCAGCGCCTGCTCATGATCTTCGGCATGCAGGCTGCCAACATGTTTATGGTCAAGGCCACGCTTGGAACGTACAAACACTTCAAACAGTTCCAGTTTTTCAGTAATGGTTGTCATCTCATCTACCCCTTATGCCGCATGCTGTGCTTTTTTCGCACGTTTCTTTTCGTTATAGGCTGTAATTGCGTCCCGAACCCATTCACCCTCATCGTGAGCGGCGATATGGTGTTCTACACGCTGGCGGTTGCAGTGACCGTTGCCATTGATAACACTCCAGAACTCATCCCAGTTCAGATCGCTGCTATCGTAGTGGCCACGCTCTTCATTCCACTTTATATTCTTGTCAGGATGTTCAAGACCCAGTACTTCGATCTGCTGAACGGTCTGATCAACAAACTTCTGCCGCAGGTCATCATTGGTTTCACGCTTGATCTTCCACTCCATCGACTTTTGCGAGTGAGCAGATTCTGAATCGTGGGGACCAAACATCATCAGTGCGGGCCAGTAAAAACGATCCAGGGCATCCTGAGCCATCGCTTTTTGCCCTTCTGAGCCTTTAGCCAGTGCCAGCATCGCTTCATAACCCTGACGCTGATGGAACGACTCCTCTTTACAGATACGAATCATGCCGCGGGAATAGGGGCCATAGGAGGTACGTTGCAGAGACACCTGGTTAACAATCGCCGCACCATCCACCAGCCAGCCAATCGCGCCAACATCTGCCCAGGTAAGCGTCGGATAGTTGAAGATAGAGGAGTACTTAGCCGCTCCGCTCTGCAACTGCTCAATCATCTCTGAACGGGAGATTCCCAGCGTTTCGCAGGCGCTGTATAGATACAGGCCGTGACCCGCTTCATCCTGAATTTTGGATAGCAGAATGGCCTTACGACGCAGAGAGGGCGCTCGGGTTAACCAGTTACCCTCAGGCTGCATCCCAATCACTTCGGAATGAGCATGCTGAGAGATCTGCCGAATCAGGTTTTTACGGTACGCATCTGGCATCCAGTCTTTCGGCTCAATTTTCTCTTCCGCCGAAATCTTGCGCATGAAGTTTTGTTCTTGAGGTGTTGTCATTATTCTCGTCTCCACTTCGTTTAAGAGCACTCAACAAAGCTCTTTCGCGATGGCTTTTACGTTGGCGATCCCGGCAACAGGCCGCCCGCTTTATTGGATTTTCGGGCGGTTATCAAATACCCGCTTCGCCTTTCCTTCAGAACGGGGAATAGTCCCCGGCGGCAGAATTTCAATCTGGGTAGAAATTCCCACTACCGCCTTAATATGATGCGCCAGCTCTTTAGCAGTCTGATCCTGACGGGCACTGGCCGCTTCGCTATTGAGTTCTACCTTCACCAGCACGGTGTCGAGGTTACCCTGCTTATCCACCACGATCTCATAGTGCGGCGCCAACGCAGCGATCTTCAGAATCTGCTCTTCGATCTGGGTCGGGAAGACGTTCACCCCGCGGATAATCATCATGTCATCAGAGCGGCCAGTGATCTTATCGATACGCCGCATCGGACGGGCAGTGCCCGGCAGCAATCGGGTCAGATCGCGGGTACGGTAACGGATAATCGGTAAGGCTTCTTTAGTCAGCGAGGTAAATACCAGCTCACCATACTGGCCATCGGGCAGCACTTCACCGGTATTCGGGTCGATAATTTCAGGATAGAAATGGTCTTCCCAGATCGTCGGGCCATCTTTGGTTTCGATACACTCCATCGCCACACCCGGCCCCATTACTTCGGACAAGCCGTAGATGTCGACAGCATCAATCCCCAGACGGTTTTCGATGTTTTTACGCATTTCATCGGTCCAGGGCTCAGCACCAAAGATGCCACAGCGCAGTGCCATCTTGTGAGGATCTAACCCCTGACGCTCTATCTCATCGATAATATTGAGCATGTAAGACGGTGTAACCATGATAATGTCAGGATCGAAGTCGTTCATCAGCTGAACCTGCTTCTCCGTCTGGCCGCCGGACATCGGAATCACCGTACAACCGAGACGCTCAGCGCCGTAGTGGGCACCCATACCGCCGGTAAATAAACCGTAACCGTAAGAGATATGCACCTTATCGCCTGCATGGCCGCCAGCGGCACGGATAGAACGCGCCACCACATCCGCCCAGACATTGATATCATTCTGGGTGTAACCCACGACGGTTGGCTTACCCGTGGTACCAGAAGACGCATGCACCCGCACCACGTCGGTCATCGGCACCGCAAAGGAGTTAAACGGATAGGCATCTCGCAGATACGCTTTGGTGGTAAACGGAAAACGCTGCAGATCATCCAGCTGCTTCAACTCGAAGGGATGAACATCATGCTGGTCGCATAGTTTTTTATACGCCGGAACATTATTGTAGGCGTGTGCAATACTCCACTGCATACGCACTAGCTGCAGAGCTCGCAGCTCATCAATGCTGGCGGTTTCAATGGGATCAAGCGCCCGACGGGGATGCTTATCATATTTCATAACTTTGCTCGTCCTGTCTTTTTATATTGCAGTACTCAGAACATTTAAAAATCAACCCGCCAGGCATTCGGTCCTGCGCAGGGCTGATCAACGTGTCACACAGAATTACACGCGTTCAATGATCATCGCGATACCCTGCCCTACACCTATACACATAGTACAGAGCGCATAGCGACCACCAGTGCGATGTAACTGATACATCGCAGTCATCACCAAACGGGCACCACTGGCACCCAGAGGATGCCCCAACGATATAGCGCCACCATTCGGATTGACATGGGCTGCATCATCGGCCAGTCCCAGATCACGCATGACCGCCAGCCCCTGAGACGCAAACGCCTCATTAAGTTCGATAACATCCATCTGATCCAGCGTCAGTCCAGTATTAGCCAGCACTTTTTTGGTTGCTGGCGATGGGCCAAAGCCCATAATACGCGGCGCCAGACCCGCCGTTGCCATACCGACAATCCGGGCTTTCGGCGTCAAGCCATATTTATCCGCCGCCGATTTAGACGCGATCAGCAGCGCACAGGCACCATCATTCACTCCGGATGCGTTACCGGCGGTGACTGAACCACCTTCACGAAACGGTGCTTTCAGTTTAGACAGATCTGCCAAAGTTGTTGACGCCCGGGGATGTTCATCGGTATCAACCACCAATGGTTCACCTTTACGCTGTGGAATCACCACCGGTACGATCTCTTGCTCAAACAGGCCACTGGCCATTGCTGCGGCGGTTTTCTGCTGACTGCGCAAAGCAAACAGATCCTGATCTTCGCGGGAAATATTAAACTCTTCGGCGACGTTTTCAGCCGTTTCCGGCATGCTATCCACGCCATACTCAGCCTTCATCTTTTTATTGATAAAGCGCCAGCCAATGGTGGTGTCATAGAGGCCGTTGGGGGTGCGACTGAACGCTGACTCCGCTTTACCCATAACAAAGGGCGCACGGGACATCGATTCACAGCCACCGGCGATCATCAGCTCAGTTTCACCGGCTTTAATAGCGCGTGCCGCCACACCGATGGCGTCCATACCGGAACCACACAAACGGTTGATCGTCGTGCCAGGGACTTCCGTCGGCATCCCCGCCAGCAATGCTGACATACGCGCGACGTTGCGGTTATCTTCACCGGCCTGGTTGGCATTGCCGTAGATAATGTCATCTACCTGAGTCCAGTCCACCTGTGGATTGCGATCCATCAGCGCCTTAATAGGCACCGCACCCAGATCGTCAGCCCGCACAGCAGAAAGTCCGCCACCATAACGACCAAAAGGCGTACGGATAGCGTCGCAGATATAGGCATCTGTCATGTTATGTCCTCATTTTTATTTTCTGGATTCGCTAACCTTTGCAGCCTGCAGATTGAAAAGTCCTGCAACAGTAAAGCCAGCTATTCCCGTCTCGATTTAATATTACACAATTATAAACAGTTGACAACTTTTATGTATCACTTTTATCCGATCTACCATCCAAATACCCTGATTACTATCACCATTGTAAGTTTAATAGCGTTTATTAATGAAACCTAATTACTACAAGATAAGCCTTAATTTGTATCAATGATATTCAGAGTATAGATCGCTGACGTCATAAATAGCAGCACTTACTACGATTGCGAAATCGACACTGATAAACCGCACGCAGGCAAAAAGATCTGAAAACAGCGCTAACCGTACTAAACTGTTAACCAGGCGATGTAGGGGGTAAGTCTATGAACATAATCACCAGCCAACAGTTGTTAGAACATTATCCATTAAGCTCATTTACCAATGCATCGGTATTTGGCGCATTACCTGAATCTGCGATCCACTGGTTGCTGAAAAATGGGGTTATCCGCGAGTTCAAAGCGGGTGAGGAACTGTTCAGCCAGGGCCAGCCGGGCAACAGTTTTCATGTCATTCTGGCGGGTTCAGTCGATTACTATAAATATCATGAGGGTCGCTATGCTTATATCCGCCAGTACAAAGCCGGAGAACAGATCGGTTTTGTCAGTATGATTGCACTGCATGACCGGGTGGGACTAGCCCCGGCGTGTGAAGCAGGCACCTCACTGGAGATAAACTCAGAGGTGTATCACGACTTTCACTTGCGTCACCCGCTTGAGTTCGGCATTCTGATGATGAACCTTGCCCGGGAGATGGCCCGGACACTGAGAAACACTAACAATATTCTGGTGAAAAAATCGCTGATAAGTGAAACAGATCACTGATGTCGCGTGCCACCATAGATGGCATGATCATGGCCACTCAGATAGGCCCAAAAGCGATCACCATAAGAAAAGTGCCACCACTCCTGCAGATAGTTAACAAAGCCTGCCCGGCTCATTACATCCCCCAGCAGTACACGGTTTGCCATAGCGGCAGCACTAATAGATGAAGCCTGCGTCAGGCAGAGATCCGGAGCAGTTTCCGTCCAGCGGTAGATATCCATGCCAAAATCGAGCATCGTGCCACTCTCGTCAACCAGAAACAGATCCACCGCAGCCCCGGTATTATGAGGAGGAATATTAAGAGTGCCGTCCGGATAGGCGACTGCGGAGACCATCCGCGTTGTTTCATCGAATAGCTCGGCTTTGGAGATCTCAGGCAGTCGCTTACGCACCCGTTTCATCTCATTAACGAATAATATTTTCTGCACATTGAGACTGCGATATCCTTCATACAGGCGCAGATAAATACCAACAGGCAGTAGAGACTGGGCATGCAACAGACGGGTATAGATGCCCGCACGGACAAAGGTGTAGTCATCCCCGGTTTCAGGGCATTCCGGTGGTGGTCCATATTGCAGGCCACCCAGCAGGCGTATATTGACAAGTGGTTCACCGCACTCCTGAACAGGCACTGCTAGCACTTGAGAAGAGGATGGTGCCAGTTGATGCATCAGGCTCTCCGGTCAGATCACTCAATCACAGAGACTCATTGTAAAAACGCTAACGGCTGAGACTCACTCAACAAAGTATATCGGATCAAACGGAGAAATGTGCAGCCTGAAAGGCTGCACATGAAGAAAGTAGCAGGGGCTGTTTAACCGACAGCAATCGGCGTTATGTTGACGGCATGAATGCCGACATCCTTCGGTGATGCTTCAAACCTTACAGACTGACCTGTTTTCAGACTTTTATAACCTTCGGTAATAATGGCTGAATAGTGCACAAACAGATCCTCTTCGAAGTCAGGAGAGACTATAAAACCAAACCCCTTCGCATTGTTAAACCACTTAACTGTTCCCGTATGCATTCAGCGCTCCTTATTTAATCAGTAACTGCTTGTCGTCAGTGCTCTTCAACGTGAGCTCTGCAATGTCCATATTGATCTGACTACTCTGCGACTATTTTCAGAAATATGAGCAAACGGGTATATAAGAAAAACTCCTATAATTGGCTAACAATGCATATAAAGGCGTCGCAGATCAAAAAAAAGCAGGCGAGTGCCTGCTTTAGTTGAGTATGCATCCGGTTAAGCCCGGTCCATATCTCCAAAGATGTCGCGTTTCAAACGTTGCCGTTCAAGACGGTCTTCGATATCTCTGCGACGACTGTGTGACTTACGACCCAGCTCTTCAGGCAGATCGTCATCTGCCTCGTCCCCAAAATCGTCAGAGTCAAAATCTACTGCTCGGATCGGGCGCGCGCGACGCTTGCTGCCTTTATAACTATCGAATTCTTCATCCCAGTCATCCTGGTCATCTGAATAGTTATTGACACGATTCCTGTTACTCATAATGCTTCTCTTTAATACCTCAAGGGCTTTTATGTGTTACGCACATCTATTGCGTTTCACCTGACCGAACGCCTGAAACCCGACAAGCAGATACAGGGCGTCTGACCATAAAAATATTTGATCAGTTCTTTAACATACTGTTTAAAGTACAATTGGATTATTATCACAGTTTCAAAGCCTGTAAAATGATCCTTTTTTATTATTTCGATAAAAATTACTAATCGAACTTGCTAGTCGAACTTACTAGTCGAACTTGCTAGTCTGACTTACAAACCGAGCATTTGTTTTACATTATGGAAATCGGACTACTACGCACTTTTATTGAAGTCACCCGCACCCGTCATTTTGGTAAGGCGGCTCAGAACCTCTACCTGACGCAGTCCGCAGTGAGCTTTCGGATCAGGCATCTGGAAGAGCTGGTTGGCGTACCGCTGTTTACCCGTCAGCGTAATAACATCCTGCTGACTATGGCCGGTGAACGGCTGATACCGCATGCAGAAAACATCATTAAAAACTGGCAAATGGCACTGCAGGACGTCGCTATTTCGGTAGAACAGGATCTGCAACTGGTATTAGGCGGGATAACAAACCTGTGGGGCACCTTTCTGCAATCCACGCTGCCTAAGCTGGCTGAAAGCTTCCCTAATATGGCGATCCGAACAGAGATTAATAATCATCTGGAACTGACCCGGTCACTGCTCTCAGGCACACTGGACCTTGCAATCTTACTGGACCCGCCGAGCCTCAAAGAATTGAATCAGCAACAGATTGGCCAGATAGAGCTGGTACTGGTCAGCAGCCATCCCAACCTGACATCAGATCAGGTTCAGGAGCATGATTTTATCTTTGTTGACTGGGGAATGGCGTTCAATCTGAGAATAAACAAACTCTTCAAAAAACCACTCACACCCATTCTGCATACCGAACAGAGTCAGATCGCCCTGGAGTTTGTACTCAGCCATGGCGGCTCAGCGTTCCTGCCACTGGTGTTAGCCGGTCCCTATCTGGAATCAGAGAAGCTCCACCGAGTTAGCAATATCAAACCGGTAAAACGTTCAGTGTACGCGGTATATGTAAAAGAATCAGAGCGTTATCCACAGCTACAACCCATTATCGAAAAGTTGTGTCAATATGAGCTCAAGCCGGAGATGACACTCTGACAAGGAGTGCCAAGTCAGGCCGACACAATGTTTCGAGAGATATCAGCAGTCATCGGGCAGCGGCTTAGCTATCCACCAGGATAGATAACGCCTCTTTAATTTCGGGCTGCATTACCTGAGCATTATCCTGCAATTCGGTCACGGTAACGGCAAACTGGGTGCGGATAACATCGTTTTGATCGACAAGCCAAGCAAGTGCTGCCTGACTACATTGTTGAGGGGTCCAGGTGTGTTTCAGTGGAACCCCAGACCCTTGAAGAAAAGCAAAAAAATCATTCTGATCCTTCAAAACAGAAATCATATGCGCCTGCTCCTACAACACTTTCAGTTGCTTTATTATTATACTGCCCCCTCTGGAAGAAACGATCTGAGGGACAAAAACCAGCGTATAGCTGGCCCTTAGTTATACCTTAGTTGTATACCATCATTCCTCATTGATCAACATTTTAAATACAAAAATCTGACGATAGCGTCAGATAATCCGTATCATGCACCAACAGTGATCACATAGCGGCTATCTGACCACTGAAAAAGCCACCTCCTGCCATACGCCCTGCTCATCAACCAGCCGTAACCGATGCGGACCTTCAGCTAATGAGACTGCCAGTTCATGGAATGTTCGGGTGCTGCCCAGATAGTGCTTATCCAGATGCCAGTACAGTCGGGATGAATCCTTTTTGGCGCTGGCACGCAGAACCACTTCACCCTGCTGACCATTCAAATATTTCGGCAAACTGATCACCTGACCCGGCCCCGGGTAGGTAACTTCAAAATTGCCATTTAGCGCTCGCCGATCCGGTGAACAGGCAGAATCAAAATCCGGTACCGGCGTATAGCCCGGATGAGAGATACGATAATAGGCTGCCTGAGAAGGGGGTAACTGAAAAAAGGTTTTACTGATAACACTGCCGCTTTCATCGCAACCCCGGCTAGTACGCAACCCTGAGGCTTTATCCACAGCCACCTGAAAATGATGCGGACTTACCTTTTCAAACTGCGTCCCCACCGGCATCGACACGGTTTCTCTGGGGCAATCAAATTTAGGCAGAAAGCCATTCTCCTGACACACCTGTATCGACTTCAAAGCCGCATCCGGTGTCTCCGGCCAGCCTGATGCGGAAATAATATTGAGCGTATCAAACAGCACCGGCGCCGCAGCACTCGTGCCGGTCAACAGCGGACGCCCCTCACCATTGGCGTTGCCGGTCCACACACCCACGGTCACATCCCGGTTGGTGCCGATAGCCCAACCATCCCGTAAGCCGTAACTGGTTCCGGTTTTCCAGGCCACCTTCGCTGAACCGGAAAACAGCCGATGCATTTTGTGCAGACCCGGCCGGGTCACGTCTGACAGTGCATCCAGCGTCAGCCAGGCAGCGCCCTGGCTGATCGGCGAGCTCTTCTCCGACTCCAGCAAGTGACTCGCGCCGTAACTCAAAGGCTGTTGAACAACAGGAGCCGCACTCTGTGCCTGACGGCTTAGATTGGCATACGCCGCGGTCAGATCGACCAGACTCACCTCGGCGCCTCCCAGAATCAGCGAGAGTCCATAGGCTTCTGGCGTGCGGAACAGGTGACTGAAGCCAAACCGCTTTAATTGATCATAAAAAGCCTGATAGCTGTACTGATCCAGCATCCGCACCGAGGGGATATTCAACGAAGCGGTCAGTGCCATGCGAGCCGAAACAGCGCCCCGGTAAGACTCATCATAGTTAGTCGGCTGATAGCTGCCATAGGCGGTGGGAATATCGGGAATCAGCATCACCGGAGTGATATCGCCACTATCCAGCATCGAAGCGTATAGAAAGGGTTTCAGGGTGCTGCCCGACGAGCGCGGCTGACTGGCAATATCCACGTAGGGCGCAAATTCTGGCCGGTTGCTAAAGGGAATATTGCCGAAATAGGCTTTCACCTGCAACGTAGCATTATCCACCACAATCAGCGCCAGATTGTTAATCCCAAGTGCCCCGAGTCGCTGACTGTGCTGTTGCAGTATAAACTCAATTTTTTGGCTCAGGTGACGATCGATTCCAGTATGAAACACCGCCTGATCGGGCGACTCCTGACTCAGTCGGTCAAGCAGACGTTGCGACTGTGCGGGCCAGGGTTTTGGCTTATCAGGGATTGGCTCGAGAAGCGACAGGCGATAGTCCTGCTCACTCAGCACGCCGTTCTGCCATAACTTATGCAGCAGAAAATCACGCTTATGGCGCAGTTGTTCCCGGCTACGGGAGAGGTGCATCGCCGACGGGCTGTTGGGCAGCACCGCTAACAATGCAGATTCCGCCCAGCTCAATTCGCTTAAGCGGCGACCAAAATAGCGCCAGGCGGCCGCCTCAATGCCCACCGTATTACCGCCCATCGGCGCATTCGCGGCATACAAAGCGAGAATTTCAGGCTTCGACAGCTGAGTTTCCAAACGCAGGGCCAGATGCAACTCCTGTAACTTCTGCCACCAGGTTCGGGCGCGGTTACCCTCGATCATACGTGCCAGCTGCATCGTGATTGTGCTGCCACCACTGACAACGTGCCCGGCCTTCAGATTAAGATAAAACGCCCGCAGAATCGCCAGAGGATCGACCCCCGGGTGCGACATGAAGCGTTTATCTTCATACTGGATCAGCGAGGTGGTATAGGCTTCAGGCAGCGACGATACCGGCTGGAACCGCCACTGCTGATCCCCGGCTATCCGGGCACTCAGCAGTTGACCCTGCTGATCCAGCAACAACCGGGAAAGCGGCTTATTGAACAGCGGCTCAGGCAGCGGCCAGAACAGGGATATCCCGGTTACAATGGCCAGCACAGCAACGATTATGACCCTGCGTTTATTTATCAGCCTCAGCACCGGACATAACCTCAACACTCTGACCTTTTACCTGCGCTTTCAGATTATCGTTGTACATCGCATAAGCAGACGCCGCCGGAAGATAGAAATGACCGACAAACGAAGCATTCATCGGTATTGATAGCGTCTTCGCTTCGCCCGCTTTAAGCCCCATATAGGCACTCACACGATCATCGCGGATATCCACATAATCAAACTGACAAGCCGCCTCAGAACAAGCCTCACGCTCGTTATCGATCTGCCAGCCACTGGCGGCTCTGAAGTTCAGCGCGATATTACTGATCTCATGCTTAGTCGTGTTACTCAGCCGAATCTGAGCTGTGAGATTAGCGCCCTGCGCTAAACGATCAATAGCAACCGTTTCGCCTTCGCTGTTTTCATAACTCACCTCAAGGGCCAGTCCCTGAGCATATTCAAGCTCAGAACCCGGCTCGGTTACACCGCTCTGTGTCAGGGTAACCCAGACCGGCGGCGACCCTGCGTTGCTGATGTTAACCGTCCGGCCGTTGTCTGGCCCGCTCAGCAGCGCAATCTCACTCACCTGCTGGCTAACCCTGAGGCTTTGCTTAGCACCATCCTGTTCGATGACCGCGTCAGAACGCTTAGAAGAGCTGTTAGTATGCTGAGCCTGTTGATAACGGGCCAGCGCCACCAGCGCATAGGCGGTGGACTGGGTGCTGTACCAGCGGTCCTCTGCCAGCTGCCCGGCAATCTCTTCCGCCAGTTCGGTGGCGCTCACCGGATCGGCGAGTTTGGCATAGAGCATCAGAAACAGGGATTTATCCCGCAGCACCGAGCCAAAGCTGGCAGAATTAGTATCATACTGATCAACCGCGGTCAGCCCACCGGAGATCAGTGACCGGGCAACATCATCCTGACCGGCATACAGATAAGCCAGCGACAGCAATGCCACACTGGCGCTGTCATCCACCTGCAACGCTTTCAGCCGGTACATCGCCGACCAGTTAGGCTTGCCATACAGGCTCAGGGTAAACAGCCGATAAGCCTGGGCTTTAATCTTTTCCCCATCCGTAGTGTCGACGGCAAAGCTAGACTGCAGATACTGATACGACAGCCATTGTTGCATCAGACTTTCAGGCACCTCATAACCGGCCTGCCGCGCCAGCAACAGAAAGTGACCAGCGTAATTGGTGCCCCAGGCGTTGCTCTGCCCCTGACCGGGCCAGTATGCGAAACCACCATCCAGCGTCTGGAATGACTGCAGCCGGTTGATCCCCGCTGAGATATTCTGCTGAATCTGTGATTGCTTTTCCTTGTCCATCTGACTCAGTTGATCCAGATAGAGTTGCGGAAATACTGCAGAGGTGGTCTGCTCAATACAGCCGTGGGGATAACGCACCAGGTAATCCATACGCGATTTCAGGCTGACGGGTTTAAACAGGCTCAGCGCGACTGAGGCACTGTTGCTCCCGGCAATACCGAACGGTTGCAGCGTAAGATCCAGTGAAGACTCACCGTCGACAAGATAGGACGTGGTGCGGGTGGTCCGGTCATTCGGCGCATTGATATCCAGATGAACCGTCTGACTACTCTGAGCATTTGCAGATGCCAGTTCGAAAGTAAACGCCGCTTTACCGGTGACATGACCGGTTTGGATTGCAAAGCGGGCAATGGCAGAAGAATACGGTGGCAGCGTCAGTTGCTGTGTCTGTTCCGCCACCTGCACCCGGGTCTCATCCGCCTGCATACTGATCTGCACCGTGGAGGGCTCTGCCGTGTTATTAAACAGCTCAACCGGCACACTGGCCTGCTCGTTAGTTCGCATCACTCTCGGCAGGGTTGGAAAAACCGAGATATCATCCCGCACCACCACTTCGTGTTCCGTTTTACCGTAAGCGGCTGCCTGTTCGGCAACCACCATCACCCGCACCGCGCCCAGGTACATCGGCAGGGTGACATGGTGACTACGCTGCTCACCGGCGGCTAACTCGAAACTGCCGATAAACTGCACCAATGGCGGGAAACGGCGGTTTTTCTTACTTTTGTCATCATCGGTCTGAGCATCACTACCCCCAACCGGCAACAAACCATGCAGCTCACCGCTGTAAGCACCCGCGACATCTTTATAAAGATCCCAGGTTTTCACCTGCAGCGCCTGACGCTGATAAAAGTAATCAAACGGATCCGGTGCTTTGTAGTTGGTCAGCCCCAGCAAGCCTTCATCCACCAGCGCCAGGGTATAGGTCATTGGACGACCATCAGATTCAGATACCTGAATATCAAAACTGGCACGGGAGCTGACCTGATCAACCGTTGAAATCAGCGGATGAAGATGTTTCTGCGGATCTTCAACCTGTAGGGGAATAATACCCATCAGGCGCATCGGCCGGTCATTTTCACGGCTGGCGTGGGGCTGCAGATAGGTCACGCTGACATAGATGTTCGGTGCCATCTCAGTGGTAATCGCAATCTCAATCTGTTGCTGCAGCATCTTTTTCTGCGCACCCCGTGCCACCCAGAACTGTTTCAACACCCGGGTAGCGGACTCTACAGTAACGAGCGCCCGGCCATCTTTCAGCTCTGGCAGCGTCACGGTTGCGGTTTCGCCCACCTGATATTTTTTCTTATCACTAAACAGCGTCAGACGGTCAACATTATCGCCTTGTGATTCCTGCTGTCGCCCTGCCCAGCCAGGCCAGTCAATGTAGACCACTTTGCCAGTACAGTGAGTATCTTTACCGGCGATACAGGCGCGCACCAGATAACGCCCCCATTCAGGATAATTGACCCGCAACGGCCACTCCGCCATGCCATTTTCATCGGTAACCGCCTCACCGCTGGCAACAATTTTGCTGTGCTGTGCATCGGTATAGCGCGCCAGAGACTCATTGCTCTTCTCGTACCACCATTTCCACTCAAGCTTATAGACACTGATCTCAAGATCAGTATTACTTACCGGCTGACCGGCTTTATCCAGCACCACCAGACGGGTTTTATGATCCTCATCGGTGAGCAACATCCCCCGGGCGGCATCACCTTTCGGCAGTTGCAAACCGAGATAGCGGTCATAATAATCAAACGGTCGGGAGAAACTATTGCTGCTAAACTGACCACTTTCTTCAAACACCCGGTTGGTAAAGAGCGCTTTAAGCATGCCCGGCGGCGGAGTTTTACTGTCAATCAGCAGATCAAACTTGGTATCGCCCTGTTCATCAAGCGGCCCTTCAAACAGCGTTATTTTGCTGCCACGGTAATCCCGGGCCGGATCATCAAAGGTATAGTCAGGGAACTTACCGGCAAACTGGGTTTTCACCGGCACCAGGGAGACCGCTACATCGGCCTTTAAACCACTGGCAGGTGCGCCGTGCAGCCATTGCGAGTGCAAACCGACTGTTTGTTCAACCGCGTTTTGCAAACGGGCATCTTCGGCCAGGTCTAACTCGACCTTGAGCCGGTTCGGCACCACCGTTTCAATCCGCAACGGATGGTGAAAATCCTGCCCGCCAACCCGCACCACCGCTTCCCAGTTACCGGTCGGCGCATTCAGAGGGGTGGACAAGGTAAAGGTATACAGATTTCCCACTGGGTGACTGCTGTAGATCGATTCAATCAGCTGGCCGGAAGGATTAAACAGCTCGGCAACAACCGGGTGCTCAGCGGGCAGCTCATTCAGCTTATCCTGCAGAATAAAGGTCAGATAGATATTATCACCGGGCCGCCAGATATCCCGTTCACCATAGATAAAACCGTCGATATTACTTTGCAGATGGGTGCCGCCAATATCAAACTGACTGGTGGTGAGTGCGCTAACCTCATTCAGCTTAAGATAACCGATCTGATCGCCCGCCGCAGCCTGAAGATAAAACGCTTTACCGCTGAGTTTTACATCAGCAAATCCCCGCTTGTCGGTGTTAGCCCGACCCACTGACTGTCCCTGAAAGTTAAATATTTCAACCTCAGTATTAGCGATGGGTTCAGAGGTTTTCAGGTTAGTGATAATGACATGCGCAATATCCGCATCGGGTGCCTGTTTTACCACGATGCCGATATTAGAACGCAACAGATTTTTCGCCGCGCGGGTATCGGCAGTGTATTTATAATAACGATCACTACAGGCGCTCAGGTTATTAGAACCGCCGGCAGACTGGTTGTAATAGTTCCACGAACTATCGCCATCCATATGCTGCAGCTGATCAGCATTAGCAGGTAGTTTTCGCTCCGGCAACGCCACTGCATTCTCAACATCACTGCAGGGCAGCAGCGAATCTCCCCGGTCAAGTGACAGCGTAAGGCGGATCAGGCTGCCGGTTTTTTTATTCATTAACTCGGTGATATCCAGACGATAGTCCTGCCAGCTTCGCAGACCGCCATCATCCAGAGGGATCGACTTTTGCCAGATAAAGCGCCCGACTTTCTCCAGTGACTGGCTATCCTGCAGGCGGTTTTCCTGCAGGAACTGACCGACATTATCAGCAAACACCTCAAACGCAGTGACGGTGACCGATTTGGCACTAACCGCCTGAAACGGCAGTTCAATACGCGCGCCATCGGGAAGAATCATGCCCTGGCCGGTAAAACGGACAGCAGGCTTCATCGGCGCAATACTAAAGGATTTATGCTGACTGGCTGCAAGGCCCACACCACAACTATCCTGCAGCTCTTTATGCACCGTCAGCTGCACACTTTCAGCATTGGAGTTGTTCAGTCCAAGCCGTAGTTTATTTGCATCAACCTGATAGCGGGTAAAACGGTACTGACTGGAAACCAGATGTTTCAGCGCCTGATCTTTATTGAGGTTGCGGTTGAACACCAGTTCAAGCACCCCACCGGCATCGTCAACAATGCCACCAGAGATTAACTGAAGAGGGCTGTTATCATCGCCCGTAGAGCTGGGCACTATGAATACCTGTTGTCTCCGGGCCCCGCTGTCAGAAGCACGACTGCTCCAGCTGACCGTCAGCTCCTGGCCGCAGCTGTCTGGGCGGGCGATATTACTAATCACAAGCTCGGGTAAAGCCGGTTTACCAGACTCCCCCGCTGCACTTTCCGGCATTAATACCGCGACCACAGCGGCACTATCCGAAACGCTGATCAGTTGCTCAATCTCAGTACTCTTGAGCCCCGCTGCGCCACTAATCTGGGCATGAATCGAAACGGTATTGGCGGTGTCATCCCGGACAACGGGATGCCCCTGATTAAGGTCTGTCCATTGTAAACTTAATGGATTATCGACAGCCTCTGACACTGGAGCTGTCGATGTAGTATTCTCGATGCTGGCGGCACTTGCAGCGTTATTCTCGTCTTTTTCAGCTGTTGAATCAGCAGCCACAGCGTCCATAGCGGCAGCAGCATCTGCCACAGAGCTTCCGTTATCTGAGCTTCCGTTATCTGAGCTTTCTTCAACTGAGATTTCCTCATCTGAGTTTCCCTTATCAGAATTGGCCGCCTCAGCAGAGCTGTTCTCAGACACTGCTTTCTCTGCTGCAGCGGTCTCAGGCGACGTTATAGCATCAGAAGCCGTTGTCGCAGGAGTTGAATCATCACTACAGCCGGATAGATTCAGCAATAACAGTAGAACAACAAAAGTCCGAAGCAGTAAACCAGAAAGCGCTGAAGCCCTTAACATATATAAATCCCTTTATAGAATGGACGTCGAAAGAGTGAATTGTGCGGTAGAAAGACAATTATACCAATGCTTTATGTCAGGGTTATATAACATCAGGTTCTGTCTCCATTAAAGCGGGAGTGTATCTGCAATCGACAGAGTTCGCACGCTTACTAACATTAACCATGCGATCCTTAATCATCCCTGAAGAGGAACGTTAGAAGCGGGACCTGCCGCAGAGGATCTATAGTCAGCCTGATCATTCAATATCAATGGCCAGATGAAACTTACGGAACTCGACTCGGTTGCGGCCGTTCGTTTTTGCGCTATACAGGGCCTGATCAACACACTCTAACAGGTATTTACTGCTGATATCAGGCGTAGGGACTCCTCCCGTCACACCAAAACTGGCGGTAAACTTTACAACATCAGACTCATGTACGAACTCGATATTTTCGATCGCCTGGCGAATGTTTTCAGATATCTTCAGGGCACTTTCAGGGTCAGTGCTGGGTAAAACGGCAATGAATTCTTCTCCGCCAAAGCGCGCTACAGTATCTTCAGACCTCGATACCAGCTCACTTACAGATTTTGCTGCATACTTCAGGCATTCGTCACCGACCAGATGACCATAGGTATCGTTGAGTTTTTTGAAATAGTCTAAATCGAACATAATTAAAGAGAGGAAGCGCTTATGGCGTATAGCCCCACTAAGCGCAATCTCCAGGGCTTCGTCAAAGTGACGCCGGTTTGCCAGCCCCGTCAGTCCATCAGTATTACTGAGCGTCGCCAACGCTTTATTTGCAGCTTCCAGCTCTGCCATAGTTAACTGGAGCTCAACTGTACGCTCTTCAACCAGGCTGGCCAACTCCGTATTGGCTCGATGCTCTGCGGTCATTGCTTTGAGGTTAGCAACCGCTTCACGCTCCTGAGCACTCAACATCTCTTCGGAATAATGCAGCGCCATCTCCTGGGCTGTGATGCGCTCTCTTCGTTCCCGGTTAATACGCTCTGCTAACGCTATAGATAGCATTAAAACCTCAAATACAAAACTTATACTCTGAAAGTCTAAAACCTGTGACACGTTTGAAATCACACCGGTCAGACTCAGCATCAAGACGAAGGTTGAAACCAGCAGTGGAAACCATGCGACAGTCATATACTTAGCTGAGAGATTGCCGCGATACCATAAATAGAGTGACATAGAGAGGCCCATGACCGGACTCAACAAACCTGCCAAATCGTATACCTGCTGCCCAATCGAGAGTCCCGGCAGCAGAATCACAATGATGAGCCCCAGCCAGGTGACAATGGCAAGATTACTGAACCATAAGCAGATCCCACCATATTTCTTAATATCCAAAAAGACTCTGATGAATACAACGGCAGCAAGAAAAGATACGGAGGGGAAAATCTTAAAGGCATCACTGTTTATCCAGGAATGCCCAAACCAGATATACGCTGGGCCAATACCTGTCATGACCAGCGTATAGAGGATTATGGATGCAACGTAGAGGCAGTAAACAGCGTAGATAATATCTCTGACAAACACGTAGAGGAACAGGTTATAGACTAACAACCCCAGAATAATGCCATAGAAAAGTCCGATTTTGATATTTCGCTCAAACTTATAATCGTCATACTCTTCAGCGGTGAGCAGACTAGCTGGCAACAAAAATTTATGCTCAGACTGCACCCGTAGATAAACATCAACACCGGCGTTTTCCGGCAGTTGCAGAGGAAAGAAAAACGGCACTCTATCGATACCCGACCGGGTATCCCAGTTAACGATGCTGTCAGACTGTATCCATTCGCCACTGTCTGAATTGCGCAGATGAAGCTCAATATGGTTAATCAATGCCCAATCAACCCTGAGCACCCACTCCTGCAGACCGCTCTCAGGTTGTAGATGAAACCTGACCCAGACAAACTTATCGGTTTCACCCAGGTAAAGCGGCCCCTTGCTTACAGCAGTCCACTGATCAGATCGATTATCTGCCAGTTGAGAAGGTCGCTGTGGTGTAACATCTTCGATCAGATATTCGAGGTTCTCTATCGTGCCTGATTGTAGTGTGACATTTGGCAGCTCATCAGAAACGGCTGGCGCAGAGATCGTCCGCCCCTCAACCAGAGCAGACAAGCTGAACACCAGGACAACAAAAGTAAATAATTGTACAAAGCGCCATGGCGTTTTTCTTATCATCGAGCTTGTCTCATCACTCAATATTTATTCTCAGCTAGCTTTGCCCATTTAATATGAACTTGAATTCAATCAACACCTTAAGATAAATACTTTTTAGTAACACAATGCAACTTATAAGTACTCACGATAAGTATTGAATCACGCTTACAAGAGGGAGGAATAAGGCGGTTCTCAATAGCGCAGTGGTAGTTACTGCCGTGCTTCTCCCCGGCAGTGGTGACCACCGGAGAGAGGTAGCTTAATGAAGTGTAGATCAAAGATTAGAAAAGAGACGGCCGCTGAATCGTTGAGGTTATTTCTTACGACTCTTAGCCGCAGGTTTCGCCGCTCCGGCTTTATTGCGGATAATCTTCGTCTGACCGACTTTATTGGTACGTGGACGATGAATCTTTTTACCCAGCTGTTTACGCAGGTTATCGCGGCTGCCAACCTCGTAGCCCGGCATAAAGATACGCTGAATACGAGCGCCGACCAGACGTTCGATGTCATCCAGAGCCCGTTCCTCTTCCCGGCTGACGAATGAGATCGCCTTGCCTTTGGCACCGGCACGACCGGTTCGGCCGATACGGTGAACATAGTCTTCAGCCAGATAGGGCAGGTTGTAGTTCACCACCAGCTCCAACCCCTGAATATCCAGGCCCCGGGCCGCCACCTCTGTCGCCACCAATACCTGAATCTTGCCTGCTTTAAAATCAGCAATAGCGCGACGGCGTGATCCCTGAGATTTATCTCCATGGCAGATCGCCGCAGAGATACCATCAATTTTCAGATCGACCATCAGGGAGTCAGCCTGGGCTTTGGTGCTGGTAAATACCAACACCTGAAACCACTGATGTTTGTTGATCAGCTCGGCAAACAGATCCGCTTTGCGCTTCTCCTCCACCGGATAGACCACATGCTCGACCGTATCCGCGGTGGAGTTCAGTTTTGCCACCCGTACTGTTTCGTAAGGGGTCATCAGTTTCTTCGCCACTTCGTTAACCGTCGGCGATATCGTTGCTGAAAACATCAGCGTCTGACGTTTTTTAGACGCCTGCTGCAGCAGTGTGCTGACATCGGCAATAAAGCCCATATCCAGCATCCGGTCCGCTTCGTCCAGCACCACAAACTCAGCTTTTGCCAGGCTGACGTTGCACTGCACGACATGCTCGAGTAAACGCCCCGGGGTCGAGATCAGAATATCAACACCGGCTTTCAGCTTTTTCTGCTGACCATCCATGTTCACGCCGCCATATAGCGCGAGAACCTTTAATGGCAGAAACTGAGCATAACGTTTGATGGTTTCAGCCAGTTGTTCTGCCAGTTCACGGGTAGGCGTCAGGATCAAAGCCCGCGGGCAACCGGACGCAGTCGGCTGCGGCCGATCATGCATCTGTTGCAGGATAGGCAGTGCGAATGCAGCGGTTTTACCGGTGCCGGTCTGCGCATTCGCCAATACATTTTTACCCCGGCGGGCGGGCACAATCGCCTGCTCCTGCACCGGAGTCATCTGGCTATAGCCACAGGCATCCAGGGCCTGCTGAATCTCAGGTGCCAGATCTAATGCTGAAAACTTCATGATAAATCCTCTGTGCCTTGCTCTTGCTAAGCCAATTTAACGGGCGCATATGATAAAGGAATTTCAACCATTAAGTGAAACTCATTACAGATCATTTGCATTATGACGCTGTCAGATCTTCACCGTCTCCATAATTGCCTGCAAACCGGGCTTATTGGCAAAGATCTCGGCCTCGGTTAAACCCACCATCTCATAAGGCAGCACCAGCCACTGATCGGTGGTATGGGTATAGAAGTCAGGGACCCTTTGAGTCTGGTTGTTGGCCGGTTTAAACCAGGGCACCGCGACCTTCACATCCAGCGGCATATTACGCTTGGCCCGCTGGGACAGTTGAGTCAGAACCGCATCGATACTCTTGCCGGAACCAAATACATCATCAACGATCAGTAGTTTGTCATCTCGATTCAGGTTTTCCAGCAGATAGCGCAAACCATGGGCTTTGATACTCCCCTCTCCGTCAATCATCGACTGATAACCGGGCAGTCCGCGATAGGATGTGCGGATAGAGATATGGTCGGTTTTCACCCCAAGGTATTGCAGGCACTCCTGCACATAGATACCAACGGTGCTGCCGCCGCGCCAGATGCCGACGATAAAGTCGGGGCGATAACCGCTTTCAAAGATCTGTGCACCTAAGCGGAACGAGTCACAGATTAGTGATTCTTCAGAAATATAATGTTTTTCCATCATGCTCACCTTCCCACAGGGGAATCGTCACTATCATTGGCGGATCAGTCCGCGTCAGGAATCAGATGACCGATAATATTAAACAGCTCCGGACGGTGTCGTTTTATCTCGTCGACGGTCAGACCTTCAAGCGAATGTGGATACTTCAGCCAGGCCTCTGTTTCATGCAGATAATATTCAGGGTCTACCCCGGTTTTATTCCGTGTCGGCTTAAAGTAAGGCACTGCGATACGAATATCTTTAGGCGTGTTGAGGCGGCACTTCAGTTCAAGCTCTTCGATCACCGCCTGAATCGTCAGCCCGGTATCATAGACATCATCGACAATCAGCAGACTGTCGGTCGCCTGAATGTTCTTGATCAGATAATCCATCCCATGAATCCGTACCGATTTAGACCGGCCATCGATGCCATCACTGTAAGATGAGGTGCGGATCGCAATATGGTCGCTCTGGATGTCGTAATAAGCGAGAAATTCCTGCACCGCGACGCCAATGGGGGTGCCTCCCCGCCAGATAGCGATAATATAGGTGGGCCGGAAACCATCATTAATAATTTTTGCCCCTAGGCGGAAAGAGTCTTCCAGCAATGTCTGGGCATCGAGATATGTTTTTTCCATCGTTTCATGCTCTGTCGATAACGCCTGCCATCATAACAACCGGGCGACCATTTCTGTATCTGAATTTGAACATAGCGGTCGATTTCAGGGACACTATTCAGCGACAGCCCCTGGATTATCACAACACATTACCCAATGAACGCCTGGTAACAGACTTCGGAGGAAGGCAGGACAGCGCCCAGACACTCAGCACAAAGGGTGCGGTTAGCGGCAAAACCTCAAATAGTTGCAGCAACCGGGTCAGTAATACCGCCAGCAGCACGCCGCAGACAATGGTCAGCGGTCGAACATTACCGCGACAGTGCAATGCGAGGATCACCAACACGGCATTATAACTGTACATTCCCGACGCTATCTGCAGCATAGGAAAATCCAGCAGCATCGATATCACCAGACTCAGAATCACGGCAAACACCACGGCCAGCGCAGCCACTCTGGAGGCGATCAGCAAACCGGCCAGCAACAGCGCTCCACTGACACTACTGTTAAGAAATAGCACCTGTCCGATAGCCAATAAAGCAGACCAGAACAAATGTGTCTCAATACCTGACCCACCTGCGGTAGCCGCAACCTCAGCGATGCCGGAATCAGACAGATGCAGTGGACTGAAAAGCAGCCAAAACAACCAGGCCGACAGAATAAAGGGCGAGGTATAGGTGGGATACTTCAGTCTGTTTAAACAGTGCCCGATGATCGTTGCAATCAGCGTAGCGATTACCGTCACCATTAGCATCGTCAGCATGCACACCGTCGACCCGCTGACCGGCCATAAACAGCTCACAGCCAAACCAACCAGAGCACCATTAAAACCATACAGTCCCTGCCCCAACTGATCATACCGACCATTCGACCGACCGGGCAGCATCAGGGTACAAAACTGACTGACACCGCACCCAAGGATGGCCGCGACCGCCATCATCGGCGAGTAGATAACCACCGCAAGGATAAATAGCCCACCGGTCAGACGGTTATTCTGCAGCATAATCTGGCTGAAACTGGTTAACACACCACGCAGGAACGGGCCACGCCACAGCAGGCCCGGCCAGAACAAAGCATCATTGAAAAGCATAGGCAGACTCTTAAAAAAAGTACGCGGCTAAAGCGTTGAACATAAAAGCTCAGAAAAAACGATGAACGAAAAATGAGAGGGGCGCTATACCATCGGTAACGATCTGCCGGATACCGAAGGGGGGAGGCAGCAGCAGATCATTATGCAGAAAGATGGTTAAGCGCCAGGAATACACTCAATATTGAGCGATACCTTAAAACCGGTCAGAAATGCCATTTCAGCAGCAGTGCCGGGTTACGCTCGTCGACACCATCGATACCAAACTTATTGGTCCAGTAGGCGTACTCCACACCCACATATACCGGTGCTTTGGTGCCGATCAGTTTGCCAGCGTTCCATTTCAGCTGAGAGGTAAAGTTCATCTCTGAGGCTTTGTCCGACTCAGACGTGGTCCAGTCGATAAACCCGTCATAGAGAAACTCAGCGTCACTCAAGGCAAATGGCAGCCCCCAGGTGAGTGTCAACTGAGTATCATTGGATGACTTATCATTATTGGCGCGGTACAGGTTGGCGTTAAAGTACTGAAACCCTGGCACATCCAGGCTGACACCGACACCGGCAAGAAAGTTATCAAACCCCTCCCCGCTCTCCCAGGTTCCCGCCAACAGTACATCTTTCACCGGGCCAAAAGAGAGCTCACTACCGGTCAGACTGGACAGGCTCAAGCGGGGGGACAGCTCCATATAGTTTTCACTGCTACCGTTAGCCGATTGCAGCCGGTCGAGGAAGAAGAAGTTATCTCCCCAGCTGTGACCACTGGCGTGCTCAACTGTCACCACCTGACGGTCAGGATCACCCACCTCATAATCACTACCATTCAGATAACTCAGACTAAACGAGCTCCAAAGCATCTCGGCAGAGGCCATAGGAGAGATAGTTGAGATAATGGCACCAGCAAGTAGACAGGCAGAAGTTTGTACTGTTTTCATCTTAGGTTTCCTTATTGTTATATTTTTCAGTTTTTCAGACGTGCTTTTTTAAAGCGTTTCTTTTCAGATGCTTTTTTTAAACGTGGTTTTTTAAACATACGTGTCCCTGCCGGCCATTTTTGGCCAGCATGAAGGGTAACGTTACACAGGGTAGTAAAGGGTTATGTCCGCTACAGATGATGCAGCGGACAGGGGCAGACCGGGTCGCTGATCAGCTGGCAGCCAGCTTTCTCGCCAGTGCTTTCTGTCGCTGGATCAATTGCGCGATATCGTAATCGACAATGGCCCCATCAATAACGCGCCACCGACCGGCAACCATGACTCTGTCGGCCTGATGAGCACCGCAGAGCACCAGCGCAGCCAGTGGGTCTCCGGCTCCGGCAAAGCGCAGCTCATCCAGTTTGAACAGCGCGATATCCGCCTGTTGTCCCACTTTAAGTGATCCCAGGTCATCCCGACCCAGACAGCGGGCAGAACCCTCGGTTGCCCACGAGAGCACCTTCTGGTGAGTAATTTCAGCGGCATCATATTTAAGCCGACCGAGCAGGAATGCCTGACGCACCTCCTGAATCATATTGGAGCCATCATTAGACGCGGAACCATCCACCCCCAGACCGACCGGACTGCCCGCACGTTCAAGATCCAGTGTCGGACACAAGCCCGACGCCAGCAGCATATTGGACGATGGGCAGTGGCAGATACCGGTGCCCGCAGCGCCCAGACGACGTATCTCATCATCATTAAAGTGAATGCCGTGAGCCAGCCAGACCCGATCACTCAGCCAGCCGACTTTTTCCAGATAATCCAGCGGCCGCAGACCAAACATTTTGATACAAAACGCGGTTTCATCATGGGTTTCCGCCAGATGGGTATGCAGACGCACATCATACTTCTGCGCCAGTTCAGCACTGGCCCGCATCAGGCTTTCACTCACCGAAAACGGCGAACAGGGTGCCAGGGCAACCCGGCTCATCGCGCCCGCTTCGGGCTGATGGTATCTGCTGATCAGACGCTCGCTGTCATCCAGAATGGTATCTTCATCCTGCACGGTAGACTGAGGCGGCAGACCGCCATCGTCCTCCCCGAGACTCATTGAGCCACGGGTCAGATGCACCCTGACACCCAGTTTTTCAGCCTGCGCCATCTGAATATCGATGGCGTTTTCCAGCCCCTGAGGAAACAGGTAGTGATGATCACTGGCGGTGGTACACCCGGACAGCAGTAGCTCAGCCAACGCCACCTGCGTGGACACCTCGATCATCTCCTCACCCAGCTTAGCCCACACGGGATAGAGACTTTTCAGCCAGCTGAACAGGGATTTATTCAGCGCCTGTGGAAACGCCCGGGTGAGGGTCTGATAAAAGTGATGATGGCTGTTGATCAGTCCCGGCAGCAGCACATGTTCACGGGCATCAAACACCTCATCAACTGGCTGACCCGGGGCTGCACCACTGGCCAGCACTTCAACAATCGTCTGACCCTCTATCACCACGCCACCGGCACACGCACTATCCAGTGTTGCCAGAGGGTTTTTAATCCAGATACGCCGGGAACTATTCAACGTCTTCACTCCGTTAGCCAACTCATTCATTAATACGACGGGCAGTCACTACCCATTTACATTTGCACAGAGAGAGGGGTTTTGTCCCTGCGGTGTCTTAGTGTCAACAACGCTCTCTTCAGTGCACTCTGGGGCACTTTCATCAATCCTCTCTGCATCCGTGTCTTTAGCCTCTTCCCCATCCATATTCATCGGCAGGATAAAGTTAAGAATAATGGCAGAAAGCGCACCTATGGTCAGTGGCGAACCGATAATATTTTTCAGGGTGCCCGGCATTGCAGACAGCACCTCGGGTACTGATGCCACACCCAGCCCCAGACCGATAGAGATCGCGGTAATCAGCATGTTACGGCGATTCAGTCCCGCCTGAGCAATAATTTTAACCCCCGCCATCGCCACAGTACCAAACATAATCAGGGTCGCACCACCGAGTACCGGTTTTGGCATCTGTTGCAAGACACCACCCACTACCGGAAACAATCCCAACAATACCAGAATTCCGGCGATATACAGGGCCACATGACGGCTGGCAACACCGGTCAGCTGAATCACTCCGTTATTCTGACTGAAGGTGGTCATCGGCAGACTATTCAGGGTTGATGCGATCGCCGAGTTACAGCCATCCGCCAGCACACCCGCTTTAATCCGCTTAACATACACAGGCCCTGAAACCGGCTGGTTTGAAACCATACTGTTAGCGGTCAGGTCACCGGTGGTTTCCAGCGCAGTAATCAGATAGATAATGGCGATAGGCAGAAATGCGGCAAAATCAAAACTAAAACCATATTTAAACGGCACCGGAATGGCAATCAGAGACAGATCACTCAAGCCACTAAAATCCACTTTTCCCATCGACCAGGCAGCAATAAAACCAAACGTCAGCCCGATGATCACGGCACTCAGGCGCAGCATCTGAATCTGAAAGCGGTTAAATACGACTATCGTAATCAGTACGATACCCGCCAGCGCCAGATTGACCGGCGCGCCCATATCCGGGGCACCAAAACCACCGGCAATATCGGTCATTGAGACTTTAATCAGAGACAGACCGATCAGGGTGATAATCGTACCGGTAACGACCGGGGTAATAATCCGTTTCAACTTATCAATAAAACGACTGAGGAATATTTCCACGAAGGCGCCGAAAAAACAGACACCAAAGATCGTTGACAGGATCTCTTCCGGGCCGCCGCCCTTACCTTTAACAATAAAGCCCGCCGCCAGAATCGAACTGAGGAAGGCAAAACTGGTGCCCTGCACACAGAGCAGACCCGAGCCTACCGGGCCGATTCGCCGCGCCTGAATAAAGGTGCCGATACCGGAGACAATCAACGCCATACTCACCAGATATGGGATCTCACTGCCCAGCCCCAGCACACCACCGACAATCAGAGTCGGGGTAATAATACCGATAAAACTTGCCAGTACATGCTGTAAAGCCGCAAAGGTTGAAACCGTCACCCCCGGCTTGTCATCAAGCCCGAAGACCAGCTGAATGGTTGAATTCTGTTTTGCCATAGTGACACACCCTACTTATTTTTATTGGTTGTCCGGCCTTGCTAAATGGCCAGTTTCTCACAAGCAGTCAGTCAGACTCATTGACTAACGAGTCCTAAAAGTAATCCAGACGGCATAAATTGTCCACAAATAACACCATATCTTGTATCCACATTATGAAATACAGATTAGATCCAGTCCCCCATCCAGCGGTATTACAAACGCCATAGAGCCTCACTTACCGCCACTATTAACTGATAACCCGGAACAGTTACTGTGGGAATCTTAAGGCGACAACGTTTCTTAACAATGGCGATACGGCCACCACTGACAGAGACTTTTATAAAGAAACACAAAACAAAATATGTATACAATAAATACCAAATAAAGGTATACAAAACAAAAAGAGCCTCACATCCAGATAATCGCTTCAACAAGAGTGGATAAAACAGAATATTTTCTGGCAAAAAAATAGTTTTACAGATAAAAATAGTAACTAAAAGGGTCGTTTTTCCAAGGATACGCCCGATCATAAGTTGACTTGAAGGTCAGGTTTTAATTTAATGGTTAAAAATCGAACTAAACTCCAGTACACAATTACATAAAAAAGGAGGTCCACCTTGATCAGGTTCTTACTCAATAAGGAACTGCGGGTCGAGCAACAGCTTGACCCCAACATGACGGTTCTTAACTACCTGCGCTCCAATCTAGGCAAGACGGGCACCAAAGAGGGTTGTGCATCCGGTGACTGCGGCGCATGCACCGTGGTACTGGGTGAACTGGATGGCGATCGTATCCGTTACCGCAGTATCAACTCCTGCCTGACCTTTGTTGCCGCCCTGAACGGCAAACAACTGATAACGGTAGAAGACCTTAAACAGGGAGACGCCCTGCACCCGGCTCAACAGGCAATGGTGGATTGCCATGGCAGCCAGTGTGGTTTCTGTACGCCGGGTATCGTGATGTCGATGTTCGCGCTGGGGAAGAATGTTACCCACCCGGATAAGGAAGAGATCAATGAAGCGCTGGCGGGTAACCTTTGCCGCTGCACTGGTTATCGGCCGATCATTGAAGCTGCCGAAAAGATGTATGACGATGTCACCCCGGACAGCTTCACAGCAGAACAGGATGTGACGATTACCAGACTGCGTGAAATACAACCACAGCAGCAGGCCGAACTCAGTGATGGCACCAGACGTTCCTTTAACCCAACCTCGGTTGCAGAGCTATCCAGTCTGTTAGAACAATACCCCGCTGCCCGCCTGCTGGCCGGTGGCACCGATCTGGCGCTGGAAGTCACGCAGTTTCACCGGGCCATAGAGACACTGATCTATATCGGTGATATCCCTGAGCTGAAACAGATCAGCGTGACTGACCAGCAGATCGAACTAGGCGCCAGCGCTTCACTGAGCAGCTGCTACCACACCCTGAATAACGACTACCCCGATTTTGGTGCCCTGCTGCACCGTTTTGCCTCACTGCAGATCCGCAATCAGGGAACTCTGGGTGGCAATATCGGCAACGCCTCCCCAATCGGCGATTCGCCCCCCGTGCTGATCGCACTGGATGCACAACTGGTGCTGCGCAAAGGCAATCAGAGCCGCACCATCGATTTGCAGGACTACTTTATCGACTACAAAGTCACTGATCAGCAACCGGGCGAGTTTATCGAGAAGGTGATTGTGCCCCGGTCGGCCAACAGCGGTGAGTTCCGCAGCTATAAGATTTCCAAACGGATCGACGACGATATCTCCGCCGTGCTCGGTTGTTTTAATCTGAAAATCAGCGACGGCGTGGTCGAGTCAGCCCGCATCGCCTTTGGCGGTATGGCAGCGATTCCCAAACGCGCCAGCCTCTGTGAACAGGCACTCGTGGGCGCCCCCTGGACGATGGCAACCATTGAGCTGGCCAAAGCAGCACTGCAACAGGATTTCAACCCGATCTCAGATTTCCGCGCCTCAAAGGAATATCGCCTGCTGGTCGCAAGCAACATGCTGACCCGCTATTTCATTGAGATTGAAACCCCAGACGTCGAAACACGGGTAACTGCATATGTCTAATCATAAGAAAAAAGCCAGCTATGAAGCGATGCTGGAACTGGTCAAACAGGATTTGAAAACCGGTGTTGGCCGCAGTGTTAAGCACGAGAGTGCCGCTAAACAGGTCAGTGGTGAAGCGATCTACATCGATGACCGGCTGGAGTTTCCTAACCAGTTGCACGTCTATGCACGGATGGCTGACAAAGCCCATGCCCGGATCACCCGTATCGACACCAGCCCCTGTTACGACTTTCCCGGCGTTGCCATTGCGATCACCGCTGAGGATATCCCAGGTATTAAGGATATCGGTGCATTGAAGCCCGGCGATCCGCTGCTGGTTGAAGACCTGGTTGAATATTTCGGTCAGCCGGTGCTGGCCGTCGCAGCTAATGATCATGAAACCGCCCGTATGGCGGCGATGGCAGCCATCGTGGAATATGAAGAGCTGGAACCGGTGCTCTCGGTCGAACAGGCCTTTAACAGCAACCATTTTGTCAGTGATCCGCACACCCACAAACGGGGTGACTCAGTGGCGGCGCTGGCAGCGGCAAAGCACAGAATTTCCGGCAGTGTGCATATCGGTGGTCAGGAACATTTCTATCTGGAAACTCAGATCGCGTCCGTAATGCCCACCGAAGATGGCGGCATGATTGTTTATTCATCCACCCAGAACCCCACCGAAGTGCAAAAACTGGTGGCCGAAGTACTGGATATCCCGTTTAACAAAGTGCAACTGGATATGCGCCGTATGGGCGGTGGTTTTGGCGGTAAAGAGACACAGGCCGCAGGCCCGGCCTGTATCGCAGCGGTGGTTGCCAAACTGACCGGGCGTCCGGCCAAAATGCGCCTGCCACGGATGGAAGATATGATGATGACCGGCAAACGGCATCCATTCTTCAATCAGTACGAGGTCGGCTATGACGAGAACGGCAGAATAACCGGCTGTGAGATGAAGCTGGCGGGCAACTGCGGCAACTCCCCTGACCTGTCAGACTCCATCGTTGACCGGGCGATGTTCCACAGTGATAACGGTTACTACCTGGGTGATGCCACCATCACCGGCTATCGCTGTAAAACCAACACCGCCTCGAATACCGCCTATCGTGGATTTGGCGGTCCTCAGGGGCTGATCATGCCAGAGATCATTCTCGATGAGATCGCCCGTAATCTGGGCAAAGATCCACTGGAGGTGCGTAAACACAACCTCTATGGCGAAGCGGGACGCGACACCACCCACTACTTCCAGAAAGTAGAAGATAACGTGCTGCCGGAGATGCTCGAAGATCTTGAACAGAGTAGTGATTATCAGCAGCGTCGCAACGAGATCAAAGCCTACAACGCCAGCAGCCCTATCCTGAAAAAAGGTCTGGCACTGACCCCGGTCAAATTTGGTATATCCTTCACCGCCACCTTCCTTAACCAGGCGGGTGCTCTGATCCATATCTACACCGACGGTAGTATCCACCTCAATCACGGTGGCACCGAGATGGGCCAGGGTCTGAATACCAAGGTGGCGCAGATTGTAGCGGAAGAGTTTCAGGTGGATTTTGATACCATCCAGATCACCTCAACCAACACAGAAAAAGTACCCAACACCTCACCAACAGCGGCCTCCTCCGGCGCAGATCTGAACGGTAAGGCGGCCCAGAACGCTGCCCGCACCATCAAACAGCGGCTGGTTGAGTTTGCCGTCAGTCACTTTAAAGTGACCGAAGAGGATGTTGAGTTCCGTAACAACCATGTGCTGATCCGCGATCAGCTGATGCCCTTTGCTGACTTCATTCAGCTGGCCTATTTCAATCAGGTGTCGCTCTCCAGCACCGGATTCTACCGCACACCGAAGATCTTCTATGATCGGGAAAAAGCCAGCGGCCGCCCCTTCTACTACTTTGCCTATGGTGCTGCCTGCAGCGAGGTGGTGATCGATACTCTGACCGGCGAATATAAGATCCTGCGGGTCGACATTCTCCACGATGTCGGTGCCTCACTGAATCCGGCTATCGATATCGGTCAGGTAGAGGGCGCATTCGTGCAGGGCGCCGGCTGGCTAACCACAGAAGAGCTGGTGTGGAATGATAAGGGACGACTGATGACCTCCGGCCCGGCCGGTTACAAAATCCCTGCCGTCACCGACATGCCAATTGACTTCCGCGTCCGTCTGGTGGAAAACCGCAAAAACAGAGAGGACACCGTGTTCCACTCCAAAGCGGTGGGTGAGCCACCGTTCATGCTGGGGATCTCGGTGTTCTGCGCCATCAAAGACGCTATCGCCAGCATCGGCGACTATCGTAGCAGTCCGGCGCTGGATGCTCCGGCAACACCGGAGCGGGTACTCTGGGCGGTTCGTGAACAGCAGATCGCCGGGGCAAAATGACCCTTTCGCTAACGCACATTGCAGGAGCATTGTTATGAACACTGCATGGATCAGAGCGCTAAGCCGGATTGAAGCCGATGCCACCCCGGCGGTTATCATCACCGTGGTGGAGGAGCGCGGTTCTACACCGCGCAACGCCGGCGCCAAGATGGTGGTCAGCCAGGAACAACAGTTTGACACCATCGGCGGTGGTCATCTCGAGTATAAAGCGATCAAAATAGCCCGGCAGTTGCTTGCAGAGCAGCAGACTCAGCCACGGCTGGAACGTTTCTCTCTCGGTGCCAGCCTGGGGCAGTGTTGCGGCGGTGCCACAACGCTGCTGTTTGAACCGATGCACACCGACACCGTCAGAATCACCCTGTTCGGTGCCGGTCATGTTGGCCGGGCGCTGATCCCGATACTCGCCAGCCTGCCCTGCAAGATTCGCTGGATCGATAGCCGCGAAGATGAGTTCCCCGAACTCATCCCGGAAGGGGTGGAAAAGGTGGTCAACGAGTTCCCGGTGGATGAGGTGGATAAACAGCCTGCGGGCAGTTACTTTATCGTCATGACCCACAACCACCAGCTGGATCAGGAACTCAGCGAAGCGATACTGAAGCGCAACGACTTCAAATACTTCGGTCTGATCGGCTCACTCACCAAACGCAACAAGTTTATCCACCGGCTGCAAGCGAAAGGCTTCAGCAGCGAACAGATCGAACGGATGACCTGTCCGATGGGCATTGCAGCAGTAAAGGGCAAACTGCCTGCCGAGATCGCCGTATCGGTCGCAGGGGAAGTGATCGCGCACTATAACGCTGACGTTAATGCCGAACGCAAGACCACATCGACCAGCGCCACAGCAACCTCTGTGGTTGATCGTCTGGCGATCTGATCCGGTGGTTAGCGGCCGCTAAATGATAAATAAAGTACAACTGAGAACCCGCATGACAAAGAACACTGTAACCGCTTACCGTGCAGCCATTCTGGACAGCCTCGGCGATCCCGCAGAGATCGGTATAAACAACAGCATCCGCTATTTTGAAGATGGCCTGATGCTGGTTGAAAACGGTCAGATAAGCGCACTGGGCGAAGCATCAGAGCTGCTGGAACAACTGCCACAGGGTTGTGAAGTGAAACACTACCCGGATTCACTGATCGCGCCGGGTTTTATCGATACCCATATCCACTACCCGCAAACCGGTATGATCGCCTCCTATGGCGAGCAGCTGCTGGACTGGCTGGAAAACTACACCTTTCCGGCTGAACAACAGTTTGCCGATCGCCAGCATGCCGACGAGGTTGCGGACATATTCCTCACCGAACTGCTGCGCAACGGCACCACCACCGCACTGGTGTTCGGCACCGTTCATCCCGAATCGGTAGATGCCTTCTTCAGCCAGGCAGAACAGCGCAATCTGCGGATGATTGCCGGTAAGGTGATGATGGATCGCAACGCCCCCGAAGCCCTGACCGACACGCCCCGCAGCAGCTATGACGAGAGTAAGGCCCTGATCGAACGCTGGCATGGTAAAGGCCGCTTGCACTATGCAGTCACGCCACGCTTTGCCCCGACCAGTTCACCGGAACAGCTGGATCTGGCCGGTCAGTTACTCAAAGAGTACGACGGCCTCTACATGCACACCCACCTGTCAGAAAACAAGAATGAGATCGCCTGGGTTAAAGAGTTGTTCCCGCAGCAAACGGGTTACCTCGATGTTTATGATTACCATCAGCTACTGGGTGAACGTTCGGTGTTTGCCCACGGCGTGCACCTCTGTGATGAAGAGTGCGCCCGTCTGAGTGAAACCGGTTCTGCGATAGCGTTCTGCCCCACCTCTAACCTGTTCCTCGGCAGCGGCCTGTTTAACCTGCCCCAGGCAGAGCAATACAAGGTCAAAGTGGGACTGGGCACCGATGTCGGCGCGGGCACCAGTTTCTCGATGCTGCAAACCCTCAATGAAGCCTACAAGGTGATGCAGTTACAGGGTGTCAAACTTCACCCCTATAAATCGTTCTACCTCGCGACACTGGGGGGCGCACGGGCACTGCATCTGGATCATCAGATCGGCAATCTGGAACCGGGCTCTGAAGCTGACTTTGTGGTGCTGGATTACCACGCCACACCGCTGTTGAGTTATCGTATGGCACAGACCAAATCGATTGAAGAACGGCTGTTTGTGATGCTGACCCTGGGGGATGACCGGATGGTGAAACACACCTTCGCCATGGGCCAGCAGGTGTATAGCCGCAGGTAAATCCTGCTGTAAATAATGGTAGGTCAGCTTTTAACTCTGTGCTCTCTGTGTTCTCTGTGGTTAAGTCATCTTTCATTTATTACCACAGAGGGCACAGAGATTTAGATATAAACCATTATCTCGAATTCCGAACATTCGAAAAGATCGCCTTCAGGTCATCGGTGGCAATCTCATCATCCAGACTCAGTTTCTCTTCGATATGGTCAAGGTGATGCATCATCAGACTTACCGCTTTGGTTTTATCTTTTGCCGCAATCGCATCAATCAGTTCAAAATGTTCATCATAGGAACAGTGCGATTTAGCGCCACTCTCATACTGCGCAATAATCAGCGAGCAAAGCGATACCAAACTGCGTTGAAAGCTCAGCAGCGGCGGATTTTTAGCGATCTCCGCCAGCAACAGATGGAATTCACCGGAAAGACGAATACCCGCACCCCGGTCACCGCGATCAAAGCAGGCCTGCTCGTCACGCACCATCTGCCTCAGCTGCTCTACCTGCTTCTTCTGTGCATTCTCACACACCAGCTCAGTCACCGCCTTTTCGACCACCCTGCGGGCGAACACGATCTGGCGTGCCTCTTCGATGGTCGGGCAAGCCACCACTGCGCCACGGTTTGGCCTTAGAACCACAACCTGCTCATACCCCAGACGTGACAATGCACGCCGGATAATGGTACGGCTGACACCAAAGATCTCACCCAATGATTCCTCATTCAGCTTGGTTCCCGGAGAGAGGCGCTGCTCGAGTATCGCGTCAAAAATATGTGCGTATACGATATCATCCTGGGTCTTTTTACCGTCCCGCTTGGTATCACCTTTTTTAATCTCAGATATCTGACTCATAAAGCCTCATTAACTCCGGGTCACCGGCCAAAAACTGATGGTAAAACTACCATAACTTTTTGATTAAAAACATAATTCAATAATACACAAAAGCTCGAATTTTGTACACATAACCAATCTCAGCAAGAACTGTCAAACCACGCCTGACAACGACCGGATTAAACCTGAATGATCCTGCAAAACCGGCAGCTCAGACACTCAGAGAAAACAGCCCTGATCAACACGATTCAGGTTGTGCAAAGTGCCAGATAGATCATGCTATTTCATATACTAAAACCCGCAAAATCAAAAAACCTGACTTTTGGGTTGACTTTTTTGTATACAATTATAGTATAAATAACACACAATATTTGTTCAGGACGCGTTATATTTCCAGGGAATGAAACACAACAACCCGGCAGCCAGGCAACCGAACGGCAGCCTCAAGAAAAATAAAATGGGTAACACCCGAATCAGGAGTTAGAGTTGTGGAAAACATACAACTAGATAAAGCCACGATGGATTCCCCATCGGCCCCCGACAATCAAACCTTTCTAGACCGCTTTTTCAAACTCAGCAAACATAAAACAACTGTCAGGACAGAGATGATCGCAGGTCTAACCACCTTTGTGACCATGTCCTATATTATGTTTCTTAACCCGATCATCATGTCAAAAACAGGTATGCCATTTGATGGTCTGTTTCTCGCCACCTGTATCGGTGCCGCCATCGCCACTATCTTTATGGGTCTCTATGCTAACTGGCCCATCGGTCTGGCACCGGGTATGGGCCTGAACGCCTTCTTTACCTTCACCGTAGTATTGGAGATGAACTACAGCTGGCAGATTGCTCTGGGGGCAGTCTTTCTCTCCGGCATACTGTTTGTGCTGATGAGTGTCACCCGTTTACGTGAATGGATGCTTGAGAGCATTCCGCTAAGCCTGCGTCTGGCGATGACCGCCGGAGTGGGACTGTTCCTCGGTTTTATTGGTCTGCGCTTTACCGGCCTGATCGTCCCCAATCCTGATAACGTAGTTGCTCTGGCAGATCTGACGCACTTCGGCTTTGGTCCATTCGGCCCGGAAGCCCCCGCACTGGGACTGCTGAGCTTCCTGCTGATTAGCTTCCTCAGCTATCGCCGGGTGTTTGGTGCGGTCATCATCGGTATCGCCATCACCACCGCTATCGCCTTCCTGATGACGGCTCTGCTGCCCCATGAGTTTTTCACGGTGACATCTGACAGGGCACCGGCCTCAGGCTTTATGGCTTGGCCTGAAAATGGCCTGATCGCTGTGCCAAACTTTGGCGATCTGGCACCGGTGTTTATGCAACTAGATATTATGGGCGCTCTCGATGTCGCGTTGATACCGGTCATTATCACCTTCCTGTTCGTTAATATTTTCGATACGGCAGGCACCCTGATGGGTGTTGCCCAGCGGGCTCATCTGCAGGATGAAAACGGCAAAATTGAAGGTCTGGATAAGTCGCTAAAAGCTGATTCGATCTCCTCTGTTATCGGTACCGCGTTTGGCTGTCCTCCGGTCACCTCCTATGTGGAGTCCGCAGCGGGGGTTGCTGCCGGTGGCCGTACCGGTCTGACCGCCGTAGTGATCGGCATCATGTTCCTGCTGGGTGTGTTCCTGCTGCCACTGGCGCAGATGTTGCCCGGCTTTGCGGTAGATGGTGCGCTGATCTACGTAGCGATGCTGATGATGGGCTCTCTGGCCGCTATCGACTGGGATGATCTGACGGAGTTTGCACCGGCGTTGATGACCACCATTATGATGCCGCTGACCTTCTCGATTGCTAACGGTATCGCCATCGGTTTTGTCACCTACACCTTTTTGAAGGTAACTACCGGCAAGGGGTCCAGCATCTCTAATGGCGTATGGGCACTGACGGCAATCTTCGTTGCAAAATTTATCTTCCTGCCATAATGTTGTCGCATATTCAATCAGCCCTCCCTTCGGGAGGGCGTTTTTGTTTTCGCAATAGCACTTATAGATAGCGCTTATAAAAAGAGCTTATAAAAAGCATTTGAGAAAGAGATGACCTTAGAAACCTGGCTACTGTTCTGTTCTGCCGCCCTGCTGGTAATTCTGATCCCCGGCCCCCTGTCGCTGTTAATGATCGCCAACAGCCTGAATTTTGGCATCCGTCGCAGCTATCCCGCATTTCTCGGGGGCGTCAGCGCATCGCTGATTCTGCTGATCACCTCAGCAACCGGTCTGGGAGCGCTGCTGCTGGCCTCTGAACAACTATTTACGCTGCTCCGCTATCTCGGTGCCGCCTACCTGATCTGGCTGGGTTACCGCGCCTGGCGGGATGCAGACCAGAGCCACAAAAGCAGTCAAACCGCCGTCAACAACGGCCGTGGCATGATGTTCCGCAGGGCATTTACCCTGGGCATCAGCAACCCCAAAGACATTCTCTTCTTTGTCGCCTTTCTGCCGCAGTTTATGACCCCGGAAAGCCCGCTGCTGACACAACTGCTGATTATGTCCGTTAGCTGGTGTGTGCTCGATCTGATCAGCAAACTGGGCTATGGTCTGGCTGCCAAAGGGCTGGCACCTATACTGAAAAAACAGCAAAATATCCGCCGTTTCAATCGCTTTTGTGGCGGACTGTTTGTCGGCGCCGGCAGCTTGGTGTTTTTTCGCTAGAGGTTTCGCTAAAAACCATTTTTACCACAGAGAGATATGCATTCCCACGCAGGAGCGTGGGAACGAGATAAACACAGGCCCTCTGTGGTTAGCTCATATAACTACGGTTATCTCTATTTAACCTTGTGAATGAGCGTTTTAGGATAAACCAGGTCGGAACCGGACAACCCGGAATATCCCACTCAACTACAATGGCTGCTCTTTTGTAATCACAATCGTTGGAGCTGACATGTCCGATTTCATCACAGTAATGCGCGAAACCTGCCCCACGCCCGTCGTTGACGCGACCAAGTGGACACGCATCGGCGGTGAACCGCACACCGTAAATCTTAACGCCTACCTTTCTGCCGATGGCAGCAAAATCATGGGGACCTGGATCTGCACACCAGGAAAATTTGAGGTGAATTACGACAAGTGGGAGTTCTGTCACTTTCTGGAAGGGTACTGCATTATCACCCCCGAAGGAGAAGAGCCCAAGCACCTGAAAGGCGGCGACGTATTCGTTATCGAACCGGGAATGAAAGGCACCTGGGAAGTCGTTGAAACCGTGCGCAAATACTTCGTCTTCGCCTGATTTTTTTAAAGCCAGGGTCGTAGGTTGGGCTGAGTGCAACGAAGCCCAACAACTATCGTGAACAGCTTTCTTCAACTGCTCTTCTCAACAACTTTCCTTAATACCTGCCCGTCAAACCACCAACGACCGATCTCACTGCTGCTCAACCCAAATCAGATCATCAGAATTAAAGCCCCGCGCCTCAGACATGTTGATAAACCGCGCCTTCACCTCCGGCGTTACATTCGGAGTACGTGACAGCAGCCAAAGATAAGCGGTATCAGGCCCGGAAACAAAAGAGTACTGATAGTTATCGCGGTCCAGATCAAACACCACATATGAACCGTAAAAAGGCCCAAAGAAGGACACCTTCAAATAGCCTTCATCGCTGTTATTAACAAAGTAGGCTTTACCCTCAGCTTCCTGCCATTTCTCTTTCTCCGCAGAATAGCCACGATTAAGCACCGCTACGCCACCATCATCGCGCAAGCTGTATTCAGCAGACACCTGCGTCAGCCCTTTTTCGAAGGAATGATCCAGTCGTGCAACTTCATACCACTTGCCTAAATAGCGATCCAACTCAAACTGGCTAACCGGTTCAACTGACTGTGGCATACCTAAACAGCCATGCAGCAATAACGCAGTGATGATAATCAAAACTGTTTTCATAATAGAGGTCTCAGAAGAGATAGACAGGCCTTATGCAACAGGCTCATGTTGGGGTTTATACGCTGAGGTTGTAGTTCAGATCATTCGCTGTCGTTCAGCTAAGGGCTGTCATTATACAAAAGATTGTCGTTCTTCAAATGACGCCTCTGACAACCCTGAGTTTACGGTGACAGATAACCATAGATAACCACAGAGAACTCAGATCCGCTCTTTCAGCAGCTCGTGAATAAAGCGCAATTTCTCTTTCACCCGGGGCATCAACACAAAGGGATAAAGGTCAGGCTGCCCCATACTGCGATTCAGGCAGTTGGCTGAAAAAATCACCGCCAGTGCTTTGGATAGAAACGCATCAAAATCAACCTGCCCATAGGGGTCGATGTCAGCGGTCATTGCTAAGCCCTGATTTTTCTCCGCATAATCGGGGTTAACCGATACTCTCAACGCGGTCGCAGTTTCCATAATATCAGTGAGATGCAGATAGTGAGACCAGGTTTCAGCCCAGTCCTCCCACGGATGAGATGAAGCATACTCAGTGACATAATGCTGACTCCAATCGGGCACAGGGCCGTTGTCATAATGACGCTGCAGCGCCTGGGAATAATCTTGCCGTTCATCGCCAAACTCAGCCCGGTAACGTTCCAGCCAGACGGGGTTATCCCGAATCAGCAGATCCCAGTAATAGTGCCCCACCTCATGACGCAGATGCCCCAACAGGGTTCGATAATGCTCATGCATATCAACCCGGGCCTGCTCACGCTGAACGGAATTAGCCTCATTCATGGTAATGGTGATTTTGCCCCCGTCATGACCGGTCATGGTGTGCGCATCTTTGGGCACAACCTGTGTGGTATTAATAAAGTCAAACGAGATGCCCGAATCCTGGGGGGCCTGCTTACGATCAACCGGTAGCTGATGTTTCAATAAGCTATACACCAGACGATGCTTGGCAAACTGTAGAGAACGCCAGCCATCCAGGTTTTCAATGGTGCCAATATTGGGAATATAACGATTCAGTTCACAGGAGATACACAGCCTGCTGGCAGAATCACTATCAACCAGCCAGTTACAGGCCTGCTGTTGCTTATTTTTGCAGTATTTCCAGGTGAAACCCTGGGGTTTGTTAATCTCAATTAAGTTGCCATTATGCTCAGTGACAGTGATAAAGCGTAATGACTTCGGCTCAAAGGCAACTTCATTTTTGCAGCGTTCACATCTGACGTTCTCAAACAGTATGACGTGCTCACAGTGTCCGCATTGAAAAATCTGCATGGCTTCGCCTTATAATATCGCTACAACACAGGCCGGGTTGCCACCCGGTTCAGGTTGATGGTGTCGCTGTTGTATAGGGGTCACTGCTGATACTTGCTAAACCCGGCTGAGAACCGATAGCAGTGATACCTTAGATGAGATCCGATCAAAAGAATATCAAAACTCATTTTATAACGTTCCAGGCAACTGTGGTTAATCTTTAACGCTCAGGCTGATCACAGCAAGCAGAACAGCTCGAAAGTAAAGTAACGTAAAGAGCATTGAATCTTCGCCCACTAAAACGCTATAAAACAGTGGTTATCCCATCAATGGAGAAAACCATGAACAAATATATTGTTTCTTTTCTTGCCGCCAGTGCGCTGGCATTCTCGGGTACTGCCGCGATGGCTCAGGACAGTGACCGCTGTGAAAGCCAGACAGAAGAGCACCGCACACCAACAGAATCGATAACCGAAATATCAGCTATTGCGGACAGCGACCTCTCCTCTTATACAGGCTCAAAGGGTAATCAGGTCGAAGAATAATTCAGCTTACCCGTTAACGGGCAAGCGTTTACCGGCTGACTGAGAAAGGGCTATCCCCTTCATTCAAATGCGACAGACAGGTCTGAGCCGTTCAGCGGCCCATCAGATGCGGCTGAGCAACTCGGTTTTCTTGGCATTGAACTCATCGTCAGTCAACGCGCCAGCATCGCGCAGCTGAGCTAACTTCCCGAGCAACTCCAGAGTACTGTTAATATCCGAATGCCCTGCAGTGTTATGCACAGCCGGGGTAGACGGTTGAACGTTCACGGGTGGTGCGTGTTGTGGTGCAGGCGCTGGCGCCGGTGCACTGGAGCTATTCTGGGTATTATCAGAGACAAGCGCGGCAAAGTTATTTTGCGGCGCTGGGGCTAAGCCCGGCCCTTTCACCAATGGCAGAGAGTTAACTGCTATGGTGCCAAACTGACTGCTGAACGTCAGCGAGTTATTACCACCCTGTTGCTGACTGACACCGCCGATATTATTGTTGAGGGTGTCATACACCGATACCTGACCATTAACCTCAACCGCCAGGCGATTCGGGAAAACCGCATAACGGGTATTATTTTGTGCGCCGCTGCTAAAGGGCTGACCCAGTTCAACAGGCCACCATTGATTGCTGCCCGGAGTACCCGCAGGAACAACCGGAAACACCTGATTGTTCGCAAGAAAATCAGACAACTCGAAACATAAATTATTCACAGTCGCCTTCAGGCCGTGGTTAAACATATCACCAACCATGGTCATACCGCCGCGCATCCACTGACCAGACCCGCCCAGTTCAGGGCAATTAAACTGCGCCATAGAACCCCGTCCATTGTTAACAGCAACCAGCATGTGCACAACAGCGCCATAGCTCAGGCCGTAACGGGAAGCGATATTGTTTACGAAGGTTTCACCGACGTCAGTTAGGCTTTGCATTAGATAAATATCCTATCAACTAAAATATATTAAGTGGCGGTCGCGCGAAAACAGCGCAGGGTAAAAACCCGTTCGCATACGCGATATTCTGAGGCTAGCAAGACAATGTGAATAGGGTATTAATGCAGAAGAGGCTTCGGGAGCCTTGTCATTCTTACGTCACTATTGTTGTTACTTCTGTTGTTACTTCTGTTGTTACTACTGTTGTTACTACACTACTGCTACTTCAATTCGAAGCGCTAATTTGAGGAGCTGATTTGAGGAGTTATCAGTGAATAACCCTATCGTTTAAAAAGCTTTAAATAGCTATGTCTTAGTCATGATCAGTAGAATCAGAGGGCAGCATACCACATCCGCGACCGAACATAGCCTTTTAATCGCACTGTCCGTGACTTTAATGATAAGCGAACGTCGTCAAAGTTGAGACGAAAAGTCGGCAAAACGTTACGAAATAAGCAGTTATGTTGCAAAAGCCGGTAAGAAGACTGTTTTACCACAGGGTCCTCTTACCCGACCGTTCTACTGCCGTGCTCATCAGGGCACAGCTAACACGGCACAGTTGCACAGATCATCACTTTCAAAAGCAGTCATATCGCCCGCGACCAACCCGGGAACGGGAAACACACGCACGGTTAATGGTTTATTCAGGCGATAAGCCATCGTCCCGGTATCTCTCATCAATGCGGCAATCTTATCCGTTGGAGTATTACCCGGGATAGGCACGGTATCCAGCCCAATGCCGCACACCGCACTGTAGGTTAACAACGCACGGATATCAAAATTGTCCTCGATGCTGCCCTGCGCCAGGCCGGTATCTTCAGTCAAAGCCAGCATCAGGCCGGAAAAACCGACGAGATCAACACCTTCTATGGATTTGAACACCCGGGTTAATAACGCTGACGCCTCAACAGTACCCGCTGCACCGAAATATTCCACACCCATCTGCTCATAAACATCAACCATGCTCGCACAGCTTTTAGACGGTGCGGCGGAGCTGTCAAAGCCAGCAAACGCAAACGGCATGTCGAAATCTGCATGGGTAATGATATTTTGAATACTGCTGATATGGTGCTGTAGTGCACCGTGCATAACCTGATAATACCCTTTAAACCGGTCATTATGGTTTTCAGCGGTCGCTGTCTGGTTATAGGTCTGCAGCACATCAACCAACAGATCAGGCGTTTCAAGTCCGATGACAAACCGGTCACCTGACTCATTACGATGATAACTCGCGGGAAAATAGGGAATCAGCGGAGCGCAGTTAAAATTAACGGTGAAATTGAAATTACCTTCGCCTCGCGGGGTAATACAGCTGATCCGTTCAACCGCCTTTACGGCATGTTGGATCAACTCATTATCCAGAAAGCCATGCTCATCCAGGCCGACATTGACACACACATTGCACAGGTCGCCAAACTCCTGAATTAACTCGGGTAAAAGCCCAATCTCATGTTCGGTTTTAGCCTCCCCTATCGCAAACCGAATACGCATTCCGGACAGGTCTGATGTGTTCAACAGTTCACTCAAAAACGCCAGATCAGCTCTGGCACTCTCAAGGCTGGCGGTATTCAGATATTCACCGAAAGGATTGGTCACAATTCGAATAGACTGAACAGCATAGCCATTATCGATAAACTCTTTTGATAAACGCAGACAAAACCGGGAAGCTTTATCGATCTCTTGTTTCCAGCGGCTTTTGTCACTCGCCAAAGACAAAAAAGTGGTTATCGTTCTAACTTTACAAAGATCTTTATTTTGATAGCTCAACGGTATACCTCAACTAAATAGTCCTGTCTGAGGCATTCATTTTATCATGGAAGTCGCAGCAAAAGATGGCACGTAAATTTTCCTGATACAACCGTTTATCCGCTGCCCTGGTTTACCAAAAGGCTGCGTTATAACAGGAACAGAAAGTACCAGGAGTGCGGCATAAGAATTAAAAAAGTTTCGCTTTTGGTCTCGCCAAATCGCTCACGCTGAACGGTTTATCACGCCGCTGAATGGCGAAAAAGATAATCAGCCACTATATTCATTGGTTGTAACCATTTTTCTTTGGGAAACATTCAGATACCGCGTAGTCAAACACAAGCCAATCGCTGCACATGATCCTTTGAGGTCAATCATGGATAGAGTTGAAAAAGTTTATACACTCACTAAGCGCTTAATTGTCATGACAGCAATTGCCGTGTTGGCGTTTAGTGCGGTGTTTGGTATCAGCTTCTATTTCAGTGAACGATTTATGATGACCTGGGCTGGTTTTCTCTGTGGCATCATCGGTGGATTTGTCAGTATTCAACAGCGCATCAGGAAAGTGTCGGATGAAGAGCTGACACTGCTGACAAAATCCTGGTTTCAAATATTATTAGTGCCTATCTTCGGTGGCGTGTTCGCCTTAGTGCTTTACTGTATCTTCCTATCCGGAATCATCTCCGGACAACTCTTTCCGGAATTTTTCATCCCCAAGCCCGCAAAAGAGGGCCCTGATACCTCATTCATGATCGCCCTGTTTACACAAACCTATCCCAGCACCGGAGAAGACTTTGCCAAGTTCCTTTTCTGGTCTTTCGTTGCCGGTTTTTCTGAAAGATTTGTGCCGCAAATTATCAGTAATGTCACCAAAAGCGTGTCTGATAAGAGTGATAGCTGACCCGGCGATAAATGGCTGCGAGATTAAATTGCTTAGGTCATAAATAGAATCAAAGACAAACCCTATTTATTCATCTTCACACACACATACACCGAATTGGTCGATTCGCCGCCCTGAAAAGGGTTATAAAAAGAGACCACATGGGATTCCACTTGTGCAAAGGCAGTCTTCAGCAGCGCTTCAAACTGCGCTTCCGGGAGGTTTTGCGACCACATGGCAAACACACCACCGGGCTTAAGCTGTTGCGCCATCCGTGCCAGATTTTCAGTGGTATAAAAGCTGGCATTGGCGGAATTAAGATACTCCGTAGGCGAATGGTCGATATCCAGCAGGATGGCATCAAACTGTTTACCAGCACTGTCCGGGTCAAACCCCTGCTCTGGGTCTGTCGCCAGGTCAAAGAAGCTACCCAGCACATAGCGATTGCGTGCGTCCGCATTGAGTATCTTGCCCAGCGGCACCTGCTCCTTGCGATGCCAGCCGATCACAGTCTCAATCGCATCAACCACCAACAGCTCTGAAATACGTTCATCCTTCAGTGCCGCCACAGCGGTATAACCCAATCCCAGTCCACCCACCACAACACTGAGGTTGTCGCCCTTCACTGCCGCTAAACCCAATGTCGATAGCGCCTCTTCAGCCTCAACAAACATACTCGACATCAGAAACTCTTCACCCAGCTTCACCTCATAGATATCCCGGTCCCCAAACGCAGGCATCCGCCGTTTGCGTAATGAAATCTGCCCTAAGGGTGAACTCTGACTATCAATCTCTTCAAATAATAGGGTCATGGCGGATCGGTCCTGATGCCTGATGTGGAATAAGTGAAAGGGGGAACATCATACTTGCTTAGTGCAAGCTTGGAAAATCATCAGGTTTATCACCAAAGTAGTTTTGCCACAGTCTGGTGGCCACGCATGACCGTAGGTTGGGATGAGGTACGAATCCCAACAAAATAGAAAGCCCCCCCCCAAAAAAAACAGCTACTCTTTTTTCAGCAATCGGTACACCCAGGCTGACCGGCCATCCTGCAGCGTTACCTCTACCCTCTCGTAGCGTATACCCAGCCGTTCATAGCGATCCAGGGCTCTGAACTCATCGGCACTCACTATAATCACCTGCCCATTGATGACTGCACCGGCATCCGGCCGTATATCAAGCTTATCCTTACGAAAACCAGGCAGCTCAGCCAATTCAAAATCGCCGCCACGCCCTATCACCAGCCAGCGAACCCAGGGCTTTGTTAAGGTGCCATAGACAAATACCGGATAAGTGACACCCTCCTCTATCACAGGCAGATTATCAGGCGGGTTATACAGAAAGGGGCTGGCAAACGTCAGCCACAGATAGCTAACCGCCACAACGATGAACGTGGATAGGGTCGCGAGGGTAAAGCGAATCTGTTTTCTCATGGAGTCCCTCTGATTGAACCTACTTTTTACAAAATCGAGCGCTTTTACCAAAGAGAACCCCAAGGGTACAGAGGCAAGAAAACCGGAACGGATTCATTTTTATAAGCACAATAAATCTGTCCCGTTTTCTCCTTATATTTAACGGCGTCTGTCCGGTATTTAGATCAAACCGTCCTTGCGGAACATCGTCTTGATACCGCGCACCGCCTGGCGGATACGGTCCTGATTTTCGATCAGGGCAAAGCGCACGAAACCATCACCGTAATCCCCAAACCCCACGCCTGGAGAGACGCATACTTTAGCGTCAGAGAGCAGTTTCTTGGCGAACTCCAGCGATCCCATCGCCTGATAAGGTTCGGGGATTTTAGCCCAGATATACATCGATGCTTTGGGGATATCTACCATCCAGCCCGCCTCATGCAGCCCTTTTGCCAGCGCATTACGCCGCTGCCGATACTGCTCAGCGATATCGAGTACGCACTGCTGATCCCCTTCCAGCGCCGCAATCGCCGCAACCTGCAGCGGTGTAAAAGTGCCGTAATCGTGATAGCTTTTGATTCTCGCCAGCGCATGCACCAGCTCTTTGTTGCCCACCATAAAGCCGATACGCCAGCCCGCCATATTGTAACTCTTGGACAGGGTAAAGAACTCCACCGCGACATCCTTGGCACCCGGCACCTGCATAATCGAGGGGGCTTTCCAGCCATCATAGACAATATCGGCATACGCCAGATCATGCACCACGATGATATTGTGCTCTTTGGCCAGCGCTACCACACGTTCAAAGAAATCCAGTTCGACACACTGCGCGGTGGGATTGGACGGAAAACCGAGAATAATCATCTTCGGCTTCGGAATCGACTCCCGGATAGCCCGTTCCAGCTCAACAAAAAAGTCGACGCCGGGAATCAGCGGAACCGAGCGCACCTGGGCACCGGCAATCACCGCACCGTAGATATGAATCGGGTAACTCGGATTGGGCACCAGTACGGTATCACCATGATCCACCGTCGCCAGCATCAGATGCGCCAGCCCCTCCTTAGAACCAATGGTAACAATCGCCTCCTCTTCCGGGTCGATATCGACCTGATAGCGATCCTGATACCAGCGAGAGATCGCCCGCCGAAGGCGCGGAATGCCGCGAGAGGTGGAGTAACCATGGGTATCATCACGCTGCGCCACAGTACAGAGCTTCTCGACAATATGCGGTGGCGTCGGCCCATCGGGATTGCCCATACTGAAATCGATAATATCCTCGCCACGACGGCGCGCCGCCATCTTCAGCTCAGCGGTGATATTAAAAACGTACGGGGGCAAGCGATCGATACGGGAAAAATGACGTACGGGGGGTGTGCCAGAATTATCGGCCATAGTAACCTCTATTAACGTAAGCGCCCGGAACCGTCCGAGCGACGCCGCCCCTGTGCTCAGGGCCGTAGGGAGATAATAGCGACATATGAGCGGGCTGGCTAGACGGGGGGATTAAATATTTAGTCGCTAGAACGTCGCTTCGCGACTGGCTAGAAAAAGCGTCAGCGTAGCTCGAGGTTTGAACGCCGATACCCGGCTTGCTCGTTGCTCGGAAAGCCTTCTTAACAGCAAGAGTGATGAAACAGATTTCTGTGATAATAAGGTTGGTGAAATCGCTTACTCTCTGGACCTTTTGATTTCATTCATCACAGAAGACTCCAAGGGAACAGCCAAAGCAGTTTCGTGTTTTATAACCCATATAGCTTTATCATCAGGGGACTACGGTCACTCTGGTGCAGAACAGAAATCTGTCTCCTCAGTTTGTAACTATCTCGAATATGACAAACAATCGTGATTGAATTGTTTGTAATGTGCTTTTAAGCTGACACTACTAACGCTAAGGGGTTTCATTAACCTATGACCAGATATGAGATCGATTCGTCTGAAACCCGATACCAGAATGGCTCAAACAGCACCGTATTGGCAAATTCGCTCGGCATCACAAATCCTTCAGAGATGAATGATATTGAAGCAATACTTTTAACCAAGCTCTATGAAAAAATTTTCACCGCTAACACTCCTGAACCTGACAGCTGTTCTTTTGAAGACATTTCAACCTGGCATAGACAATGGCTTGGTAACGTCTATGAGTGGGCAGGAAAAATAAGGAATGTCGATATGGGAAAAGCCGGATTTCAGTTTACTTCAGATTCGCAGATGCATAAACAAACTTGAAACAGATTATTTATCCCAATTCCAACACCTGCCATACATGGATAAAGAAGAGCTGATCGGCTACCTGGCACGCTGCCATATCGAATTTATCTTAATACACCCTTTTCGCGAGGGGAACGGACGCATAAGTCGATTACTTATGGATAGCATGTGCAACAAAGCGGGAATTGGTTTGTTAGATTATAGCCTTTGGGATGAACATAAAGAATTTTATGTAAAATCTATCCAGGCAGGTGTGTCACACGAATACCAGCATATGGAACTGTTAGTGAGGAATATTTTAGACGGCTAGCGACAGTGAGCGATACTTGCTCTTATTGGCTTGCAACTTTTGCTCTATCAAATCCACAGACTCCCTTGTTTCGATAGCGGTAGAGCTAGCCACAGCCCTGTATATCATTTTTTGGGTTACTTTTTTCTTTTCATGTTTCATGGCTGGCTTCCGCGATATCAGCAAACTAATGTCTTGTCATGCTACATCAGCACTGGCCGCTATTCAATCTTACAAATAGCCCATCATTAGGTGTAGTGCCTTTTGACAAGGCACAGCGGGTACTGAGCGTCCCTATTCACAAAATCGTCAGGTTCTGTTTTTTACACCGGGTCTGAATCATATTTTTAGAGAAAGTATATCTGTCTCCATTTTCCTGCGGCAAAGCCGCTGAACTGTCAGGGCTGGCGTATCGCTTTCAATGTAATAGTGCACGCCACCGCCGAGTGCTTTTATCTGGGTAAACGAGCGGTCTCAATCAATCTAAAAATACCCCTTCGACAATGGCGATAAGGCATACGAGAATTTGCCAGGCAGTTATTCAGGACGGCGAGCATAGTGTCTTAAATTTGTGGGGATACCACAGACTCTAACCCCATTAATAACAGAAAGGGGGGAGCGAAAATCAACAACTCTTGGACTCCTTGATCGGAGCGGTATCCATAGCGCCATTTGCAGCTCTCCAGTACTGCATTGATGTGACGCTGCCGCGATCCTGTTTTTTGACTCAGAAGATACATTGTTGCTATCAATGACCAAGTAGCATAATCATACGACTGATTACATGGACGCTGGTTTACTGGCAATGTCCTTAATGTCTGAAGTTTTTCTGACTAGTTTGTATTCGTGCTTTGCCGCATACATATTCTTATCAGCCTGTTCGATTAACTCATCAGCTGAGATATTTTCGCCTGCAGTAACCTGAGCATAGCCGAGACTAATAGAAAGATTTTCATCATGTTTTCTAAGCTGATTAGCGATGCGCACGCCAAAGGTATTTTTCGCCTGAGCTTCAGAGCAGTTGGGGAAAATGATACCGAACTCGTCACCGCCGTAACGAAAAGCATGATCTTCTAATCGCGTAAGATTCTTAATTGCGTCGGCTACAGCGATCAGGATTTGATCTCCTTGTTGATGACCAAGTGTGTCATTGATTAGCTTGAAGTCATTTATATCGATAAATACATGTGTCAGAGGTTCGGAAGATCGCTTTGAGCGACTCAACTCATTCGTAAGTATTTCAGTCAGCGAACGCACATTCAGCAGGCCTGTCAGAGGGTCTTTTACTGCCATTTTATTTAAGTGATTGACAATGACTTCACGTCCTGACTCGTATACATGGGCTGCAGCCCATATTGCTGTCGAACATAGTCCAATATTAATCAATGCAATCCAATGAACCTCTGGTACTGGTTGCCAGTTGCGCCACGCAAGAATACTTAACCCCAACAGTAGAAAGACTGTTGTTATCCACATACCTGTTTTACGGCCCAACAGAAGATAAGAGATTACCGGGAAGATATAAATCCAGGAAAACAGGCCGGAACGAAAACTGGAAACCCAAATGCCAAACAGCACTAAACTAAACAAGGTGCACAGGTAGATGAGCGACCATCTATGCAGGTTAGGCGTATTTTTAACAATTAGTAATAAACCGCACCAGAAAACTGTCACCGTTACCTGAATCAATGCATAGAGCTTAAGGTCGACTGTCCAGTTAAAATAAGCAAAAAAAGCTGCGGAGGGTACAGAAATGCTGAGCAGGACACTCAATACTGATCGACGGTATTGATTTACATCTGACAAGAGCATCATATGTTCCTTAAGGACCTCTTACGGCAAAGCATTATTTCTGCCTTGTAATGTATCTATAGCCTTTAAAGAATCATTTTCTGTTATCTGATCTTTACCAGCCGTAATTGTTTTGCAAAATACCACAGAGGGAAAACACGCCAGCCTGTAACGGGAAAATAAGCATAACGGCTGAATTAAACAAAATATACTGTATATTTGGGTAAGATACTCATTTTAAGGGACTATCCCTGCCTCTTCACTCGCAAGTTGCGAAGCAACGTCTAGCCAGGCGCGTAGCGCCGATTTAGCAAGCGACGAAGTCGCGTTCTGACTACCCCAATATGTAAAAAACGCGCCCTGAGGCGCGTTCGTTTTTACATATTAGGGTAGTTCGGCCCACCGCCGCCCTCCGGCGCCACCCAGGTAATATTCTGGGCTGGATCTTTGATATCACAGGTTTTACAGTGCACGCAGTTCTGGCTGTTGATCTGGAAGACTTTCTCTCCCGCATCGTTTTCCAGGACTTCGTATACGCCTGCTGGACAGTAGCGCTGCGCCGGTTCGTTGAACGTCGGCAAGTTCTGTAGCAGCGGGATGCTGCTGTCTTTCAGTTTCAGGTGACAGGGCTGGTTTTCCTCATGGTTGGTGTTGGAGATGAACACCGAGGAGGGTTTGTCAAAACTCAGCACACCATCCGGTTTTGGATAACTGATGGCAGCACATTCTGACGCTGGTTTCAGTTGTGCATAATCGGGATGGTTGTCATGCAGGGTAAACGGCAGGCTGAAGATGTTCTGATCAATAAAGTTCAGTGCGCCACCGATCATGGTGCCGTATTTGTGCAGCGCCGGACCGAAGTTGCGGCTGCTGTACAGCTCGTCATAAACCCAGGAATTTTTGAAGTTTTCGCCGTAAACGGTCAGATCATTACCGCCTTCATCACCAGCAGTCAGTGCGGCAAAGATCGTTTCGGCGGCCACCATACCGGACTTCATCGCGGTGTGTGTGCCTTTGATCTTGGCGAAGTTCAGCGTACCGGCATCGCACCCTAACAGCAGTGCGCCGGGCATGGTCATCTTCGGCAGGGCGTTAAAGCCACCTTTGGTGATCGCACGGGCACCGTAGGAAACCCGTTTGCCGCCTTGCAGATATTGGGAGATCAGCGGGTGATGTTTCATCCGCTGGAATTCGTCAAATGGGCTCAGATGCGGATTATCGTAGTTAAGATCGGTAATCAAACCGACGACAACCTGATTATCTTCGGCGTGATAGAGGAAGAAACCACCGCTGGCACCGGCTTCACTCAGCGGCCAGCCTGCACCGTGCAGCACCAGACCGGGCTGATGCTGATCGGCGGGCACGTCCCACAACTCTTTAATACCGATGCCGTAGTGCTGGGCATCGGCCTCTTTATCCAGTTCAAATTTAGCGATCAGCTCTTTGCCCAGATGGCCGCGGCAACCTTCGGTAAAGATGGTGTATTTCGCCAGCAGGTCCATACCCGGCATATAGCTGTCTTTCTGCTCGCCCTTCTCATCCAGACCCATATCACCGGTGCCGATACCGGCAACCCGGCCATCCTCACCGTAGATAATGTGCGAGGCGGGGAACCCAGGAAAAACCTCAACACCCAGCTGCTCGGCCTGTTCGCCTAACCAGCGGCACAGGTTGCCCACACTGGCGATATAGTTGCCATGGTTGTGCATGGTTTTGGGCACAAAGCCGTTGGGGATTTTGGTGGCTTTCTCGCCGTTTTTCAGCAGGTAGATCTGATCTTCGGTGACTTCGGTTTTCAGTGGCGCGCCCTGTTCTTTCCACTCAGGGAACAGCTCATCCAGGGCGCGGGGTTCAACCACCGCACCGGAGAGAATATGTCCGCCCACTTCGGCACCTTTTTCAACCACGCAGACCATCAGTTCGTGACCTGCGTCATTCGCCTGTTGCATCAAACGACATGCAGTGGACAGTCCGGCCGGGCCAGCACCGACAATCACTACATCGAATTCCATCGACTCTCTTTGCATTGTTTTTATCCTCGTCGTTTTGCGCTACTAAAACAGTTCTTCATCCAGCGCCATAATGCTTTCGCTGCCGGCGATTACTGATGCCAGGCAGGATTGTGTGCGCGGTAGCATATGTTCACAGAAGAACCGTGCAGTTGCCAGCTTAGAGTGTAAAAACTCAGTGTCGCTGTCACCTGCATCCAGTTTTGCCTGCGCCTGCACGGCGCTCTTCGCCATCAGCCAGCCACCACAGAGGAAGCCAAACAGCATCATAAAGTTAACGCTGGCACTACCCGGGGCACTCTTATCCGCTGCACTATCCAGCAACCACTGACGCGCTGCAATACCATTATCGAGTGATGTGCGGCACTGTTGTGCCGCCAGTGTAAACTGACCACCCAGCGATTCAAAGCGGCTGATATCAGCAGCCATCTCATCCAACAGAGACTGCAGGAATTCACCGTTATTCACCAGTGTTTTCCGGCCCACCAGATCCAGCGCCTGAATACCGGTGGTGCCCTCATAGATGGTCAGAATGCGGGCATCACGGTAGAACTGCGCTGCGCCAGTCTCTTCGATAAAGCCCATGCCGCCGTGGATCTGCACCCCCAGATAAGTCAGTTCCTGAGCGAATTCAGTCACCCAGCCTTTCACTATCGGCGTCAACAGATCAATGCGGTCCTGATTACCACGATCGGCTTCAGCGGCAGCCACTAAACAAAGTGCCCGCATCGCTTCCGTTCCGGATTTCATTGTCATCAGCATGCGACGCACATCGGGAAAACGGACAATCGGGAAACGACTACCATCTTTGTTAGTACCCTGCAGACGGTCTTTAGCGTACTGCAGTGCATGCTGGTAAGCCGCTTCAGATACTGCCAGACCTTGCAGGCCAACGCCCTGACGCGCATGGTTCATCATGGTAAACATGTAAGCCAGACCTTTGTTCGGCTCACCCACCAGATAACCCACTGCGCCACCGTTATCGCCAAAACTCATGACGCAGGTCGGGCTGCCGTGGATACCCAGCTTGTGCTCCAGAGACACCGCCGCAACATCGTTACGTTCAGCCGGATTGCCATTTTCATCCAGCAGGAATTTAGGCACGATAAACAGCGAGATACCCTTCACACCTGCCGGGGCATCCGGCAGACGGGCCAGCACCAGATGGACGATGTTATCCGTCATCTGATGGTCGCCCCAGGTGATAAAGATCTTCTGACCGGTAATCAGGTAGTGATCGCCATTCGGCACCGCTTTGGTTTTCACCGCGGCCAGATCGGTACCGGCATCGGATTCGGTCAGGTTCATGGTTCCGGTCCACTCACCGCTGACCATCTTCTCCAGATAGTTCTTTTTTAACTCATCGGTACCGTGATGACTGATCGACTCAATCGCACCCTGACTCAGCAGAGGACACAGCGCAAACGACAGGTTTGCGGTTTGCCACACTTCGTTAACAGCAGTTCCCAGAACATTGGGCAGATTCTGACCACCGAACTCTTCAGCGGCGGTCAGTGTGGCCCAGCCACCTTCCATATATTCCTGATAGGCTGCCGCAAAACCTGCAGTCTCCTGCACACCATTTTCACCCAGAACTGGATGGTTAAGATCACCTGTACGGTTTAAGGGTGCCAGTACACCTGAGCCCAGCTTGCCCGCTTCGGTGAGAATCACCGAGGCCAGTTCACTGTTGATATCCTCTAAACCGGCATCAGCACATAGCTGATCAAACTGAACCAGTTCATTCAGGACAAATTCTGCATCTTTGAGGGGGTGCTTATAATCGCTCATGATCACTACCTATATACGTTTCGTTTAGATCTGGCCGGACAGTTCCGGAACGGCATCAAACAGATCGGCTACCAGACCGTAATCAGCGACGGAAAAGATCGGTGCTTCTTCATCTTTGTTGATAGCGACAATCACTTTCGAATCTTTCATACCCGCCAGATGCTGAATCGCACCGGAGATGCCAACAGCAATATAGAGATCCGGCGCAACCACCTTACCGGTCTGACCCACCTGCATATCATTGGGCACGAAGCCCGCATCAACCGCTGCACGGGATGCGCCGACTGCCGCGCCGAGTTTATCCGCCAGGCTGTAGAGCATTTCGAAATTGTCGCCGTTACCCATACCCCGACCACCGGACACAATGATCGATGCTGCGGTCAGTTCAGGGCGGTCAGACTTCGCCAGTTCCTCTTTAACAAACCGGGAGTTACCGCTGTTGCACACTTCAGTAATCGTTTCGATCGTGGCGCTGCCACCTTCGGCTGCAACCGCATCAAATGCAGTACCACGGATGGTCAGCAGTTTGACCGCATCTTCAGTTTTCACGGTAGCGATGGCGTTACCGGCATAAATTGGACGCTGGAAGGTATCGGCTGACTCAACGCCGATAACATCAGAGAGCTGGTTAACATCCAGCAGCGCGGCAACCCGTGGCAGATAGTTCTTACCGTTGGTGGTGGACGGCGCCAGAATGTGGCTGTGACCACTAACCAGAGCAACGATCAGTTTGGCGATATTCTCAGCCAGCTGATGTTCATACGCGGCATTATCGGCCAGCAGCACTTTAGTTACAGAGGGGATCGCCGCAGCAGCATCCGCCACCGCCTGACAGTTATAACCCGCCACCAGCAGTTCAATATCGCCGCCGATCTGTTCCGCCGCAGCCAGAGTGTTCAGTGTTGCAGGCTTCAGTGCCTGGTTATCGTGTTCCGCTATTACCAGAATTGTCATCTGCCTGCTCCTCAAACTACTTTCGCTTCGTTTTTCAACTTATCCACCAGCTCACTGACAGATGCTACCTTGATACCCGCCTGACGTTCTGCAGGCGGATTAACCGCAACCAGTGTCACTTTGTTGCTCAGTTCAACACCCAGATCGGCCGGGGTTTTCACATCCAGCGGCTTGCGCTTGGCTTTCATGATGTTTGGCAGTGAAGCGTAACGGGGTTCATTCAGACGCAGGTCAGTGGTGATCACCGCGGGCAGATCCAGTTCCAGAGTCTGCAAACCACCATCCACTTCACGGGTAACCTGAACCTTGCCCCCTTCAACCTTCACCTCTGAGGCAAAGGTGGCCTGCGGATAATCCAGCAGCGCCGCCAGCATCTGGCCGGTCTGGTTATTGTCTGAATCGATAGACTGTTTGCCCATAATGACCAGCTGTGGCTGTTCAGCCTGTACGACGGCTTTCAGCAGCTTAGCGGCAGACAGAGCATCGGGGGCAGATTCGGTTTCAATCTGAATGCCCCGGTCGGCACCCAGCGCGAGTGCTGTACGGATCTGTTCCTGGCAGACTTTATCACCAATAGACACAGCGATCACTTCGCTGGCAACTCCTGCCTCTTTCAAACGAACCGCTTCTTCTACCGCGATTTCGCAGAACGGGTTCATCGCCATTTTAACGTTGGCCAGATCAACATCGCTGTTATCTGACTTAACACGCACTTTGACGTTGTAGTCGATTACACGTTTTACCGGGACAAGTATTTTCATAGCACTCACTTTGTGTATTGAGGTTTTTTATTGCGATCTAGTTTGCCTTTACGGGCCTGTAACAACAATAACGAAAAAAGCCTTATAATTGATATTTTCGGACACATAACCCCATTCAATTTCGGACAAGTCTGTTAATATCGGATAAACGAAACCATTATAGGACAGCCATGACAATGGCGCTGGAATATTCAGATGAGCTATAGCCACCACTCTGTTTCGATCCATTTTGCCAATGCCATGCTCAGAGGCGCTCGCCTTAAAGGCCTTAATGAGCAACAGCTGATGCAGGAGTCGGGTCTTAACCGCGAACTGTTAAGCAACCAGGAGGTTCGTATCACGCCGATGCAGCTGAGCCGACTGGTGCAGTCAATTCAGCGGCACGGCGACGATGATTATCTCTGTCTTGGCAGCCAGCCTTCCCGCTACGGCGTATTTGCACTGATGGCCAAACTGGTGATCCACAGTACCAGCCTCAGAGAGGTATATAAGCATGCCGTTCACTTTTATAATCTGGTTGTCCCCGCCTCTCAACTAAATTTCCGTGAGGAGGGAGACAGTGCAATATTTACGCTGACGCTCACCGAACCCGATAAAGACCCGGAGTTCGCGCTGCTGGATTTCCTGCTATTACTCTGGCATCGCTTCCCCAGCTGGATGATCGGCCAGCGAATCCCCCTTAAATATGTCACGTTTTGTCACGCTAAACCGGCTCACTTTGAGGAGTATCGGTTGATGTTTCCCTGCCCCGCCCTGTTTGACCAAACCGAAAACAGCTTCGCCTTCGATCGCTCGATTCTGACATCTCCGGTCGTGCAAACGCAGCAGAATCTCAGTAGCTATCTGAGCCGCGCACCGCTGGACTGGTTTAAACGCCAATCCTACTATCCGGTATACACCCGCAAAGTAATGGACTATCTGGAGCAATCCGAATCGATGGCTGACACCAGTATGGAGGAGATTGCCAGACAGATTCATACCACCACCCGCACCCTGCGACGTAAACTGGATGAAGAGGGCACCAGTTTCCAGGAACTGAAAGACAGCGTGCGCCGGGATGAAGCAATCCACCTGCTCAGCCAGCCTAACTTGCCAATCTCGCGCATCGCACGCCTGCTGGGATTCGCTGAATCTGCTGCGTTCACCCGGGCCTTCAAACACTGGACGGGCACCTCACCCAGTACTTATCGCAAATCAAAGAGCTAACAAACAAAATGACAGACGAGCCGCCCACCTTGTCCGATTTAATCAAAAGACTGGCTGCTCGCGCTATGGCAAAAATCCACTAATGCCAGCAAAATAAGGGTCCCTGAGTTACTTGATTACTCATTGGCTCGTGCCCTTAGAGCCAAAACTTTTAGCCGGTCCTGCTCAGCAGAGACCGGTTTTTTTATTCCCTCTGTTGACATCTGTATCACGCGCATCGGTGCAAGAAAAAAAAGCGGCCCCTTTCAGGGCCACAAAACATCCAATGAATTCTGCATAGCAGGGCATCACATCAGATGGTGCAAAATCATTAAAGCAACCAACACTGGCGAACATCTGACGCGCAACAGGCAATCCCTTCAGGCGATCAGCAGAGAGGCTTTGCGCGATATAGAATCGCTACATTCCTCTAAACAAAAGGGATTGAGACTGCCGGACTGTAATAATGAAATCCTCACGGTGTGCATACCATTACCAATTTCACGAATCACCAGCGTCCGGTAATGCTGACCATTACCCGGCTGCGACTGCGATAACCTGAACTCCAGCAGCTCTGCCAACAGATTACCCAACTGACACTGACTGTCTTTTTCATCACGTCCAATGAAAATAAGATCAGGCGACTCAAGCTGGACAATCTCGATAAACAGCTCCGCCAGCTCCATCGCTCCCGGACTTCTATCACAGGCACGAAACAGGGTGTAATCAACACCCTGCCGAATCAGACTTGCCGATTGTGCCTTACTTAATGGCTGTCCGATTGAGACAACTATTACTTTGCTGGCCCGATCATTCTGTTTTAGCAGCAGTGCTTCACGGATACTCTCTAAAGCCTGCTCTCCTGGTTGACGGAAGAGATCATCGGTATCAGGTGTCAGTATTACGGCAATCTTCATTATTATTTTTCCGTCTGACGTTCGGGTATGGAGCAGAGAGTCCCCTCTGCTCCATTTCAGGCTGGCTGAAATAAATTCTTATGTAAGTGCTTACTTCAGATCCTTGGCCTGCTGTCGCAGAATAAACTTCTGGATCTTGCCGGTTGAGGTCTTCGGCAGATCACCCACAACCACACGTTTTGGTGTTTTGAAGTGCGCCATATTGGCCCGACAGAAATCGATAATCTCCTGCTCGGTAACCGTTTCACCCTCAGTGGTGGTGATAAAGGCACAGGGTGTTTCACCCCACTTCTCATCGGGCCGGGCAACCACCGCTGCATCCTGGATTTTCGGATGGCGATAAAGCACATCTTCCACCTCGATACTGGAGATATTTTCACCACCGGAGATAATCACATCTTTGGACCGGTCTTTAATTTCGATATAACCATCGGCATGCCACACCGCCAGATCACCGGAGTGGAACCAGCCACCGCTGAAGGCATCATCCGTCGTGGATGGGTTTTTCAGGTAACCTTTCATCACCAGGTTACCCTGCATGAAGATCTCACCGATAGTCTGACCATCTTGCGGTACCGGCTCCAGAGTATCTGGATGCGCGACCATCAGGCCGTCCAGCATCGGCGCACGCACCCCCTGACGGGATTTCAGACGGGATTTTTTCTCCTCATCAAACTCATCCCACTCTTCATGCCAGGCGCACACAACAGAAGGACCATAGGTTTCGGTCAAGCCATACACATGGGTCACTCTGAAATCCAGTGCTTCCATCCCCTGAATAACTGAAGCGGGTGGCGCTGCGCCTGCGGTCATAACTTTAACCTGATGCTCAATCCCCTCTTTCATTGCAGCCGGAGCGGAGTTGAGCATATTCAGTACGATAGGCGCACCACAGAAATGATTCACTTTCTGCTCTTTTATCTGTTCAAAGATCATGTCGGCCCGCACATGACGCAGACTCACACTGGTACCCGCTGCTGCTGCAATAGACCAGGGGAAACACCAGCCGTTGCAATGGAACATGGGCAACGTCCACAGATAAACCGGATGCTGGCCCATATCCCAGGAAACAATGTTACTTACCGCATTCAGATAAGCGCCGCGATGGTGATATACCACCCCTTTTGGATCACCGGTGGTGCCGGATGTATAGTTCAGGGTAATCGCATCCCACTCATCAGCAGGCCTTACGCCAGGGAATGCAGCATCGCCTTCAGACAGAAACGCATCGTAGGTCAGATCACCGATCAGCTCGCCTTCGGCATAGGTCGGATCATCGATATCAATAACCAGGATCTTTTTGCCGATCATCTTCAGCGCTTTACGCACGACGGCAGAAAACTCACGTTCAGTAATCAGCACTTTGGATTCTGCATGCTGCAGTACAAAAGCGATCGCTTCAGAATCAAGACGGGTGTTGATAGAGTTTAAGACGGCGCCGCTCATCGGTACGCCAAAGTGAGCCTCAAAATGCTCTGGCAGATTGGGCGCAATGATGGATACCGTATCACCACTACCTATGCCCCGCTGTACCAGCGCACTGGCCAGCTGACAGCAACGCTGATAGGTTTCAGCCCAGGTTCTGCGTAGCGAACCATGCACAGTAGCAATACGGTTTGGATAGACCTTAGCACTGCGCTCAAGAAAACTCAGCGGCGTCAGTGCCATAAAGTTCGCCTGGTTCTGATCGAGAGACTGGTTATAGACGTTGTGATGTTCAGACATTGTAATTTCCTGTACTTATTGTCGGCCGCCCGCTGAGCAGCAGAATCCTGTGTAGACCTGAAATAGTGTTTAAATGAACCACCCTGAACCCTATCGTTCAGGTTGTGAGTGCTGGCAACCCTGTTTCAAGCCGATACCCTTGATATACACCCGGGATGTGGCGCAGAAATTAAGAAGCATTAACCAGCAGCAAAGGACAGTCGCCGATTGATATCGGCCAACTTCAGCATTGAAATGACTAAGTGGATATTGAGAAGGCATCTTTACTCTCTCCCGGCCATTGTCGTTGGCCAGCGTTTTTATTGTTATAGGTCACAGTATTGAGTCTGTGTTTAGTGGACAGTAAAGCTCATAATCATTGCCGCAATTTGTCTGAAATATAACCAAATGTAACAACCCCTATGGCGGGCTGACATTTGTTATAGAATCGGACGACAATAAAAAATGTACACCACAAGACGACCGCACTATGCTGTTCAGATCAAAACTGATGCAACGCTTCTTTCTTACCCTGCTGCTTATCATCTCGATGATATTTGTCACGGTGTACTTTTACTCAGTCCCGGTGATCAAGAAAAAGGTCTTCGAGATTGAACGAAACTCCAGTGCTATCGCCCTCAACAGCGTATTCTCCCTCGCCAATAAGATGTACGCCGATACGGAGAAATATCGCAGTCAGGCTCTGGAATCCCATAAAAAACGTTTGCGCACCGTGGTGGACCTGGCCGACTCCTTCTTCGTAACCGCTGTCGCTGAAGCGCGCCGCAACGGTTTCAGCGAAAACCAGGCACGGCAGGCGGCATTCGATCAGCTGAAAGGTTTTAAATACGGCGATAATGACTATATCTGGATCGCTGATCATAACGGCATTCTGCTATCCCACCCCGACCCGCGCTATCAGGGCAAAGATACCGCGACGTTTCGCATGAACGATGGCGACTCAGAGGTTCGCGCTATCATCGACCTGGCATTAAACCAGGGCGAGGGGTTCTATCAGTATAAATGGAATCGACTCGACTCTGAGAGGCCGCTGGATAAGGTCTCATTTGTTAAAAACTTCCCGCAAAGAGGGTTTGTCATCGGCTCGGGGGTTTACCTGGATGACCTGGATGCCGATGTTGAGCGAATTCGTAGTGAAGCCCTGACAGAGCTGCGCGAGGGTATTAATGAGATCAAGATCGCCTCGACCGGCTATCTGTTTGTGTTTGATGCCAGAACTAACATGCTGATCCACCCCAATGCCAATATTGCAGGGAAAAATTTTCTTGAACTGACCAACCCGGTCACCGGCAACTCCATCGCTGAAGATCTGATGCAGGTGGCAGATACCGGCAAAGAGCTTTATTACAAATGGGACCGGCCAGATGACCCGGGGAACTACAGTTACGAAAAGCTATCACTGGTTCGCCATCTGCCCGGCTTTGACTGGTATATCTGCTCTTCAGTCTATGTCGACGAGTTGCGCAGCAGCTCTGAACTCCTGACTGAGCGAATCATCACCATCGCCGTGATCGCTCTGATTGTCGCACTGCTGCTGATGCTACTGTTCAGTCAATGGATAACCCAGCCGATCAAACGTCTGGCCGACACCGCCGTGAGAGTCTCAGAGGGTGAGTTGTCGGCCAAAAGCGGTATCCGCCGTGACGACGAGGTGGGGCTGCTGGCGCATACCTTTGATACGATGGTGGAGCGATTACGTGATTCCATACAAAACCTCGATATCAAGGTGGAACAGCGAACCCACGCCTTAGCTGAAAAAAACCAGCAGCTGATCATCGCTTCCGAGTCGATGGCCAGCGCCAAAGAGGCCCTGGCGCAGTCAGAACAACGACAGCGGCAGATACTCGACGCCCTCCCCGCACAGATCGCCTATATTAACCCGCAACTGAAGATCCTCTTTGTTAATCAGGTGTTTGCCCGGATATTTCAGCAGGATAAGGCTGGCATGATTTATCAGCCGCTAGCGGCGGTCATCGGCGATGAGCTCTGTGCCCTGATTAACTGGCAACTTGAGTCAGCACTACAGGGCCAGCAAACCGCGGGGGAATATACTGAGCAGCATCAGCACCGGGAGATGATCTGCAAACGCATTCTGATCCCTTGCTTCGATCCGGACGGTGAGGTCAATGGCGTCTTGATTCTGACCTTTGACATCACCACCGAAAAAGATGCCGAACGCCAGTTGAATGAGGCACAGCGAATGAACGCCGTGGGACAGATGGCCGGCGGTCTGGCCCACGATTTTAATAACCTGCTAACCATAATCCTCGGCAACCTACACTCAGTGGGTGACCGCTATGCTGACGATGAGCAACTGCAGCGTTTCCTGGAGCCAGCAACCCGGGCAACCCGTCGTGGTGCCGACATCACCAGTCGGTTGCTATCGTTTTCCCGCAGACAACCCCTCTCTCCAACACTGATCGATATTGACAAGCTACTGCGGGACACCATAGAACTGCTGTCCAGCTCGCTCCCGGATAACATTACGATCGATGTGCACAACAAACACTCTGAGTTATGGCCGTTCGCTGACCCTGGCCGACTGGAGGACGCATTGGTAAACCTCGCGTTCAACGCCCGCGATGCGATGCCAGAAGGCGGTGAACTGAGCTTTCTGAGCCAAACCATTGAGGTCAGGGCACGGCTAGTCATGGACGAACTGGTTCAGCCCGGTCACTATTGTGAAATCTGTGTCACCGATAGCGGCACCGGCTTCACCGATCAGGCCCTGACACAGTGCTTTGAACCATTCTTTACCAGTAAAAGTAATGGCGCAGGCTCAGGCCTGGGACTGAGTATGGTGTACGGCTTTGTGAAGCAGTCAAAAGGCTATATCAGTATTCAGAATGCATCCGGCAGGGGCGCGACAATCACCCTCCTACTGCCAGCGAAAAACCCTGAAGAGATCTCTCCGATACATCAGATGAGTGATCAGCAAGCCTCTCTGGAGCAACAGGGAAAACTGGTTTGCCTGGTGGAAGATAATCCCGACGTGCGCTCGGTGGTGCGACAACAGCTCATTGATCTGGGCTTTGATGTGATCGACACCCACAGCGCAGAGGAAGCCAAACGTCTGATCCCATTACTGCCTGAACTGTATGGGCTGGTTTCAGATGTTATGCTGCCTGGCAACATCAACGGCATTGAACTGGCAAACTGGCTTTACCAGCGAAATAACCGTTGCAGGATCATACTGATCAGTGGATATTCCTATCAACAAAATGGGGAAAAACCAATCAGCCAGGCCTTTCCTCTGTTAAGCAAGCCCTTTGATATTGCACAACTAAAAAAGGCATTTCATGATTGCGACAAGAGATAAGCCGGGAAGTAACACACCATGGAGCAGACACTTTTCTCTTTGCGGAGGCGGCAGTGAATAATAAAACGATCTATGTAATTGATGACGAGAAGGATATCTGTCAACTGGTAAGCCAGGAACTGGAACAGTTCGGCTACACTGTGCGCACTTTTACCACCGGAGCGCAGGCATGTCATGCGCTGCGCACCCGGCCTCCAGCGCTCTGCATTGTTGACCTTGGCTTGCCGGATATGGATGGCATGGAGCTGGTTAAACAGCTGTGTGATACCCACAACGTCGGTATTATGATTCTTTCCGGACGCAACAGCGTACCCGATAAAGTACTGGGTCTGGAGCTGGGAGCGGATGATTATATCGTCAAACCCTTTATCCCCCGCGAACTGGTGGCACGTGTCAACAGTCTGATTCGCCGCATGAAAAACAGCGGGCCTGACCCAAAATCAGAGACGCGCACCGCACAGTTTGCCGGCCTGAACTATGACCCTAAAACCCTCACCATGATCAACGCTGATGGCAAGCACACCGAGCTAAGTTCCGCAGAGCATGAACTTCTGATTAAACTGCTAAAAGCACCTAAAACAATCCTCTCAAGGGACCAACTGATGGGTGAAAGCACCGGCCCATTTGATCGCAGTATCGATGTACGGATGTCCCGGGTGCGCAAAAAAATTGAAAACGACCCGAAAAACCCTGAGATCATCAAAACCATCTACGGTGTAGGCTATATCCTTACCACCGATGTCAGCTGGAACAGTTAAACGCTGGTCTCAGAGTAAGGCTGATGCCCGACCATAAAAAACCCGGCGAATGCCGGGTTTTGAGTCTTACTGGGGGTTCTTTTCTAAATAAAAGCTCTTTTCTTGCAGGTTATATCTGCCGACCCGTTTACACAGTCTCAGACTTAGCCTTAGCTTTGGCCTCAGCCTTCGCCGCCTCACCCTGCGCTTCATCTTCACCATCGGCAAAAATAACTTCGTCAGCAGGGTTATGTTTACCCAGCAGTTTCGGCCGCTCGATCAGGAAGTACAACACCAGACCAATCACCACCGCATACACCGTTGACTTAGGATCAGGCATCGCCAGCGTCACGGCAACAATACCCGCCACACCCCGTTCAACCGAGTTTTTCAGTTGTTCCATACCCACCATGATGCAGATATACGCGGTCAGCACCAATGTCAGGGAAAGCGCGATGGGCAGCACAGGCTTAAACAGTGTCACCAGCGGCAGCACAAACAGCGCCACAAGACCGGTAATCCAGAAAGTACCACCACCACTATAGATAGAGTCCATCGACTTACGACCCATCGCATAGCGCTCTGCTACCGTCGCATGGGCAGCCGTCCAGAGGGGGCCAGCCAGTCCGGGCCAGGGCGCAAAAAATGCGTGTATACCATTACGAATAGCGGTGACAAGGTGCACACGGTCGACACTATCCTCAATACTTTCATCGGCACGCAGATGATCTACCCGCTTCACCAGCGTAAAGCCGACAATAATGTCACCAAAGGCGATTACGTAGGCGATAATAGCGGTCGGAATTGCCAGCAGAAACACATCCCAGCCCGGGAAGCCAACAGAAAAAATCAGATACTGCCACATCAGGCCAAAGTCGGGATTAGTGATACCCCACTGGATATCCGGCATAGGATATTCGCCGACAATCCAACCCACGATCATCGCCAGAATCATGCCCGGCACCATACCGAAGTTAGCGATTTTCTTCGCCAGCGGGCTGGCATCGACGACGTTTTTGAATGACAGAGAAAACAGCACATAGGCAGAGATCAGTGAACCGATAATCAAAGAGACAGGCGTTGCATCGATCCGCCCGCCCACTTTCAGTTCGCCCATCATCGCCGCAATACCCGCACCGATAATAATGCCGGATTTCAACGAGTTCGGAATAACATCAACCAGTTTTGATCCCAATCGGGTCACCCCGAGGAACAGGAATATCAACGTCACTTCAACCTGCAAAGCAAACAACGCCTTAATCGCTTCAGGCCCGGGTTCAAAGCCTTTCAGATAGAGTAGCACCACCGGTATTGCCGGGGTTATCCAGCCAGGCACCAAAGGTACACCCAGCAACGCTGGCAGGGTATAACACACACCCGCCACAAAGGTGAACGCCAAAGCAGCCTCATAAGGCATGCCCAGGTATCTTTCCAGCAGAGGAATCATCGCCAGGCCGACCACAAACATGATCAGCCCCTGAATCATCTCAGGAGTTTCCCAACGGTAGTGAATAAAAGGTAGTCTGATTTTGAAGGGACCAGCGGGCCAGTATGGCTGCTCTGCACCGAACTCTCGGGTCTTTAAAGACATTATTATTATTCCTGTCATTATTATTTTCGCGCTGTCTTCAGACAGAAGCGAACTTAGCCGCATGCGCCTTCCTGTTCTCTCATCCAGGTAAGACTTACAAACTTGCGCAGCCGGCATTTAACAACAGGAGTTTTGCTGCAATCTTTCTCAGAAATAACGAAATGTATCAACAGACCTGCAATTCATACTTTTCAGACACCGGCCTATCGAGCATACCTCAGAGGAATAGAGAAAAATCATAGCCAGAGAGCCACGGCAAAACAGTCAGATATAACCACTTGTCATATCGCCTGTTTATGCAACACATCGATATTAGCCAGCAAGACATTGAGCAAAAAAGTGGTGTAAACCATAGAGACCAAAACAAATCGCACTATAGTAGTGCGTTATTATGCAATGCTAGATACTTTACCTCTGCATTTCTTTACAGCAGATCATTCAGCCTAAACTTAAACCAAAAACCACTAATATAATGCTATAGCTGACTATAAAGCTTCCAGAAAGCTCAACCCAGAGCATCAATGATTAGAATAATTCACCCTTCAGATGAAAAAGGATACTTTGTCACCGTAACCAATACTGGATAATCTTCGCGCGTGAATAGAAATCGCACTACCTGGATGCAGAAAAATAATATCTGCATCAAAAAAGCACTAATACAGTGCAAAAATTGAGAATATAATCATGTTAACTACCTTTTATTACATCGACCTTTACAACAAACAGCAACTGAGTCAGCCAGAATCTGAGCGCGAATACTTCATGCGTATGGCCCGTGAAATGAAACAGGCTCGTATTATCAAAAAGCGCCAGGCAAGAAAAGAGAAGATCAAAGCTATTTTTACACTGGCACTGAAGCTGTTCAAGTCTAAGCCTGTTGCAAGTAATCACTCCGCTTACGGGCATTAAAACGATGCCGGTTATTATGCAGCAAAGCCTGACCACTCAAACGAGTCAGGCCTCGCTGCATACACTCTTGCACTGCAACTGATCCGGTCGGAACTGTATAGCTTTATTCGTTACCCCGTCTCCTGTTCTCCTTCCCCCCCCTTTCTCGACCCGCTTTTACGATCTTTCTGTGTTAAATGCATACTCCCTATAAGCCTCTCTCTGTAAAATAATTTTCCAGCGCACCAGCCTGACTTAATCGTTGATACCTGCAGATGCTTAGCGAAGACTCCTCAATTTGGGCAGCTCTTTCTTTTGAGTAAACTCATCTTACTTGCTGTTAAGCCAGACATTCTGTACATACTGAAAGCAGAGCAATATCGTTTCATTTTTTAATACCCTCTAATAATAAGTCACGACGTATAGCAATCACCTGAGATTTGGTTTTCACGGCATGATTGTTTTCACTTAAACTTAGGGCGCCTTTGCGCTCTGCACAATTGTGATGGGTCTCTGCAACATGGATATACTCTGGATACTGTTTGGTGCCATGCTGGTATTTGTTATGCAAGCCGGTTTTCTGTGTCTGGAAAGCGGGCTGGTACGCAGTAAAAACAGCATAAATGTCGCCGCCAAAAACATTACTGACTTTATCGTTTCAAGCGCACTGTTCTGGAGTGTTGGCTTTGCCATTATGTTTGGCAGTAGCTACGCAGGCATCATCGGCACCAGTGACTTTTTCTTCGGGGCCAATGCCTCACCATTACATATCAGTGTGTTTCTGTTCCAGATGATGTTCTGTGGCACCGCAGCCACACTGGTTTCCGGTGCTGTAGCTGAGCGTATGAGTTACCTCGGTTATATTATGACCACCATCACCATCAGCCTGTTCATCTATCCCATTGTCGGACACTGGGTATGGGGGGGCGTTGTGTCAGGCACACCCAGCGGCTGGCTGGAGCTGGCAGGCTTTGTCGACTTTGCCGGCTCCAGTGTTGTGCATTCGGTAGGCGGATGGGTGGCTCTAGCCGCTATTCTTGTTATCGGGCCACGTATTGGCCGCTTTGACTATGGCAACAGACACATACCCGGAAGCAACATCCCAATGGCGATGCTGGGTGCATTGCTTATCTGGTTTGGCTGGTTTGGCTTTAATGGTGGCAGCACTCTGGCCTGGTCCGACGCGGTTCCTGGAATTCTATTGAATACTTGTCTCGCCGCATTCTGGGGAGGCATCTCGGCCATCATCATCAAATATCTAACCTCTGGCTATATTGATATTTCGCAAATTATTAATGGTGTGCTCGGGGGCCTGGTGGCCATCACGGCTAACTGTCATGTTGTATCTCCGGCAGCAGCCGCCCTTATTGGAGGCATCTCCGGGGTGATCGTTGTGTTCGGTAGCCAGTTGCTTGAATATAGAAAAATAGATGATGCAATCGGGGTTATCCCGGTGCATCTGTTTGCCGGGATATGGGGGACGCTGGCGGTCGCGTTGTTCGCTGATCCTGAGATTCTCGGCACAGGCCTGCCCCCTCTGCAACAGTTAAAAGTACAGCTGATCGGGATAGGGACGATCGGCCTGTATAGTTTTACCACCGCCTATATCATTTTCCGCCTGGTAAACAGGGTTTACCCGTTGAGAGTCTCAGCCGAGGATGAACTGAGCGGCCTGAATGTTTCCGAACACCGGGTAACAACTGAAGTGTTTGATCTGCTAACAGCGATGAACCAGCAACAGATCCGCTCTGATTACTCCTCACCGGTGCCTGTTGAACCCTTCACTGAAGTAGGCCAGATAGCACAGGAATACAACCGGGTTATTGACAAGGTTCAGCAGGAGATCCAGGAACGCGACCGGGCATTTGCAGCCTTTAAACAGAGTGAATACCGCAACGGCGCTATTCTTGAAGCAGCGATGGACTGCATTATCACGATCAATCAACAGGGCGAGATACTGACGTTCAACCCGGCGGCAGAGCAGTGTTTCGGTATCACCGCTCATACCATTCTTAACAAAGATTTTTTCCGGCTGTTTATGCGTGATGATCTGTGCAAGGTGGCGATGGAAAGTCTTTCACAGGGATTTTTCAGCGGCGAAGGCTTAGTACTGAAAAGACAAAATATCTCAGAGCTGACCCGTTATGATAAAGAGCCGTTTCCGGCGGAGATTGTTGTCACCCAGACAACCGATCTGAGCAACTCCAATAAACAATACACCCTGCACGTGCGCGATATTACCAAGCACGTCAAACTGCAAAACCGCTTGAAACTACTGGCGTACAACGACCCCCTGACCGGGTTGTATAACCGTACCTATCTGATGCGCACCCTTGAACAGTTGATTACCCGCGACCAAACCGTTCCGGGCACTGTCGCATTAATGTTTCTTGACCTTGACCAGTTTAAAAAGGTCAACGATACCTTAGGTCACAACGCAGGCGACGTTTTGCTACGTGAAGTGGCCAAACGACTCAAACAGATAACCCGCGACTCGGATCTTGTTGCCCGCTGGGGGGGAGATGAGTTTGTGATTGTACTGTCGGGCAAGATCAACCAACAACTGGCTTGCAAGAAAGCGACTGAGATCCTTGAAATTATGCGGGCACCGGTACTGTTTGGCGATCATCGTTTAAACGTATTAACCAGTATTGGCATCGCTCTGTCGAGCAATGCCGATGTCAGCGCTGAACGGATGTTGCAGCATGCCGATCTGGCCATGTATCAATCGAAGAAAAATGGCCGAAACACTTATACTTTATTCGTACCACAAATGGAGCTGGAAGCTCAGCAGCAGTCCAGAATAGAGAACGAGCTGCCCGGGGCGATGGCTAACAACCAGCTGTTTCTGCAATACCAGCCAAAGGTCTCCTGCGACACCAATCAGGTGGTTGGCTTTGAGGCGCTGTTGCGCTGGCAGCATCCGGAGCATGGTTTTGTTCCACCCGCCGAATTTATCCCGGTGATTGAAAACAGTAACCTGATCATCGAAGTTGGCGAATGGGTGCTGGCAGAGGTCACCCGCCAGCTTGACGCCTGGCGTCGTGAAGGACTGCCGTTATTGCCAGTTGCGGTAAATATATCCGGCTATCACCTGCACTCGCCCTCTCTGGTACCTTGTATCGAAAGGTGTCTGGGTAAACATAAGATTGACCCCGCGCTGATAGAGATTGAGATTACCGAAGGCGCGCTAACCGGTAACAGCGAGGAAAGTATTGCCGCGATGACCGCCCTTAAGGCGATCAACATTAAGCTGGCGATAGATGATTTTGGCACCGGCTATTCATCCCTGAGCTATCTGAAGAAGTTCCCGGTCGATGTGCTTAAAATTGACCGGGCATTTGTCAGAGAGTGCTATTCCAATAAAGATGATGCAGCGATCTGCAGAGCGATCATCAGTCTTGCTAAGAGCCTGGAGCTGGAGATAGTCGCAGAAGGCGTGGAAAACCAGGAACAACTGGCTTTTCTGGCCGAACAGGGTTGCAATCTGTATCAGGGCTTCTATTTCAGCAAAGCGATCGATGCGAATAAAGTATCTGAACTATCATTGACGGATGAAGCCATAACGATGGAATGACTCCCTTCGGGAGCCTTCCATCAGCTTGGGCAAACTAAGTCCTGATGCGATAGCCTGTACGGAAGATCCACCAGACCAGCGTCAGACAGATCAGCAGAAACACCATCGTCATCCCCAAACTGACCGCCACATTGACATCGGCAACACCATAGAACGCCCAGCGGAAACCACTGATCAGATAGACCACCGGATTAAACAGTGTCAGGGTTTGCCAGGGTTCCGGCAACATACTGATCGAATAAAATGCACCGCCGAGAAACGTTAGTGGCGTCACTACCATCAACGGGATGACCTGGAGTTTCTGAAAATCGTCAGCCCAGATACCGATAATAAAGCCAAACAGGCTAAAGGTAACGGCGGTCAGCACCAGGAACGCCAGCATCCAGATCGGGTGCTGAATATGATAATCGACAAACAGCTGGGCAGTCAGCAATATCAGCAGCCCCAGAGTGACCGACTTAGTCGCGGCTGCCCCCACATAACCAATGACGATCTCCATCGCCGACACCGGCGCCGATAACACTTCATAGATAGTGCCGGAAAACTTGGGGAAGAAGATGCCGAACGAGGCGTTAGAAATACTCTCACTCAGCAGCGACAACATCACCAGGCCGGGAATGATAAAAGCGCCATAACTGATCCCTTCGATATTACCCATGCGTGAGCCAATCGCGGTGCCAAAAACGATAAAGTAAAGCGAGGTTGAGAGCACCGGTGAAGCGATACTCTGCATCAGGGTACGGAAGGTACGTGCCATCTCAAATTTATAGATCGCGCGAATTGCATACAGATTCATCTTACTGCTCCTGCTCGTGTACCAGACTGACAAAGATCTCCTCAAGGGAGCTTTCACTGGAGTTCAGGTCACGTATTTCCAATCCCTGCTCGGTAAGCTTACGTAACAGACGGGCAATACTGTCGCCCTCCTGACGGCTGTCATAGCGGTAAGAAACCGTATCACCATCGGCTTCCAGTTGCAGATTAAACTCCGCCAGCGCTTCAGGGATCTCACTGATCGGCTGTTGCAGGCGGATACTCAGCAACTTGCTACCCAGCTTATCCATCAATGCCTGCTTCTCCTCCACCAGCAAAATCTTACCTTTACGGATAACACCGATGCGGTCAGCCATCTCCTCAGCTTCTTCGATGTAATGGGTGGTCAGAATAATGGTGACGCCCTGCTCCCGCAGCTCTCGTACCATCTGCCACATATCTTTACGCAACTCGACATCAACGCCAGCGGTAGGCTCATCCAGAAACAGAATATCCGGCTCATGGGAAAGCGCCTTGGCAATCATCACCCGGCGTTTCATACCCCCGGACAGCTCGCGCATCTGCGCATCTTTCTTGTCCCACAGGGAGAGCTGACGCAGCAGTTTTTCAATATATTCAGGGTTGGCGGGTTTACCAAACAAGCCGCGACTGAAATTCACCGCCGACCAGACATTTTCAAACGCATCACTACAAAGTTCCTGGGGCACCAGACCAATTTTACTGCGCGCTGCACGATAATCCCTGACAATATCGAAACCATCGGCCAGCACCGTGCCTTGAGAGGGACTACTGATGCCACAGATAATACTGATCAGCGTGGTCTTTCCTGCTCCGTTCGGCCCCAGCAGGGCAAAGATCTCACCCCGATGAATTTCCAGATCGACATTCTGCAGTGCCGTAAAACCGGATTGATAGGTTTTCGTCAGGCCCCTGACGCTAATAATTGATGGCATGGTGCTCCCTCTGAACAGATAAGAGCCACATAGTAACCGCTGAATCATGAAGACTGTAGTAGCTAACGGCCCGATTGCAAAAACAAACCTATTCCAAATGCAGCCAACACCGCACCGGCACCTCGTTCAATCAGATGAATTCGCTGTCCAAGCATCTTTCGGACCCGCTGCAGACCGATAGCCCGGGCGAGTAACAGATCCCAACATAGCACCGTCGCAAACATCCACAAGCCGCAGAATATTTGTTGCGCCAGTGTGGCATCCGGCCCGAGAATAACGGTCATTAAACTCATATAAAACAGTGCATTTTTGGGATTCAATAAGGCCGAATTAAGCCCTGAAATCAACTGACGTCGAACGGTGGGTGCATGGCCTGCTGGATCTCCGGTAACAAAATCACCTGCCTGACTGCGTAACAGTTGAAGGCCCATCCACAGCAGATAGATCGCCCCCAACGTTTCGATAATGCTGAATAGTTGCGGGCTGTCGCGAATGCCGCTCCAGCCCAATACCGCGATAGCGATATACACACCATTACCCAGCGCTACGCCAAGGCAGATAAAACGGCTACCGGCCAGACCATGGCGTACGGCACTCGCACTGATGAGAAAAAAATCCTGGCCCGGGCTTAACAGCGCGACGAAGTGTGCCAGAATCAACGCGGGAAAAGCAGCAGGAATAAGATAATCAAGGGACATAGAGCCTCCGTCACAGATAGATACAAGAAACGGAGTTTGGCAGAGCACACTAACGAATGATTGTGCGAAATTGATCAGCTCTGCTGATACTGCCCCGGGGTGGAAGCGGTGTAGTTAACAAAGGTGCGGTGAAACTGACTCTGATCGAAAAAACCCAGTTGCCCAGCCACATCAACAATCGGCACACCTTCGCGCAGCAACAGCTTGGCCTGTTCTATACGGGCATTATTCACCAACGCCTTCGGCGTAATACCGTAATGGCGGCGGAACATCCTGATCACCGCCTCCGGTGTGCAGTCGCTGATTGCGGCAAGTTCTGCCAGCGCCGGAGGGTTTTGCAGATCGGCCAGCAAACGCTGCTTCAGCTCAACACAGCGATGATCTCTGTCACTGCCGTCTTCTGCAGGGCTGCAGTAAGGCAGCAACAGGTGCGTGGCCAGTCGCTCCAGCGTTATCGGGATCGCTCCGCCATCCTGATGCTGTAACTGTTCGACCAGGGTCAGAAAGGTATCAATCGCCTGCTGATCCCGGATCAGAGTCTGCTCGCAATAGAAATGAGTCACGTCAGATCCATAGAAGGATGATAGCCACTGCAGACACCAACTGGCCTCAATATAGAGCATATAGTAGCCACGACTACCATTTACCAGGGGGTTACAGGCGTGAACCCTGTCGGGTTCGATGATCACCAGTTCCCCTGCAACGATTTTCTGTTCGTCGCCATTACAGCTGAAGCAGGTCTCCCCGGAGTGCAGCAGGCCGATTGAAAACTGTCGATGACTATGGGATTTATACCCCTGTCGACTGTCCCATGTAGAACGCAGCTCCATCTGCGGCATCCCTGGCAAACGTATAAACTGCTGTTCGATATCCCTGACCTTCATCCTCTACGCTTGTCCTGTCACTGTATCAGACTCAGCAAACTCAGCATCAGACTGATACTGAAAAACGCCAGCACCGTGGTCGCCATCAGCACCCCGGAACAGTAGGCCTGTTTACCATATTGACCACCCACAATGGGGTAGATACTCGCCATCGGCGACGCCGAAAAGATCACCACCGCCTGTTTCAGCATCAGATCCATATCGGGCACCACGAAAATTACCAGACACAACGCAATCAACGGCTGAATCAGCAGTTTAAAACCAGCAATCATGAAGATATCTTTGAACGATGCGCTAAACGCTGCACCGGCTAAAGATCCACCAATAATGATCAGCGCCACCGGTGCGGCCGCGCCTGCCAACAGATCCATTCCGCGGCTGATAAACCCAGGCGCCTGAAATCCAACCAGCGACGCTAATACTCCGGAAAAAACCGCAATAATAATCGGATTCCTCACCAGCCGACCCGCGACCGTGATGACGATCTTTTTCAACCCGACCCCGGTGTCACCGTGGGTTTCCATCAACGCGAAGGCGATAGGAAACAGAATAATATTCTCCACCATCAGCGACATCGCAAACGCCTGGGTCGGCGCATCTTCAATAAAATACTGCAACAAAACTGGCAGGCCGATAAAAGCACTGTTAGGGCAGGCACTGCCAAAACCTTTAAGGCTGGAAAAGCTGGTGCTATTGTTGAGAATCAGACGACTAATACAAAAAACAGAGACAAACGAAACGAGGCAGCTGAAGCTATACACCATCAGGTATTGAGGGTCGATCAGCACCTCCATATCCAGTTGCGATATTTTCTGGAACATCAGCACCGGCAGCGCCAGATAAAGTACAAAACGGCTCATCCCCGGCAGCGCTTCCCGGGGAATAATACCAACCCGGGTGGCCACAAAGCCGACCAGAATCAACAGGAAAATAGGCGCGGTAATACCGATTATCGTTAGCATAGCGATTGTGATACCGAATCAGAGAGTAGAAAGAGGAACAGTAACCCAGAGCGTTTAAGGCCGTTAACATACTGCGACACCGGGTCTGGTGCAAGTACCGCAATCGCTGAGAAGTCAACAACAACACCAGATTCACACTAAAAACTACCCAGTACTATTCCCCTTAAAAAAACCTTTTGCGTGCACATAGTGCACCAAGGGATCGGTTTTAATTGCTCACACACAGGTTCCATCACTACACTGATCCCACTCTGAAAGCACGCATATTTGATCTCAATTGCATTAGTTATCGGCAACTCAGTAACGACCAAAAAAGCGACGTCTCAGAATTAAGATAATAAACAGCCTTTTCAAAAACGACTTAACCGTCGAAGAAAAGAGTAAAAAATAAAAACAGACGCCTACAGCGGAAAGCAAAGTGCATTGTCTTCCCCTGACCGGCCAGGAGTTTCCCATGAGTGTAATGTTAAAGTGCCTATCGCACACCCCCCTGAGAGACTATAACGATCCTGACGCAAGTATTGTCAAAGAGGTTGATGAGGTTATTGCTAAGGCCCGTGCCGAGGTTGAAGCATTCGATCCTGAGCTGATTGTCCTGTTTGCACCGGACCACTATAACGGTCTGTTTTACGATCTGATGCCACCCTACGTTATTGCCACTGCCGCTGAATCTGTTGGCGATTACAGCAGTCTGTCAGGCAGCCTGAGCGTTGATGCTGATGCGGCGATGGCGCTGGTGAAATTTCTCTTCGCAAACGATATCGATATGACCCTGTCACATCGTTTGCAGGTTGATCACGGCTGCACACAAACGCTGGCAGAGATGACCGGCAGCCTGACCCGTTACCCGGTTGTGCCGATTATCATTAACTCGGTGGCTCCACCGTTCTGCCCTTACTCCCGTATCCGTAAACTCGGCGAGCTGGTAGGCCAGTTTATCGCCACTCTGAACAAGCGGGTGCTGATTCTGGGCACAGGTGGTCTATCCCATGAGCCCCCTGTTCCACTGCTGGCAGATGCGCCTGAGGAGGTTGCTGAGTTTCTGATTGCTGGTCGCAATCCAACCCCTGAATTCCGTGCAGCCCGTGAGGCACGCACTATCGCAGCAGGCAAGATCTATGGCACAGCCGAGTGCGCGCAAGCGCCTTTGAACGAGGACTGGGATCAGACCTTTATCCAGACACTGATTGAGGGCCGGGTTGCCGAGATCGATGCACTCTCCATTGAGGAGATCTCGAAACAAGCCGGGCGTTCAGCTCACGAAGTACGCACCTGGGTTGCCGCCTTTGCGGCAATCGGTGCAACCGGACCCGTTACCGCAAGACAAGATTATTACCGCGCAATTAACCAATGGATTGCCGGTTATGGCGTCGTCAGTGCTGAATCAGCCTGATCAGATAGCCACTGCAGCCAGAACATAATAAATAGAATTTCAGGAGAGACCCCAATGAACACTATGACTATCCAGATTCCGACCGAAGACGAGATCGTAGCCCGCGCAACCCAGATGATTCCATGGCTGAGAGAGAAAGCCGATGCGGTCGAAAAAGCCCGTATGGTGCCTGAAGACACTATCCAGGCGTTTCAGGATGCAGGCTTCTTCCGCATCCTGCAGCCAAAGCGCTGGGGTGGATATGAGATGAATCCTAACGTGCTCAACCGGGTTCTGATTGAGCTGGCACGCGGTTGTCCGTCAAGCGCCTGGAATGTAATGGTACTGGGTGTTCACCCGTTCGAGGTGGGACTGTTGGACAGTGCGGTCGGTGATGAACTCTGGAGTGAGGATAACACTCGTCTGGTGTCCTCTTCCTATGCCCCCTTCGGTACCGTAAAAGTGGTCGAAGGTGGCTACATTCTCAACGGCGAATGGCTGACATCCAGCGGCTGCGACCATGCCGCAGGTGGCGCTTTCCTCGGGGGCCGCGTGGCCGGGGCTGATGGCTCGATGGAGTTTCGCTCATTCTGGGTGCAGCGTTCAGATTTTGAAATCGAAGATGACTGGTATGTTGTTGGCCTGGCAGGCACCGGTAGTAAAAAACTTCTGATCAATGAAGTGTTTGTCCCTACTTATCGCAGCCACGTCATCGGCGACTATTGTGAAGAGACCCATGGTCATGTGAACAACCTGTATAAAATGCCGTTCTTCGGCGTATTTTACTCAGCGGTGTCATCCGTCATCATCGGTATGGCGAAAGGGATGGCCGATCTCTACATCGAACATATGGTGCCACGCCAGAACCTTAATCAGGCAGTCGGTGCTGCGGTAAACGACCCCTTTATCAAAGGTAAACTAGGGGAAGCCCAGGCCAAGATTACCGGGTCTGAAGCGCGGGTGCTGATGAACAATGAGGAAGCCTGGAAATATGCATCAAAGGGTGAGCTGGTGCCCACCGATGTCCGTGTACGTACCTTCGCCACTAACCAGTTTACCGGTGGAGACTGTTTTGATGCAGCACATATGATCTTCAAGAAAACCTCAACCCGTGGCGTCTGGTTATCCAGCCCGATGCAGCGTCAGTTGCGGGATATTCTGGTGGGTGCCAACCACATCACCCAGAATCAGGACAATATCGGCGAGCTGCTGGGCGGACAGATGCTGGGAAGTCCTTTACCTCAACCCAATCCATTCGGCGTTAAAGCCCAATAAACAATAAAAAGCGACAGCTGAGGCAAGGGCGTTTCCCTTGCCCGGTATAACAAATTGAAAGGGTGCTGAAATGAATAAAGAGATAAACCAGGTTCTCGACTGGACCCCTAATGCAAAACTGGCGGCAATGCCCACCATTAGCTCGGATGACCATCGCTACGGCATGCGTCATTTTGCCGTCGGTGTCACTATCATCAGTGCAGCAGATGGCGAACAAAAAGCGGGGCTGACAGCAACCGCGGTTTGCTCAGTGACTGCCGACCCACCCCGTCTGGTCGTGTTTGTGAATAAAGATGTAGCGGCCAGTGACGTTATTCTTAACAGTGGTGCTCTGTGTGTGAATATCCTCGCCAGTGAGCAGGAGGAGATCGCCAAAGTCTTTGCTGGTATGAACAAAGAGGTACATGGCGAAGCCCGGTTTGAATATGGTCAGTGGCGTGAACTGGTCACCGGAGCCCCAAGTCTGGATGGTACACTGGCTAACTTCGATTGCCGCGTGATCAAAGTTTTTGATGAAAGCACTCACAACGCATTTCTCTGTGAAGTGATGGCCACCTGCGAGCGGGATGACGGCGAAGCGCTGATCTATCTGAATGGTGCTTTCCGCAGCGTGCCGCAATAAACAGATAAACAATGAGATAACAACGCCCTGGTTAACAGGGCTTTGTCCGTTCGAGCCAACCGAATAAGAAGGCCTTTTTTATGAGTCATATCGAAATCAGCGAAGCATCAAGTAGCAAATTTATTGATATTGTTGCCGAAGGTAACCCTTACAAGATCCACTATAACGAGCTCGGCGAGGGAGATCAGGTTGTTATCATGCTTCACGGTTCAGGACCCGGCGCCACAAGTTGGGCCAACTTTAACCGTAATATTGAGCCCTTCGTCAATGCAGGTTACCGCATCATTCTGCTTGACTGCCCGGGCTGGGGGAAAAGCGATCCGGTTGTCTGCACAAGTTCCCGCTCGGACCTCAATGCCGCCTGCATTAAAGGCGTGATGGATGGCCTGGACATCAACACCGCGCATCTTATTGGCAACTCTATGGGCGGGCACAGTGTGGTTGCCTTTGCCCTCAGCTGGCCCGAACGGGTCGAGAAACTGATTCTGATGGGCGGCGGCACCGGAGGCCCAAGCCAGTTTGTACCGATGCCCACCGAGGGGATCAAACTGATTCAGGCACTCTATCGCAACCCGGACATAGAAACCCTGAAGAAGATGATGTCTGTATTTGTCTATGATTCCAGTCATCTGACCGAAGAGATGTTCCAGCTGCGCCTGGACAATATGCTGTCTCGCAAAGACCATCTGGAAAACTTCGTTAAAAGTCTCGAAGCAAATCCAAAACAGTTCCCGGATTTTGGCCCACGGCTGAGTGAAATTCAGGCACACACACTGGTCGTATGGGGACGCGACGACCGGTTTGTACCGATGGATATTGGCCTGAAACTGATCCGCGGCATCCCTAATGCGCAGCTGCATGTGTTTAATAACTGTGGCCACTGGGCACAATGGGAACATGCCGACACATTTAACCGAATGGTGTTAGATTTTCTTAAACACTAAATAGTATCGGGCTATTAGATGAATAACTAATAGCCCGATTAATATTTTAAGATAATAGATTAACTACAACTGTTCCTCTATTTTATGAATAACGTCATTCATTTTCTTTAAATATTTTTTTGCCGCTTTTTCAGTGGACATCGCTTTCGCGATATAAACCAGATTCAGACAACCCACTACCTCATCTTGACGCATAATTGGCCGGGCTATCGCTGCAATATTACCCTCTTCGCCCCAGTCCTGATTATTAGCACCATAGCCCTGCTCACGGGTCTGGCGAATCACCCGACGAACATAGTCTTCATCATTTGCATGACTCCCCTGCCTGTCATTCTGCTGACGCAGCCGGGCAAGTATTTCATTACGTTCCTCTTCCGGACAGTAGGCTATATAAGCTCTTCCGATTGCCGTCATCAACAACGGCAACCGTCTGCCAACCATATCCCGATGAAACGACAACTTACTGAAACGGTGTGTTGTTTCGCGTATAACCATCGCATCACCATCCAGGGTACAGAGATCCGTAGGCCATATAACCTCTTGTAATAACTGACCTAATAGAGGGGCTGCAAGCTGAGAGATCCATTGTGCATCCTGAAATCCCTCACTCAGCTGTCTGACCTTGATGGTGAGCTGATAGCTATCATCCGAAGGACTTCTACGTACATACCCCTCTCCGGCTAAGGTCTCCAGTATTCGCCGGACAGTGGTTCTATGAATCCCACTCCACTCAGCCAGATCACGAATTTTCGCGCCGCCATGAGCACGATTAAGCAAATACAGCAGATCAAGCCCCCGGGTAAGACCACGAACGTTTTTGTACAGCCCCGGTTCTTCAGCGTTCATATTTTTCAGTATTTCCCTGATGACACTAAGTGTCTGATCACATAAAAATCGTGCACATAGTGCACATGCCGTTAGTTTTTAATTGTAGCCTGCCCGTTGGTTTTTTTATACTGACAGGATAATTATAAGTAATAAAAATAATAATATTTATTTAATGGGTGCTTCAAAAATGGATCTACTTCTTGCCGCTTATATTATCTTTTCAGCCTTAGTTATTTTTATTATTTCAACAGAATTACTGATTAAAAAACAGATTTCATCACCGTCGTCAGAGCGCGATAAAACCATCTCTCCTGAAAAATTCAGTCCGACTCTGACAGATGAAAACCACATTTTTTACCCCCCTACTGAATATCATTCAGTCACACGAATTTAAGCAGGATGACGCTGATGTCGATTGATCTGGATCTAATAGCGAAAAACTTACGCCAAGCTGAACTTGATGGTGAAGCGATAGCCCCTATCCGGGAGATAATTGGTGAAGATAATGCAGACGCCGCCTATCAAATTCAGAAAATAAATACCGATGAAGCGTGTCGCGCCGGACGCAGAGTTGTGGGCCGGAAAATAGGCCTGACCAATGTCAAAGTGCAGCAACAACTAGGGGTAGATCAGCCTGACTTTGGCACTCTGTTTGCCGATATGTGCTACGGAGACAATGAAACAATTCCTCTCTCTTCAGTGATGCAACCCAAAGTTGAGGCAGAGCTGGCGCTAATACTGAGCAAAGATCTGCCGGAGAAGGATACGACCTTTGCTGACCTGATCGGTGCGACCGGCTGGGTGATGCCTGCTATTGAAGTCGTTGGTAGCCGCATCAGTAACTGGAATATCCGCTTTGTCGATACCGTTGCAGACAACGCTTCCAGCGGCGCTTTTGTCCTCGGCGATGCAACCCGCTGGCAAGGCGGCATCGATCTGGCACAGATCAGCATGACCATGACTCGTAACGGTACAGAGGTTTCGTCAGGCAGCGGTATTGAATGCCTGGGACACCCGTTCAATGCCGCCGTCTGGCTGGCGCGCACTCTGAGCAAGCTCGGCCAGCCACTTAAAGCGGGCGACATTGTGCTTACGGGTGCACTGGGGCCGATGGTTGCGGTTGAGCCTGGCGATCAGTTTGAAGTACAGATTAGCGATATTGGCCGCGTCAGCACTCAATTTAGCAAGGCTATTTAGCCGAAATCAGCTCACCCGCTTGCTGAGATCCAAACAACTGTCTGTTCCAAAACTATCTGTTCGAAGGAAGTACCCTATGAAAAAACTAAAAGCAGTCATAATCGGGCCGGGCAACATCGGTACCGATTTGCTGATAAAGATGCAACGGTCCGAGTGGATCGAACCGGTATGGATGGTGGGTATCGACCCCGAATCCGATGGCCTGAAACGGGCCCGGGAGATGGGCATTAAAACCACCGCCGAAGGCGTTGATGGTCTGCTGCCGCACGTGATCGAAGATGATATCCGTATCGCTTTTGATGCCACCTCTGCGTATGTCCATGCCGAGAACAGCCGCAAGCTGAACGAACTGGGCGTGATCATGATCGACCTCACGCCTGCGGCGATCGGCCCGTTCTGTGTGCCGCCGGTGAACCTGCGGGCCCATGCACAAAACCTGGAGATGAACGTCAATATGGTCACCTGCGGTGGTCAGGCAACTATTCCGATGGTGGCGGCGGTCTCTCAGGTGCAGCCAGTTGAGTATGGCGAGATTATCGCCACGGTGTCCTCAAAATCTGCCGGTCCCGGCACCCGTAAGAATATCGATGAATTTACCCGCACCACCGCCGGTGCGGTCGAGAAAGTCGGCGGCGCGAAAAAAGGTAAAGCGATCATCATTATCAACCCAGCCGAGCCACCGCTGATGATGCGCGATACCGTGCACTGCCTGACGGAGGGCGAACCGGATCAGGCCGCGATTACTGCCTCCGTTCATGCAATGGTGAAAGAGGTGCAGAAATATGTGCCCGGTTATCACCTGGTTAACGGCCCGGTGTTTGATGGCAACCGGGTCTCGATGTTTATGGAAGTGGAAGGTCTGGGTGATTATCTGCCGAAGTATGCCGGCAACCTGGACATCATGACCGCAGCGGGGCTGCGCACTGCCGAGATGTTTGCGGAAGAAACCGCTAACGGCACCATTACCCTGCCAGCACGCGGCTAAGTGGAGGAGAGAACGATGAATCTGAAAGGTAAAAAAGTAATCCTCCATGACATGAGTCTGCGGGATGGTATGCACGCTAAACGTCACCAGATCTCTCTGGAGCAGATGGTTAACGTGGCGACGGCACTGGATGATGCCGGTATGCCGCTGATCGAAGTCACCCACGGTGATGGTCTGGGGGGCACCTCGGTGAACTATGGTTTCCCGGCTCACAGCGATGAAGAGTATCTCGGCGCGGTGATTCCGAAACTGAAAAACGCCAAGGTGTCCGCACTGCTGTTGCCGGGGATCGGTACGGTTGATCACCTGCGCATGGCGAAAGATCTGGGCGTGAACACCATCCGGGTCGCCAGTCACTGTACCGAAGCCGATGTCACTGAACAGCATATCGGCCTGGCTGCGAAGCTGGAGATGGATACCGTGGGCTTTCTGATGATGGCGCACATGGCCAGCCCGGAAAAGATTCTCGAGCAGGCACGACTGATGGTCTCCTATGGTGCTAACTGCATCTACTGCACCGATTCCGCCGGTTACATGCTGCCGGATGAAGTGACCGAAAAAATTGGTCTGTTAAGAGCAGAACTGGATTCCTCTATCGAAGTGGGCTTCCACGGTCACCACAACATGGGCATGGCAGTGGCTAACTCGCTGGCGGCAATCGATGCCGGTGCCGGGCGTATCGATGGCTCGGTGGCAGGCCTGGGTGCCGGTGCCGGTAACACCCCACTGGAGGTGCTGGTGGCTACCCTGGTGCGGATGGAAGCGGATCACGGTATCGATCTGTACAAGATTATGGATGTCGCCGAAGACCTGATCGTACCGATGATGGATCAGCCGATCCGGGTCGACCGTGATGCGCTGACACTGGGCTTTGCCGGTGTGTACTCCTCGTTCCTGCTGTTTGCTAAACGGGCGGAAGCGAAGTACGGCATTCAGGCACGAGACCTGTTAGTCGAGCTGGGCCGTCGCGGCACCGTCGGCGGACAGGAAGATATGATAGAAGACCTGGCACTGACTATGTTTAAAGAAAAGCAGACAAAAGAGAAGGGGTTAATTTGAACCGCTTTTAACTGGCATTGAAAATCGCCCAGCTTGCCAGATATCTCGTAAGCTGGGCAACGCTATCAGACTCAATATTGGAAACTCACCGATGCTAACAATAAAAAAATATACCGGCTGACACGCTCCTGTTCGCAAAATTTAACACGCCTCTCAATAACGGACATGCCCAACTCCTTTGTCCATGGCTATGATAAACAAGGTTAAGAACGATGGCTTTTACAACCTGGATCACATCCCACTACGACGAACAGGGTCCGATAAAATGGCTGGCCTTTGCCCTCGAGATGATCGCAGCATTAACCCTTTTTTTCCTGATGATGCTGACCTGCGCTGATGTTTTCGGCCGCTATTTTTTAGATAACTCAATCGATGGAACCACTGAGCTTACCGAGATCGGTCTCGCCATTCTGATTTTTGCAGAGATGCCGGTGATTACCTGGCGCGGAGGACATGTGGTTGTTGATATTCTCGACCGGGCATTAGGCAATACACTGGTCAAAATACTGGGCTTACTTTCGGCCTTACTGATGTCGTCATCGCTCTACTATATAGCCGGACAGATAAACTTTCTCGCCGAGCGTTCCTTAACACGCGGTGAAGTGACTGAGTTTCTCCAGTTACCGACCGGTCTGATCGTCGAATATATCGCCTTTATGAGTTGGATTACCGCCGCTACGATGATCACGTATGGCGTTTATCGACTGCTGTTTCTCTCTCGTGACTAGTTTAAAACAGGTACTGATATCATGACTGTTGCCCTGATTGGCTTTACCATTCTTCTTATTCTGATTGTGATCGCACGGATTCCAATCGCCTTCTCAATGGGAATCGTCGGGTTCTTCGGCTTTGCCTATATGCAAGGTCTGAATTTCGAAACCTTTGCGGATTTCAACTGGAACAGCCCGCTGTCAATGGCCGCCAAACGGGTTATAAATACCGCGCAGGAATACAGTTTATCCGTTATTCCCCTGTTTATTCTGATGGGAAACCTGGTTACCAAATCGGGGTTATCCCATCAGTTATACCGGGCTTCGAACGCATTTCTCGGCCATATGCAGGGAGGTCTGTCGATGGCCACGGTAGTGGCTTGTGGCGGTTTCTCTGCAATCTGTGGGTCCAGCCTGGCCACCTCGGCAACCATGGCTAAAGTGGCTATGCCGCCGATGCGCAAATATGGATATGCCGACTCTCTGGCAGCCGCCTCTATTGCGGCAGGCGGCACACTGGGTATTCTGATACCCCCCAGTGTCATACTGGTAATTTATGGCCTGCTCACTGAAACCAGTATTCGTGAGTTGTTTGCAGCAGGCTTTATCCCCGGATTTATCGGCATTCTACTCTATCTCGGCGCGGTGCGATTCGCGGTCTGGCGTAAACCGGAAGACGGCCCCTGTGGCGAGCGACTCAGCTGGCCGGAACGTATTCAGGCACTGCACGGTGTCTGGGGTGTTCTGATTCTCTTCAGCGTGGTCATGGGTGGTATCTATATGGGGATCTTCACTCCGACTGAAGCGGCAGGTATCGGTGCCGGAGGCGCATTTATTATTGCACTGTACCGACGCTCGCTGACCCTGGCTAATCTGTTTGATATCCTCACGGATACTGCTCGCACTTCAGCCATGCTGTTCGGCGTTCTGATTGGTGCACTGATCTTTTCAAACTTTATCAACCGGGCGGGATTACCGGCTGATCTGTTAACACTGGTACAAAGCGTCGATGTTTCCCCGATGACCGTGATATTTCTGATTCTCGGCATCTATATTGTGCTTGGAATGGTATTCGAAAGTTTATCGATGATGCTGCTGACCGTACCAATCTTCTTTCCACTGGTGCAGAGCCTGGGATTTGACCTCGTTTGGTTTGGCATCGTGGTGGTGGTTGTCACCGAGATTAGCCTGATCACCCCACCGGTGGGCATGAATGTATTCGTTCTAAGTGCAGTATTGAGGGATGTAAAAGCCAGCACCATCTTTAAAGGCGTAACGCCGTTCTGGTGTGCCGATATCATCCGGCTTATATTGATCACACTCATTGCACCAATATCACTGTTTCTTCCTGAACTGCTCTATCGCTGAGTCAAAAAACAGACAGAAAACTATGTTACCCCTGGTTTAAAAAAGTCCGGCATGTTGCAGATGAGATCGACGCAGATCTCAGCGTCATGGGTTGCCGGACTCAACGCTTTTGGCCAGTTCGTTCTAAGCTTCAGCACTAATAGCACCATCCACTATTCAAAATAACCTGTATAGATAGCCGCCTGATAAAGAGCCTGTTACAAAGAGGCTTTTAATAAAAAAGACACTGATAAAAAGCACTCTCAAGCACGAATATTTAATTATTTATCACAAATCTAAATACAGGCTTAGCATAACACCCTCAGCCTTTTTCATTATCCATCTTTGCAGTATATGTACATAGATTTGCAGTATTCAAGTATTAGATTTCTATCTATATGAGATCATAAGACCTCACCTATATAATAATAATGAGGCTTCACTTAGATGAAAAAACTTAATAAGCTAAGTATTGCAATACTTGCCGCAACCGCATCCACTTTTGTTAGCGCAGTTGAGCTGGGCGAGTTTAAAGGCACTACTTTCAGCGTCGGCGGATACCTGAAAGCAGAGGCGATCTGGGGTATGCCAGATTCGGGTGATAACACTGTAGAAGGTTCTGCACGTCAATCCCGCTTTAACCTGAAAGCCACTAAAGAAGTTGACGGCCACAAGCTGGGTGGTTTTATTGAAGGCGATTTCTGGGGGTCTGCTGGTTCTGCATACGCCTGGCGTCTGCGCCACGCTTATATCAGCATCGACAAGCTGACTGTAGGCCAGACCTGGAGCGGTAACTTTTTCGCTACAGCGCCTTTCGATGTTCCAATGATCAACTTCTTCGGCCCTGGTTGGGGGTCTATCGCGGGTAACGGCGGTACTGTTCGTCCTGATATTGTAGCTCACTACCGTACGAACGGATTCACAATCTCTGCTGCAGAGCCGCTTTACTCAAATGCCGCGATGCCAGATATGGTTGTAGCCTATGCTCAACGTTTCGAGTCTGGCAGCGGCTACAGCGCAGCAATCACAGCGCGTGAAGTTGAACAGCTAACCCGCATTTTTCATGAATATATTCTGACAGCGGATGCCCTTCAGTATTCCCCGGCGAGTGCCGTAATTTCTCAAATT